>NZ_CP039865.1:3229166-3893333 GCF_005160265.1 Phreatobacter aquaticus | reverse complement strand
TTGTGACTGGCGGGACGGGATCGCTTGGCCAAGCTCTTGTCCGCCGCATCTTCGAAGGAGGTTATGGCGAACCGGAGCGCGTGCTTGTTTTTTCGCGTGACGAGGCCAAACAACATGACATGCGGACCGCCTTCCAACGAAAGGATCGGGCGACCGATGATCTGATTTACCGCGATCATTCGAGCAGGCTGCGCTTCCGGATCGGAGACGTCCGTAGCCAGGCGGATTTGGCGCGGGCGATTGATGGAATCGACATGATCATCCATGCCGCCGCACTGAAGCAGGTGCCTTCTTGCGAGTATTTTCCTGAACAGGCGATCGATACCAATTGCCTCGGCGCGATCAATCTCGTCGAGGCGCTGCGAAGTCGTCCCAACAAGGTTCAGGTCGTCGTCGGGCTCAGCACGGACAAGGCGTGTCAGCCGACCAACGTAATGGGAATGACCAAGGCATTGCAGGAGCGGATTCTTGTGGCCGCCAACCTTGTTTCGGAAGGGACCCGTTTCGTTGCGGTGCGCTACGGCAATATCGTTGCATCACGAGGATCGGTGATCCCACTCTTCCTCGAACAGATCCGATCTGGAAATCCGGTGACACTGACGTCGGAGAAAATGACCCGCTTCCTGATGCCCAGTTCCTCGGCCGTGGAGACAATTTTTGAGGCCATCAAGAACGCTCGCGCCGGCGAGATTGTTGTCAGGACGGCGCCGTCCGTCCGGATGACGCACGTCGTAAAGGCACTGCTGCGTGGGCGGCCGATTCCGATCCGCATTACCGGGATTCGACCCGGTGAAAAGCTGCATGAAACACTGATCACGCATGAAGAAGCTGAACGGACGGTGAGAATGGGCGAGTTCATCTTCCTTGCGCCGATGTTACCGGAGTTCTTGGATCGACGGCCGCAGACGGATTTGACACGGTTGCAGACTGAGCTCTCCTCCAATTCGGACGTTCTCGATTTTGATGAAACGGTGTCGTTGATGAAAGCTTGGCAGGTTGATCGCTGGGAAACAGAACCGGCTTAGGGGGGCTGTCGTAGTAGACGGGGTTGCCCGATGAGGTGTGGGGCGGTCCGGACGGTGTCATGCGCGATCCGCGCAACTTCCGCTAATTCATGACGTCGCCTGATATCATTCGCCTAGTGGCGATGACTGAAGTTGCCCAGCTTGTATCCAGCCTTGAGTTCGTTCTAGCGGTGGGTTTGGCATTATCGGGCGGGTTGGGCGACGGCAGCGGCTGCGTCGCGCTTCAGCGCGCTACTGCGGTGGGCGCGATGTCCCTCGCATTGGGCGAGCAGGTCAGCCTATCGTGGGACAGCCGGCTTGGAGGGCTGGGACGATTTCGATCAGGAAGGCCTTCTCTGCTAGGTTGGCAACCGCTGCGCAGGCAGCCCTAATGTTGGCTGACCTCGCGTTGTCCGGACCTTGTCTGCGCTTGGGCGGTGCATGCCCGCAACTTTCCGAGGGGCCTTGCGGCACGCGCATTCGGTCATCTCAGCGCGCGATGAGATCTTCGCGACCAATTTCTCCGCCGAACAGCGCGACACCGTTCAATCGCTGACCAGGCTGGAAACACAGATGGGCATCCTGCTGCAGGAGCGCCGGGTCGGTGCACCCCAGCCGCCCCAGCCAATCTATCCTCCCTGGTGAGCACGACCGCAGAGGACCAGCGGCGGATCTTCGTCGCGCCCGGGGTCCGCACGATGAAGGTGCTGCCGGAGCGGCGCCGGCTGGCTCTCCCTGCGGAACCGAGGCGCATTTTGCTCGACCAGCTCGGCCGGATCTCGCTGCGCTACAGCTGAACAGGCTGGCCCTCTATCTTGGTCCCCAAATTGGTCCCCGTTGGCCGATCCTGACCATTGAAATCATTGATGAAAGCGACATATTCGACCCCCGTAGGGAGTGCCAGCTACCGTTCCTGCCGCAGGTAGGGGCGAGTCGACCCTCGCTTGGGCTTAGCCAGGCGTGATCGCCCAGCAGACCTGCGGGCCAATCATCACAATCGACCCGTCTGCTCGACATTGACGCCAGTAACTTCTTTTCCAGGGCGGCCTCGCTTGCTCCCAGTCGAAGCTGGTCGCTGCGCCGCAATTGAGGTGGGGCGCCGACCGGGTTGCCGCTCCCGCGGCCGCAATCCCCCATGCCTTCTGCTGCCGGGCCCGCCGTGTGTCGCTCCGCCTGGAGAACGAGATGGAGGCCTCACCCCGCGATTCCGCATCAGCAAGGTGATTGAATCATGCGCGCGCGAGACGCGGGGCTCGCGGCTCAGCCCGTGGGGGAGGTCAGTGAGGTGGCCGGCGGGAGAACCGGCAGGCTTCCAGTCGGGACGCGGGCCGGATAAGCTTGACCGGCGTCGGGCATTTCGCCTGATTGCCCACCGTGCGGACTGAGGCCATGGGCACGCGATCGACGGACAACGAGAGCCAGATGGCCGGCGACGGGCTCGTCCGGTCGGTCGATCGAGCCATGATGCTCATAAGTCTGCTCGGCGCCGCGGGATCCGGCGCCAGTTTGGCGGAGCTTGCGACCCGGGCCGGATTGTCTGTCTCGACAACGCATAGGCTGCTCTCGACACTGGAAAGCCGTGGCTTTGTCCGGTTCGACCGGAGACTTGGCCGCTGGTCGGTCGGGCGCGCGACGTTTGCAGCAGGCAGCAATTTTGCGGGTTCGCGCGATCTCGTCGGGCTCGCACAGCCGATCATGAAGCGCCTCGGCGGCCGGCTCGGGGAGACGGTCAATCTGGGCATGATCGACGACGGCCATGTCACCTTTCTCTATCGCTTCGACGCGCGGCAGGCGCGCGCCTATGTTCCGCCCGCCGGGGCTCCAGTTCCCGTGCACGGATCGAGTATCGGCAAGGTGCTCCTGGCGGCACTGCCGGGCAGGGAGGTCGAGGACCTGCTGGCGGCCAAGCTTCACCGCCTGACACCGCACACGATTATCGATCCGCGCGCGCTGCGCGACACGTTCGGCGGCGTCCAGCGTGACGGATATGCCGTCGATGACCAGGAGAACACGCTGGGACTGCGCTGCCTGGCGGCCCCGGTGCTCGATGAATATGGCCGCCCCGTCGCGGCCCTGTCACTGGCGGCACCGATCGAGCGCCTGCAAAAGCAGCAACTTGCCGAATTCGGCCGCATGGTTGCGGGCGCGGCTGATGAACTGACCGGCCTGTGGCGCGGCGTGCCGGTCTGATCGCGACGATACTCCAATAGCCTGACCTGGCAGGGGTTTCTGGCCCTTCATCTCACGAGGTGGGATCGTCGGCGGCTTGGGCCGCAAACGGTTCCGTTCTTGCTCTGCTCCGTCCAGCCATTCACGCCGGAGGTTCCCATGTCTGAAACCCGCAAGTCCGCCGTCCTCACTGCCGGTCATCCCGCAGTCCTGTCGCGCCGCTCCATGCTCGCCGGCACGGCGGCGAGCCTCGCCTTCGCCGGTGGCGCACTCGCGCAGGCTGCCAAGAAGGCGGCCTTCCTGTTTCCCGGCAGCATCAACGACCAGAGCTGGAACGCCCAGGGCTATATCGGCGCCGAACGGCTGAAGGCGACGGGCTGGGAGATCGCCTATACCGAGAACGTGCCTGCGGCCGACATGGTCGAGGCGCTGCGCGACTATGCCAGGCGCGAGTTCCAGGTGGTGGTCGGCCATACCGGCCGCTTCCTTTCGGCCGCCCAGCGCATCGGCGAGGACTTCCCGAAGACATTGTTCGTGGTCGGCTCGGGATCGGGAGGTTCAGGGCAGAACGTCACGTCGGTCGACTACAACAACACCCAGTTTGGCTATCTGATGGGCGTGCTGGCCGCGCGGATGAGCAAGACCGGCAAGGTCGGTTCGGTCAACAGCCTCGAGGGCCTGCCCAATGTCGTCGCCCAGGTTGGCGGCTTCCGGAAGGGCGCGAAGAGCGTCAAGCCGGACATCGAGGTGCGCGTCATCTACATCAAGGGAATGGAGGACGCAGCCGAAGCGAAGGAAGCAGCCCTGTCGCTCGCCTCCGGCGGCACCGACTTCATTTCGGGCAAGTTGAATGCCGGGCAGGCCGGCATCATCCAGGCCGCCAAGGAGAAGGGCATCTTCTGCAACGGCCGCTCCTATGGCCATACCGCGATTGCGCCGGAAGCCGTGCTGACCAATATCGTTGAGAAGTGGGGCGACATGTATGTGGCGGCTGCCCAGGCGGGCGCCAGCGCCGGCGGCAAGTACATGCTCTACGGCCTCGACACGCCGGCCAGCACCGGTGCCGAGCTGAGCGTTGCCACCGGCAAGGCCTTCGCGCCGGTCGTGCCAGCCGCCGTTATCGCCGAGATCGAGGACCTCAAGAAGAAGTTCGCCTCCGGCGAGCTGAAAGTGTCGGTGACACGGGAAGATGCGCGCGGCGGGGTCTGATCCGCCATGCTGCAGATGCGGGGCATCGACAAGGCTTATGGTTCCGTCCGGGCCAACCAGGGCATCGATCTCGATGTCCCGGCCGGACGGATCGTCGGCCTGCTCGGCGAGAATGGGTCGGGCAAGTCGACGCTGATGAAGGTGTTGTTCGGCATCGTGAGGGCCGATGCCGGCACGATCCGGTTCAGTGACCAGAGCCTCAGTGCGCATACCCCGCGGGAGGCGCTGGCCGCCGGTCTCGGCATGATCCATCAGCATTTCACGCTGGTGGACGCCATGACGGTTGCCGAGAATGTCGCGCTCGGCTGGCGCGACGGCGGTCCCTGGCTGAAGCCTGCCGAGATCGCGCGGCGCATTTCCGAGGCCAACCGAACCTATGGCCTGGGAGTCAATCCGGACGATCTGGTCGAAAACCTCGCTTTCGGCCAACGCCAGCGCGTCGAGATTACCAAGGCGATTGTGCTTGGCGCGGAACTTCTGATCCTCGACGAGCCGACGTCCAACCTGTCGCCGCCCGAGGTACGCGACCTGCTCGTGGTGATGCACCGGTTGCGCGAGCAGGGCCGGGCGGTGGTGTTCATCTCCCACAAGCTCGACGAAGTCCTGGACATCTGCGACGAGGTGGTGGTGCTGCGCGATGGTCAGGTTGCCGGCCGCGCGCCCGTGGCAGGCGCCACGCGCGCCGATCTGGCCCGCATGATGGTTGGACGCGACGTGACCGAACCCCTGGTGCGGCGTGCGCGCGTCGCCGGTCCCACAGTGCTGGAGGCGCGTGCTCTGCGCTTTGCTGAACCGCATCGCCAGCGGCTCAATGGCATCGACCTCGTGCTCCGGCGCGGCGAAGTGCTGGGCATTGCTGGCGTCGACGGCAACGGCCAGACCGAACTCGCCGATGTCCTGGCCGGGCTGCGCTCCGCGGGGGCCGGAATGGTTCTGCTCGACGGAGAAGAGATCACTGGGGAGTCCGTCAGCGCGCGCCTGGCGCGCGGTCTCGCCTATATCCCGGTCGATCGCGCGCGCACCTCACTCGTTCCGGCGATGAGCGTTGCCGACAACATCGCGCTGAGGGAGTTTGACCGCGCGCCGTTCTCCCACCGTGGCTGGCTCCGGGGCAGGGCGCTGGCATCGCGCGCGGCCGAGCGTATCCAGCGCTTCTCGATCAAGGTGGCGCACGGATCGAAGCCGGCGCGCACATTGTCGGGGGGAAATCAGCAGAAGATCGTGCTCGCCCGCGAGATCGGACGCGAGCCGAAGGTCCTGATCGCCCACCAGCCGACCTGGGGGCTCGATCCCGGCGCGACCCGCTTCGTCATCGATCAGATCCTGGCGCTCCGGGATGCCGGCGGCGCGGTCCTTTATTTGGCATCCTCGCTTGAGGAGATCCTGGCGATCTCCGACCGGATCGCGGTCATGCATGGTGGCCTCCTGTCCGAAGCCATCGAGCGCGACAAGGTCGATGTCACGGAAATCGGCTTGCTGATGGCCGGCGTCGGGTTCGCGCATGGCGTTGCCGAGGCCGCCGCATGAGCCTTGTTGCCGAGCCTGTTCCCTCGCCCTCACATCGGCGCGGCATCGATCGCCTGGTGGACGCGCTGTCCGGGTCTGCGCGCACGTCCCTGTTGATGGTCGGTGCGGTGGCGCTGGCGCTGGCAACGACGGCCTGTCTGATCCTGCTGGCGGGCACCAATCCGATTACGGCCTATGGCGCGCTGGTCCGGGGCGCCTTCGGGTCGCTCGACCGGGTGATCTTCGGCATCAACAAGGCGACGCCCTATATCCTGGCCGGCGCCGGTGTCGCGCTGTGTTTCCGGGCCAAGGTGATCAATATCGGCGCGGAGGGCCAGATTGCGGTGGGCGGTATCGGGGCGACCTTCATCGCCCTCAACGCCGCGCTTCTGCCTGTCGTTCTTGTCGTGCCGCTGTCACTGGCGGCTGGCGCACTGTGTGGGGCGATCTGGGCAGGACTTGCGGCCATTGTCCATCTGAAGCGCGGCGTCCACGAGGTGCTCTGCACGCTGCTGCTCAATTTCGTCGGAGTGTTGCTGGTCAGCGAGGTGTTGCATGGCGACATGGGCGAGCCCGGCGCGGGCTTCCCCCAATCGCCCCTGATTGCCCGTGTCGCTCGGCTGCCCAAGCTGATTAGCGGGACCGATCTCCATATCGGGATCCTTCTGGCGGTTGTTGTGGTGGTGGCGCTGCATGTCCTGTTCTGGCGAACGACCTTTGGGTTCCGGCTGCGCATCATGGGGGAGAGCCGGTCGGCTGCCGATTATGTGGGCCTTTCGGTTCCGCGGGCGACGATGCGCGTCATGCTGCTCGCGGGTGGGCTTGCCGGGCTTGCCGGTGGCATCGAGGTGCTGGGCGTCCATCTCCGGCTGATCGAGGGCTTTTCCGCAGGCTTCGGCTTCAATGCGGTGGCGGTGGCGCTTCTCGCCTCGCTCAATCCGCTGGCGGTGCTCCCGGCCGGCCTGTTCCTCGGCTTTCTGGAGGCCGGCGCGCTTGCCATGCAGCGCGAGGTCGGCGTGCCGTCCTCACTGGTCTTCGTCATCCAGGGGCTGACCATGATCTTTGTCCTCTGCGCCATCGGCATTGGCGGCGCCGAGCGGAAGGTCTGACCATGGAGATCGGAACTCTCATCGATGTGCTGACCGCGACGATCCGGATCGCCACGCCGCTGCTGTTTGCGGCGCTCGGAGGGCTTCTGTCGGAACGCGCCGGAACCTTTGCCGTCGGCGTGGAGGGCATGATGCTGGCCGGGGCCTTCGGGGGGGCGGTTGCCGCCCTGATGAGCGGCAATGTCCTCATTGGCTTCCTCGTTGCGCCGATGGCAGGCGCGTTGCTCGGTCTCGTGGTCGGCATCGCGACTGCGCGGTTCCGGGCCGACCAGATGGTGGCCGGCCTTGCGATCAATATCCTCAGCCTTGGCCTCACCAGCTTCCTGCTGCGCGGGCTGTTCGGGGGGCGAGCCCCGGTCATCCGCCTGACCATCCCGCCGGTGGTGCCGGTGCCGTGGCTGAGCGACATTCCGCTGCTCGGGCCGGTCCTGTTCCGCCATCCGCTGGTGATCTACGCCGCCTTCCTGCTGGTCATTCCGGTCTGGATCTTCCTGATGAAGACGCGTGGCGGGCTGATCCTGCGCGCAGTCGGTGAAAATCCCGAAGCGGCCCATGCCGCCGGCAGCAATCCGATCCTCGTGCGCATCGCCGCCATTGCCGGCGGCGGGGCGCTGGCCGGGCTCGGTGGCGCAACGCTGGCCTTGCAGGAGGTCGGCACCTTCACTGACGGCATGACCAACGGGCGCGGCTTCATCGCGCTGGCGGCGATCATTGTCGGACGCTGGACGCCGGTCGGCGCCATGCTCGGTTGCCTGCTGTTCGGCGCGGTCGCCGCACTTGAGCTCCGGATTCAAGGCCTGGGCTTGCCGGTGAGCTCCTATGTGATCCAGATGGTGCCCTATCTCCTGGCGCTGGCGCTGCTTGCCGGCGTCGGTCGTTCCGCCCGCATGCCCGCCGCCATCGGCGCACCGTTCCAGAAGCATTGAAGAAGTCCGGAGGATATCCAGGTGAAGATCGGAGTGTGGAAGGTGGCCATGGCCAATCCGAGCGATGTCTCGGAACTGGCAGGCCTCATCGACAAGGGCGCGGTCAATCCGGCCGAGATCGTCGCGCTGATCGGAAAGACCGAGGGCAATGGCGGCGCCAATGACTTCACGCGCGGCTATGCCACGCTCTGCTACCAGCTGCTGATCGGCCGTCATCTCGGGCTGCCGCAGGAAGAGGTCGGCAAGCGCATCGCCTTCGTCTGGTCCGGCGGCACCGAGGGCGTGCTGTCACCGCATGCGACCATCTTCACCCGCTCGTCCGAAGGTTTCGCGGACGGCACGCTGCGCCTCGCCATGGGTATGGCGATCAGCCGGAAGATTGCTCCGGAAGAGGTCGGAACGGTCGCGCAAGTGAAGGAAGTGGCCGCCACCGTACGCCGGGCGCTCGCCGAGGCGGCGATCGCGGATGGCGCCGACGTTCATTACGTTCAGGTCAAGGGCCCCTTGCTGACGCCGGCATCCATCTCCGATGCCGACGCGCGAGGTGCCGTAACGGTGACGCGCGACCCGAACGGCTCCAAGCCCTATGCCCGCGGCGCCATGGCGCTTGGTGTGGCGCTGGCGTTGGGGGAGGTGAGCGAGGATCAGATCACGGCGGATGTCATCGCTCGCGACATGGCGCTGTTCACCAGCGTCGCCTCGACCTCGGCCGGCGGCGAACTCAGCGATTGCGAGGTCCTGCTGTTTGGAAATTCGCCCAGCTCCGCCAGCGATTTCCGCATCGGCCACGGCATTCTCAAGGATGCGATTGATGCGGACGGCGTGCGCGCGGCGCTTCAATCGGCGGGTCTGGTGTTCGAAGGCACGCCAAACGCGGAACAGGCGGGGCGGATCGTTAGCGTCTTCGCAAAAGCCGAGGCGAGCCCGACAGGGCGCATTCGCGGCCGCCGCAACACCATGCTGTCGGATGCCGATATCAACTACGAGCGCCATGCGCGCGCCGCCGTCGGAGCTGTGATCGCCTCGATCACGCTTGATCCCGCGATCTTCGTCTCGGGCGGAACCGAGCATCAGTGCGGCCCGGGCGAGGCCCCGATCGCGGCGATCGTGCGGATATGAGCGGGCCGCTCTGGCGCCGCTCGGCGGCGGATCTCGTCGCGGCCTATGCGGCCGGCGAGACCACGCCCGATGCGATCCTCGCCGCGGTGCTTGGCCGTCTCGACGCGGTCAACGGCGCAATCAACGCGGTCATCGCGCTTGATCGCGAAGGCGCGACCGCTGCTGCTGCCGCCAGTACCGCACGCTGGCGGGCGGGCAGGGCTCTCGGGCCGATGGACGGCGTGCCCTGGACGATCAAGGACAACATCCTGGTCAAGGACCTTCCGGCGGTCTGGGGCAGCCCGTTGTTCGCCGATCATGTGCCGACCCGCGACGAAAGCCCGGTCGCGCGGCTGCGGGCGGCCGGCGCCATCATTCTCGGCAAGACCAATGTGCCGGAATTCACGGTGCAGGGCTTCACCGACAACGCCGTGTTCGGTCCGACGCGCAACCCCTGGAACCTGGCGACGACACCCGGCGGATCGAGCGGCGGCGCGGTCGCGGCGGTTGCCAGCGGCATCGGCCCGCTGGCGCTCTGCACCGATGGCGGCGGCTCCATCCGCCGTCCTGCCGCCCATGCCGGGCTCATCGGCTTCAAGCCGTCGACGGGCATGATCGAGCGTTCCCATGGGTTTCCCGAGATCCTGCACGACTTCGAGGTGGCCGGCCCGATCGGCCGCACGGTTGCCGATATCGACAGCGCCATGGCCATTCTTGGCGGTGCATCCTGGCCGGCGAGCGCGCCGGAAGCCGGGCCGAAGCGCATCCTGCACATCCGAAGTTTTGCCGGCGCACCGGTCGACCCGGAGATCTCGGCGAGCGTTGCCGCCGCTGCCGCCAGGTTCAGTGAACTTGGCCATCAGGTCGAGACGATCGACGCGTTCGATCTTGCGGAATTCGCCAATGACGTCTGGCCGGTCATCAGCCGTGCCGGTGTGGCCTGGCTCTTGGATCAATATCCCGATCATGCCGGCCGGGTGGGGCAGGCGGCTCTCGACATGGCCGCCGGTGTCAGGGACGCATCCGCCACCGACTATCTCGGCGCACTGATCGCGATCGGGCAGGCAAAGCAGCGCTTCGCCGAGCTGTTCGAGGGCCATGACCTCATGCTGACCCCGGCCATTGCCGCGCTCGCCTGGCCGATCGGTGCGACCCATCCGCCGACAATCGACGGCCAGCCGGTGGGCCCAAGAGGCCATGCCGTGTTCACCGTCTTTGCCAATGCGCTGGGTATTCCGGCCGTCACCCTGCCGTCGGCGCCCGCCGCAGCTGGAAGCCGCATCGGCTTCCAGCTTTGCGGCCGGCGGGGCTCCGACCGCGCGCTTCTCGCTGTCGCTGCCGCCTATGAGGCGATCTCTCCGCCGCTGCCCTGGCCGGAGATCTGAGGGCGGCTATTTGCCGCCCCAGTGGACGAAGCGGCGCTCGGCGATCAGGAACAACAGGTTCAGCGCATAGCCGAGCGCGCCCGAGGCGAAGATCGCCGCATACATCTGCGGCATGTCGAACACCATCTGGGCGTTCATGATCCGCTGCCCCAGGCCATCGGTCGAGCCGATGAACATCTCCGCGACGATCACGATCACCAGCGCGATCGAGACGCCGGTGCGCATGCCGACGAAGGTCTGCGGCAGGGATTCCCAGATCGTCACATCGGTCAGCACGCGCAACGCATTGGCGCCCATCACCTTGGCGGCGAGTTGGCGCTGCTTGCGGGCATTCATCACGCCATAGGCGACGTTGAACAGGATGGCGAGCGCCGCGCCGAAGGCCGCGACCGCGATCTTGGTGCGCTCGCCGACGCCAAACAGCACGAGGAATAGCGGGAACATGGCGGAGGCCGGCGTCGAGCGGAAGAAATCGATCAGGAACTCGATCGACCGGTAGAGCTTCTCGGATGAGCCGAGAACGACCCCAACGGGAACAGCGATCACCAAAGCGATGGCAAAGGCCGCCGTGGTGCGGATGATCGTCTTGGAGAAATCGGCCCAGAGCGTGCCGACGGTCAGATCCTTCCAGAAGGCGGAGAAGGATTCAGCCGGCGAGGGCAGGAGGACGGGATCGGCCAGACGCAGCTGATGGGCAAGCGCCCAGACCGCGACCAGCACGGCGACCCCGATCAGGGGCCGTGTCCGCTCGAGAAGGCGCGAGAGGAGGGTCATTTGCGCACCTCGTTGCGGAAGATTTCGAGGCTGCGGGCCTTCACCTGGATGAAGTCGGCGCCCAGCGTCGTGTCCTCGTCGCGCGGACGGGCCGCGCCGAACATGATCCGTTCGGCAATGCGGGTGGGTTTCTTGGTCAGCAGCAGCACCTCGTCGGCCATGGCAATGGCCTCGTCGAGGTCGTGGGAGACCAGCATGGTGGTCACCTGTCGCTCCACCAGCACCTTCTGCAGCTTCTCGCGCAAGAACAGGGTCATCTCGTAGTCGAGCGCCGAGAACGGCTCGTCGAGGAACAGCACCTCGGGGTCGACGACCAAGGCGCGCATGATGGAGACCAGCTGCTGCTGGCCGCCCGACATCTGGTAGGGGTAGCGCGAGAGGTCGAGCTGGACGTCGAAGCTCGCCAGCAGCTTCTCGACCTGATCGTCCCGCTCGCGCGCGGTCATGTCGAGAAACCGCAGCGGATAGCGGATATTGTCGATGGCCCGCGACCAGGGGAAGACCGCTTCGCGATAGTTCTGGAACACGTAGCCGATGCGGGTCTCGGCGAGCGACTTGCCGTCGAACAGGATCTGTCCGGCATCGACGGGCAGGATGCCCGAGATCATGTTGATCAGCGTGCTCTTGCCGCAGCCGTTCGGCCCGAACACCGAGACGATCTTGCCCTTGGGAATGTCGAGATCGAAATTCTCATAGACCGTCGTGCCTTCGAACCGCTTGGTCAGCCCGCGCACGGTGATGTGGGTGCCCGGCGGGAACCAGCGATAGCGATCCTTGTCGGGCTTGGCTGAGGGGGATGCGGCAGCCATTGCGGCGGCTGTCACAACGTCGCGACGATCGATTTGGCGTCGACCTTGCCACTCACGACACCGAGCGATGTGCCGATATCGAGGAATTTCTGGAAATCGCCGAGCTGGGCCGCCGTCAGGTCCTTGGTCAGCACGAAATGGGCGAGCGGAACGGTCGGGGCGAGATCTGCAGGCACGTTCATGTCGGCGGCGAGCAGGTCGCGGGCGGCAACGTCGGTATTGGCGTCCTGCGCGGCGCGCGACCAGGCGGCGGCGAAGCGCTTGGCGACGTCAGGCCGATCCTTCAGCAGCGGCCCGGAGAGCGCACAGCCGGCGGCATAGGCCTCGGCTTGCGGGTTGCCGAGAAGGTGGGTGGAAATGACACCCGCCTCCAACCTGCGACCGACGCCATTGCGGATCATGATGCTGGCAATGGGTTCCAGGGTGTAGCCGCCGTCGAAATTGCCCGACTGGAGGGCGCCGAGCTGCACGCCGAGCTGTTGTTCCTGGATCGTATAGTCGGTGTTCTCGGTCAGACCGACGGCTTTCAGAACGGCCTTGGCCGCGCCGATATTGGCCGGACCCGGCGCGGAGAACAGCTTGGCACCCTTGAGGTCGGCGAGCGTCTTGGCGGTCGAGGACGCTTTCACCACGAATTGTTCGACAATGTATTTGGAATTCTGCCCGCCGAGCGAGATGTAGCTCAATGTGTTCGGGCGCCGCGCGTTGATATTGGCGCCTTCGAGTGTCACCAGATTGGTCGCGGCATCGATCGCGCCGGTCACCAGCGACTGGACGATCAGCGGGTGGGTGGCCAGCACCACCGTCTCGGTCTCGATGCCGACCTCGCGGAAATAGCCCCGCTTGAGGGCGACGTAATAGGGCAGTGCCGAGCTCGACGGGAAGACGCCGACCTTGACCTTGTCGGCCGCAAAGGCCTGCCGGGTACCAAGTCCGAGGCCGAGTGCGCTGGCCGAGAAGAGGGAGACAAAGTCGCGACGCTTCATGATCGATCTCCGGGGATTAAGGCGTGTCACGCGGTGGCGAGGTCTGGGACTTGGGGCACATGGACGTCGCCGTAGAGCCTCTCGAGCTTGGCGAGGAAGTCAGGTTCAACCTTATGCAAACTGCCGGCCACCGGGTCGCCGCCGGCAAGGATCGTGTCGCTGGCCTCCAGCGACAGGTCCATCACGTAGCGAACCCGCTCTCGCCGCGCGTCATCGATCAGTGCGAGCCAGGCTTGCGGATCGCGCCGGCCGGCTTGCCATTCCCGGCGTATGAGGGCTGCGGCCACGCAGGCGTCCTCGACAGCTTGGGTCGCCCCCTGACCGAGGGTAGGCACCATGCCGTGGGCGCTGTCGCCGAGATAGAGGACGTTGGCCGTGTCTTCGTGAAAGCGGATATCGGCATATTGAACGCGGGCCCAATGAAGGGCCGCGGGATCTCGCGACACGATGTCGATCATCCATTGCGCCTGCGCGCCCGGCGGGCCGTCGGCCGGCGTATAGGCGGCGCGGATGGCCTCCGGCGTCTTGAGCGCCTCCGCTGTCGTGGAGTTTGGGTCGATCGGGAACGTGCCGGCGATGTAGATGTGGCCCGGCGGCACGCGGAAGGCGAGCAGGCGGTGATGGCCGTTGAACCATTGCTCGTAATCGTCGATCAGCCCGGCTGACGTGTCAGGAACCAGCGCCCGGAAGATCGAGACGCCGATCTGGGTGACGGGCGGCGCCCCCGAGAAGTGCTTGCGGATCGCCGAATAGCGACCGTCGGCGCCGATCAGAAGGTCGATATCGTCGATCCGGTGACGGGTGCCATGCTCTTCCCATTCGACAAAGGTCTTTTGCGATCCACCGAGCATGGCGCCGAAGCTCAGGATGGTGCAGTCGAAACGGACCGAGGGACCTGCCTCGTCACGCAGCAGCCGATAGAGTTCCGACCAGCGGATGCGCCAGCCGTGAAATTGCGAGACGCTGGAGATCGGCAGGTTGAACAATTCGCGGCCATTGGTCAGCGAAACGCGCCACGACCGCCAGGGCAGGCTCGCGGCATCGATGACATCGTGCAGCGCGCGGTCGAAGCCATGCATGGCCTTCACGGCATTGGGGCAGATGTTGAGGCCGGTTCCGGCCTCCGACTGGTCGTCGCGGGACACCTTTTCGAGGCAGACAAGCTCGATGCCGGGCAGGGCGGACAGGGAACGGGTCAGAATGGAGCCGACGACGCCAGCACCGACGATGACGATCTTCACGACAAGCTCCCCGGTATTTCGGCAATGATCGCAATCAGCCCGCCGCCATCCGGGCCCTGGTGTTCGGCGCCGCCCGACACGAAGATGCGGGTGTCACCGATCACACCGGCAACCAGTCCGCCGACCGCGCCGCGAATGTGCCTCTGGGCATTGATGTCGGTATCGTCGAGCATGGTGTGGCGCTGTGCACGGATCATGCCGCGCCGGTCCGGCTCGCATTTGACCAGCACGCCGCGAATGCGAGCCTTGTCGCTTGGCGTCAGCTGTGGCCGGGCATCGAGACCGAGATCGTCGAGGGCAGCCACGACAGCGGCAATGTCCAGCGCATCGGCCATCGGGCGGTGGGCCATGCGTAAGGGGCCTGACCATGTCGGACTGTTGCCGAGCACGATGACCTCGTTGGCCTCGACCTCCACGCCGGAGGAGATGCTCGCCCTGTCACAGGTGACCGTGAAGTCGCTCAGCATCGCGGCCTCGGACGGCGCAGAAAGTTCGCCAAGCGCCAGGCCGACGCCCAAGGTTCCAGCCGCGCGGGCGAAGGCCATGGAGCGCCCTGGATCAGCCGTCAGAACAGTGCGTCCGGCATGCCTGGCCGCTTCGGCCCGCGCCGAGGTCACGCAGGGTGCCTTGACCTGAACCAGCCGAACCTCGGCGGGGTCATCGATGCCGGCATCGGCCATGGCGGCGCGGACCGCCGCGGCGACGCTCTCGACATGGGCACGCCGGCCGATATCGGCCGGATCCATTGGCGAAGAGAATGCCGTGCCGATGGCGAGCGCCGGACCGGTTGAAACGCTCGTATGATCGCCCGTGCGGGAGAAGACCAGATAATGCGGGCTGAGCACGCCTTCCGTGCCGCCCGAGAGGACGCACGGGATGCGGCCCGCAAGCGTCGCGGCGGTTTCACCGGTGTGGCTTGCCAGAAGCGCCATCAGCGACTGGGTGAAATAGCCGCGCGTGAAGTCGTTGACCCCGCCATTGCCCTCGGTCTTGCCGATGATCGCGACGATGCTTGCAGCCTCGACCCGGCCGCTGGCGATCGCCACATCAAGCGCCGACAGGTCGCCTGGATGGGCCATCGGCAATCGCAGGACATCGGCGCGCATCGGACCTCTTGTGGCACCGCGCGATGGGACAATCGCGCGTTCGAGCGTCAATCTGGCAAGGGCGACTGCAGCCCGATAGGATCAAGTTTGATGCAGACTGCGCGCATTTTGCGCTCACATCTCCGGGGCCTGCTGCAGCGCTTGGCGGACGATCTCGATGATGCTGAGGGAGGCAATCGGCAGCGACCGCCCGCGCCGTGTTGCCAGAACGAGCCGGCTCCTTGTGAGGTCGCGATCGATCAGCGGCAGCGCCACGAGTTCGCCCGAGGCAACGTCACGCCTTGTGCCGCTGGCGAACTGGAAGCAGATCGCGCCGGTTTCGCGTGCGAAGGCCAGGAGCGTCTGGACGGATCCCGCCTCGATGGCCACCCGGAAGGTCAGGTTCAGCTTGGCGGCGAGCTGGTCGATCAGGCGTCGGCTCGCGAAGCTCTGGAGCCCGAGAGCGACCGAATAGGGCTGGCAGTCTGCCAGTCTCAGTTTCCCGTGGCTTGCCAGCGGGTGATCGGGCCTGACCAGTGCACAGAGGGTCTGAGGCGCGCTGGCGAGTTCGGCCAGGGCAGGATTGGGCGGCGGATCATGGGCGATCAGCAGGTCGGAACGGTCCGCCAACAGCGCTGATACCAGTTCGGGTGTCGCGCCACTTTCGACGACGAACTGAACGCCTCGGTGCTCGTTCTGGTACCTGCCTATCAGGGTGGGCACCATGTCATGCGCCACGGTTTCCGCGCAGGCGATGCGGACGGTGCCGCGCACCAGACCCCGCAATTGCTCGATGTGGGAGGCACTGGCAGCAAGGTCGGCGAGGCTGCGGCGGATTGCAGCAATCAGGACCTCGCCGGCGGCGGTCAACCGGACGCCGCGTGGCAGACGCTCGAAGAGCGGTGTCCCGACGTCGCCCTCCGCGTCAAGCACCATGCGATTGAGCGCTGTGGACGCGACATTCAGCCTTGCCGCGGCCTTGCGAATGGACCCGGCTCTGGCAACGGCTTCCAGATAGGTGAACAGTTTTGGTGGCGGCAGCATCGCTGCTCGTCACGCAAGAACCATTCCGCTTGGCAGTGCCCGTCCTCCCGATGAAGATGAGCTGCAAGGACCAGCGGTCGCACTGGCATCTCAGGCCTGGGCTCTGACGCATGACGGCTGCGGGGAGGGGCGATGCGCCGGGGCGTCTGTTCGCCTCGGCCGCGCCGGGGCATTGTCCACCCTGCGTCGGCCGCAGGCTACCAGCTGTCGGCCTGCCGTTTTGGGGAGATGATGGACATGACCGAGCGCTTCTTGCGGCCCCTTCACCGGTGGGTCGGGGCGATGGCTTTGGCCTGTCTCGCCATTCTGGCTGTCGGATCGCCGCTCGGGGCTCAACCGAGCGATCGGCCTGTGAAGATCATCGTCGGTTTTCCCGCTGGTGGCGGGCTGGACATCATGGTCCGCACAATCGCCGAAAAGATGCGGGCTGCGACCGGAGCGACGATCATCATCGAGAACCGGCCGGGTGCCGCCGGCCGCATCGCTGCCGAGGCCGTTGCGCGCGCCGAGCCGGATGGTGCGACCATTCTGGCCGCGCCGATCGTCGCCACGGCCTTCTATCCCTTCATCTTCAAGTCCCTGCCGTTCGATCCGCTGAAGGATCTTGCGCCGATCACGCGGTTCTCGACGTTCCAGTTCGCATTGGCGATCGGGCGGCAGGTGCCTGCCGCGAATGCCGCCGAATTCATCGCCTTCGTCCGCGCCAATCCCGGCAAGGCTGGCTTCGGTTCGCTGGGCGCCGGAACGCCCTCGCATTTCCTCGGCATCATGTTCAACCAGGCCACCGGCCTCGATCTCACCCATGTGCCTTACCGGGGGTCGGCGCCAGCGCTCAACGACCTCGTCGGCGGCTCGCTGCAAGCCGTTTTCGATACGACGGCGAGCCTGATGGAGCATCACAGGGCCGGTACGGCACGCCTGCTGGCGGTGACCGGCCGAGCCCGGTCGCCGCGGTTGCCCGACGTCCCGACCTTCGCCGAACTTCAGCTCGGCCTTGGCGACATGGAGACTGCCGAACTCTGGTACGGGTTCTTCGCACCGGGCCGCACTCCGGCGGCCATGATCGATGGATGGAATGCAGCGATACGTGCAGCCCTCGCCGATCCCGCCGTCCGCGCGCAGCTGGAGCGCCTGGATGTCCAGGTAGTTAGCGACACGCCCGCGGAGTTCTCGGCCATCATCGCCGCCGATTACGAGCGGTGGGGCCGGGTCATCCGGGCGACAGGCTTCACGATGGAGGATGCCCGGTGAAGGTGATCCTGCTCGGTACCGGCGGGCCGCGGCCCGACCCGCAGCGCATGGCGACAACGACGCTGATCCGTCTCGGCGACGAGAACATCCTGTTCGATGCCGGCCGCGGCGTGACCGTTCAGATGGTCAAGGCGGGCATTCCGTTGGCGGCAGTGAACCCGGTCTTCATCACGCATCACCATTTCGATCATATCGGCGATCTCTATGACGTGATGCTGGCGACCTGGATGGGCGGCCGCCAAGGCCCCCTGCAGATCTATGGGCCTCCAGACACCGAGCGACTGGTCAATACCCTGCTGACCCAAGTCTATGACAAGGACATCATGTGGCGCGACAAGGGCGAGCCGGCGATGGGGGGCTGGAAACCTGTCATCGCGACCGATGTCATTGCCGGACCTGTTGTCGATACCGGCCGGTGGAAGGTCTCGGCTGAAACGGTCTGCCACGGAAATGGCCTCGGCATTCCCGAGGCCTTCATGAAGCGCTGGACCTGCCATGGCTATCGTTTCGAGGCGGAGGGCAAGGTCGTCGCGATCAGCGGTGATACCGTGCCCTGCGAAGGGCTCGACCGGCTGGCCAAGGGCGCCGACGTGCTGGTGATGTGCTGTTTCCTCGCGACGCCGGAAATCACCAGCGAGCATTTCCGCCGCCTGGCGCGCTACACGCTCGCCTGCGGCGATACGGTCGGAAAGGTCGCGGCCAAGGCGGGCGTGAAGACGCTGGTGCTCACCCATCATCGCCCTCGCGCGGATGCCGCCATGCTCGATGTCTTGGGGGAGGAAGTGGCGCGCGACTTTTCGGGGCGGATCGTGATCGGGCAGGACCTGACCGAGGTCGAGGTTTGACGGCGGCCCGTGCGCTTGTCGGCGGCCAATCGTCTCGCGGGTTGGCGTCCCTCGGGACGTTCTTCGTCTGAATGAGTCCGAAGGCCGGTTCGCGCACCGTCAGTGAAAGTCGCGCGATTTCGGCAGAATGCTGAGGTTGCGGGGATGGCGGCCGCGCGGCAACTGGGGCCGGGCGATTTCGTCAGCCCTCGCGAGTGGTGGCCTGAGGTGATGGGTCACGGACAGGCCGAGCAGGTCGGCTGTGCGGTCGATGACGCGCTCCGCCATCAGATGCACGACACCATCGGGACTCTTCTGCATCACGCCCTCGACCAGCATGAGGCGCGCGCCCATGACCTCGCGGCGGAAGCGCTCGAACAGGCTTGCCCACAGGACAACGTTGGTGATGCCGGTCTCGTCCTCCAGCGTGATGAAGATGGCCTTGCCGTTGCCGGGACGCTGGCGCACCAGCACGATGCCGGCGACCCTGGCCCGGGTGGCATCGGCCAGGTCATTGGCCTGCCTGCAGGTCAGGATGCCTTCGTCTTGGAAGCGTGGCCGGAGAATCCCCATCGGGTGGCCGTTGAGCGAGAGCCGCATCGTCTGGTAGTCGGCGACGATGTGCTCGGGATGGGGCATGACCGGCAGCGGCGCCGGCTGTTCCTCGCCGAGTTCGCGCGCCTGTGCCGCGGCAAACAGCGGCAACGTCTCATCATCGGGCAGCCGGCGGACCGCCCACAGCGCTTCGCGGCGGTCGAGGCCGATCGAGCGGAAGGCATCGGCATCGGCGAGCAGACGCATGGCACGCGCCGGCAGCCGCGCCCGCCGCATCAGGTCTTCGGCGCCGCCATAGCCTGAGCCGCGCAGCCGCTCGATGCGCAGGCCCCATTCCTCCATGAAGCCGGTGATCTGGCGAAACCCGAGGCGCAGGGCAAAGGCCTTCCTGTCCGACCGGGATTGCGCTGACACAACCTCCTCCAGGCTGTTGTCCCAGCAACTGCGGTTCACGTCGATCGCTCGCGGTTCGACGCCGCCGTTCTCCTTGGCTTCCCGCACGATCTGGGCGGGCGCGTAGAAGCCCATCGGCTGGGCGTTGAGCAGGGCGCAGGCGAAGGCCGCGGGGTGATGGCACTTCAGCCAGGACGAGATGTAGACGAGCTTGGCGAAGGACGCGGCATGGCTTTCCGGGAAGCCGTAGCTGCCGAAGCCCTTGATCTGCTCGAAACAGCGCCTGGCGAAATCCGGCTCGTAGCCGCGCGCGATCATCCGCCCGACCATCATCGTCTCGAAATTGCCGATGGTGCCGGCATTGCGGAACGTCGCCATGGCCTTGCGCAGGCCGTTCGCCTCGATATCGGTGAACTCGGCCGCCACCATGGCAAGCTTCATCGCCTGTTCCTGGAACAGGGGCACGCCGCAGGTCTTCTTCAGGACCTCGACCAGCTCATGGGGGTCGTGGGGGGGCGCAGGTGACGGATAATGCACCGGTTCAAGATTGGCCCGGCGCTTGAGATAGGGGTGGACCATGTTGCCCTGGATCGGCCCCGGCCGGACAATCGCCACCTGGATGACGAGGTCGTAGAGCGTGCGGGGCTTCAGCCGCGGCAGCATGCTCATCTGCGCGCGGCTCTCCACCTGGAAGACGCCGAGCGACTTGCCCGCGCAGAGCATGTCGTAAGTGTCCCTGTCGTCCGCCGGGATGTCAGCAAGGCCGAAATCCAGGCCCTCGTGCTGGCGCAGCAGGTCGAAGGCCTTGCGGATGCAGGTCAGCATGCCAAGCGCCAGCACATCGACCTTCATCAGGCCGAGCTCGTCGATGTCGTCCTTGTCCCACTCGATGAAAGTGCGCTCGTCCATCGCGGCATGGCCGATCGGCACTGTCTCATCCAGCCGGACGCGCGCCAGGACGAAGCCGCCGACATGCTGCGACAGATGCCGCGGGAAGCCGAGCAGCCGGATGGCGAACCCGACCGCACGCCGGATGACCGGGTTTTGCGGATCGAGACCGGCCTGCCGGATCAGGTTGTCGCCGATATCGCTGCCCCAGCTGCCCCATTGCGTGCCCGCGAGGCGGGCCGTGACATCCTCGGTCAGGCCAAGAGCCTTCCCGACATCGCGGATGGCGCTGCGTGGCCGGTAACGGATGACGGTCGCCGCGATGCCGGCACGCTCGCGGCCATAGGTCGCGTAGATCCACTGGATCACTTCCTCCCGCCGCTCGTGCTCGAAATCCACGTCGATATCGGGTGGCTCGCGGCGTTCGGTCGAGATGAAGCGGGCAAACAGCACATCGTTGTCGGCGGGATCGACGCAGGTGATGCCGAGCACGTAGCAGACGGCAGAATTGGCGGCCGATCCTCGCCCCTGGCAGAGGATGCCGCGGCTGTCGGCGAATTCGACGATCTGCCGGACAGTCAGGAAATAGCGCGCATAATCGAGCTGGGCGATCAGTGCCAATTCCTGCTTCAGCAGGTCCTCCACCTTTTGCGGAAGGCCGTTGGGATAGCGGATCGGAGTGCGCCGGCGCACAAGCTCTTCAAGCCAGGTCTGTGGCGTCCATCCCGGCGGAATGTGTTCGTCGGGATATTCGTATTTCAGCTGCCCGAGGTCGAAACCGATGCGGGACAGCAGATATTGCGTCTGCTCGATCGCCTCGGGCGCCGTACGAAACAGGCGCGCCATTTCCTGTGGAGTCTTCAGGTGACGCTCGGCATTGGCCTCGAGCAGACGTCCCGCATTGTCGATCGACACGCCTTCGCGGATGCAGGTGAGCAGATCCTGCAGGTCGCGCTGTTCGGCTGCGTCGTAAAGCACGTCGTTGATGGCGACCAGCGGCGTGCCGGCCGCACGCGCGATCGCCTTCAGCCGCGTGAGCTGGCGCAGGTCATCGCCCTTGCGATGCATGGCCGCGCCAAGCCAGACGGTGCCCGCCGCCACTTCGGACAGGCGGTCGAGAAGTGCCGGCAGGCCCTGATGGTCGCGCCCTGGCACCACGATCAGCAGCAGATCCCGCGTATCGGCCAGAAGATCGGCGAGATGCAGGACACACTCGCCCTTCGAAGCCCGGAGATTGCCCGTGGTCAGCAGACGGCAGAGCCGCCCCCAGCCGTCGCGGTTGACGGCATAGGCGACAATATCGGGCGTTCCATCGGCAAAGCAGAGCCTTGAACCGATGGTGAGACGGAAGGTCCTCGCCATCTCCTGAAGCCGCTCGCGGGTGAAGGGCAACTCGGCGAAGGCTGGGTTCTCCACCCAGACATATTCACCGGGGCCGCCCCCCTCGCGGATCTTTTCTGGTGAGGGCAGGCCGTTTTCGCGCAGATCCCGCAAGGCGCTCCAGGCACGGACAACGCCGGATACCGTGTTGCGGTCGGCGATGCCGAGACCGGTATGGCCGAGCAGCAGCGCGGTCAGGACGAGATCCGACCCAGGCGATGCCCCGCGCAGGAAGGAGAAATTGGTGGCGGCGACCAGTTCGGCATAGGCGCTCATGCGAACAGCCCGTGCAGGAACCAGCGCGGCGGCTCGGCGCCTCGCCCGTAAAGGCCGGAACGGAACAGCCAGAAGCGGCGTCCTTCGGCATCCTCCACCCGGTAATAGTCGCGGATCGGTGGCTGCGGCCCGTCGCGCCACCATTCCGGGGCGATCCGCTCCGGGCCCTCGGCCCGCGCGATCTCGTGCAATATGCGCCGCCAGCGGAACCGCAATGGAGGGCCGTCTGGAACCTCCGCCAGGGTTTCGACCGGCTGGGGCGGCTCGAACAGATGGAGCGGCCGGGCAGGGGGGCCATCCCTTTCGGGGGGCGGCCAGGAGACCCTGGAGGCCGGCATGGGCGCATTTGCCGGAACCGTCCTCGCCTCGCGCCGGGGGTCGTGGCTATCCCGCGCGATGAAGCGCAGCACCCTGTCGCGTCCGAAGCGGGTCACCAGCCGGTCGACCAGATTGGCCACGGCATCATCCTCGTCGGCCCGGCCATCGAGGCTTGTCTGCACATCAGACAAGGGCTCGCAGACGGATACTGCGAGTTTCACCGCATCGAAGCCGAACCCTGGATCGAGTGTGTCGGAGAGGGTGTCGATACGCTCGCGCCAGAGCCGGAGCAGGGCCTGGATGTCCCGGGAGGGCCGCCCGGTTTCCAGGATCAGTCGCCGCACCGCGCCATCGGAACGGAAGAACGACACTTCGAAGACGCGGCCGCCCTCGCCACGTCGCTCCAGCACGCCGGCGGCCTCGGTCATGAGCCGGGTGACGATCCGTTCCAGGCCCGCCACATCAAGCAGGGGCTCGGGGAAATGCCGTTCGACGACGCAATCGGGCAGCGGCCGCAAGGGCGTGATGCGGATATCCTCATGGCCGAGCATGCGCGACAGGCGGGTCGCTAGACCCGAGCCGAAACGAGCGGTCAGGGCCGCTGGTGCCCGGTCGGCGACATCGGCAACGGTCTTCAACCCGGCCCTGGACAGGGCCATGAGTGTCTCTTCCGGAACCTCGAGGGCTGCTGCCGGCAGTCGGCTGATGGTTGCCTCTTCGTCGCCCTGCGCAACGATGCCGCCTGCACCGAACCGGCAGACCGCCCGCGCTGCCTCCGGTGTGCCGGCTATGGCCGCGCGCAATGTCAGGCCTCCCGCCGACATGCGCCGCGCGATCAGCGCCAACAGGTCGATCTCTGAAAACAGCCGGGAGCAGCCGGTAATGTCGAGGACCAGCCCGTGCGGGCCATCGAGCGCAACCAGTGGGGTGAAGCGGTCGCAATAGGCGGCGAGGCGTCCCAGAAAATCGCGGTCGGCTTCGGGTTGGGCTGCCTGGGCGACAAGGTCTGGAATGCGCGCGCGCGCATCGGCGAGGGTCATGCCGGGCGTCAGTCCCAGGGCGAGGGCCCGGCGGTCGCAATGAACCAGTCGCAGCCCTCCACGATCTTTCTCGATCAGGGCAACCGGCGCTTCATCCGGCCCGGCGGGCCGCGGCGCCTGAATCCGCCGCAACCGGTCCGTCGGCAGGAAGGGCAGCCATAGGGTGAGATAGCGGCGGGACATCGGGCTCGGTCTTCATACGCGGAACAAGGGAGGGCTCGGGCATCGGCCGGAAGGATCGTCGTTCGCGATCCCATTCCACATGCCATTCCCGCTCGCCGAGCCCGCCGCGGTGGCGAAGCAGCCTGGCCATGAAGGCCGGATATCCCGGCGCATTGCCCTCCAGCGGACGGGATGGCTTGCCCGAGACCAGCCAACGGGTCTGTGCCGCGCTGGCACCCGTGCGCACGGTCCGCACCATGAGCGTGATGACGCCCGACGCCTCGGTGGCGAGGGCCAGCCGGCGGCTTGCCGTGAGAGTGATGACATTTTCCCCGGCATGGGGCTGCATCACCACAGCTCCAAGCGGCGCACAGCGGGTGCCTTCTCCGGCCGCGCGCAGCACGCTTTCCGCATCCGGAACCGTCACCAGCAGAAAGCGGTCCGGATCGAGGCCAAGTTCTGCGAGGCCTGCGGGGTGTGGTCGCCCGCTTTCCCCGTCGAGGACATCCTGTCGTACCCAGAGAACGGGCCGCTCCTGAGCCGCGCGCATGGCCACGGCAAGGGCGAAAGCGGTCGCAGCGGGAAGGTCGGTGGTCCCTTGCGAACAGATTTCATGCAGTGCCGCGCGGGCGAGCCCACCCATCAGAAAGGCATCCAGTGAAGCGATACCAAGCTCGACATGCCCCTTCGCCATGGCCGGAGCGGGCCTGGCAAGGGCAGCGAGCTGGGATCTGAGTTCGGCCAGGGCTGCAGAGGTGGACATGACGGCTCACACTGAATGTTCCTATTTTGTTCTTATATGGGGATGTCAGAAAAAGCGAGTCTTCCTGCGCGTCGCAGGAGGAGAGGCGAGGGAGGCAAAGGGTCTCTTGGCGGAGCCGTTCAGCGGCAGGTTCATCCGCCAAGCACGGATGATCACCCTGATGGTCGACCAGATATCTGGACGTCAGGGGTGACCGCTGTCGGGCTATGCGGGTCGTTTCAGCTGCCGCGCGGCAAAGAAGCACACGTCCATGCTGGCGCGTGCATCCGGATATGCGTGTCCATGGAACTTGATGCCTTTCGCCTTTTCGTGGCGGTTGTCGATCACGGCAGCATCGCAGCCGCGGCGCAGAGCCTGGGGATATCTCCATCCCTGGCGAGCCGGCGCATTGCGGCCTTGGAACGCGCGGTGAAGCTGTTTGCCGAACTGGCCGCGGCCATGGGCATCAAGCCACAATAGGGACGACATCGGCGGAGGCGACGCTCCGCCTCGTGCCATGTCGAACCCGAGCGGCGGGCGGGATATCCGGCCCGCCGCCTGGATTTATCAGGCAGCCTCAGGGCGTGAACACATAGCCCGGTCCGATCGCCACATCGGCGGGAATGGCCGGCAGATCGCTGAACAGGGCTGGATTGTCCTGCATCACCTTGAGGATGTGCTTCGGCTCGAAATGCTTGTTCACGTCGAAAGTGGCGCGCAGGAAACCGAGCCGGTGCAGTCGGTCGAGCGCCGCCCACATGGCGCGGTAATTGTTCGCTGACAGACGCCGGTCGGCCTGCTGGATGTTGAACTCCATGGCAGCCTCGGCGATCTCCACCTTGAGGCCCGGAATCCAGCGCGTTGCGACCTGGGCGGCAGGCTTGGGATTCTTGCGCATCCACTGGTCGGCTTCCGACACAGCCGCCAGGAACTTCTCGATGGTCGGGCCGTTGGCGGCTACCCAGGGCCTCAAGCCGACATTGAAACCAACATAGGAGATGACATTGCCGCCGCGCACGATCTCGATCGCGCCCGGCACGTCCTTGAGGGCAACGATCGGCCAGGGATCCCAGCCGGCGAAGGCATCGACGCCCTTGGCGAGCAGAGCCACCGTCATGTCCGGCGGCGGCGTGTTGACCAGCGTCACGTCGGCTGGCGTCAGGCCGCCCTTCTCCAGAAGGGCCAGGATGTAGAGGTGGTTGATCGTGCCGAAGGAGGCGGCGATCTTCTTGCCCTTGAGGCTGGCGAGGTCGCCCTTGGCGATGCCTGCGTCCGAGCGGGCGATCAGCGCCATGGTGGCGTCCGAACCGCGCGCGGTGGCATTGCCGGAATAATTGCCGAGTGCAACGAGATCCATTCCGCGCACGACCGCGCCGATCATCGGCACGCCCACCTGCACGATATTGCTCTCACCCGCCTGCAGCGCATTCAGCGCATCGACGCCGGTCGCGTAGGGGCGCGCGATGTCGACATCGAGGCCCCACTTCTCGAAGAAGCCGCGCTCGAGTGCGATCGGCAGGCCGATCTGGTCGATGCCGGTGACCATGCCGGCCTTCATCTTGGTCAGTTGCTGCGCATGGGCCAGCGCCGGGGCGGCCAGAAGCGTTCCGACGACGGCAGTCCTTCTCGTGATCATGGTCATCCTCCCTGTTGCAATGGCTCTATCCGCCTCACCCAGTAGAACCGGGCGATGGCGCCGAGTTGGCTTTTGTCGATGTTGCGCAGTTCAACGCTGTTGCCCTCGGCGCCCGAGACGCGGCCATAGCGCTGGAAAACGAGTATGTGAAAGCGCTCGGGCGCGAAGGGCAGTGTGACCACCGCATTGACGCGCTGGCGATCCGGGAATCCGGTGCCGATCTTGGCCGGCGCGACGATCGCCAGCCACGCCTGCCAGCAAAGCCATGCCAAGCCAAGCCCGATGAGGATGAGGCCGCGCCGAGAGGACAATGCCGAGCGCAGGAACATCATGCCGACCTCACCAGCGACAGAACCTGGTTGGAGAGATCCTTGAACTGGTCGTCGCCAACCAGCCTGTCCCAGACACGCGGACGGGCAATCGGCACGTCGACTTCCGCCAGAACCTTGCCCTTGGAGAGCACCACCACCCGGTTGGCGAGGAACACAGCCTCGGGCACATCATGGGTGATGAAGATGACGGTTGGCCGCCGCTCCTCCCAGATGCGCGACAGCTCGTCCTGCAGCGTCATGCGCGTCTGCGCGTCGACACTGGCGAAGGGCTCGTCCATCAGGAGCACGTCCGGCTTGTTGGCGAGCGCGCGCACCACGCCGACGCGCTGCTGCATGCCGCCGGACAATTCGTTGGGATAGCGGTCGGCAGCATGGGTGAGGCCGGCGAGCGCCAGATATTCGCGGGCAATCTCGTCGCGCTCGGCCTTGGGCACGCCGCGCATCTTGGGGCCGAAGCCGACATTGTCGAGCACGGTCTTCCAGGGGAACAGCGCGAAGGACTGGAACACCACACCGCGATCGGGACCCGGGCCGGTCACAGGTTCGCCGCCCACCAGGATCTCGCCGCCGGAATGCGGAATGAAGCCCGCGATCATGTTCAGAATGGTCGACTTGCCGCAACCGGACGGCCCGACGATCGAGACGAACTCTCCCGCTGGGACATCCAGCGACACGTCGCGGATCGCGGTGACATGCTCGCCCTTGTAGGCGTCGAAATAGGTCTTGGCGAGATTGCGGAGCCCGAGCGATTTCACTGTGTGACCAATCCCCAGCGCCGGCCGGTCGCCTGCTCGATGGGAGCCAGGATCCAGGCGTCGACGATGTACCAGAGGATGCCGAGCACGATCATGCCCAGCACGATTTCGGTGACGGAGCCGGCTCGGCGGGCATCGAACATGAGGAACCCGATGCCGCTGGTGCCGACGATCATCTCGGCGGCGATCAGGGCGCGCCAGCCATAGCCGAGGCCGTTGCGCAGGCCGGTCATGATGTTGGGCAAGGCGCCGGGAAGGACGACCTCGGTGACGATGCGCCAGGGCGGCGCGCCAAGGCTCTGGGCTGCGCGATGCAGTTCGATGCGCACCGACCGCACGCCGAGCACGGTGTTGAGGACGACCGGGAACAGCACCGTGTAGACGATGACGAAGGTCATGGTGGTCAGGCCAAAGCCGAACCAGATGATCAGGATTGGTAGCCAGGCGATGTCGCCAATTGCCTGGAAGAACAGGAGGATTGGCCAAAGCGCGCGGTGGGCGCGCTTGCTCAGACCGACCAGCAGCCCGAGCGGCACGCCAAGTGCGATACCGATCGCGGCCCCCAGCGCCAGTCGCATCACGCTGTCGCCGAGATAGTCGGGCAGGATGCCCTTTTCCATCAGCGAGACGAACTTGGCAAGCACGTCCGGCGGTGAGGGAAGAAACGCCGCCGGGAATGGCCCCCAGGCGGCGAAGCCCCACCACAGTGCCACCACCGGAACGAAGGGCGCCAGCGTCTGCAGCACCGGCCATTTCACCGATGTGCGGACACAGAAGCTCCAGAGCGCCAGCAGGATATTCATGACGAGACCAGCCCCCATCGCTCGATGGTGGCGCGCTCGATGGGCACCAGGATCAGACGGTCGATCAGCAGCCAGATGGCGCCGATGACGATCATGCCGAACACGATGACTTCGGTCTGGTAGAAGTCGCGGGCCACGAACAGCATGTAGCCGAGGCCGACATTGGTCGCGATCATCTCGGCGGCGATCAGGCCGCGCCAGGCAAAGCCCAATCCAGTCCTGATGCCGGTGACGATGTTCGGCAATGCCCCAGGCAGGAGCACGTCGGTCAACATGGCCCAGCGGCCGGCGCCCAGCGACCAGGCGGCGTTGCGCAGCGTCATCGGAATGGTCGAGACACCGAGCAGGGTGTTGTAGGCGACGACGAAGAACACGGCGTTGAAGATGACGAAGATAATGGCGCCGAAGCCGTAGCCGAACCACAGGGTTGCGATGGGAATCCAGGCAATGCCGGCGAGCACCGAGAAGAAGCGCATCAGTGGCGTCAGGAAGGCCGAGACGCCGCGGTTGACGCCCATGAGGATGCCGAGCGGGACGGCCACCAGCACCGCCAGAACCGTGCCGAGGGCAACGCGTGCCAGGCTCGCGGCGACATGGCGCAGAATGGAGCCGTCCAGAATGCCCTCGAGGCCAGCCTTTGCCACCGCAGCCACGGAGGGAAAAATCTGCGGCCTGACGTCAAAGATCGGCACCAACGCCGCCCACGCGGCGACCAGCACGGCCAGCGGCGCCACGAACACAAGCGCCGCGACAAGGCGGCTCGTCCGTCCCATGCGTCCTCCCCTGATGGCCCTTCGCAAGAAGGGGCCAAAACCGTTCAGATGAACGGGTTCGCGCTGCGCTCTATTGCTGGTGGTCTGGTCAAGCAGACCGAGATGCGTCCACGCGAAGACGCGAGCTTAGGCGGGATCTGGGAAACGGCAAGGTGCCGAAGCGCGCATGGCAAGCCTGCACGCATGATGGTGGGGGGAACGCGATCCTGTCGAGCTCTCAGGGCGCCGCGCGTTCGCGATAAACCCAGTCCAACGCACAATGGTCGACGGTGCCCGGCGCCAGCTGCCGCATGGACGGCTTGTCGGCCAGTTCGCCCTGAAAGCCCTCTGGATCACCGTGCCCGGTCCACACTTCCATGGACACGAATGGCGCGCCGGGTTTTGACCAGAGCGCCAGATGGGGGAAGTTGTGCGCGTTCAGTGTGACGGACGGCCCGTCCGCGCTGGCCTGCAGCGTGAATGACTGGCTGGCCGCGTCTAGGAAACAGAGCGCGTCTGTCACAAAAAGCGCGTCAGTGAGGGCAAGCCGGCGGCCTTCCATCGGTATGGGGCGCCGCTTGGGACTGAACAGCCCGCCGGTCACGATGACCGGAACATCGGGGCGCTCGGGCCTCTCGAAGACAATAGCGTGGTCGTTCCGCGGCCGGTTGGCCATCGGCCAGCGGAATGCGGGATGCAGCCCCAGAGCGTAGGGCATAGGACGATCGCCGGTATTCTCGACCTCGAAGCCGATGGTAAGGCGCTCGTCGGTCAGGGCATAGGTCAGGGTGAGCCTGAAGGCGAAGGGATAGACCGCCCGGCTTGCCGCGGTGTCGCGCAGGCTGAGCCGGGCGGTGGACGCCGACTGGTCTTCGAGCGTGAAAGCTCCAGCTGCCGCAAAGCCATGGACACCGATCGGCCGATGTTGGCCATCGACAAGGATATGGCCGCGTTGCGCCCAACCAACGATCGGAAAGAGCACAGGCGATGACTTGTCCCACCAGGCCGCGTCGCGTGACCAGAGGAGATCATGGCCGCCGGCGTGCCAGGCATGGACTTCGGCCCCTGACGTCGAGATCGTCGCGCGTGCGGTTCCGGCCCGAAGTTCAATCATGGGTGGCGCGTCCCGCTCCCTGTCGCAACAAGCCGATGACCCTATCTGTCCGATCCAAGCGCCACGGTCTGGATGTAATAGCGCTGCAGGATGAGGAACGGCACCAGGGCCACCAGCACCGCTGTCGATGCCGAGGCAAACAGGGCGCCCCAATTGGATTGTTCGAGCGTCATGTTGCGAGCGATTGCCACCTGTATGACCGTCAGATCCGGCGAACTCGCCGCGACCAGGGGCCAGAAGAACGCATCCCACTGATGGATGAACATCATCAGCGAGGCGGTCGCGGCTGTCGGCCACGACAGCGGCATGGTCATGCGCCGATAGATCTGCCACCAGTTCGCGCCATCGATCCGGGCAGCTTCGTAGATCTCCTTGGGGATCTGCGCGAAGAACTGGCGAAACAGGAAGATGACGATGCCGCTGGCAATGTCGGGGGCGATCAGCGCTGCGTAGGTGTCGATCCAGCCGAGCTTGCGCATCAAGACGTAGAGGGGAATGACGATCGCCTCGAACGGCATCATGAACGACAGCAGGACCGCGACGAACAAGGTGCGCTTGAACGGAAAGTCGAACACCGCGAAGGCAAAGCCTGCCATCGAGTTGACCAGGATGCCGAGCGCGACCGTCATGAACGACACGAACAGCGAGTTGAAGAGCGCGCGCGGAAAGCCGCCCGCCAGGATGTCGCGGTAGTTCTGCAGGGTGAGTTCGAACGGTATCAGCGTCTCGATCCCGAACCGGCCGGAATTGGCGAAGATCTGCTCGGCGGGGCGGAACGACGACATGATCAGCCAGTAGACCGGCAGAAGCAGCACGACCGCGATGACGATCAGCGCCGCATAGCGCAACACCGTCATGAGGCGCGAGCTGGAGGCGACCACGTCGTTCATGCCTCGCCCTTCTTGGTGTTGAAAAGCCGGAGTTCGAACAGGGCGGTGATCAGGATGATCGTCAGAATGACGGTCGAGATGGCCAGCGAGCGGCCATGGTTCAGGAAGGCGAAGGCCGACTGGTAGGATTCAAACATCAGCAGATGTGTCGACTCGTTCGGACCGCCATGGGTGATCACATAGACCGGCGCGAACAGCAGGAAATTGGCGGCCGTATCGGCGACCAGAACGAAGGCGAGCGGGCGACGCATCATTGGCAGGGTGATGAAGCGAAAGCGTTGCCAGGCTGAGACGCCGTCGAGATCGGCGGCTTCATCAAGCTCCTTCGGGATGGCGAGCAGGCCGGCCAGCAGGAACACCATCCAGTAGCCGACACCTTTCCAGCTGACGACGGCAATCAGCGTCGGCAGAGCCTGGTCCGGAGACCGGAAGAATGGCTGGGCCGGCAGGCCGATCCACCGCAGGAAGCCGTTCACAGGCCCGAGCGTCGGGTCGAGCAGGATGTTCCAGAGCACCGAGGTGATGGCGATCGACACCGTCATCGGCAGAAGGAAGGACACGCGGAAAATGTCGATGAAACGCCCGGGACGCCGCACCAGCATGGCCAGCACGAGCGCGCAGAACACCTGAAGCGGATTGACGATCAGGTTGAACAATATGGTGGTTTTCAGCGATGCCCAGAAGGTCGGGTCGCCCATCAGGTCCAGATAATTCTTGAAGCCCTGGAAGACGGTATCGCCGCGGATCGTCTCGCCGAACACGCTGCCGATCAGGGCGATGCCGATCGGCGTGAACCGGAACAGCAAAAGGCCGGCGAGCGCCGGAGCGAGGAACAGGTAAGGCACCCACCAGCGATTGCTCATTGGCGGGAGCCTGCTCTTTGCTCGTCAGCGCATGCGGGAGACAAGATCAGCCCTTGTACTTGGCGATCTCGCGATCGATGCGGGTCGCGGCAGCCGTCAGCGCCTGCTGGACATTCGAGCCGGTCTGGATGTCGCGGAGCGCGACGCGCAGAACGTCCTCATACTCACGGAAGCCAGGCGTTGCCGGCCGCGGCACGGCGGTTGTGTCCAGTTCGTGCTGCACGATCTTCCACATATCGGTGTTGAAGGTCGCCGCCTCACGCTGCCAGATCGCCTTGACCACCGGCGGGTAGGGGCGAAGCTTGAACCACAGCGCCTGAAGGTCGTCGGACAGCAGGTCCTTCACGACCGTTTCGACCGCGGCCTTTTGCGTGGTGCGGGGATTGACGCCGAAATGCCAGGCGCCCGTCGGAGTGACCGGCTTGCCCTTGGCGAAATAGGGATGGGGTGCAACGCCGAAGTCGATACCCGGGAAGCGGGTCTTGAACGTGTCGTAGTTGAAGGTGCCGGAAATGAAGAAGGCGACCTTGCCGTTGCCGAACAGTTCCGGCGTCGTCGCCGGATCGAACTGGCCGGGCGGAGACACCTTGAACTCGCTGTAGAGCTTCTGCATGAACGTGTAGGCCTCGACAAAGGCCGGGCCGTCGAGATTGCCGAGCGCCTTGAAGCCGTCATCCGACAAGGCCTTGCCGCCCAGCGACTGGCCGAGTGGCAGGAGCTGGTAGGGCCGCTCCGACTGCTCGAAAGCGAAGCCCCAGATGTTGTCGGCCGGCTTCGTGATCTTCTTGGCGGCCTCGACCAGCTGTTCCCATGTCCAGCGCTTGGCCGGATCAGCGGAGGGTTCCTCAACGCCGGCCGCCTTCAGCATGGCCTTGTTGTAGAACAGGATCTGCATCGACGAGCCGAAGGGCGCCGAATAGAGCTTGCCGTCATAGGTCGCGGCAGCCAGACCGGACTGTGTGAAACGGCTCTTGTCGACCATGCTGTCGAGCGCCATCAGATGGCCGCGCGAGGCGTAGGAGGCAGTCAGCGGGCTGTCGCAGATATAGATGTCGGGATCCGGTGTGCGGCCCGAGAGCTTCACCTCGAGCGTCTGGAACAGCTGGGTGAACGGAATCCGCTCCACCTGCAGCTTGATGTTCGGGTGGCGCTTCTGCACTTCGTCGAACAGCGGCGTGACCTGGTTTTCAGGCCATCCCATCCAGACCACCTTGAGGGTCGCTGCCTGCGAGCGCGCGACATTCGGCGCGGCCAGAAGCGCTGCGGCCGCAGCCGAGCCTTGGACGACATGACGGCGTGTGATGGTTCTGGTCATGGTGTGGCCCTCCCTTGAGACCTCGATCTGATCGTGCCGATTTGTGCCCCGGCATCTTCGTAACGGCCCGGCTACGGGCAGATCGTTTGGTGCGGCATCATCCCCGATCGAGCACGAGATAGCGACGGGTCAGATGCTCGCAGACATCGGCAATTTCGGTGAGCTGCACCGCGCCCTCGACATGGTGCGATTCCGGCATGGCGATCACCAGGCGGCCGAGCCTCAACCCGAGCGCCATCTCGGATAGCGTGCCATAGCCGCCACCGACCGCCACCAGCGCGAAGGACGCGGTGGCGATGATGGCGTTGCGGGCCTCTCCGATTCCGGTTGCCAGCGGAATGGCAACGAAATCATTGGCCTCCTGCCAGTCATGGTCCGGCAGGATGCCGATCGGTATGCCTCCGGCCTCCGCAACCCCTTTGGAGACGGCTTCCATCGCACCTTGCCGGCCGCCGCAAATGACGGTGAACCCGATGCTGGCGAGCGCCTTGCCGAGCCCAAATGCGCGTTCATATTCCGAGGCCGTGGCATCGCGCGGACCGATGACGCCGACCGGCACGCGCCGGGTGTCCCTACGGGCGAACAGGTGGGTGAGCGCGGCCCTCGGCTCTATCGGTCGCCCGTCTGAAAGGGGCTCGGCTGGCCGCCAGGCAAGGGCCCACGCGTCGAACCGTTCACGTCCGCGATGGAGAGCGCCATCGGCTGAGTTGATCAGCAGGGGCTGGTCGATGGTGGGCATGAATGGGTCCGGCGCTCAAACTGAAGGCCCTATCGATAAGCACTCGGGAACAGGCAAGGCAAGGCCAGCCCGTACCCGCCCGGCGCGGAGCCGCCTTGTCCAATCTCACGTTGGCATGGTCGCTGGCCGACGCCATGGTCTGAGCCAAAGCCTGAAGGCAGCATCACTTGGGAGACGACCATGGCCACCAAGCAGAAGATCCTGATCGATTGCGATCCCGGTCATGACGATGCGGTGGCCATTCTCTATGCCCATCGCCACATGGACCTGGTTGGAGTGACCACGGTTCACGGCAACAACTCGCTGGAAAACACCACCCGCAACGCGCTGGCGGTGGTCGAGATGGGGCGGATCGACGTGCCGGTTGCCGCCGGTTGCGCAGAGCCCTTGGCACAGGTGCCGGTCGGGATTGCCGCCATGCACGGCAAGAGCGGCCTTGATGGCGCCGACATCCCGGATCCAACCCGCACGGTCATCGGCACCCATGCGGTCGATTTCATCATCGCCATGGCCGAGAAGCACAAAGGCGAATTGATCCTCGCGACGATTGGGCCGGAGACCAACATTGCCATGGCGCTGCGCCGCGAGCCGCGGCTGAAGCAGTGGATTCGCGAGATCGCCGTGATGGGCGGATCGACCACGCTCGGCAACATTACGCCGGCGGCCGAGTTCAACATTTTCGCCGATGTCGAGGCCGCCTGGGCGGTCTATGAAAGCGGGATCCCGATCCGCATGGTCGGCTACAACATCACGCGACAGACCGGTTTCGACCAGGGCGACATCGACCGCATGCGGGCATCCGGCCGGAAAGTCGCCAGCGTGCTCGCCGACCTCATGGCCTTCTATCTGGAAAAGCAGCGCGTCGGCTACGGTCTGAACGTCGCCCCGATGCACGATGTCTGCGCGATCATTCCCTATATCGACCCGACGCTCATCGACTATGTCCACACCTCGGCGCGGATCGAGCTGACCGGCACCTATACCCGGGGCATGACCGTCTGTGATTTGCGCACGCTGATGAACAGCCAGGCCATCAACATGCGCCACGCGACGCCAGCCAATGCGCATGTAGCAGTCGCCGCGCGCAGCCGCGCCCTGATTGATCAGGTCGTGGATACGCTGCTGACCTACGACTGATCGAGACCGAAATAGGCGCGCTCCAGCCGGTGTGGCAGGTTCGGCTCGCTGGCTTTCGCCTCCAGAACGACAGTTCCCTGGGCCACGGCATAGACGCGGTCGGCTATCGCCAGAACCTTCTCGATCAACTGCTCGACCAGCAGGACCGCCGTCCCGGTATCACGCAGCCGGGCGACGACGGCCAGCACGCGATCGACGAGGACCGGCGAAAGGCCCGCGGAGGGCTCATCGAGCATCAACAGTTTCGGGCGGCGGACGAGCCCCTGGGCAACGGCAAGCATCTGTTGCTGGCCGCCACTCAGTGCCCCGCCGCGATCATTGCGCTTGGCTGCGATCTCCGGAAAATAGGCCAGTGCTTCCTCGACCCGTGCCAGGCGCTCACCGCGCGGGATGTCGTAGGCCGCAAGCAGCAGGTTGTCGGTTACGGTCTGCTGGGTGAACACCCGATGTCCCTCGACGACATGGACCAGGCCGCCTCGCGCCGTTTCGCGCGGACCGATGCCGCGCAGGCTGGAGCCCGCAAACATGACGTCGCCTGCGCCCCATGGCAGGAGTCCCGAGATGGCGCGCAGCAGCGTCGTCTTGCCGGCGCCGTTCGGGCCGAGCAGGGCGACCACTTCGCCAGCTCTGACATCCAGTGTCATGCCGTGCAGGACGTTGATCTTGCCGTAACCCGCCTCAAGTGCGCGAACGGCCAGTAGCGGGTCAGCCTCCGAGATAGGCACTGACGACCTCCTTATGCACGCGGATTTCCGAAGGCGTTCCGGCGGCCAGAACACGCCCGAGATTGAGAACGGTCACATGGTCGCAGATGTCGAAGATCAGGTCGGCGTGATGTTCGACCAGCAGGACGCCGGTTCCCTGCTTGCTGATCGCCTTGATCAGGGTGGCGAGGCGTTCGATCTCGGAAACCGAGAGGCCTGCAGCCGGCTCGTCGAGCATCAGGAAGGCGGGCTTGAGGATGAGCGCACGGGCGATCTCGACGAAGCGCAACTCGCTGTGCTGCAAGCGGTCGGCACGAATGTCCGCCAAGGCTTCAAGTCCCACAGCGGCCAGCGCGGTCATGGCTGCGGCCTTCAGACGCCGTTCGTCAGCGCGGTGCCGGGGCAGGGCGAGCAGTGTCTCGACGAAAGTGGCTTGCCCTTGGATGGTCGCGCCGATCATCACGTTGTCGATGACGGAGGCTTCTCCGACGATCCGTGGGGTCTGGAACGTGCGGGCAATGCCGCGCGCTGCACGGGTCTCCGCCGATCCAGGCTCCAATGGCCCGCCCAGTGTGACGATGCCCTTCTCAGGCGCGTAATAGCCCGAGATGACATTGAGCGTGGTCGTCTTGCCGCTGCCGTTCGGACCGATCAGGCCGTGGACCTTGCCGGTTTCGATGGCGAGCGACACGCCGTCGATGGCGCGGACGCCGCCAAAGCTCAGCACGATGTCGGTCAGGACGACCGGAGTGCGCTCTTCGCTGCGATCGAGCAGCGAGGCCAGCAGGGCCGGGCGGGGCTTGATTGCCCGGTCGAAGGTCAGGGGCTTCCGGCTCTTAAAGTCGAGGAGGGCTGCGATCCCACCGGGCATGGCAAGCACAATGACCAGCAGCAGCACCGCGTAGAGGAAGGTCGACCATGCTGCGAGCGGAGCTGCGATCTCCGGCAGGATGGTCAGCACGATCGTACCGATCAGCGGTCCGAGGATCGAACCGCGGCCGCCGATCAGCACGGCGATGAAGAACAGCAGCGACAGTTCGAAGGTGAAGGCGTCGGGCGTGATGTAGGTCTGGAGGCTTGCGAACAGGCCACCGGCCATGGCGGCCAGCGCGCCCGCCAGCATGAACACCGCGATGAGCAGGCGTGCCTTGGAGATGCCGCTCGCCTCCGCCGCGACATCGGCATCACGCACGGCGATCAGCGCGCGGCCGAACCGGCTGTGCGCGATATTCGAAGTGATCCATGTGCTGGCCGCAGCCACTGCCAGACAGAAATAGAAAAAGCCCCAGGCATTGTCGAAGGGGGCAGGCATTTCCGGTCCCGGCAGCCCGATGCCGCCGCCGGTGACGCTTTGCCAGGCCAACGCCACCTGCGTCACGATGGTCGCAAAGCCAAGCGTCGTCATTGCGAAGTAGAACGTGCGCAGCCGCAGCGCCGGCAGACCGACAATGACACCGAATACGGCGCCGACCAGACCAGCGACTGCCAGCGCTGCGAAGACGGGCACGGGCGGCGTCACATTGCCGCCGACCAGCACGCTGGTCGTATAGGCTCCGAGCGTCAGCAGCGAGACATAGCCGATGGCCAGCTGCCCGGCATAGCCGACGATCAGGTTGAGACCCGCGACCAGCATCCAGTAGATCGCGGCGCGGGTCGCGATGAGACCCCAATATTCGTTGCCAGTGAGCGGCAGAAGCGCGGCGAGACCGAACAGGCCGATGAAGGGCAGGGCGCTGCGCAGCGCCGCCGACACGCCGCCCGGCTTCTCCGTCGGCGCAATTGCGGCCATGTTGCTCAGATCGGTCATCAGACCCTCCTTGCGGCTTGGCCGCCGAACAGGCCCTGGGGTGCGATCAAGAGCACGATGATGAAAAGGCCGAACACGGCGACGGACGAGAAGATGCCGCCGACCAGGAAGTTCGCCGCCTGCTGGAAGATACCAAGCGCGAGACCGCCGATGACGGCGCCGCGATTGTTGCCGAGGCCGCCGAGCGCCACCGGCACGAAGCCGTAGAAATTGAGCAGCGGGCCATTGGCAAAGAAGGCGAGCAGCAATTGTCCGCCGGAAAAGCCGGCGAGGCCGCCGATTGCGCCGGCCAGCGCATAGCTGGCGATGCGCAGATTGCGCTCGGGCAGGCCCAGCGCCCGGGCGGCGAAATTGTCCTCGGCGATGGCGAGAAAGGCCCGGCCGACCAATGTCTTCCGGTAGAGTAGTTCAAGGCCGACAATGGTCACGATGCAGGCGACCACGGGAAACCAGAACTTTTCCTCGAGGAAGCCGCCACCAGCACCGAAAAGGCGCGGGAAGGGCTGCGGCTCCGTGCTCCACTCGATGGCCGTCACCTGCTGGATCATCAGCGCCAGCGCCAACGTGGACAGCACATAGAGGTGCTGGTCGAGGCTCTTCAGCACGGGCCGGACCGCGACGAATTCAGTGATCACGCCGATCAGCGCGCAGCAGGCGATCATGGCGAAAAAGCCGAGGATGGGTGGAAAACCCATGCGCAGGATGAACAGCGAGCCGAACACACCGCCCAGCATGCCAAGCTGGCCAGCGGTGAAGCTCATGACCCGCGAGGTCGAGAACATCGTGTTGTAGGCGATGCCGATGAGAGCGTAGATCGCCCCAACCGCGAGACCTGAGGCCAGGATCGAAGCCAGCATGGACAGACTTTCAGGATTGGAGGCAGCGAACGGGACCAGGCCACCCGAGGACAGCCCGGCCGTCGATGTTCGTCGAACTCAGCCGGAATAACCGGGCGCCAGCGCAAATGTGCCGTTCTTGGCGGAGCTTGCCGCCGACATGACGACGTCTGCCACCGGATAGCCGTTGTGCTGGGTCGGGCTGTAGGCGTAGTTGCCGAAATAGCCCTCGTATTTCGTCAAACCGTTCCAGTAGCCGATGATCGCCTCGCTGGACGAGGATCCGGTCGCTTCGACGGCCTTGGCGACGAGATCGATGGCGTCGATACCGCAGGCGACCCACCAGAGCAGCGTGTCCTGGAGGTTGACCTTGCCGGCGAGGCGCTCGACCAGAGCCTGGTTCTTCGGCGGCAATTTGCCGTCCGCGCCATAGCTGCAGCTGCGATAGCCGATCGCGTAGACCTTTTCCCAGTTGGCCGGCTTTTCGACGAGGCCGCCGATTTCGCCGGACGACAACGAGGGATGGCCGACGAAGGGCACATCCCAGTTCATGGCGGCGCGGGTGTTCATCATGCGCGCCTCCATGCCGGTGGAGACGCTCCACACGACGATGGCCTGGGCGCCGGCATTGCGGGCGCGCAGCATGTCAGGCGTCATGTCGGGCTGGGTTGCGTCGATATTGGCCTGGTAGACCACCTCGGCGCCATCCTTCTTGAAGCCGGCGACAGAGGCGTTCACGGCGCTGACGCCATAGCCCGTCGTGTCGCCGATGACGGCGATCTTCTTCAGCTTGAGAATGGCGAGGCAATAATTGCGCACGGCGTCGTCCCACTGGGTGTTGGACGGCGAGATGCGGAAGGCATTGGGGAAGCGGCGCTCGTCGATCAGGGTATCGACCACGCAGGGGTGGATGTTCGGCATCTTGGCGCGCGCCATGATCGGCGTCACGGCCAGCGATTCACCGGAATTGGTCGGGCCCCAGATGGCGTGGACCTTGGCCTGGCTGATCAGTTCCTGGGTGGCGTTGACCGCTTTGGTTGGGTCACCCTGGGTATCGCGGGTGATGATCTCGACCTTCCGGCCCTTGACGCCGCCCGCCGCATTGATGGCTTCCGCGGCATAGATGACGCCGCGGTTGAAGCCGACGCCGGGCGCCGAGCTCGGGCCGGTCAGGGCCGCGAGCCAGCCGATGCGGATCGGTTCGGCCTGGGCGATCGCCGGATGGGCGAGGCCGAGGGCCGATGCGCTGACGGCTCCGGCCGAGCCGAAGGTGAAGTGACGCCGATTGATGGCCATGTGATCCTCCCGATTGTTGCGTGTGAATGTGCCCGTCTGCGCGGGTTTTTCCGGGCCTTCAGCCCTTGAGGTGGCGGATGTAGTCGCGGTTGAAGGTGAAGCCCCAGCCGGGCCGCTCCGGAACGATCGCGGAGCCGTTCTCGAAGCTCAGCTGCTCGTTATAGAGCGGCGAGAACCACGGCATGTATTCGAGGAAGATCGCGTTGGAGAGCGCCCCCAGTACCTGGATGCTGGTCTCCGGGAACAGATGGCTGGACACCGCGATATCGTGGGCCTCGGCCATATGGCTCACCCGCATGAACTCGCTGACGCCGCCCGCGCGCTGCAGGTCGGGCATCAGAATGTCGGCGGAGCGCAGTTCCAGCATGCGCCGGAAGCCGTAGCGGGAATATTCGGTCTCGCCGGAGGCGATCGGCGTGTCGAGGGCGGCCGAGACGCGGGCCAGCCCGTCAAGGTCCCAGGCGGGCAGGGGCTCCTCAAACCAGGTGAGGTCGTACTCTTCCAGCATGCGGCCGAGCCGGATCGCCTGATGCTCGTTGAGCCCCTGATTGGCATCAGCCATCAGCTTGATCTTCGGGCCGATCGCCTCGCGCACCGCCTTGACGCGAGCGATGTCGTCGCGCGGATCGGCATGGCCGAGCCGCATCTTCATGGCTTTGAAGCCCTCGGCCATGAAGCGGCCGGCCTCTTCCTGCAACTCGCTGATCGACAGCGACAGCCAAAGGCCGCCGGAATGGTAGGCCGGAACCCGTGACTGTGCGCCGCCAAGCATGCGGTAGAGCGGCAGGCCGGCCGCTTTGCCGGCGAGGTCCCAGAGCGCGCCGTCGAGCGCCGAGATGCCCATGACGGTGACGCCCTTGTGGCCGAGAAAGTTGATGTCCTTCCAGGCGCGGGCATTGAAGCCGGCGATATGGCCGGGATCCTGTCCGACGATCAGGTCGGACAATTCCTCGACCATGGCGCGCAGCACTGGCGTGCGCCGGTTGTTGAGCGTGAAGACCAGGTTCTCGCCGGTGACGCCCTCATCGGTGTGGATGGTCACCAGGACCATGCCGAAATCGCGGAGTTCGCCGAGCGCGCTGCCGATCGGCTTGGCGAGCGTCAGTGTGACGTTGTCGGTCTCGACCCTGGTGACCTTCATGACCGGTTCCGTCCATCAATGCGGGTGACGTCGCCGACGCGGTAACGCGCGAGAACGGAAGGGTCGGGGTCGGCGCCCAGCCCCGGCCCTTCGGGCACGGCGAACAGGCCCTTGTCGCCCTTGACCCAGGGATCAAAGGGATTGGCCTCCATGTCGAGCCAGAGAACCTCGACCATGCGCTTTTCCATGCGCGCCTGGATGATGTGGAGCGTGGCGATGAAGCCCGGGCCGAAATAGGGGCTGTGCGGGCAGACCTCGATGCCGTGGGCCTCGCAGAGGTCGAAGATCTTGAGCATCTCTGCAATGCCGCCGATCTTGGTGACGCTCGGCTGGGCGATATCAATGGCGCCGGCATCGATCAGCGTCTTGAAGCCGAACAGGCCCGCGACATTCTCGCCAGCCGAGATCGGGATGCCATAGGCGCGCACGCTGGCGAGACCCTCGACATCCTCCGGCGGCCAGACCGGCTCTTCCAGCCACATCAGGCCATCATCGACCAGAGACGCTGCCATGGCGCGGGCGACTGGCGGCGACCAGGCGCAATTGACGTCCATCATGACAGGCACGTCGCCTGCAGCCTTCTGAGAGGCCAGCACCGCCGAGCGGGTGAGTTCGTGCAGCTTGATGAAGCGGTAGCCGCGGGCGGAGGCGGCCGCCGTGTTCTTGGCAGCGAGAGCGTCGTCATTATAGGCGAGCAGGCTGGCATAGCCCGGGATCGGTCCGCGGTCGCGGCCGCCGAGCAGGCGGTAGAGCGGCTGGTTGGCGCGCTTGCCCGCGAGATCCCACAGCGCGATCTCGATGCCGGAATAGCCATAGACGAAGGAGCCGTTGCGGCCGAGCAGGTGCAGACTGTGGAGAATGGTGCGCGACAGGCCCTGGATGTCGCCGGCATCGCGGCCAATCATCAGGGGCCCGACAATCGTATCGATGGCGGCCTTGGTGGCGGGAATGGCGGCATGGCCGAAGGCTTCGCCCCAGCCGACTAGCCCATCCTCGGTCTCCACCTTGACCAGGAGGATTTCGAGATTGTCCCAGGGTCTGCCGGCAAAGGCCGGCTTCGGCCCGCCCATGTCGAAGGGCAGAGCCACCACGCTGGTTTCGACAGCGGTGATCTTCATGTCAGTCCTGGCATTTCCTCAGGCGCCTGCCTCTTGCTCGGGCGGCGTCCATGACAGGCACGCTAGGCCTGCATTGGAATAAGCTCAATTGCCTGTGGCTTAATTCTGCATAAGATCAACTTATGTCGCTTAGTATCCGCCAATTGCAGATCATCCACGCTGTCGCGAGTTCGGGCTCGGTGACGTCTGCCGCCCAGGCCCTCGGAATCTCTCAGCCGGCGGTGAGCATGATGCTCCGGGAATGCTCGCGCGAGGCGGGCTTTCCGATGTTCCTGCGCAAGCAGGGGCGCCTGCAGCCGACCGCCGAGACGCGCGTTCTGCTGGCGGATCTTGAGCGCGTGTTCGATGGCGTGGAGCGCATCGGCCGGCTGATCGAGGACATGGGCGACACCCATGTCGGTTCGATCCAGATCGCAGCAACCGCAACGCTCGCCAACAATATCCTGCCGGCGGCGGTGGCGGAGTTCCAGAAATCGCGGCCGCGCATCCAGATCACGGTGCGGACCACGGATATTCCGAGCGTCATCCAGAGCGTGGTGCGCGAGGAAGTCGATCTTGGCCTCGCGCTCTCGCCGCTGACCCAGCACGACGCGCGCGCCATCGATCTCTGCACGGCGGACCTGGTGGCGGTCGTTCATCCAGGCCACGCACTGGCGGGCCGGACCATGGTCGAGGCAGGCGATCTCGCCGCCTATCCACTGATCTCGTTCAGCCGCAGCCAGCCACTTGGGGCACTTGTCGAGCAGGCCTTCCGTGAAGCCGGCACGCCGCGCCGTGTCGCGATCGAGGTGAACCAGTCGTCGGTCGCCTGCGCATTGGCGCGGGCAGGGGCGGGCGTCGCGGTGATTGACCCGTTCTGGCTGATCGAAGCCCGCGAGAACGGCATCGTCTGCCTGAAATTCGTGCCGAAGACGGCGGTGAGCGCTCAGGTTCTGGTATCTCGTACCTCACCGTTATCAAGACCGGCGCGGCTGTTCCTGGCGACAATGCGCCGGACCATCCAGTCCTTGCAGGCGCAGGGCATTCTGTAAGGCGACCGGTCAGCTTGATCAGGACTCCGGCGTGGTCGGCTGCGGATGTCATCGCCCTGTCTTGGCGGCGCGACATGAGGACCCGTTGTCACCGGCGGCTGTGCCGCCTCACACCGGATCAATCCCATGTCACTTCCCACACTCGGCGTCGCCCTTCCTTTGGAAGGCCTGCGTCAGCACCGTGCCTGGATTCTTGACAGCCAGCGCGACCTCGAGGTCCAGGATTTCTTTTGGGCCGAGGTTCTGAACGGCGACTGGAAGCCTCTGGCGGAGGCCATCAAGAAGGAACTCGACGGCCATACCGGCCGCCTCGGCATTCACGGGCCGTTCTGGGGCTTCACCATTGCCAGCCTCGATCCGGATGTTCGTGCACTTGTCGCCAAGCGCATGGACCAGGGGCTGGATGTCTGCGCGGCGCTCGGCGCCACCCAGATGGTCATCCACTCGCCCTACACGACCTGGGACTACAACAATCTCGACTACAATCCCGGCGCCCGTGACAAGGTCGTCGAGCGGACCCACGACACTCTCAAGGCCGCGGTGCGCCGCGCCGAGGACATGGGCGTGGTGCTGGTCATCGAGAATATCGAAGATCGCAACCCGGCCGAGCGCGTGGCGCTGGCAAAGTCGTTCGACAGCCCGGCCGTTCGGGTCTCCATCGATACCGGCCACGCCAATTACGCCTACACCTCCACTGGCGCGCCGCCTGTCGACTATTACGTCACGGCCGCCGGCGACATGCTGCACCACGTCCACTTGCAGGATTCCGACGGCTATGCCGACCGCCACTGGAATCCGGGCGAGGGCACCATTGCCTGGCGCCAGGTGTTCCGCGCGCTGGAGACGGTGAAGAGCAATCCCCGCCTCATGCTGGAAGTGCGCAACAAGGACCGCGTCCGCGAGGGCGCCGACTATCTGATCGGCCTCGGTCTCGCCCGATAGGTCGCACGGACCCGTTATCCCCCGGTGTCATGGCGATGACATCGGGGAGTCACCGGGACGTTATGGCCGGCGTCTAGTCGACATCGCCAGAGGGCCGCGGATGCGTCATCTGCCCGCTGCCCGCCGCTCCACGAAACCCAGGACATGGCGACCATGCTCACCTCGACCTCCAGGCGTTCTGTACTCCTTCTGGGCGGCGCCGCCGTCGCAGCTCCGTTCGTGCCGCGTCTCGCCCACGGCCAGGCTGATAACCGGCCCGCAATCACCATTGCGGTCCAGAAGATCGTCAATTCCAATGTGCTCGACGTGCTGCGCGAACAGTCCAATGTCGGCGAGCGCATCTTCTTCACGTCGCTCTGGGAGGCATTGATCAGCCGCGACTGGCTGGGCAACCTGTCGCCCCGACCGGGCCTTGCCACCGAATGGCGTCGCATCGACGACCAGACCGTCGAACTGAAGCTCCGCCAGGGCGTCAAGTTCCACAATGGCGACGAGATGACCGCCGAGGACGTGGTGTTCACTTTCTCGCGTGAGCGCATGTTCGGCAATACCGAGGCCAAGAACCGCTCGACGCTCAAGGCTTTCGAGAACATCCCGGCACCGCGCCCGGGCAAGGAACTGCCGGGCGAGATTCCCGCCGTGGCACGCCGCGCCTGGCCCGATCTGCTGCGCGTCGACGCCGTGGATCGTTACACCGTGCGCTTCATCAATGCGACGCCTGATGTGACGCTTGAGGGACGCCTGTCGCGCTATGGCTCGGACATCATGAGCCGCCGTGGCTGGGAAGAGGCAGCCAGCTATCTCGACTGGGCCCGCAAGCCGATCACCACGGGCCCCTACAAGGTCGTCGAGTTCCGGCCCGATGTCTCGCTGCAGCTTGAGGCCCATGACGAGTATTGGGGCGGCCGCCCGCCGATCAAGTCGATCCGCTTCGTCGAAGTGCCGGAGGTGTCCAGCCGTGTCGCCGGCCTCCTCTCCGGCCAGTACCAGTTCGCCTGCGACATCTCCCCCGACCAGATCGGCGAGATCGAGAAGAATGCGGCCTTCGAGGTCCAGGGCGGCACGATCCAGAACCACCGCCTGACCGTGTTCGACAAGAACAACGCCCAGCTGGCCAACCCGCTGGTCCGCCGTGCCTTCACCCATGCCATCGACCGTCAGGCGATCGTCGACTCGCTCTGGGCCGGCCGCACCAAGGTTCCCGCCGGCCTGCAATGGGAATTCTACGGCGACATGTTCCATGCCGATTGGACCGTGCCGGCCTACGATCCGAAGCTCGCCCGCGATCTGCTGCGCCAGGCTGGCTATAAGGGTGACGCGATCACCTTTCGCGTGCTCAACAACTACTACACCAACCAGAACCCGACCTCGCAGATCCTCACCGAGATGTGGCGTTCGGTCGGCATCAACGTCCAGATGCAGACGGTCGAGAACTGGAGCCAGATCATGGAGCGCGGTCCGGCCCGCGCGGTGCGCGACTGGTCGAATTCCGCCCCGTTCAACGATCCTGTCTCATCGCTGGTCAACCAGCATGGCCCCAACGGTCAGCAGCAGCAGATCGGCGAATGGACCAATGTCGAAATGAACCAGCTCTGTGAAGTGCTGGAGACCTCGACCGACCGCGCGCTCCGTCGCAAGTCGTTCCGCCGCATGCTGGAAATCTGCGAGCGCGAAGACCCCGCCTACACGGTGCTCCATCAGAACGCGACCTTCACCGCCAAGGCGAAGTCGATCCGCTGGAAGACTGCGCCGGCCTTCGCCATGGACTTCCGTCCCGGCAATTACGGCGCCTGATCCACCATCCCCACGGGCCAACGGGAACCCATCCCGTTGGCCCGTTCTGCATTTTTCGGAAGGCCCCACCATGACCAAGCTGACCCCCGACGCCACCCGTCGCACGCTGCTGAAGGGCTCCGGTGCGGCCCTTGCCCTTGCTTCGCTCGCAGGCGTGCAGGCCTCGGCCCAGACGACCGGACGCCGCGTCACGGTGGCGATCCCGGTCAGTCCGCGCGTCCTGGAGCCGGTGCGAGAGGTCTCCAATGTCCTGTTCCGGATCGCCTACAACATCTTCGACACGCTGATCGCGGTCGATTATCGCGACAATGCCAAGCTCAAGCCGGGTCTGGCGACTGCCTGGCGGCGCACCGAGCCGCGCGTTCTCGAACTCGATCTGCGCGAGGGCGTGCGCTTTCATAACGGCGACCTTCTGACCGCCGAGGACGTGGCCTTCACCTTCGGGCCGGAGCGCGTGTCCGATCCCAAATCGCCGGGCCATGCCCTGAGCCGGACCTTCCTCGGGTCGATCGAGCGCGTTGAGGCCATCGGCCCCCGCCAGGTTCGCGTGGTGACCCGCGCCCCCGACCCGCTGATCGAGCAGCGCCTGGCCGGCTGGGCCGCGCAGATCATCTCGAAGCGCGCCTTTCTCGCCGCCGGGTCCTTCGACGCCTGGGAGAAGGCGCCGGTCGGCACCGGTCCCTTCGCCGTCAGCCAGTTCAATGTCGACCGTCAGATCACGCTGCGCGCGCATGACGACTATTTCGGCGGTGCGCCGACGGTACGCGAACTGGTTTTCCGGGTTGTCCCGGAATTGTCGAGCCGCCTCAATGCGCTTGCAACGGGAGAAGCCGACATCATCACCGAGCTCTCCCCCGACCATTTCAGCACGGTTGGGGCCATGGCGGGTCGCGAGATCGTTGGCGGGCCAATCCAGAACATCCGCGTGCTCGCCTATGACAAGAACCATCCGGTCCTGGCCGATGCCCGGATCCGCCGGGCGCTCGGGCTTGCCATCGACCGCAAGGCGATCGTCGATGCGCTCTATGCCGGCCGCACGACGATCCCGCCCGGACACCAGAACCCGGCCTATGGTGATCTCTACATGCCGGACTATCCGGCCCCCGCCTTCGATCTCGACAAGGCGCGCGCGCTGGTGAAGGAAGCCGGCTATTCCGGCCAGCCGATCCCCTACCGCATCCTGCCCAACTACTACACGCTGCAGCTTCAGACCGCCCAGATCCTGGTCGAGATGTGGCGCCAGGCCGGCCTGAACATCGATCTTCAGGTGCGCGAGAATATCGGCGCGGTGATCAATCCGCCGGAGGGTCGTGGCATCCGCGACTGGTCGAACACCATCTTCTGGAACGACCCGGCCGGCGTGCTGGTGCGCCTGTTCGGCCCGAATGGTCCGACGCAGCAGGTCTATCGGGAATGGAGCAATGCCGAGTTCAACCAGAATGCGGCTGTGCTGACCTCCAGCCTCGACACCGCCGAGCGGAAGCGCGCCTTCCGCCGCATGCTCGAAATCTTCGACAATGACGATCCGGCCGGAACAGTGCTGCACGACCTGACCATGTTCTACGGCAAGCGGAAGGACGTGCCCTGGCAGCCCTATCCGATCGAGTACATGGACTTTCGGCCGGCCAATATGGGCTGACCCACCATGGCATCTCCCACGTCCACGACGACCACACCGCTGGTCCGCATTCACGATCTTGCCGTCACGTTCGACGGCGTGCCGGCGCTGCGCGGCATAGACCTTCACATTGACCGTGGCGAAGCCCTGGGGCTCGTCGGCGAGTCCGGTTCGGGCAAGTCGGTGACCTGGCTTGCCGCCCTCGGCCTCTTGCCGGCCAAGGCGCGGGTGACCGGCAGTGCGACGCTCGACGGCACGGAACTGGTCGGCGCGCCCGCCGCGACCTTGGACTCGGTCCGTGGCGGCCGTATCGCGATGATCTTCCAGGATCCGGCAAGCGCGCTCAATCCGGTCTTGCCGGTCGGCCGTCAGATCGCCGAGGCGCTCGCCCTCCATACCGACCTGTCGGGGTCGAGCCTCAGGGCCGAGGCCAGGCGCCTGGTCGAGCTGGTCGGCATTCCCGACGCTGTTCGGCGGCTTGATGCCTATCCGCATGAATTCTCCGGCGGGCAGAACCAGCGCGTGATGATCGCCATGGCGCTGGCCGGACGACCCGACCTGCTGGTCGCGGACGAGCCGACGACCGCCCTTGATGTCACCATCCAGGCACAGATCCTTGACCTGCTCGGCACGGTGCGCCGCGAGTTCAACATGGCGCTGGTGCTGATCAGCCACGATCTCGGCGTCATCGCCGAGACCTGCGACCGGGTCGCCGTCATGTATGCCGGCAGGATCGTCGAGGAGGCCGGTGCCGCCACGCTGTTCGACAACGCCCGCCATCCCTATGCGCGCGGCCTCATCGGCTCGCTCCCGCCGCTGGCCGGTCCGCGCCGCCGGCTGACCTCCATTCCCGGTGTCGTCCCGGACCCGCGCAAGCTGCCTGCCGGCTGTGCCTTCGCGCCGCGTTGCGCCGTGGCGATCGCAGCCTGCGGCACGCAGGATCCGCTGCTCGAAATGCTCGATGACGTCCGCCGCGTGGCTTGCCTGCGGGCTAGCGACCTCGGCGCCGAAGAGGCCCCGATACTCCCCGGCGTGGCAGCCCCGGCAGTGACGCATCGCGAAACGGTGCCGGCATGACCGCGCCTCTCGTCGAAGCCACCTCGCTCGCCCGCATCTACCAGCGCCATCAGGGCCTGTTCGGACGTAACTCGCCGGTGCGCGCCGTGGACCAGATCAGCCTGACGGTTGCCCCGGGCGAGACGCTCGGCATTGTGGGCGAATCCGGCTCCGGCAAGTCGACGCTCGGGCGGATGATCCTCGGCCTCGAGCGGCCCGACGAGGGCACCGTGCGCTTCGACGGCCAACCGATGGCGCTGCCGGCGAGTGCCGAATGGCGTCGCAGCCGCACCCGCATGCAGATGATCTATCAGGACCCGCTCGGTGCCCTTGATCGCCGGCTCAGCGTCCTCGATCAGGTGCGAGAGCCGCTCGATATCCATCAGCGCGGCGATAAGGCCGAGCGGCCGGGCAGGGCGCTCGCCATGCTCGACCGGGTCGGCCTCTCGCAGCATCTGGCCGGCCGCTACCCGCATGAGCTGTCGGGCGGTCAGCGGCAGCGAGTCGTGCTCGCCCGCGCCCTGATGACGGAACCGGCCTTTCTCGTCTGCGACGAGCCGGTCTCGGCGCTCGACGTCTCGATCCAGGCCCAGGTGGTCAATCTTCTGATCGACCTCCAGGAGGAGTTCCGCCTCGCCATGCTGTTCATCAGCCACGACCTCCGGGTCGTGCGCCAGATCAGCCGGCGCGTGGCGGTGATGTATCTCGGCCGCTTCGTCGAGGAGGGCGATGCCGACGATCTGTTTGCCCGCCCGCTTCATCCCTATACCCAGGCCTTGGTCTCGGCGGCGCCGGCGCCCGGTGCCAAAACCCAGCGCATCATCCTGACCGGCGAGCCGCCCGATCCGTCCAGCCGGCCCCCGGGTTGTGCCTTTCATCCCCGCTGCCCGCTTGCTACCGCCCGCTGCCGCGCCGAGATCCCGGAGCGCCGGACGCTGCAGGGGGGCCGCAGCGTCGCCTGCCACCTCGTCGAAGGTGCTGTGAACCAGACCCGAGAGGCCGCCTGATGGCGCATTTCTTCGCCACCCGCCTGCTCAGGGCGCTGATCACCATTGCGCTCGTCGTCACCTTCGCCTTCGTCGTGCTGCGGCTCTCGGGCGATCCCGCGTTGATCATCCTTGGCCCGGAAGCACCGCCCGAGGCCATCGCCGCCTTCCGCACCGCCTGGGGCCTCGATGAGCCGCTCTGGAAGCAGTATTTCTCGTATTTCGGCGCGATCGCCCAGGGCGAGCTTGGCCGGTCCATGCGCGATGGCCGCTCGGCTATCGCGCTGGTTGCCGAACGCATTCCGGCGACGCTGGCACTGACGATTCCCGCCCTGCTGCTCAAGCTCGGCATCGGCATCCCCGCCGGCATCTTCGCCGCCCTCAACCGCGGTAGCCTCGCCGACCGCATGGTCATGCTGCTCTCGGTCGCCGGCTTTACCGTGCCGAGCTTTGTCCTCGGCCTGGTTCTGGTCCTGATCTTCGCGGTGCAGCTCGGTTGGTTGCCCTCAGGCGGCCAGGACAGCTGGCGCCATGCCATCCTGCCGGTGATCACGCTCGGCATCGGCGGCGCGGCGGTGCTCGCCCGCTTCACCCGCAGCGCCATGCTCGAAGTGCTGGGCCAGCCCTATGTCCGCACCGCCAGCGCCAAGGGCGTGCCGTGGCGGCGTGTCGTCATCGGCCACGCACTGCCCAATGCCACGATCCCGACGGTCACCATCATCGGCTTCATGGTCGGTTCGCTCATCGCGGGCGCGGTGGTGGTCGAGAGCGTGTTCTCGTGGCCGGGCGTCGGACGCCTGCTGGTGGTGGCGGTTGCCAACCGCGACCTCGCGGTCGTCCAGTGCATCCTGCTTCTGGTGGCGGCGACCATGGTCGTTTCGAACCTGATCGTCGATTTCCTCTACGGCTTCCTCGACCCGCGCCTGCGGCATTCCGGGGCAAGGAGCGGCGCATGACCGACCAGACCCTCGCAAACCCCGCCAGCCGCTCGCTCCTCGCGCGTTTCGCAGGCATTCCGCCACTGGTCTGGCTCGCGTTGATCTGGCTGGTCGCTACGATCGTCGTCGCGCTGCTGGCGGATTTCATCACGCCCTATACCTACACGGCGCCGAACCTGCGCAATCGCCTGGCCCCGCCGGGCCATGCACTCCACTGGCTCGGCACCGACGAACTCGGCCGTGACGTTCTGTCCCGATTGATCGTCTCGATCCGCATCTCGTTGATGATCGCCTTCGGCGCCAGCATCCTGTCGGCGACCATCGGCACCAGCCTCGGGTTCCTCGCAGCCTATTTCCGTGGCGCAGTCGAGCAGGTCGTGCTGATGCTGGCCGACTTCCAGGCCAGCATGCCGTTCCTGATCATGGCGCTGGCCGTGCTCGCCTTCTTCGGTTCGTCGCTGCCGCTGCTGATCGGGCTGATGGGCATGTTCGGCTGGGAGCGCTATGCGCGCATCGCCCGCGGCCTCGCCATCTCGGCCAGCGCCCAGGGCTATGCCTCGGCTGTGACCCAGCTCGGCGCGGCGCCGACCAGGGTCTATCTGAAGCACATCCTGCCCAACATCGCGTCCACCCTGATCGTGTCGATGACCCTGGTCTTTCCCGAAGTGATCCTGCTTGAGAGCGGCCTGTCGTTCCTCGGCCTCGGCGTGCAACCGCCGATGACCAGTCTTGGCAACATGGTCGGTTATGGGCGCGAGTACATCACCCGCGCGCCCTGGATCATGCTGGCACCGTCATTGACGATCGTGCTGACGACCCTTGCGGTCTCGATCCTCGGAGATTGGCTGCGGGACCGGCTGGACCCGACCCTGCGATAGGGCGCCCTCAGCCCGCCTTTGACCGCACGACAGCCGGCGCCGCGACATCCTCGGCGCGGGTGAGCACATAGACAATGGCGGCGACCAGGCCGAGGGCAAGCAGGGGGCCCGCAATGGATCCGGCATGGCGCGGGGCGTGAGTGACAGCCAGACGCTGGATCCGCTTCAACTGGCTCGCCGACAACGAGGCCAACATGTCCGGTGTGATGCCATAGGCGCGAAGCCGCCGCTCGACAGCGTCGATCGTATCGGCGGGCGCGCTGCGGAAATCGCGGGCATAGCTCATGGCAGTCCGGCCGACATCAGAGGCGGCTTCGTTGCCGCGGTGCATGGCGTCGCTGAAATAGTCCCGGGCAGCGTCGGCCTGGTGCTGAAAGAAGGTCGAAAGCGTCCGCAGCATGATCTGCTCCATCGTGTCGTGATCTGGTTCGAAGACTGAACGCGCAGTCCGGGCAGACGTTCCCTCGGCCACAGCTCATGACCTCTCGCGGGAAAACGGTGGTCAGGCGGTGCCGGGCGACGGGGTGTGCAGAAGCAAAGCCAAGGTTGCCAGCAAATGGCGCAGGACGAAGGGTTTGGAGAGCAGGATGCTGCCGGCAACGCCCATTGTCGCCCAGTCGTTTCCGGATGCCCCGGTCATGTAGATCACGGGCAGGCCCGGCCTGGCGCGGCGCGCGGCGCGCGCGACATCCCAGCCACTCAGCCGCTCGCGGCCCAGGTCGATGTCGGTCAGCAGCGCCTGAACGGACTGGTCACTTTCGGCCAGCGCCTTAAGCCCGGCCTCTCCGCTTGCTGCGCTTACGACTTTGAAATCCGCTTCCTCAAGCGTCTCCTGAACGAGATCGCGCAAGAGTTCCTCGTCATCCACCAGTAAAACGGTCATTTGTTCGGCTGTCATCGCATCGCCTCCTGTCGGGCTACGCGTCAGGATGCGAAAAGCCTCACCGATGCGGAGATTCAATTTGCGCCCATTGATGGCGCAACGATCGGCGCGCGACCCGCGCCCATTCAGCCCATTCCGGGAACATGCTCTGCGCCATGACGTTTCAGGCCTGAGGCGGACGACGAACCGCCGGCAACGCATGACGAGGAGATGGCCTGATGCCAACGGATATCCCGACAATGCCGCCCGAAGATCCGAAAGACATTCGGCCGCCAAAGCGCATTCTTCCCATCGACAACGATGTGATCCTGCCGGATGCGCGGCCGAGCGATCAGCCGGATGTCATTTTGCCGGGCGATCGCGAGGGCGATCACCAGGCGCCGCCAGCGCCGCCCTTGCCCGCCTGAAGTCTTTGGGACGACCACGATGGCATGGCCCGGAAGGTGAGATGCCCCCGGACCATGCCTGATCGTCAGTCCATCCGAACGGTCGCCACCTTGTCGCGATAATCCGCCTTGGGATCGATACCGAGCATCATCTTGATGCCCGCCAGCAAACTGGAGCCGTTCTCCCAGATTTGCCCTTCCTGCGGATCGAAACGAAGCAGGGCGAGCTTGGGATCCGCCTTGCCACCTTCATACCAGGCCGCCACGAACGTGTTCCACAGCCGATCGATCACAGCACGATCATTGTCCAGCATGATCGACCCGCTGACGCTTGCGAAAACGTCATGTCCCTTTGAAACGAACGTCAATATTGCGGGCTGCTGACCATGAAGCTTCTGGAAAAGCCCGGTCTCGCGCGAGGTGAAGAACCAGATGGGGCCGGCATTGGCGTCGCCATCCACCTGGGCGGTGAGGGGGCGTGTTTCTCCCTTTTCGCTGGCCAGGCCGACCATCACGGTCATGTCCGAGCGAAGGTGCGTCCAGAACGCGTCCTCGAGTTCCTGAGGCGTTGGCATGCGATACTCCCTGATCATCTCTGCCAGACGGAAACGGCCTGCGTCGTGGCCGGTTCCGGGAGGTGTGGGAATCAGGTGGTTGGTGCGGGCCCATCTCCCCGGAATGACCCGTCAGCGCGTCAGGCCGTAGATGAAGCCGACGACGAGCGCGATCCCGACGGCCTGGAACGGCTTGGCTGCGATCTCGGCCTTCAGCATGGTGCCGAGCTCGCCGGCGCGCGAGGCCATCACATCGGTATCGATGCCGGCGTTCTTCAACTGGGCGCGTGCCGCCTTGGCCGTATCGGCTGCGGCGTCGATCAACTTGTCCGATTCATTCTGTACGGCGGTCATGGTTCTCTCCGGTTCGGCTGAGCGCAAAGACGGGTTCTGCGTGCCCTGTTTAACCGCCGAGATTGCCCGATGTTCCGCTGGCTATTCGGTCGCTGATGGCGTGGTCATGAGGTCGAGCGGGGCGGACATCGTCCAGGTGAAGCCCGCGGTTCCGAAGTCGAGCCGAACCTCGGCATTCAGGGAGCGCCTGACCATCTGGTCGAGCAGGAACGTACCGAAGCCTGCTGCGGTCGGCTGCTGGACGTCCGGGCCGCCCATCTCCGTCCATGTCATCTGAAAGATCGCGCCGGCGCCTGCGATCGTATCGACCGACCAGCTGACATGCACGCTCCCCTCGTCCCCGGAAAGCGAGCCATGTTTCGAGGCGTTGGTGCCGAGCTCGTGGAGCGCGAGGCCGAGCGACTGAGCGGCCGCTGGAACCACGAAGACCGCCGGCCCCTGAAGATGGAGGCGAGGTGTCTCAAGCCCGATGAACGCAACCATCTGGTGCCGGATCAATTCGTCGAGGGGGACGCCTCGCCAATCCTGCGAAACGAGCAAGTCATGCGAGGCGGCGAGCCCCTGCAAACGGAGGCTGAAGCGGCGCTGGAATTCCTGTGTCGGAATGTCACCCTTGCCTGTCTGGCGTGCGATGGATTGCACCACAGCCAGGAGGTTCTTCGACCGGTGGGAGATCTCGCGCAGCAGGATCTTGATGTGCTCCTCGGATGATTTGCGCTCGGTGATGTCGGAAACGACATTGATCAGCCGAACCGCTGTGCCGTCGTCGGCCCGCTCCGTGACCTGTCCGCGTCCGGCGACCCAGATCGTCCTGCCGTCCGGCCGGACCACACGATATTCCGCGGGAAACGAGTCGATCTCGTTCGCCAGGCGGCGGTATTTCGCGATGAGATGTCGGTCGTCGGGATGGACCGCGGCCAGATACTCGTCGGCATCGCCTCCCACGATGCCGATCCGGCTGGGAAGAACGAGACCGAAGAGGGCGAGGCCCTCATCGGTCCAGTGCCGCTCACAGGTCTGGAAATGGGATTCCCAGCTGCCCATGCGCCCGACTGTCAGGGCCGCCTTGTAGCGGGCCTCACTGTCGCGCACTGTGCGCAGTGCCTTGCCGAGCTGTTGGTCCTGGTCTCTCAACCGGACCTCGGCTTGATAGCCGAGGGTGACCTCGCGAAACGCGATCCCGATGCCATCCAGTAGCGGGAATGCCCGGACTTCCAGCCATTTTCCGGGAAATGTCGGCGATTCCCCGCGAAAGGCCTGTAAAGTGCGGCTGGTCATGGCTGTTCTATAGACATCGCCGAACAGCGAGGCTTCGATCGCCGGAAACGTGCGCCACAGCTCGGTGCCGATGACCTCGTCAGGCCCTACTCCGAAGAACAGGCTCGCGGCCTCGTTCATCTGAGTGATCGTCCAGGCGCCGTCGACCGCATAAAAGCTGTCGCCGATGCCTTCGAGGATCTGCATCAGTGCAGCATCAGCCAGGGATTTCGCGTCGTCGCCCAAATTCACCCCCGACATGCGCCGCCAACTAACGCGATAGCAAGCTCATGGTTCCCGGCCTGTCACAGGAAAGTGCGGGCATACGACCAAGCCAGATCGACGGCGTAAGCGATGAACCAGTCGGAGGCCCTGAACGACCGGCTCGTCCCGAGCGAAGCCTTGTAGCGCTGGGCGGAAAGTGCTCACACAAGCCGATAGCCGACGCCCGGCTCGGTCAGGATGAAGCTGGGGTCGGCAGCGTCATCGCCTAGCTTGTCCCGAATGTGCCCGACCGCGATGCGCAGATAGTGAGCGTCCTCGACATGGGCCGGGCCCCAGATCGTCGTGAGCAACTGCTTGTGCGTGACGAGCCTGCCCTGGAAGCGGGCGAGCAGGGCCAGAACATCATATTCCTTGCGGGTCATCTTGACCTCGCGTCCGGCCAGCGACACCAGGCGGCGGGCAAGATCGATCGTTAAGTCGCCGGACACAATGACAGGCACGGGTGCCTCTGCCGAGCGCCGGTTACGCATGAGCGCTCTCAGGCGGGCCGTCAGTTCGCCGGTTGCGAAAGGCTTGGTGACATAGTCGTCGGCGCCGGCATCGAGCGCGGCAATCTTCTCAGTCTCGGCATCGCGCACCGACAGGATCAGGATCGGCACCTGCGACCATTCGCGGATCGCCGCGACGACCACCTTGCCGTCCAGGTCGGGAAGGCCGAGGTCAAGAACGATAACGTCGGGAGCAGACGTCGCCGCACGTTCGATGCCTTCCCGTCCGCGCGAGGCCTCTTCCACAGCAAAGCCGGCGCTGCCGAGAGCGATCGACAGAAAGCGGCGGATCGGCGCCTCGTCCTCGATCACCAGCACGCGGGGAGACGTCGCTTCAGTCATTGGGCATCGTCCGGTACGGCGAGATCGGTGGCAATCGGCAGGGTCAGGACGATGCTGGTGCCGTGATCGGCCGGCCCCGCATGGGCGCTGACAGTGCCACCATGGGCTTCGACCAGGCCACGAACAATCGCCAGCCCAAGGCCGGTGCCAGGCGGCGCGCCATCGCCCTTGGACGCTCGGTAGAAGAGGTCGAAGACCTTTTCGCGGTCGCCTTTGGCAATGCCCGGGCCTTCGTCGGAGACCGTGAGCGCCACGAAACCTCCAGAGACCTCCGCTGAAAGGGCTATCCGTGTCCCGGGCGGGGCATATTTCGCGGCGTTCTCGAGCACGTTCGCCAGGGCCTGCCCGATCAGGACCGGATCGACCAAGACGCGCGGAAGGTCGCGGGGAATGGTGACGATGACCTCCCGGCCGGCGGTCACGCGCGCGAGGTCGGCCCGCACGCGGCCGATAATCTCCCTGAGATCGATCGCCGCAAGGCGCGGCGCCAATGCGCCATGTCCCAGCCGCGTCATGTCCAGCAGGTTCTGCACATAGCGGTCGAGCCGGCGGGACTCGTCTAGCGCCGCGCCGATCAGTTCGCGACGGTCTTCCGGTTTCAGATGGCTGTCGATCTCGGCAAGGCTGGTCATGGCGCCGATCACGGTGACCAGCGGCGTGCGCAGGTCGTGGCTGACGGAGTTGAGCAGGGCGGATCGCAATTTTTCACTGGCTTCATTGACGCGCGCATTCTCAAGATCGTCGGCCAGGGTGAAGCGTTCGAGCGCGACCGCGACCTGATCCTCGACGGCCTCCAGGAGGCGCCGGGTATCCGGGTCGAGGGTCGCGCCGGCTTCGCGGAACCGGACACCGATGACACCGAGTGTCGTGCGTGCGGTTGCCAGAGGGACGAAGAGCCATTCCGAGGTTGGAAGGGTCGCTGTCCCTGAACCGGCCGGCTCGCCGCGTTCGAAGGCCCAGCGTGCGGCCCCCTCGGCGCGGGGGTCGAGATCATCGAGGGATGGGTGGCCCTGGACCTGTTCGAGCGCCCCATGCGCATCCGGCATCAGGATCAGCGACCGGCAATTGAGCGCAGCGGCGATATGAGCGGCCGCGGCCCACAGCACATCGTCGGACCGCGTTGCCGATGCGATCTTGCGGGCAAAGGTGAACAGTGTTTCTGTGCGCCGTTGAGAGGCACGGACGGAATCCACCTGGGCCTTCAGCCTGCTGGCCAGCGTGCCGGTAAACACGGCGCTGACCAGGAACACCAGCAGGGCCACGACCGATTCATATTGCTCGACTGCGAAGGAATAGTGCGGGGTCGTGAAGAAGAAATTGTAGGTGAGGAAACCAAGACCGGTTGCCATCAGCGCGGCGGTGAGCCCGCGGCGGAACGCGATGATCGATACGGCGAGCAGATAGACCACCGCGATAGACGCAACCGGCACCAGATGCCAGAGCGGCCAAGCAACTGCGGTGGCCGCGGTCATTGCGGCCACGGTCTCGCCGATCACACCCAGCCATTGGCGCCATTGAGGAATCGTGAGCGTTGAAAGGATCTTCTGCCGCTCGATGCGCGCATGGCGAGCGATGACCGTAACCTCGAAATCGACGGCCTGATCCAGGATGCGGTCTGCGACCGGCTCGCGCAGATAGCCGAAAGGCCAGCGCCGGCGCGGCCTCCCGATCACCAGGCGGGAGACATTGCGGCTCCGTGCAAGGCCGAGGATCTCTGCGGCGACATCGGATTCGCCGTGCAGCGTGATTGTCTCGGCGCCCAAGGCTTCAGCCAGTCGCATCGCGTCGGCTGTGGCGCCGCGTGCCTCCTGGCCCAGCGCCTCGTGACGCGGGGTTACGACAGTCGCGACGATCCAGGGAATGCGCGCGCGTTCGGCCATGCGTTTGCCGGCCCGCACCAGCGCCTTGGCGACCGGCGCCTCGTTGATGCAGACCAGCAGCCGCTCCTGCGTCGGCCAGGGCCCCTTGACCGCATTGGCCTGCATGTAGGTGAGCATTTCGTCGTCAACGCGGCTGGCCGCCGTGCGCAGCGCCAGTTCCCGGAGCGCGGTGAGGTTGCCCTTCGAAAAGAAATTGTCGAGCGCCCGGCCGATCTGGGCGGGAACATAGACCTTGCCCTCCCGCAGCCGGTTCATCAGCTCTTCCGGCGGCAGGTCGATCAGCTCGATCTCATCGGCGCGCTGCAACACCTCGTCAGGGATGGTCTCCTGCACGCGCACGCCCGTGATGCGGGCGACGACATCGTTCAGGCTCTCGATATGCTGGATGTTGAGCGTGGTCGTGACGTCGATGCCAGCTTCCAGGACCTCCAGAACATCCTGCCAGCGCTTGGGATGGCGGGAGCCGGGCGCATTGGTGTGGGCGAGTTCATCGATCAGGGCGAGCTGCGGGCGCCGTGCCAGCAGCGCGTCGATATCCATTTCCTCGAGGCGCTGCCCGCGATGATCGACGTGGTTGCGGGGCAAGACCTCCAGATCGACCAGCAGGCTCGCCGTGTCGCTGCGTCCGTGGGTTTCCACCAGGGCCACGACGACGTCGAAGCCCGCGCGCTGACGTACGCGGGCCTCCTCCAGCATGGCGTAGGTCTTGCCGACGCCTGGGGAGGCGCCGAGGAAGATCTTCAGTTTGCCGCGTCCCGGACGTCCGATGGCGTCGAGCAGGGCCTGGGGATCGGGACGGTCGGGATCGCTCGTCGGCATGGGATGATCAGGGACGCAGGGTGTCGAGCGCGAGATTGAGCGCGAGCACGTTGACGCGCGGCTCGCCCAGGAATCCAAGATTACGCTTTTCCACGTGATCTTGCACCAGTTGGGCAATGCGTTCGGCGGCGATCCCGCGTGCCGCCGCCACCCGAGGCACCTGGATCAGTGCCGAGGCCGGCGAGATTTGCGGGTCAAGTCCGGAGGCCGAAGCGGTGACCAGATCCGCCGGAGCCGGACCTTGGCCATAGACGGCGGCACGGTCACGGATGGCTTCCGCCAGCGCCTTCGAGGTCGCACCCAGATTGGAACCCGACGATGACGCCGCATTGTAGGGCGCATCGACCGTCTTTGCCGCATCGTTCGGGTCGGCGGTGGAGGTCGCCGACGGGCGGCCGTGGAAATAACGCTCGGTCGTGAAAGCCTGGCCGATCAGGTCAGAGCCGACGACCTTGCCGTTCTGAACGGTCAGCGAGCCATTGGCCTGGTAGGGCATGAGGGCCTGGGCGAGGCCGGTCATGGCGAAGGGATAGGCGAGACCGGTGAGGGCGGTGAAGATGAAGGTCAGCACGAGGGCCGGACGGATGAGCGAGAGCATGGGATAGGTCCTTTGTTCAGGCAAGCCGCAGGAGATCGACGATGATGTCGATCAGCTTGATGCCGATGAACGGGGCGATGAGGCCGCCGACGCCGTAGATCGCGAGGTTGCGCGACAGCAGCGCGGAGGCGGAGGAGGGCACGTAGCGCACGCCCTTCAGCGCGATCGGGATCAGCGCGCCGATAACCAGCGCATTGAAGATGATGGCCGACAGGATCGCCGATTGCGGCGTGCCGAGCCCCATGACGTCGAGCACCGCAAGTCCCGGATAGGCCGAGATGAACAGCGCCGGCAGGATGGCGAAATATTTCGCGACGTCATTGGCGATCGAGAAGGTGGTGAGCGCGCCGCGCGAGATCAGCAATTGCTTGCCGACCAGAACGATCTCGATGAGCTTGGTCGGATCGCTGTCGAGATCGATCAGGTTGCCGGCCTCCTTGGCGGCGGGCGTGCCGGAATTCATGGCGACGCCGACGTCGGCTTGGGCGAGGGCCGGAGCATCGTTCGAGCCGTCGCCGCACATGGCGACAAGCTTGCCCTCGGCCTGTTCCTTGCGTATCAGTTCGAGTTTGCGCTCAGGCGTGGCCTCGGCGAGGAAATCGTCGACGCCTGCCTCGGCCGCGATGGCGGCGGCGGTGAGCGGGTTGTCGCCGGTGATCATCACAGTCCGGATGCCCATGCGCCTGAGTTCGGCGAAACGCTCGCGGATGCCAGGCTTGACGATGTCCTTCAGGTGGACGACGCCGAGCGCGTGGCCGTCGCGGGCCACCACCAGCGGCGTGCCGCCGGACATGGCGATCTTGCGGACGATTGTCTCCAGGTGGCTGTCGGCCACGCCGCCGACATGGCGCTGGATCGCGTCGGAGGCACCCTTGCGGATGATGCTTCCACCGGCGAGGTCGACGCCGGACATGCGGGTTTGCGCAGTGAAGGGCACGAAGGTGGCACCAGCGGCCTTGTCACCAGCGGTCAGACCGAACTTGCGAGCAGCAAGATCGACGATCGACTTGCCCTCCGGGGTGTCGTCGGCCAGCGAGGCGAGAAACGCTGCCTCGGCCAGCGCCTGTTCCGATGTGCCCGGCACAGGTTCGAAGGCATCGGCCATGCGGTTGCCGAAGGTGATGGTGCCGGTCTTGTCGAGCAGGAGTACATCGATGTCGCCGGCGGCCTCCACAGCGCGGCCGGACTTGGCGATGACATTGGCCTTCACCAGCCGGTCCATGCCGGCAATGCCGATAGCTGAGAGGAGACCGCCAATCGTGGTGGGGATCAGCGTCACGAACAGCGCTGCGAGATAGATGACCGGGATCTCGGTCTGAGACCACGAGGCGAAGACCGGCAAGGTCACCACGACGAACAGGAAGACCAGGGTCAGGCCGGCCAGCAGGATGTCGAGGGCGATCTCGTTCGGCGTCTTCTGCCGCTTGGCACCCTCCACCATGGCGATCATGCGGTCGAGGAAGGTTTCGCCTTGGCGGGCGGTGACGCGCACAACCAGCCAGTCCGAAACCAGGCGCGTACCCCCGGTGACAGAGGACCGGTCACCGCCGGATTCGCGGATCACCGGAGCGCTCTCGCCCGTGATGGCGCTTTCATCCACCGAGGCGACGCCATCGATGATCTCACCATCGGTCGGGACCGTGTCGCCTGCTTCGACAAGGATCACGTCATCGGTGTCGACATCGTCGATGTCCTTGAAGTGCCAGAGGTCGCGGCGGGCGGGATCGACCAGGACCTTGGCCTGGGCATTGGAGCGCGTGGCGCGGAACGCATCGGCGCGCGCCTTGCCGCGGCCTTCGGCAACGGCCTCGGCGAAATTGGCGAACAGGACGGTGAACCAGAGCCAGATGGCGATCTGGATGCCGATACCGGCACCGGCCGAGCCGCCTGCGAGGTCGCGCAGCGCCAGGATGCTGGCCAGCACCGCGACAAGGCCGGTGACGCAGATGACGGGATTGCGGACGAGACTGCGGGGATCAAGCTTGCGGAAGGCCTGGATGGCCGCCGCCTTCAGGATGGCCGGCTCGAACAGGCGGATATCGCCCGTGATCGAACTGGAGGTGATCGGAAGATCGGTCAATGGCTTGTTCATGGGACAGACTTTCAGAAGGTCCGGCCAGCGATCATCGAGACATGCTCGGCGATCGGACCAAGGGCCAGGACGGGCAGGAAGGTGAGGGCGCCGACGACGAGGATCGTGACGACCAGCAGGATGACGAAGACCGGACCGTGGGTCGGGAAGGTGCCGGCCGAGGGCGCGGCCGCCTTCTTGGTCGCGAACGAGCCGGCAATCGCGAGGATCGGGATCAGGTAGCCGAACCGGCCGAGCAGCATGGCGAGGCCCAGGAAGGCATTGTGCCAGGTGACATTGGCATTGAAGCCGGCAAAGGCGGAGCCGTTGTTGCCGGTGGCCGAGGCATAGGCATAGAGCAGCTCGGAGAGGCCGTGCGGGCCGGCATCCTGGATCGAGCTCTGGGCAGCACCCGCGACCAGGGCGAGGGCTGGGAACACAAGCGCCCCGATCGGCATGATCATCAGGGTCAGGGCGGCAAGTTTCACCTCGCGGGCCTCGATCTTCTTGCCGAGATATTCCGGCGTGCGGCCAACCATAAGCCCGGCCAGGAACACGGTCAGGATGACGAACAGCAACATGCCGGTGAGGCCGACGCCGACGCCGCCATAGATGACCTCGCCGAGCTGGATATTGAGCATGGCGACAAGCCCGCCGAGCGGCGTCAGGCTGTCATGCATGGCATTGACCGAACCGTTGGAGGCAGCGGTTGTTACCACCGCCCACAGAACCGAGTTGACGATACCGAAGCGGGTCTCCTTGCCCTCCATATTGCCGGCGGCAGGATCGGCGAGGGCAGCGTGCAGCGGGTTGCCACTGCGCTCGGCGGCATAGAGGGCCGCGAAGGCGATGATCAGCACCACGCCCATGGCGGCGAACAAGGCGATGCCCTGGCGGCGGTCACCGACCATCCGGCCATAGGTGAAGCAGAAGGCCACGGGGATGGCCAGGATCGCCAGCATGGAAATGAGGTTGGAAATCGCCGTCGGGTTCTCGAAGGGATGGGCGGAATTGACGTTGAAGAAGCCGCCGCCATTGGTGCCAAGCTGTTTGATGGCGATCTGGCTTGCCACGGGACCGAGCGCGATCGTCTGCTGGCCACCTTCCAGCGTCGCGGCATTGGTCGCTGCGGCAAGCGTCTGCGGCATGCCGGTGAAGACGAAGGCCAAGGCCAGCACGATGGAGAGCGGCAGCAGGATGTAGAGGGTGGAACGGGTCAGATCGGACCAGAAATTGCCGATCGACGAGATCTGGCGACCAGCAAAGCCACGCGCGACCGCTGCCGCAGCTGCCATGCCGGTGGCGGCCGAGACAAAGTTCTGCGTCGTCAGCCCGGCCATCTGGCTGAGATGCGAGAGCGTCGTCTCGCCGCCATAGGACTGCCAGTTGGTGTTGGTGACGAAGGAAATCGCGGTGTTGAACGCGAGATGCGCAGGCACGCCGTCGAACCCTTGCGGGTTGAGCGGCAGCAGATGCTGGAAGCGCAGGATGAAGAACAGGACGAGGAAGCCCGCGGCGTTGAAGGCGATCAGCGATAGCGCGTAGCGGCTCCAGTGCTGGCCAGCATCGGCGGACACACCGGCAGGTGCCAGGATGGCGCGTTCGACAGGCGCGAGGAACCTGAGCTCGCCGGAGAACACCTTGGCCATGTAAAGGCCGAGCGGCACGGCGATGGCGACGAGAAGGGCGGCATAGAGAGCCGCCTGGATGAGATCATTCGACATGGGACGTGCTTTCAGAAGCGCTCAGGCCGCAACAACGCGACGAGCAGGTAGCCGAACGCGACAATGGCGAAGCCGAGGCCAAGAATGAGATCGGGTGTCATGGCGGCCTCAGACGCGTTCGGCCGCAGTCACGGCGATGGCCGCGAGCAGGAAGCCGGCAAGTCCGCCGGCGAGGAACAGGATATCGGTCAGCATGGGAGCCTCCGGGAGTAATGACCGGCGGAGGCTTAGGCGGCACGCGCGTAAAGGCGCGAGGCGGATGGCGGTGTTAGGCGTAAAGCGCGCGTAAAGCGCGCGCACCGGGCGCTTGAACTCAAGCCATCTGGCGTGATCAGGTTCTGGCGCGCAGGTCCTGCACGATGGCCAGCGTCACGGTCAGCACCATGAACAGCGCCGCCACGGCGAAGATCGCCGATGTCTGTCCGCTGTCGAGCAACCAGGCATAGAGCAGCGGGCCGATCAGGCCGCCAATGTTGAACCCGGTCGAGACGATGCCGAACACGATGCCCTCCGAGCCCTTCGGAGCCGCGGCACGGACCATCATGTCGCGCGATGGCGTGATGATGCCGGTCAGAAAGCCGGCCGCGCCCAGCATGACAAGGAGGCCGAGCGCCGGCGGCTGCGTCAGCGCCAGCGTCAGACTGATGATCGCGGTGAGCCCATAGGCCCCCGCTGCGACAAGGCCGTGGTGCGCGGTGCGGTCGGCGAGAGCCCCTCCGGCCAGCACGCCGATGGCACTGGCGAACAGGAAGCCCGTCAGCGCGGCATTGGCCGTCGAGAGATCTGTCCCATAGCCCATCACCAGGGCCGAGACAGAGAAGGAGGAGATGCCGCTGGTCGACAAGGCGAGCAGCACGAACATGGCCATGAGCGAGAGGACAGTGGGCGTGACCAGGGCCAGTCGCGAGACGGGACGGGCAGGCTCTGAGGCGCGCTCACCCGCGTCCGCTGCGGTGTCCGGTCGGGCGGGATCTGGATTGACGAGGATCAGCATGAGGGCACCTGCCAGCCCGATCAGACCGGCCACGGCGAAGGCGCTGGACAGGCCGGCGAAGGCCGCTGTGCCGAGCAGGAGCGGCGGCGTGATGGCCGTGCCGAGATAGCCGGCGAAGGTGTGGATCGAAAAGGCGCGGCCCATGCGCGAGCCATCGATGCCGTTCGACAGCAGCGCATAGTCGCAGGGATGATAGACGCCATTGGCCAGGCCCAGAGCCGCCATGGCGACGAGCAGGCATCCATAGGTCGGTACGATGGCGACCACGAGCAGGCTGACGCTGCCGATGATGAGGCCCGCGGTCAGCACCCGGCGGGCGCCGAAGCGATCGGTCGCAAACCCCATCGGCGTCTGCACGAGGAAGGAGACGAAGTTGTAGAGCGTGATGGCCGCGCCGAGGTCGATAAAGGAGACGCCCAGCCTGGCCGGCAGGATGGGCAACAGCGCCGGCAGCGTCATGAAGTGAATATGGCTGATCAGGTGGACGAAGGAGACCTGGCCCAGAAGCACGGCCTCGGCCTTGAGCGGGCCGGACTGAACTGGCTGTGCGGTCTGCGGACTGATCGACATGGGGGAGGCCTATGGGACTGTCAGACGGTCGCGACCGGCGTTACTGGTGATCCAACCGCGCCCGGCAGGCGGAGCGGCGGCGCGGTGAGCAGGAACCGGGATCGGCCATGGGTGCCGAGCCAGTCTGCCAGTTCGGACAGATACCAGATTTCGCCGAGCGGCACGCCGAGCTTGAACAGGCAATGCTCGTGGAGCGGCAGAGAAGCGTAGGGCGCCTCGCCCGAGGGCTCCGGGCGGTCGTCCAGATGCTCGACGGCGTAATTGTCGGCGATCAGGGCGGCCACGCCGCTGTCGCTGATCCATTGCAGCAGGCGCTCGTCGCGTCCGTCGAGGGCAGCGCCGGTGCGCTGCAGTTCCGCACCGTCGGGATTGCCGGCCATCCGGATCAGGGCATCGGAATAACCTGTCCTGAAGCAGAGGAGATCGCCGGTCTCGACTTCCACCGACTGGGTGTCGATGGCCCTCATCAGGTGATCATAGCCAATCGCGGTGCGGCCTGGGCCCCACGCCTTCAGGAGATCGACCATGACGCCGCGTCCCTGGATCGGCGTTGCCGCGAAATTCTCGATGCCGAGCGCGCGCGCCTGCATGGGATCGTCGCAGGCCATGGCCGAGCCGGACCTGTAGTCCACGGGACCGCAGACGTGCCGGTTGGCCTGATAGCCGTTGTAATAGGTCATGCGTGGCACGCCATCGCCCATGATGTCGAACCATGAGCCGACATGGGCGAAACTGTCCCACTGGGTCGAGTACTGGAGATGGATGATGGCGTAGTCGTCGCTCACCACATCGGTCAGCCGAGGATCGATCTGGGTCAGCGGGAAGTTCGAGCGATAGTTGCTGGCTGGCCCCGTCGGCATCAGCTTCGGCGGCAGTCTGCGGGGATTGACGACATTGCCGCCCGGCAGGTCGAGCGGCAGAGACAGGCAGAAGCGCAGGCCTTCACGCACCTCGCGGGCGGCGGCGCGGATGCGCTCGGGCGTCAGGAGGTTCAGCCGACCGATCTGGTCATCCATGCCGTAATCGCCCCAGGTGGAGCCCGGCGGCCGCTCAGTCCAACGCCTGTTCGTCTGCATCGCACCCTCCCGGATGTTCCTTGGCATCGCCGTTCCTGTCGCCCTGCAGCAGAGCGTCGGGCCGGTCGAACGGCCCTTGAAAGGTTGAAAGCGGCGCCGAGAGTGGCGATGCCCGGGTCTGTTGGCAAGGCGGAGCCGCCCGCATGGCTCCTGTGCTCGGCGCTTGGCCTTCGGCTCAAGCGAACTGGTCCTTTCGGGCCCCTTGGCGGGTGCCACGGGGCACTCTAGCGTCGCGGCCCGATCTCGCGATCCGCCCTGGAGCCGCCGTGCCATCCTTTCCCCCGGTTCAGTCGGTGTCGCGCGCGCTGCAATTGCTGGCCGAGGTCAATCGGCTGGGACTGGCAACCGTCGGCGAGCTGCACCGGCGCACGGGCCTGCCAAAGCCCACCATCGTGCGGCTGCTCGAAACGCTGGTCTCGACCGGCTATGTGCTGCGCGACGAGCGCATGCGCGGCTATCAGGTGACCTCCGAGGTCGGGCGGCTCAGCTCCGGCTTTCACGGCGCACCCATGGTGATCGAAGCCGCGCGCCCCTGGGCCACCGCACTCACTCGCCAGATCAAATGGCCGACGGCGGTCTGCGTTCTCGACCACGACGCCGTCATTGTCCGTTTCAGCACGATCCCCGACAGCCCGATCTCTCCGTTCCATGCCACGATCGGCCATCGGCTGAGCCTGGCTTCGCGGGCCTTGGGGCGCGCCTATCTGGTCTTCTGTCCACAAGAGGAGCGGGACATCCTGCTCAGCCTGATGCGGAGCTCGGCGGATGCCGAAAACCGCGCCCTGACGGACGAGAACCTCAACGCGCTGATCGAGGTGACGCGCCGCCGGGGCTTTGCCGAGCGCGATGGGGACGTCGAGCCGAAGACCTCCTCGACGGTGGCGGTGCCGATCATGCTGGGCGACCGGGTGCTCGCCACCTTCGGCGTCACCTATTTCCGGACGGCAGTGCCGACGCCCGAGGCCCGAGCCAAACTGGTCTTTCCGCTCAAGGAAGCGGCGGCCAATGTCGAGCGCCAGGTGCAGGCGCTGGCCCAGTCCATGGGGGCTGCGTTTCGCGATGAGAAATAGGTTGGCTTTTTGACCGGAGCCGGCAGGTCGCTGTCACAGTTGGGGCAACAGCCGCACGACAAGATGCGGCGTTGTCGGAAGGAAACGTCCCCATGTTCCACATCTCCCGCCGCAGCTTCGCCGCGTCGCTCTCAGGCCTTGCCGGTGCGCTGGCCTCGCCTTCACTCGTCCAGGCGCAGGCCTGGCCGTCGCGGGCGATCACCTTGGTCGTGCCGTTTCCGGCCGGCGCCTCCACCGACATTGTCGCGCGCCTGCTGGCAGAGAAGTTGCGCGTGGACCTCGGTCAGGGCGTCGTGGTCGAGAACAAGGTGGGTGCAGGCGGCAATCTCGCGGCGTCCAGCGTGGTGCGCGCAGCCCCCGACGGCTACACATTGTTCGTCTCATCGTCCGGGCCTTTGGTCACCAACAAGCTGCTCTACAAGTCGCTGAGCTTTGACCCCCTGGCCGATTTCGAGCCGATTGCCTTGCTCGGCGATGTCCAGCTGGTCGTCGCGACCCATCCGTCGCTACCGGTGACGTCGCTCGCCGAGCTGATTGCCTATGGCAAGGCCAATCCCGGCAAGCTTACCTTCGGCATTCCGGGGTTCGGCCTGATGGGCCATATTGCCGGCGAATTGATCCAGCGCACCGCCGGGTTCCAGATGACCACGGTGCCCTATCGCGGCTCGGCGCCGCTGACCAATGATCTCATCGCCGGCAATGTGAATGTCTCGATCGATTTCCTGCCGACCTATCTGCCGCATATCGAGAGCAAGGCGGTCCGCGGGCTGGCTGTCACCGCCGACATCCGCGCAACCCAGGCCCCGGCGGTGCCAACCCTGTCGGAAGCGGGCTTGCCGGGGATCGCCGCGACGTCCTGGTTTGGTCTTGCCGGTCCGAAGGGCTTGCCGAAGCCGATCGTCGATCGGCTCGCCCAGCTCAGCACCGCTTTCATGACCAGCGCGGAAGCCAAGGCGAGGTTCGAACCGATTGGGGTCCGCACCATCGGCCAGGGGCCGGAAGCTCTGCGGGCCGCCCAACTGGGCGAGATTGCCAAGTGGGAAGGCGTCATCCGCGCCGCAAACATCTCGCTGGAATGACCGGACGGCGCGACCGCCGTCCGGAGCCCGCAATCGTCAGTCCAGATTGAGCAGTTTCGCGGCGTGTCCGCCGATCATGGCGCGGATATCGGCCTCACCGACCTGAAGGTCGAGGAGATGGCCGACGACCTCCCGATATCCGTCGACCGGCCGGGGCGAACCGACAAGCCCAAGGTCCGAGCAGAGGACAGTGCGGTCGACGCCGGCAACCTCGATCAGATGGGCGAGCTGCTGCGGTGTGAACTTCTTCGACCGGCCCTCGACGAACATGCAGATCGAATGTTCCATATAGGCCCCAAGACCCACCAGGGTCCGGATATCGGCATCGGTACAGCCGACGATATAGGTCGGGTGGTTGATGATCATCTTCTTGACGCCGCGCGCCCGCGCCTCGTCGAAGACCAGGCAGAGTTCGGCCGCGGAAAGGTGGCCGCCGGCCAGGATGATGTCGCCTTCGGCGATCAGGTCGAGGATCTGCTTCACCGGGTCGGTGATGCGGCCATTGGCGTCGAGGGCCGAAAGCCCGATCGGATCCAGCATCTTCTGCGAGGTCTTCGGAAAGGTCTTGGCCTGTCCGGAGGTCTGCGCGTCGATATGGTGCTGGGCCGACAGGGTCGGCAGCCAGATGATCTTGGCGCCGAGCTTGATGGCATGATCGACGGCGTGCGGGTTGAAGCCACCGCTGGCATTGTTGAGGGCGAGACCTGAATAAAGCTTCAGGCCAGTCTCGGGGAACAACTTCTCCAGGATCACGGCATGGGCCGTGCCGAGATAGAAGTGGTCCTTGTAGACCAGCGCCCGGAATTTCGCGGCCGCCGCGTCGAGCATGGCCTCGTGATGGTCGAGGATCCGCGGCATGGCCGCGGGTCCGGAATGGCAGTGGAGATCGACCGCGCCGACCAGCAGGTCGCGGACCTGGTTGGCACGGCTGTCGGTTGCGCTTGTTGCAGTCATCATTCGCTCCCTCAGGCGCCGGGCATCGGATAATCGTCGGCGTTCAGCACCCAGCCGGGCTTTTCCGAGAAGTCGACGCGCGGCGGCGAGAAGATGTCGATCATCTGGTTGAAGCCCGGGAGCACGGAGCGCGAGGTGTGCACGGACGGCGGCGGGATGACGGTGAGCGAGGGCGCTGCCAGCAATTCATGCTCGTCGTCGCGCCAGATGGTCATGTCCGGCGTCCAGGGCCAGCGGATGTCGTGGACGAAGGCGCCGTCGATCACCAGCGAGCCCTGCTCGAAATCGTCGTGAAAGTGGGGTGACAGCTTGGTGATGTCGCGAAGGCCGACGCGCGGATCGAGGAAGTTCACCATCAGCGTCGTGCAGCGGAAGATGCGGCCGAAGCGGCCCTGTTCGCCCTTGATCTCGAGGCTGTAGGGGCGAACTTTCCAGCCACCCTTCGGCTCGGGCCACGGCTGGAACGGCGGCAGGTTCGGGTGCGGACTGGCATAGGACGCGGCATTCGAGCACTGGGCCGCAAGATCCGGGGCGACAGTCGAGAACAGCCGGATAATGCGGCCGCCCTTGGGCAGCGTCACGGTGGAATCGCCGGGGGGCACGAAGGCGATGGAGTAGCCCGGAATGGTGGTCGTCTCGCCGCCCCAGGTCACGGTGGCGCCGACGGCTGCGTCCGGCAGGATGATGCAATATTCGTCGACCTGGTTCTTGCGGACGAGGCTGCCACCGTCGACTACGTCGGAATAGGCGACGATGAAGTTCTGGCCGCGGGCGAGCCAGGTCTTGCCAAAGCTGCCGGTCTCCTGCGGCGGCTCGGCATAGAAGCGGGCATATTCGGCCCCGGCAAAGGCCTGGACGGGCTTCGCCTTGGCTGGAGCTGCGGCGGCGAGCGCGGCGCGCGGGTCGGTTGCGTGATACATGGACGGGTCTCCCTGCAGTGTTTTTCGCTTGGTGCTTGGCGGGTCAGGCTGGCTTGCGCAGCGGCGCGAAGTCGGTGAGCGTCTGTGCCGCGGCCTTCTTCATCAGCCCCTGGTCGGACGAGACGATGAAGGCGCTGGCGCCGCGGCTGGCGAAGTCCGAGGCCTCCGCATAGCCATCGGTCATGACGCAGACGGGTTTTCCGGCCTTCTCGGCGGCGGCGAGGATGGTGTTGACTGCATCGCGGATGACGGGTGCGTCACGGGTCGGCGCACCGAAGGCAACAGTCAGGTCACCACGGCCGATGAACACGCCGTCGAGACCCTCGACCGCCATGATGGCGTCGATCCCGTCGAGCGCCGCCTTGTCCTCGATCATCGCGATAACCGTGGTGGCGTCGTCCGACGCCGCGACATGGTCCCACATCTTGAGCGTGCCATAGCCGCCGGCGCGCGCGGAGGCGGAGAAGCCCCTGGAACCGCCGCGATAGCGACATGCCGCCACGACATCGCGGGCCTTGGCCGCGCTGGCGACATGGGGCACCAGCACACCGACCGCGCCGCAATCGAGCACGGAGAGGATGCCCTCGGCTGAGGCCGATGGCACCCGGACGATGCCGGCCGTGCCAGCCGCACGCGCCGCCAGAAGCGCGATATCCGTCGCCATGCGGTCGAAGGGCGCGTGCTCCTCGTCGATCACCACGAAGTCGAAGCCAAGGCCGCCGACGATCTCGATCGCGTGGCTGGTCGGTGTCTTGATGAAGGTGCCGACCAGGGTTTCGCGGGCGGCAAAGCGGCTGCGGAATGCGGTCGGGTGCGGGCGGGCAAGGGTCATGGCAGGCTCGGGTCAGCAACGGGAGCGGCACTTTGCGCGCAATCACCGAGAGCGCCTGCGGGAAGTCTGCACGTTTCACGATGCGGAACGACGGCCTGCTGCCGTCGCAGAAGCGGCAAATTGGCTATCGTCATGGCCAGTATCCGGCCGCAGAGCCGGGCTTCAGGAGGATTCCATGGTGTCGCTGCGGCGCGTTGCGCTGGTTCTCATCTCATTCGTCGGGCTGATCGCCCCTCAGCTCGCGACGGCCCAGACCTGGCCGACACGTCCGGTCACGCTGGTGGTGCCGTTCACGGCGGGCACCGCATCGGACGTGCTCGCGAGATCCTTCGCCGAGTTCGCAACGCGGGAGCTGGGGCAGCCGGTGGTCATCGACAATCGCGGCGGCGCCGGCGGCAATATCGGCGCGGCGGCCGTGGCCAAGGCAGCCCCCGATGGCCATACGATCCTGTTCGCGACGACCGGGCCTGCCGCCACCAACAAGCTGATGTATGAAAACCTGGCCTTCGATCCCGAGCGCGATTTCGCGCCGGTCGTGCTGGTCGCCAAGCTGCCGGTGATCATCGTCGCGCGGCCGAATTCGGTAGCCGATCTCGCCGAATTCGTCCGGCAGGCGAAGGCCAATCCAGGCAAACTCTCGATCGGCTTTCCGGGCAACGGCACGCTCGGTCACATTACCGGGCTGCTTCTCGCGCGGCTCGCCGGTATCGAGTTCAACGCCGTGCAATATCGCGGCAGCGGTCAGATCGTCTCCGATCTGCTCGGCGGCCATATTGATGTCGGCATCGACTCGATGGCGCCCTATGTCACCAATGTCCAGAGCGGCCAGCTGAAGGCGCTGGCCATTGCCAGTGCGCGGCGCTGGCCGGGACTGCCGGACGTGCCGACCACAGCGGAAGCCGGCCTGCCGGGCTTCGAGGCTTCGGTCTGGTATGCGCTGCTGGCACCAACGGGCACGTCGCCGCAGATTGTCGCCAGGCTCAATGCGGTCGCCAATGCCTATCTGGACAGCCCGGCGGCCAAGGAGATGTTCGGCAAGCTTGGCATGGAAGGCGCCGGCGGCACGCCGGACGCGCTGAGAACCTTCATCCAGTCGGAACTTGCCAAGTTGGGGCCGATTGTCCGGGAAGCGAATATCCGCTTCTAGGACCGTTTCAGGTCGTTGCGGCGACCTGAAACTTCGCCCCTGTCTCGGCGGCGGCCTCTGCCTCCGGCAGCAGCTTGATGCCGCCGAGCCAGAGCGCGACCGGTTTGCCGGACCCATCAGTCTCAAGGCGCGCGGTCTCGCGATAGTTGGTGAAGCCGGTTGCCTTGCCGACGATTCCCACGTTGCCCTTCACCTCCACGATCTCACTGGCATCGGTGAAGGGATTGGCCTGTCCCGGCACGGCGACGATCACCTTATTCCCGACAGCCAGCAGATCGACCGGCCCCCACATGGACCACCAGCGGCCGGTCCACGGGGCAAGGGTCGCGGCCGGGGCGCCATTCGCCTTGAACACCTTCAGAATTTCGATGAGCCCTTCAACGAGGGTCGCCGGCACCACATCCGGCGCATTGATGATCACGCTGAGGGTCAACCCGGCGGCGGGCACTATGCAGGTGTGGGAGAAGCAGCCGGGGAACACGCCGGAATGGCCGTACCAGGCCCAGTCGCCGTTGCCACCGTGGATGGTGCCGAGGCCATAGTGCCGGTCGATCACGCTATCCAGCACCTTCCAGTGGCGGCGTACCATTTCGCGGCGGCTGCCGACGCTGAGGATGCTGGCCGGCGCCGCGGGGTCGAGCTGCGCGATCAGGGCGGTGAGGTCCTTCGCGGTGGAGACGAAGCCGGTGGCGGCCGCAAGGGCGCCGGTGCCCTGGGCCATCGGCACGACGAAGCGCTTGCCGAGTAGCAGCTTGTTGCCGTGGCCATCGGCGAGCGGCGTCCCTTCGGGAACTGGCGCATCCGGCATCGTCGCAGCAAGGCCGGCCGGTGACACCACCTCGCGCGCCATCCAGGTCGCATAGGGCTCGCCGGTGACCGCCTCGATGATCAGGCCGAGCAGGCCGAAGCCGTGATTGGAATATTTGAAGCGCGTATTGGCCGGGATCAGCGGCGCGTCGGCAAGCGCCGCGCGCAGTTCGGCTTCGTTCAGGAAATCCCGGCGCCCCTGCCACTGGCCGGCATCGGTGCCGTCGCGGATGATGCCGGCGGAATGCGACAGAAGCTGCGCGATCGTCGCATCCGCCGTGTCGGGATGCAGGCCCGTCACATGCTGGCCGGCCTTATCGTCGAGCCGCAGCCGCCCCTGATCGACCAGTTTCATCACGCCGAAGGCGGTGAAGGTCTTGGAATGGGAGGCAACCCGCAGCCGCGTGTCCGACGTCAGCGGTGCTCCCGAAGCCAGCGACGCCTTGCCGATGGCGAGATCGAGCAGGACCTTGCCGTCGCCGCGGATCGCGCACTGGAGGCCGGGTAAATCGTGCACCCGGTGCTGGAATTGGAGCCAGGAGCGCGCATAGGTGAGCGCAGGTTGCAGCCAGTCAGCCATGGGGACATTGCCGTATCAGGAGGGCAGGTGCCTGTAGAAGCCCCGATCCCCCGATGCTGCTCGGCAGCCCCGCGCGCTGTCAATGCACCGTGCCGCAGGCTTAGCCTGCGCCCGGCCTATCGGATGAACTGGTCGATATAGGATTCACCCAGCCCCACATCGATATAGTGCTTCCGGCAGCGATCGATGCGGGTGAAGACGTCGTCATAGCCGAGGCAGGCGCCCTCCGGATCGACATAGATCATCGCGCCGTTCACCTGGAACATGGTGATCATTTCCTCCACATGGGGATCGACCACCAGGGTGTGGGTTTCGCCGGGCGCCTCGTAGACATAGCCGCCTTCGGTTGCGACCCAGTCATGTTCGAGATAGCGCCACTCACCCTTGATGACATAGCCATGCACCGGCTGTGGATGGCGGTGGCGCGACAGAACGCCGGAGCGGCGCACGCGCAGCAGGTTCATCCAGTAGCCGCGCGAGGCCGACATGCAGAGCGGGCGGAACCACACATTGTCGTCGACCGGCACCCAGATGCGCTCGTCCTTCGGCACGACGTCGGGAACGATCAGTTCCGGCGGCGATTCCTTCGGCATCGGGTGGCGATAGGGCACCCACTTGTCGTTGACGGGGGCGGCAACCTTGACGGGATCGGACATCGGGTTCTCCTCGAAGGATGTCAGACGGCCAGGAAGCCGCCATCGACCGGCAGGATGGCGCCGGTCATGAAACGGGCGGCGTCGGAGGCGAGAAAGACCACGACGCCGCCGAGATCGTCGGGCACGCCCCAGCGGTTCATCGGCGTCCGCGCCAGGATCGGCGCAGCACGCTCGGCATCCTCGACCAGCGGTCGCGTCAGTTCGGTGGCGATCCAGCCCGGCGCAATGGCATTGACGCGGATGTTCTCGGCCGCCCAGGCGGCGGCGAGGCTCTTGGTCAACTGGCCGATGCCGCCCTTGGAGGCGGCATAGCCGGGCACGAAGGGCGAACCCTGGAAGGTCAGCATGGAGGCCGTGTTGACGATGGAACCCTCAGCCGCGGCGAGTGCGGACTTGGCCGCCACGCACATCCGCATGGTGCCGACCAGATTGACCTCCAGGGTCAGGCGGAAGGCGTCGATCTCGAATTCCTTGCCGGCGCGCTGGATGATGCCGGCGCAATTGACCAGCAGGTCCAGCCGGTCGATGCCGGCAAGCGCCGCCGCGACCGAGGCATCGTTCGTGACATCGAGCTTGCGGGTCGTGATCCCGTCCTGCGGCCGGAAGCCGCCGATCTCCTCATCTGTCAGGCCGCAGGCCGTCACGCGATAGCCGGCGAGTGCCAGCGCCCGCGCGATGCCCTCGCCGATGCCGCGTGTGCCGCCGGTCACCAGTGCCGTCTTCATGGTCTCGCTCCCCTTTGGCACTCAATGGCCCCAGGTCAGGGCGATCGGGTTCACCTCGCGGGCGAGTTCCAGCAGTCCCGCCTTGGTCGCCGGATGGATCGGGTCGATCGGGTGGCGGACGTGATCGGAGCGGATCACTTTGCCCTCCATCATCACCGTCTTGGTGGCCCGCAGGCCGCACTGGCGGTTCTCGTAATTGATCAGCGGCAGGATCCGCGCGTATTGGGCGGCGGCTTCCTTCCGGTTGCCCGAAGCATGAAGCGTCACCACCGGCTTGATCAGGTCGGGCAGCAGCGCACTCGACATGGTGGCGGTGGCGCCGGCATCGAGATCGGCCATTAGCGTGATCGATTCCTCACCGTCCCACGGGCCGACGATCGCCTTGCCGCCCTGTTCGACCAGGCCACGGAGCTTTGCGGCGGTGCCGGGTGTCTCGATCTTGAAGTAGCAGACCGCGGGCACTTCCTTCGCGAGCCGCACCAGCGTCGGCACCGACAGCGCAACGCCCGACAGTGGCGCGTCCTGCAGCATGATCGGCAGCGGCGAGGCCTCCGCGATCCTGGCGAAATGTTCGATCATCCGCGTCTCGTCCGCCCTGAGCGTCGCGCCATGATAGGGCGGCATGAGCATCAGCATCTTCGCGCCGGCCTTGTGGGCCTTGGCGGCGCGCTCTGACGCGATGCGGGTGGAGAAATGGCTGATGGTGACGATGACCGGCACGCGACCGGCGACATGATCGAGGCAGAGCGTCGTCAGCGTCTCACGCTCGGCATCGGTCAGCACGAACTGTTCGGAATAATTGGCCAGGATGCAGATGCCATCGACCCCCTGGTCGATCATGCAGTCCAGCACGCGCTTCATGCTGTCGAGATCGAGGTCGCCATTGTCGAGGAACGGCGTCGGCGCGACGGGGAAGACCCCGCGATAGAGGGGGAAGGTCATCTGTTTCGGCTCCCGGAACTTTTCTTGTCGGCGTCGGTGGGAGATTCGATGATCTCCCACCTGTTACCGCCCAAGGTGGCGTGAACCGGCGTTGCCAGCAACAGCCAAAACGGGGAGCTGGCCGGGCTCAGGCGCCCGGCTCGTTGGCGTTGACGAAGAAGAGCTGCTGTCCGTCGATCTTGTAGCCGGTGATCGCGCTCTGGCCTTCGGGGCTGACGATCCAGTCGATGAAGGCCTGGCCGTCGGCCTGCTTCACATGGGCATGGCGCGCCGGGTTCACCAGCATGATGCCGTACTGGTTGAACAGGCGGCGGTCGCCCTCGACGATGATCTCGAGTTCGCCGCGGTTGCGGAACGACAGCCAGGTGGCCCGATCAGCCAGCACATAGCCATTCATGGCGGAGGCGGTGTTGAGGGCCGCGCCCATGCCCTGACCGATTTCGCGATACCAGGTGCCGCGGGTGGCCGCGAGATCGATGCCGGCAGCCTGCCAGAGCGCGAGTTCAGCCTGATGGGTGCCGGACCGGTCGCCGCGCGATACGAAAGGCGATAACCGGGTCTGGATCGCCTTGAGGGCTGCCGCGATGTCGCGGCTGCCGCGGATGCCAGCCGGGTCCGCCTTCGGGCCGATGAGTACGAAGTCGTTGTACATGACCGGACGGCGGAGCGTGCTGAATCCTTCCGCGACGAAGCGTTCCTCGGCGGCCTTGGCATGGACGAAGACCACATCGGCATCGCCGCGCCGGCCGGTGTCCAGCGCCTGTCCCGTCCCTTGAGAGATCACGCGGACCTCGATGCCGGTCTGGGCCTTGAACAGCGGCAGGATGTGGTTGAAGAGGCCGGAATCGACCGTCGATGTGGTCGAGGCCACCGTGATGAAGCGGGGGGCCGCCGTCTGGGCCTGGACAAGACCTCCCAGCGCCGCCAGTGCGCCGAGCCCGAGGATCATTCGCCGTGTTGTCGTCATCGTTCAGCTCCCGGAATGAGCGGCCTCACCAGAGGAGGTCACCGGACAAGAAGGTTCGCGCTTCCGCGCTCGCCGGTTGGGCAAAGAAGGCGGTGGCCGGTGCGTCTTCGATCAGGCGGCCGCGATGGAGAAACAGCACCCGGTCGGCGAGGCGGCGCGCCTGGCCGAAATCATGGGTCGTCATGACCAGCGTGACGCCTTCGGCACGCAGGCCTCCGAGCAGGCTCTCGATCTGGCGAGTGGCACCTGGATCGAGCTGTGAGGTCGGCTCGTCGAGAAACAGCACTTCGGGGGACAAAGCCCAGGCCCGCGCAATGGCCAGGCGCTGCTGCTCGCCGCCCGACATCAGGCGCGCCGGCCGAGCGGCGAGATCCGTCAGGCCGAAGCGCGCAAGAGCGGCCTCGGTGCGCGCCGGGCGCTCGTGCCGGGGCAAGCCGGACGCGGCGAGTGCATGGCGGATATTGGCCTCTGCCGAGCGCCGCAGCATGACCGGCTTTTGAAACACCATGCCGTGGCGCTTGACGCCTGCGCTGATGCCGCCAGGACTGCCCCAGGTCACGCTGCCGGATGATGGCGTCAGCAGCCCGTGGCAGAGCCTCAGCAGAAGCGATTTTCCTGCGCCATTGGGTCCGATGACGGCGGTGATGCCGCCGCTCGGAAGATCGAACGATATAGCGGAGAGCAGGTCCTTGCCTCCGGCGTGAAAGCCAAGCGCCGAGACATGAAGCGGCAAGATGGAGCGGGTGTCGCGCATGGCCATCACCCCGCAAACCGCGAGCCGATGCGGCTGGCGCCGAAGGTCACTGCGTTGATCGCCAGAGTCAGGCCGATCAGCACGATGCCGAGGCCGAGCGCCAGAGGCAGATCGCCCTTGGAGGTCTCCAGCGCCACCGCGGTCGTCATGGTGCGCGTGTAACCGGCAATGTTGCCGCCGACGATCAAGACGGCTCCAACTTCGGCGCTCGCCCGGCCAAATCCGGCGAGCAGGACGGTTGCGAGCGCGAAACGACCGTCCCAGAGGAGCGTCGGGATCGCTTTGACACCTGTCAGGCCCAGCGACGTCAGATGTTCGCGATATTCGCCCCAGAGGTCCTCGACAACCTGGCGGGTGAGGGCGATGACGATCGGCAGGACCAGCACGGCTTGCGCGATGATCATGGCGCCGGGGGTGAAGAGCAGGGCGAGCGATCCAAGCGGGCCGGAGCGTGACAGCAGGAGAAAGATCAGCAGACCTGCGACCACCGGCGGCAGGCCCATCATGCCATTGGTCAGGACGATGACAATGGACCGACCCGGAAAGCGCGACAGCGCCAGCAGGGCGCCAAGCGGAAGGCCGATCAGCGCCGCCAGGATGACGGCTGTGAGCGTGACGCGCAGCGACAGGCCGACCACGCCCAGGAAGGTCGGATCGAGGCCGACGATCAGGCGGAAGGCCGAAAGGAAAGCTGCGCCGATATCCATTGATATCCGTGTTTCTGCGGAGTGCCGGTTGCACTGGTTATGAATGGTGCGGTATCGTTGTCAAAGTTGGAATTTATGCAGCTGGATGCCGTTTCATGCAGGATTATGTCTACCTCTCCACCGAGGAGGCCACCGCCTATCTGAAGCTCAAGGAGCGCAAGCTCTATGAGCTCGTGTCGACTGGCTCCATTCCCTGCACCAAGGTGACGGGACGCTGGCTGTTTCCGCGCGCGGCCCTCGACCGCTGGCTCGCCACCGGCCTGTCGCAGCCAGGAGGCGTGCAGGCGGCCCTGCCGCCGGCGATCATCGGGGGAAGTCACGACCCCCTGCTGGAATGGGCGGTGCGCCGTTCGGGCTCGGGCCTGGCGCTCCTGTCGGAAGGCTCGCAGGCAGGGCTCGACCGCCTCGTCCGCAACGAGGTGGCGATCGCGGCGATCCATCTGCACGGGGCGGGGGACGACGAGGATGCCAATCTCGCTGCCGTGCGATCGTCAGCGGGTCTCGCGGATACCGTTATCATCGGTTTTGCCCGCAGGGAGCAGGGATTGCTGCTTGGGCCAGGCAATCCCCTGGGCATTGCGGATCTGGCGGATGCGGTCGCCCGGCAGGCGCGTTTCGGACTGCGTCAGCGCGGGGCCGGCGCGCAATTGCTGCTGGACAAGCTCCTGGCAGATGCGGGACTTGCCGCCTCGGCGCTGACAGCCGGCGAGGGCGTCCATGCCACCGGCCCCGATCTTGCGCTGGCGATCGGCAGCGGCGAGATCGATTGCGGCATCGGTGCGCGCTCGGTCGCGGCGACCCATGGGCTCGATTTCGTGCCGCTGGTCTGGGAGCGCTTCGACCTCGTGCTCAACCGCCGGGTCTATTTCGAGCCGGCGGCGCAGGCCCTGTTTCAACTGGTCGCGAAGGCGGAATTTGCCCGCCGGGCGGCGGCGTTCGGCGGCTATGACGTCACGCAGGCGGGGCGCGTGCGGCTCAATCGCTGATGCTCAGCCTCGCGGCAGCGCATTGACCCAGACCACCCGGGCCTCGACGGTACCGGCATTGGCGAAGCGGTGGGGGCGCGAGCTCTCGAAGCGAAAGCTGTCGCCGGGGCCGAGTGTCCAGGTCTCGGCATCAACGGACAGCCGCAGCGTGCCGTCGAGAACGAGGCCGGCTTCCTCGCCCTGATGGGCATAGGGTTCGATGCCGGTATCAGCGCCGGGCTCGAGCACGATCATGTAGACATTGAGCGCGGAGGTCTGGCCGCCGGGTGTCAGCAGTTCCTTGACGATGCCGGATCGCCACAGCTGCATGGTGGCGCGATCGGCGGCGTGAATGACCACAGTTCCGGGATCGGCGGTGGCTGGTACGGCGCCGAACAGGGCGGCGATGGGCAGGCCGAGCGCATCGGCGATCGAGGCCAGCGCCTTGAGCGACGCCGATGAAATGCCGCGTTCGATCTGGCTGAGAAACCCGATGGACAGGCCGGCCGCTTTCGACAGTTCGACCAGCGACAACCCGCGGTCCTGCCGGAGATTGCGCAGGCGCTGGCCGACAGCAAGGTCGACAGGCTCGGATGGGCGGGCGGCCAGGCTCAATGGCATGCGGCACTCGACGTTCCAGGCATGCCCTTTGCGGGCGAGCCATGCACTTTCATATTCGTGAAATGTGCTTGCCAGCAAGCCCACGGCGTGCACTCATTTTCGCGGATATGAAGGAGCCGGTTCTCCGGCGGGCGCATCCAGGGGAGCATTCTGCCATGAAACGTCGTACATTCCTGACCACAGCCGGTGCGGGCCTTGCGGTCGCCGCGATCGGTCCGTCCTACGCGCAGGTTCCGACCCTCAAAGTCGGTTCGACGCCGACCGGCGTGCCGTTCACCTTCCTCGACACGGCGACCAACACGATCCAGGGGATCATGGTCGATCTGATCACCGAGATCGGCAAGGACGCCGGCTTCAACGTGGCGGTCGAGCCGATGCAGTTTTCCGCGCTGATCGGCGCGCTGACCTCCAGCCGCATCGACCTGATCTCGGCGGCGATGTTTGCCACTGCCGCGCGCAAGGAGGTCATCGACTTCTCCGAGCCGGTCTATACCTATGGCGAAGGCCTGTTCGTGCCGAAGGCCGACACGACCAACTACACCGCGATCGCCGAGCTCAAGGGCAAGGTTGCCGGCGTCCAGGTCGGTACCGCCTTCGTCAAGCCGCTGCAGGATGCCGGCGTGTTCTCGGAAGTGAAGATCTACGACACGATCCCCGACATCATGCGCGACGTGAATGCCGGCCGCGTGGCCGCCGGCTTCGCCGATTTCCCGATCGTTGCCTACAATCTCCAGCTCGGTCGTTTCCCCGATGTCCGGCTGGTACGCAGCTACAAAGCCATCATTCCGGGATCGGTGGCGATCGGCGTGCGCAAGTCCGACAAGGAACTGCTGGCCAAGATCAACACCTCCCTCGCCAAGCTGCAGGCGAATGGCACGGTCAAGCGCGTGCTCGGCAAGTGGGGCCAGGAATAACCAGCGCGAGACGTCATGGCCGGGCGGGCTGCGCCAGCAGTCCGCCCGGTCGAATTCCGCGCTGACCTGAGAATATGATGCAGACCTTCCTGACGCAGGCGAAAGAGTTCCTGCCGATCCTCCTGACCGGCGTCCGCCTGACGATCCTGGTGACGCTGGGATCGCTCGTGCTGTCGACGCTGCTTGGTCTTGTCTGGGCCCTGATGCGGGTCTCCGGCATCAAGGCGATTTCGCGAACCGCCGAAATCATCGTCAACGTCATCCGCGGCATCCCGATCATCGTCCAGCTGTTCTGGATCTATTTCGTGCTGCCGGACTTCGGCATCACGCTGACCGCGCTGCAGGCGGCGATCTTCGGGCTGGGCTTTGCCTATTCTGCCTATCACGCGGAGAATTTCCGCGCCGGTATCGAGGCGATCGACCACGGTCAGATCGAGGCGGCGCAGACCATCGGCATGGGCTGGTGGCTCACCATGCGCCGCGTGGTGCTGCCGCAGGCGTTCAAGATCATCCTGCCGCCCTACGGCAACATCATGATCATGATGCTGAAGGATTCCTCCCAGGCCTCCACGATCACGGTGGCGGAATTGGCCCAGCAGGGCCGGCTGATCGCCGCCTCCACCTTCCAGAACACGACGGTCTTCACCCTCGTCGCCATGCTCTATCTCAGCATGAGCCTGCCACTGATCTGGCTGGTGTCGAAGCTCGAAAAGGCGTTCGGGCGCAAGCAATAATGGCGATGATCGAACTCACCGACGTCCACAAGAGCTTCGGCACCAACCATGTGGTGCGCGGCTTCTCGGCCAAGGTCGAGAAGGGCGAAGTTGTCTGCATCATTGGCCCGTCGGGCTCGGGCAAGTCGACGATCCTGCGCTGCATGAACGGGCTCGAGGGCTATGATGCCGGCGACATCACCGTCGAAGGCATCAGGGTCGATCGCCGCGCCCGCTCGATCCAGTCGGTCCGCCGCCAGGTCTCCATGGTGTTCCAGCGGTTCAACCTGTTTCCCCACCGCACCGCGCTGGAAAACGTCATCGAGGGGCCGATCTTCGTGCTCGGCGAGGCGCGAGAGGCGGCGATCGAGCGAGGCAGGGCGCTGCTCGCCCGCGTCGGCCTGTCCGACAAGGAGGAAGCCTATCCCGGCCAATTGTCTGGCGGCCAGCAGCAGCGGGTGGCAATTGCCCGGGCCCTTGCCATGCAACCGAAGGCTATTCTCTTCGACGAGCCGACATCGGCGCTCGATCCGGAACTGGTCGGCGAGGTGCTCGGTGTCATGCGCTCACTCGCCGACGAGGGGCTGACCATGGTGGTCGTCACCCACGAAATGGGCTTTGCCCGCGAGGTTGCCGACCGCGTCATCTTCATCGACGGCGGCGTGATCGTCGAGCAGGGCCCGGCAGAAGAGCTGCTCAGCAATCCCCGCGAGCCACGCACGCAGGATTTCCTGAAGCGCGTGCTGAAACCGATCTGACGAGGACGCCTGCATGGCCGATCCCTTTCCGCTTGCGCCTTCGCTTTGGGCTGCGACCGCCCCGGAGGGGGCACCGACCCCGCCGCTCGACCAGTCGATCGCGACCGAGGTCTGCATCATCGGCGGCGGCTATGCCGGCCTGTCGACTGCCTTGCATCTCGCCGAGCGCGGCACCCGCGCGGTTGTTCTCGAGGCGCATGAGCCGGGCTGGGGCGGATCCGGCCGCAATGGTGGGCAGGTCATTCCGGGGATCAAGTATGATCCGAGCGAACTGATCGCGAAATACGGGCCTGAGGCCGGTGAGGCGCTGAGCGCCTTCGTCGGCTCGACGGCTGACCGGGTGTTCGATCTGATCGCCAAGCACGGCATGGACGTGCCGCACCGCCGCGACGGCTGGATCCAGGGCGCGCACACGCCCGCCATGGTCGAGACGGTCAAGCGGCGCTCGGACGAATGGCTGAAGCGTGGCGTCAAGGCGCGTTTCCTCGACAAGGACGCGATGAGCGAGGCGCTCGGCGCCCGGCAATATCTCGCCGGCTGGGAAGATGGCCGCGCCGGAACCGTGCAGCCGCTGGCCTATGCGCGGGGCCTCGCGCGGGCGGCCCTCAAGGCAGGCGCCGAGATCTATGGCGGCACGCGAGCGTCCTCCATCACGAAGCGCGGCGAGGTTTTCGAGGTGAAGACCGCGGCCGGCCCGGTGGTGACCGCGCGCCGCGTGGTGGTGGCGACCGGCGGCTATCCCGGCGATCTCATCCCGAAGCTGCGCCAGACCATCATCGCGCCGAACTCTTTCATCGTCGCGACCCAGCCGCTCGGCGACAATATCGCCAGCACGATCCTGCCCGGAGGCCAGGTGGTGTCGGATACCCGCCAGCTTCTGCTCTATTTCCGCCGCGACCACACCAACCGCTTCCTGATGGGCGGCCGCGGGCCGTTCCGCGAGCCGACATCGGAGGCCGACTGGTCGCACCTGGAACGGGTGGTGACCAAGTTCTACCCGCAACTCGCCGATGTGCCCTTCGAATATCGCTGGTGCGGGCGTGTCTCCCTGACGCGCGATTTCCTGCCGCATTTGCATGAGCCCGAGCCGGGTCTTCTGATCGACATCGGCTGCATGGGCCGTGGCGTCGGCCTGCAGACCGCGATGGGACAGGCCATGGCTGATTATGTCGCGACCGGTGATGCGAAGGCGTTGCCGTTCCCGATCGTTCCAATCGAGCCCCTGCCGTTCCATGCGCTACACAAGCTCTATGTCTCGGCCATCGTCGCCTGGTACCGCCTGACCGATGGCGGCGTGAAGGCGGCGTGACGGCATCAGCCGTCGGATTGTCCCCAATCACGTCATGCCCGCCCTTGTGGCGGGCATCCACGACTTCAAGGTCGCGAAATCTGACCTCAAGACGTGGATGGCCAGCACAAGGCCGGCCATGACGATTGAGTGGTCGCGACTGTCAGGCCATTTCGGTGTCGGCCCTCAGCCTCCAGGCGCACCCTGCGTTCCCACATAGAGCGCATAGACCGACTGGCTCGCCGCCATGAACAGGCGCGAGCGCTCGCGCCCGCCGAAGCAGACATTGGCGCAGCGTTCGGGCAGGCGGATGCGGCCGATCGGTTTGCCATCGGGGTTGAAGATCATCACGCCGTCGAGCTCCGGCGTGCCCATGCCCCAGCCGCACCAGAGATTGCCGTCGACGTCGCAGCGCATGCCATCCGGCGTGCCACCGGGGCCGGCATCGATGAGCACGCGACGATTGGCGAGCCGGACGCCGTCGACCACGTCGTGAACACTGATCAGCCGGTGAGGGGTTGCTCGCGACTCCACGATGTAGAGCTTCGTCTCGTCGGGCGAGAAACAGAGGCCGTTGGGGCCGGGAATGTCAGTTGCAACCGCGGTGGTCACCCCGGTCGCGGGATCGTGGCGATAGACCGCCTGTCCGAGTTCGGGCTCGGCGCGCAGGCCCTCGTAATTGCCGGCAATGCCGAAGGGCGGATCGGTGAACCAGATCGAGCCATCGGACTTCACCACCACGTCGTTGGGCGAATTCAGCCGCTTGCCGCCGACCTGGTCGACCAGCGTCGTGATCGTGCCGTCATATTCGGTGCGGGTGATCCGCCGCCCATGCTCGCAGGTGACGAGGCGGCCCTGGCGGTCTCGCGTGTTGCCATTGCCGAAGTTCGAGGGCTTCCGGAAATCGCTGACGGTGCCCGTCTCTTCGTCCCAGCGGATGATCCGGTTGTTCGGGATATCGCTGACCAGCAGATAGCGCCCGTCGCCGAACCAGACCGGCCCCTCGGCCCAGCGCAGGCCGGTGGCGATGCGCTCGACGGCGGCGCTGAAGATCCGGTAGCGGGCAAAGCTCGGGTCGAGGATTTCGACCGCCGGATCGGGATAGAACGGGCTGGGTTGCCACGTCATGGAGGCTCCTTGGGATCGAATGTGCCGGCGGTTCCCGTCTCGGCCTGCCGGAGTGTTCCCGGCAGACTCGGCCTTGGCAATGGATTTCATCGCGCGCGGTCGGGGAACTCCGTTGAACGAGCGGTCCTGTCAGCGAAATGTCAGACACGGCATGTAGATTATTTGAAGCCAGTCGCGTTTCGGGGGAAGCGCTGACGGCGGACAGAAAGGCCTCGTACCCAGCGTGCGGGGCCTTTCTTTTTGGCGCCCAGGATGAGACAGGCCATGTTGTCGATCTGATATATTAGGTGTACATCGGCAGGCGTTGGGGGAACAATGCTGTCCATCGTTCACGCGATGTCGGATCGGAATGGGGCGCGGGCGGGCACCGCCTCGGCGCTGATTCACGGCCAGTTGCGTGAGGAAATCCTGTCACTCCGGCGCGCGCCAGGCTCTCAGCTCAACGAACGCGACATCGCGCTTCACCACGGCGTCAGCCGGACACCGGTGCGCGAAGCCGTTCTGCGGCTGGCCGAAGAGGGCCTGATCGACATCGTGTCGAAGTCGGGTACCTATGTGTCGCGCATCTCGCTGAAGGCGCTTCCCGAAGCGCTGGTCATTCGCAAGGTGCTTGAGGTCTTCGCGGTCCGCCAGGCCGTGCTCAATGCGACCGAAAGCCAGATTCTCGAGCTTCGGGCGATCGTGGCCCTGCAGCACGAGGCAGGCCAGGCCGGCGACACGGACGCATTCCACCGCGCCGACGAGGCCTTTCACGAAACGATCGCCATTGCCGGTCGCCACCCCAGCGTCTGGGGACTGGTGAAGCAGGTGAAGCTGCAGGTCGAACGCTACCGCCGCCTGACCCTGCCGCTGGCCGGGCGCATGCCGTTGGTGGTGAGCGAGCATCGCGCTGTGCTGGACTGCATTGCTGCGCGTGACGCCGATGGCGCAGCCGATTGTCTCGCCCGGCACATTGACGGATTGAAACTCAATCTCGACGATATCCGCCGGATCAACCCCGATTACTTTCAGGAGGACGTGACCCGCGCTGATCTCTTGAGCGCGTGAACCAATCCACATCCGTGACCCCAACCGGGCGCGGCAAGAGGGCGGAGCAACCGCCTCCAACACGACATTCGACCAGGGAACAAAGGAACGCCCCATGACCATCAATCGCCGCGAAGCTCTCATCGCGGGTGCCGGCCTTGCCGCATTCGCCTCCACCTCCGCCCAGGCCCAGTCGCCCGTGAAGCTGAAATGGGCTCACGTCTACGAGACGCCGGAGCCCTATCACACCGAAGCCGTGTGGGCCGCCGGCGAAATCGCCAAGCGCACCAACGGCCGCTACCAGATCGACGTGTTCCCGGCCTCCCAGCTCGGCAACGAGAACCAGATCAACGAGGGGCTCACCCTCGGCACCGTGGACATGATCTATACCGGCGTTGCCTTTGCCGGCTCGATCCACAAGCCGATCGCCATCACCAACGCGCCCTATGTGCTGCGCGATTTCAACCATTGGAAGGCCTATCGCGACTCGCCGCTGTTCCGGCAGATCGCCTCCGGCTACGAGGGCCGCACCCGCCACAAGGTGGTGTCGCTGACCTATTATGGCGCCCGCCACGTCACCGCGAACAAGGCCATCAACAAGCCCGAGGACATGCGCGGCATGAAGCTGCGCGTGCCGCCGGCGCCGCTGTTCCTGATGTTCACCAAGTCGGTCGGTGCCAATGCGACCCCGATCGCCTTCGCCGAGGTCTATCTGGCGCTCCAGCAGGGCACGGTCGACGGGCAGGAGAACCCGCTGCCGACCATCATGGCCAAGAAGTTCTACGAGGTGCAGAGCCACATCGTGTTGACCGGCCACATCACGGAATCGCTGGTCTCCATCGTCGGCAGCCACGTGTGGAGCAAGCTGAGCGATGCCGACAAGGCGATCTTCAACGAGGTGCTGATGGCGGCGGCGTCCCGCGCCACCGACAAGATCCGCGAATCCGAGCAGACGCTGGCGGAGGAATTCCGCAAGCTCGGCAAGACCGTGATCGAACCGGATCGTGCCGCCTTCCGTGCCGCCGCCATCCCGCTGCACAACGATGCCTCGGCCGGCGCCGGCTGGTCGAAGGCGGAATATGACGCGCTGCAGGCACTCGGCTCGGCGTCCTGACCTCAAGACGGGGCGGCCTCGTGCCGCCCCATCCTCTCCACTGACAAGTCCGCCCGCTGACCGCGCATCGCGCCGGTCGCCGGTGGTGCACTGACCGAAGGAATGGCCATGACGGAACCGTCGCCGCCACCGAACACGCCGTCCGAGGACGTGCATCTGATCGTTGCCCACGATGAAGAGGTGACAATCGAGTATTTCCCCGAGGACTGGCTCGCCATGGCGGTGTTCTGGGCACTCGCCTTCATCATCTTCCTGCAGTTCTTCACCCGCTATGTGCTGAACGACAGCCTCGCCTGGACGGAAGAGATCGCGCGCTATCTCCTGATGGTGGTGGTGTTCGTTGGCGGCGCCATGGTGGTCCGCCGCAACACCAATATTGCTGTGGAACTGGTGCCGAACCTCATGAAGGACGGCCCGATCAAGCGCGCGCTGACCGCGCTGGTCGAACTGACCAAGCTGTTCTTCCTCGGCCTGCTCGCCTGGTTCTCGATCCTGATCACCGAGCGGATGCACAACCTCTACATGACGGTCATCGATCTACCGATGTCGCTGGTCTACGGCGGTGTCGCCCTTGGCTGCTTCATGATGGTCGGCCGCCAGGCGCAAAACGTCAGGAAGGCTGCGCGACGCGGCTTCGCGCCTGCACCGCAGACCCCCATTTCACCGATCGAATGAGACCGGACCCATCATGACCATCATCCTGTTCCTGTTTCTGGCGGCACTGCTCGCCGGACTTCCGGTCTTCATCGCTCTTGCCGGCTCGTCGCTGGTCTACACGCACTTCATGGCCAATATCCCGGACTTCGTGGTGCTGCACCGCATGGCGGGCGGCCTCGATTCCTTCCCGCTACTGGCCGTGCCGTTCTTCATCTTTGCCGGCAACCTCATGAACTCGGCCGGTATCACCAACCGCATCTACGATTTCGCGGTGGCCATCGCCGGCTGGATGCGCGGCGGTCTCGCCCAGGTCAACATCATCGGCTCGGTGATCTTCTCGGGCATGTCGGGCACCGCGATCGCGGATGCGGCCGGTCTCGGCACGATCGAGATCAAGGCCATGAAGGACCACGGCTATTCGACGGAATTCGCGGTCGGCGTGACGGCTGCCTCCGCAACGCTTGGCCCGATCATCCCGCCGTCCCTGCCTTTCGTCATCTACGGCATGATGGCCAATGTCTCGATCGGCGCCCTGTTCCTCGGCGGCATCATCCCCGGCCTGTTCATGACCGTGATGATGATGACCTATGTCTGGTGGTATGCCCGCCGCCACAATATCGGGGCCGACCAGGTGTTCCGCTGGCGGGTGCTCGCAATCACCTTCATCGCGGCGGCGCCGGCCCTGATGACGCCTGTCATCATCATCGGCGGCATGACCATGGGCTGGTTCACGCCGACGGAAGCCGCGATCGCCGCCTGCGCCTGGGCGATGATCCTCGGCCTGCTGCTCTACCGGTCGCTGTCGTGGAAGCAGCTCTACAAGGTCTCGCTCGACACGATCGAGACGACGGCCGGCGTGCTGCTGATCGTGGCGGCCGCGTCGCTGTTCGGCTGGGTTCTGACGACGACGCGCCTGACCGAATATGCCGCCGAAGGGCTCCTGTCCTTCACCACCAACAAGTACCTGATCCTCATCCTGATCAACATGCTGCTGCTGGTCGTCGGGTGCTTCCTCGAACCGATCGCCACCATCTCCATCCTGGTTCCGGTGCTGATGCCGATCCTCCAGAAAGTGGGCATCGACCCCATCCATTTCGGGGTGATGATGACGCTCAACCTGATGATCGGCCTGCTGCATCCGCCCTTGGGGATGGTGCTGTTCGTGCTCGCTCGAATATCCGGGCTGACGGTGGAGCGGGCGACCATGGCGATCCTGCCCTGGCTGGTGCCGCTCATGCTGTCGCTGGCGGCGATCACCTTCATCCCGGAGCTGACGCTCTGGCTGCCCCGCTATATGGGGCTTCTGAAGTAAGCGTGGCCCGCGCCGTCACTCGGCGCGGCGTCCGCCCTTGTGCTGCTGGAACATGACCCGCCGTTCGGCCAGCCGGACGGCGGCGGGGATCGGCTCGACCAGTGGGACTGGCAGGCGGCTTGCAAGCACGCGCGCCGCTGCTGCAAGCGGTCCGCCGCCGATGACGATCGCTTCGGCCCCCAGTGTCGCGATCGCCTCGTGGCAGGCGGCTTCCAGCGCCTGGACCAGCCGCTCCTTGTCCGCCATGACGTGATGGACATCGCCCTTGGTCAGCATGGTGCCGAGAAAGGTCTCGGCATGGCCATAGCGGCCGGCAAGACCGGCAATCGAGGCGACCAGATCAGGCGTCGTCGTGACCACCGCGAAGCGCCGGTCGCCGTGACCGGCCTCGGCCATCGCTGCTTCGGCAATGCCGACCACAGGCACGCGGATGCTGGCGGCCGCCGCTTCGAGGCCTGGATCGCCAAAGGCGGCGATGATCACCGCGCTGATGCCGGACGGCATGCGCATGGCGAGCGCGGTTGCGACTGCGTCGGCGGCGATGGCCAATTCGTCCGGTCCGGTGATCAGCGGCACGCCGAACGGGGCCGTCAGGCCGACGAACTGGTTGTCGGGGCTCGAGTCCTGCGCGATCGCCACCATGGCGTCGGTCGTGGTTGCGTTGGTGTTGGGATTGACCAGCAAGAGCCTCATGACGGCACCGCCGCCTGGAAGGCGCGGGCGATGTCGTCGCGCCTGCCGACATAGATCTGGTCGCCGAGGTCCGACAGCCGCTCCAGAATGCGCGCGAAGGCCGCAAAGCGTCCGGGCCGTCCGACGATGCGCAGATGGAAGCCGATATTGAGCAGTCGCGTGTGACCGGCTCTGGCTTCGGCCAGCAGAGTCTCAAGCGCGTCGTCGACATAGTCGACCATGTCACCAGCGCGCACGAAGCCATTGGGGTGGAAGAACTTCATGTCGTTGCTGTCGAGCGCATAGGGCACGACGATCAGGGGGCGCTTTCCTGACCGGTCCCAATAGGGCAGGTCGTCGTCGAAGGCATTCGACGTATAGAGAAAATCACGTTCGATCAGCAGCTTGCGGGTTGTCGGACTTTCCGAGCCACGGCAGAAGAAGCCGATCGGACGGGTGCCGCAGGCCTCCTCGATCACCGCAATGGACCGGTCTAGATCGGCGGCCTCTGCGGCCTCGGTCTCGTAATCGGCATGGGGACGCCAGCGCCAGCCATGGACGGCGGCCTCGTGGCCGCCATCGGTCGCAGCCCTCGCGAGAGCCGGCGCGCGTTCGACAGCCTGGCCGCAGAACAGGAAGGTTGCGGGCAGTTTCTGGCGTTCCAGCGCGCCCAGCATGCGCCAGAGCCCGGCGCGCATTCCATAGGCGAAGATCTGCTCCTGGCCCATGTCGCGTCGTCCCGGCTCGACGACGCTCAGGACCTCACCCATGCGCTCGGAGACGGGATCACCGTCGCCGACCTGCCATTCCGCGCCTTCCTCGAAATTGACGGCGATCGAGACGGCGAGCCGGGCACCATTGGGCCAGGTGAAGCGGGGCCATTGCCCCTGATAGCCGACGAGGTCGCGGTGCCCTGGGAGATCAGCCATCGGTGCGCTCGAAACGGGCCTTGAGCGCATCGGGAATGCCGGTGCAGATCTTGGCGGCTGGCCGCCGGAAGGTGCCGGTCGTCGCCTTGGCGGGTTTGAGGGCGACCAGCGCTTCCGCCTGTTTGACGGCGGCCTGTATGCCATCGACCAGCGGCACCGGCACGCGGTCGCGGATGGTCTGGGCAAGCCCCGAGAGCGGTGCGCCGGCCAGGATCACGACGTCTGCGGCGTGATCGATCACGACCTTGGCGGCGAGTTCGACGAGAGCGCCTTCCTTCTCCGACTGGACATCGGCGATGTCGCGGAAGGCTCCCTGCAGCGCGAAAATCCCGGCGCAGCGGCCGCGCAACCCGTTCCAGTCGAGGCACTCGTTGTACCAGGGGACGAGACCGCCGGAGAAGGTCACGATGGCGAAGGAGCGGCCGAGCATGCAGGCCGAGAGCATGGCGGCTTCCGCCATGCCGACAACAGGGATGTCGAACAGTTCGCGGGCGCCGCCGAGGCCGGGATCGCCGAAGGCCGCGATGATGGCGGCATCGACGGTCGTATGGGCTTCGGCCAGCATTTCCAGCGCGACGGCGCCGCCGATCACCGCGTCGGCCCTCGTCGCGATATAGGGCACGCCGCGGTGTGCGGTCATCGGCACCAGAACGGTGCGCGGATCGGCAACCGCCGCGCCCGCCGCCATCAGCTTGGCCGTCACGGCCTCGGTGGTGTTCGGATTGGCGACCAGAATGCGCATCAGCCCACCTCGAAGGCGGAGAGAGCGGGCCGGGGCGACCATGCTTCAAGACCGAGGCCTGCGCGCCAGGCCTTGGCGATCTCGTCGCGCCTGGCGAACCAGACGCCCGCCTTCGATGCCGCATGGGCGAGAAAAGCCTCCAGTCCGCCGATACGGGCAGGGCGCCCGATGATGCGCAGGTGCAGGCCGATCGACATCATGCGCGGCGCGTCACCGCCCTCGGCATAGAGGCGGTCGAAGGTCGCGATGCAATAGCGCGCGAAATCCTCGGCCTGGATGAAGCCGCCGCCCGGCTGGAAGCGCATGTCATTGGTGTCGAAAGCATAGGGAAGGATCACGAGATCCCGTCCGGCCTCGTGATGCAGATAGGGAACGTCGTCGTTGTAGGCATTGGAATCGTAGAGAAACCCGCCCTGTTCGACGAGCAGGCGGCGGGTGTTGACCGAGGTGGCCGAGCGCGTGTGCCAGCCGACCGGCGGCGTGCCGGCACTCGCCGCGATCGCCGCGACCGCGCGGCCGATCACCTGGCGCTCGCGGGCCTCCTCCATGCCGACCTGCCGCTCCCAGCGCCAGCCATGGGCCGAGACCTCGTGGCCGTCGGCAACCGCCTCGCGGGCCAGCCAGGGCGAATAGGCGAGCGCCCGTCCGCAGGAATTGAGGGTCGCCTTCACGCCATGATCGGCGAGCGCCTTGCGGATGCGCGGCCAGCCGCGCCTGGTGCCATATTCGTAATGGCTCTCCATGCAGAGGTCGCGGCTGCCCTCGACGCGCTCGACGGCCTCATAGATGAACTCGTTGGCCTCGTCGCCGGCGGCGACCGACAGTTCCGCGCCTTCCTCGACATTGACGACGACGGACACCGCGAGCCGCGCGCCGTTCGGCCAGCGAATAGCCGGCTCATTGGCGCCGTAGCCGCGAAAGTCACGGTCGGTCGGGGGCAGGGCAAAGGGCAAGGACAAGGTCATGTCAGAAATCGGCCAGGCGCCGGAGCCCCACCAGTCTGTCGCCAATGATCATCGCCAGAACCGCCAGCAGGATCAGACCCGCCGAAATTGCGGCAATGGTCGGGTCGGGCCGTTCCTCGACGAATTGCAGCATCTGGATGGGCAAGGTCTTGGTCCAGGCATCGGTGAAGAAGATCGAGATCGGATAATTATCCATGGACGCCAGGAAAGCGAACATGGCCGATGTGAGGAAGGCAGGCGCGAGCGCTGGCACCAGAACCTTCCAGAGTGCCCTGACATAGGAGCAGCCGAGGGTCCGGGCCGCGTCGATGAGCGTGAAATCGAACAGGCTGAGGGCGGCGAGTACGGTGCGCACGACATAGGGCATGGTGATCACGACATGCGCCACCAGCAGGCTCGGATAGGCGTCGCGGAGCCCTACGGCCTTGAAGCCCTGCAGCATGGCGATGCCGACCACCAGGCCCGGCAGCATGAGCGGTGAGACCAGGAAGGTCGCAATGGCGTCGCGCCCGCCGAAACGCCCGCGCACCAGGGCGATGGCGCAGAGCGTGCCGAGCACGAGAGACACCAGCGTCGAGAAGGTCGCCACCTGCAGCGATGTGACGAGCGAGGGCCAGAGGCCGCGGGTCGCGGGCAGCTGGTTGTACCAGCGCATCGACCATTGCGGCGGCGGCAGCGAGAACACCGCCGAGGAGCCGAAGGAGACGGCGATCGTGACGACCAGCGGCGTCAGCAGGAAGATCACCGCGCATCCCGCGACGATCCAGACAAGGGCGGATGTGATGCGTTCGAGCGCGGTCATGCCGATTTCCCCAGCCGTTTGGCGATCCAGGTCGAGCCGACGACGATGGAGAGCGCCAGGATCAGCAGCACGACGGCTGTGGTGGAGCCGAGCGCCTCATCCCGCATCAGGAGGAAGGCACGGCCGGTCAGCGTCGCCAGCATCTGGAACCGGTCGCCGATCAACAGGCTCGGGATGACGAACATCGAGACCGACATGGAGAAGACGAAGGCGACGCCCGAAATGATGCCGGGAAGAGTCAGCGGGAGCAGGATCTTGCGGAAGCGGTAGAACGGGCTTGCGCCAAGCGTCGCGCCGGCTTCCGTCAGGCGCGGGTCGATCAGTTTCACCACCGAGTAGATCGGCAGGATCATGAAAGGCAGGAAGACGTTTGCCGCGCCGACCACCAGGCCGCCTTCGGTGAACAGGAGCCGTTGCGGCTCGCTCCAGATGCCGGAGGCAACCAGCGCCTGCGAGACCACGCCGTCACGGCGGAGCACGATCTGCCAGGCGAAGGCCTTGACCACGACGCCGATCGACAAGGGCAGGATGATCGCGGTGAGCAGGATCACCTGCACGATGCCCTTCGACCTGGCCATGGCCAATGCCACCGGATAGCCGATGGCAAGGCAGAGCAGGGTGGTCAGCAGGCCGATGCGCAGCGTGTTGCCGATCACCCGCCAGGAGAAGGGGTCGGCGAAGAACTTGGCGAACAGCGCCAGCGTGAAGCCATCCGGCCCGGTGACGCTGCGGGCCAGCAGAAAGGCAAGCGGGATCGCATAGGCCAGGCCGAGATAGGCGACGGCGGGGACCGCGAGCCAGCCGGTGCGGTCTCGTGCGGCTGCAGCGCTCATGCCGCGACATCCGGATAGAGCAGGGTGTCCGCGATGTTCCAGGACACCTCCGTCTCGCCGCCGGGGCTTAGCCCTGCCGGAACGGTCTCCGAACTCTCGATCTGGATCGGCCTGTCCTCGCTGGAGGCGAAATGGGCCTGGATGCGCGAGCCCTGGAAGACGATGTCGGTGAGCGTCACCTTGATGGTGTTCTCGGCCGCGTTCGGACCGAAGGCCATGCGCTCGGGGCGAATGCCGATGAGGACCGGGCTGCCGGGCGTGTAGCGCCCGTTGGCCCGGATGCGCCCATAGGCCGTGTCGATCGCCACCACGCCATCCGGCGTCGCCTCGGCGACCTTGCCGGCGATGCGCGTCGACAGACCGACGAATTCCAGCGCGAACGGTGTGGCCGGCCGCCGATAGATGGTCTCAGGATCGGCCAGTTGCTCGATCTGGCCGCGGTTCATCACCGCGATCCGGTCGGACATGACGAGGGCCTCGTCCTGGTCATGGGTGACGAAGATGGCGGTGATGTTGAGCTCGCGCAGCAGGCGCTTCAGCTCGATCTGCATGGTTTCGCGCAGCTTCCGGTCGAGCGCCGAGAACGGCTCGTCGAGCAGCAGCAGTTTCGGCTGGACGGCGAGCGCGCGGGCGACGGCCACACGCTGCTGCTGGCCACCCGACAGCATCTTCACCGAGCGATCGGCGAAGCTCGCCATATGGGCAAGGTCGAGGAAGCGGCGCACGGTCGCCTCGATCTCGGCCTTGGGCGCGCCGCGGGCCTCGAGGCCGAAAGCGACGTTCTCTGCCACGGTGAGATGGGGGAACAGCGCGTAGCTCTGGAACACCACGCCGACATCGCGGTGATGGGGCGGCTTGCGGGAGATTTCCTCGCCGTCGAGGGTCACCGTGCCGCGGTCGCCGGTCAGCAATCCCGCGACAATGCGCAAGAGCGTGGTCTTGCCGCAACCGGATGGGCCGAGCAGGGAGATGAACTCGCCGCGCGCCACGGTGAGATCGACACCGTCCAGAACCGTGGTTCCGCCAAAGGTCTTGGCGGCGCCCTGGATGTCGAGAAACGTCATGCTGTCGGTCATGCCACCCGCCGCCTTTCGCGGGTCCGGCACCAAGCCGGACCCGTCCTGCACGTCAATCGCCAGTGGCGATGATCACATCGACATCTCGCGGTCCCAGCGCTGGACCCATGAATTGCGATTCTCGGCGACGAAGGCCCAGTCGATCGTGTGCATGGTGGCATTGGTCGGCATGCCGGCCGGGATCGGCACGTCGACATTCGTCGGCAGTGCGAAGGTCGGCGGAGCGATCTTGTTCTGGACCTCGGCGCCGAGCAGCTCGTTGACATAGGCGAAGGCGAGATCGGCGTTCGGGCCGCCCTTGACCACGGCGATGCCCGAAGGGACCGGGAAGATGCCTTCCTTCGGCGCGGCAAGGCCGAGCGGCGCGCCGTCGAGCCGGCGCTGAAGCGCGAAGGAGGAGAGGGCGCCAACGATCATGTGCGCCTCGCCCTGCTCCAGCAGGCTGAAGGCCTGGGGCATCTGGTTATAGACGGTGAGCAGGTTGGGCTTGAGCGAGACCAGCTTCTTGAAGCCGGATTCGGTGTCGCGCATGGCTTCCGCCATCGGCTTGCCGGTCGCGATGCTCGAGGCCACGAACAGATTGGCCAGGCCTTCGGTGTTCTGCAGCGACGGGATGATGATGCGACCCTTGTACTTCGGGTCCCAGGCATCGGCCCAGGAGGTCGGCGGCTCCTTGATGACATTGGTATTGTAGGCGATGCCCTGCCAGGGCTGGAGATAGTTGGCCCACTGGCCGTCCATGTGGACCGTGCCCGGCTTCAGCTTGGCGAGGTTCGGCGCCTTGGCCGCGGTCAGCGGATCGAGCAGGCCTTCCTTGACCGCCAGGATCATCACCGGATCGTCCATCTGGACGACCGAGAGATAGGGCCGGTCCTTGTTCTTCTGCATCTTCTCGAGGTTCACCAGCGAGCGGGTGCCCTCGAAGGTCAGCTTGGCGTTGTACTTCTTCTCGAACAGCGGCTGGACATGGGTCTCGACCCAGGCCTTGTGGCTGGCGGCGCCACCGACGACCAGTTCACGCGTCTGGGCCCGCAGGATCTGAGGGGCGCCCAGCGAGGCAACAGTGCCCGCGCCGAACCCTGCGAGAATGGTGCGGCGATTGATACCGTCCGAACGGGTGTTGCTCGTCATGCCTATGGTCCTCCACCTCTGCCTTGGCCGGGAAAGGTCGCCGGCCTGAGATGGCATCCCATTCAGCAAGAGGCGTGCCGCCAGAGCGCAGAAGGGGTTCGTCAGAAGGCATCAGGATTCTGCACAAAAAATGTGCATCCGACTGGTGCATCCGGCAGCACATCAATTAGGCAGGCGTGCCTTGGGGGGCGGGGTCAGCGGGTGAAAACCGCCTCCAGGAGGCTGGCCGCTTCCAGCAGTCGGCGGTCCTTCAGGCGCGGCGCGACGATCTGCAGGCCGATGGGCAGACCGGCCTCATCGGTTCCGCAGGGGATGGAGATCGCCGGCTGGCGGGCATGGTTGAACAGCGGCGTGAAGACCGCGTGACCGCGCGGGCCGACATTCACCCCGTCGATCGTGTCCGGTCCCAGCTTGTCGATCGACCAGGATGTACACGGCGTGGTCGGCCCGATGGCCAGGTCCAGCGCATTGTCGCGGAACCATTTAGCTGCTGATATTGCAACACTTTCCGAGAGAAGCAGTGCGTTTGCGACATCCACGCCCGAATAGGTCGCGCCGGTGTCGATCTGGGCCCCGAGGTCGGGATCGATGCGCGACGGATCGGCCCGCCAGGCGTCGCGATAGAGCGCGGCCAGGCCCGCATGCTGGATGGCATTGAGACCGGTTTCGGCGGCGCCTGCCGGCCAGACGGGATCGATGTCGATGATGTCGAGCCCGGCGAAGCGCAGCTTGTCGACGGCATCGGAGACGCGCCGGGCAACGATGGGGTCGACAGGCACGTCGAGACCCCATTTCGGACTGTATGCAATCCGCAGCGTGCCGGGGTCGCGATCGACCGCAGGCTCCACAAGAGCCGAGTGCGGATCGCGCCCGTCGGGGCCGGCCATCGCCTCAAAGGCAAGGGCTGCCTCGCCCACCGTGCGAGTGATCGGGCAGTTGCAGGAAATGCCGAAGAACGGCTCCTCGAAGCCCGGACCATAGGGGATTGCCCCGAAGGACGGCTTGAATCCGACAAGACCGGTATGGGCGGGAGGCCGCCTGCTGGAGCCGCCGGCATCGGTGCCGAGCGCGAAGGGCACCATGCCGCTGGCGACCGCCGCAACCGGCCCGCCCGACGAGCCGCCGGGCGTGAGGTCCGGGTTCAGGGGATGGCGCGTTGCGCCGTGAAGCAGATTGCGCGTCTGACCCTTGGCGGCGAATTCCGACGTGTTGGTGATGCCGACAATGATGGCGCCGGCCAGGCGCAGGCGCTCGACCGCCACGGCATCCTCAGGCGCTACGAAGCCCTTGAAAAGATTGGATCCTTGCGTGACCCGCCAGCCGCCGACCCAGATATTGTCCTTGATCGTCACCGGCACGCCGGCAAGGGCAGGGCGCTCGCCCGCCGCGATGCGCCGATCGACCGCGTCCGCCTGTTTCAGCGCCTCCTGCCGATCGACCAGAATGAAGGCATTGAGCGCCGGATTGAGGCGATCGATCAGGCTGAGTGCCTTTTCGACCTGCTGACGAGCGGAGGACTGGCCGGCGTTCACCGCGGCGGCGATGGCGTCGATCGACGGCCAGGAGCTGTCGGTTTCAGTCATTGCAGTCTCCATTCCGCGGGTTCGCTTGGACCCCGTGCTTAGCAAGGCGGAGGCCGCTTGGCACCCGGCCCGTCCGGCACCTGCCCCTGCGGCAAGTGGCACGGCGGTTGCTACCTGTCGGGACCAGACGCCATTCCGGCGGCTGCGATGTGAACCGCCCCCGATGATCCAGACGGCTCCGCCCGAGACCCGATCCGCCCAGCCGCTGACGCTGGATGGCGTCACCCACAGCTATGGCTCGGGCTTCGCGGTCGATAATGTGACGCTCAAGGTCAAGGGGGGCGAACTGGTCGCGCTGCTCGGGCCGTCCGGCTGCGGCAAGACCACGCTGCTCCGGATCGTTGCGGGCTTCATCCAACAGACCAATGGCCGGGTGATCATCGGCGACCGGCCGATCGACGAGCTGCCGCCGAACCGCCGCGAGATCGGCATCGTCTTCCAAAACTACGCGCTGTTCCCGCACATGACGGTGGCGGACAACATCGCCTATGGGCTCGCGGCACGCGGCATGAGCCGCGATGAGCAGGCCGAGCGGGTCAAGGAAATGCTCGGCATCGTCCAGATGCAGACGTTCGGCGACCGCAAGCCGAAGCAATTGTCGGGCGGTCAGCAGCAGCGCGTGGCGCTTGCCCGTGCGCTCGCCATCCGGCCGCGCATCCTGCTGCTCGACGAGCCCTTCGCCGCCCTCGACAAGAACCTGCGCCTCGACATGCAGATCGAGATCAAGCGGCTGCAGCGTCAGTTCGCGCTGACCGCCATCATGGTCACCCACGATCAGGACGAGGCGATGTCGATCGCCGACCGGATCGCGGTGATGAGCCAGGGACGGATCGAGCAGCTGGGCACACCAGTCGAGATCTATGACGAGCCGGAGACGCTGTTCGTCAACAATTTCATCGGATCGAGCAATCTGCTGCCGGGCCGCGTGACCGGCGTCGAGAGCGGGACCTATGTGGTGACGCTCGACAACGGGGCCGTCTGGTCGATTGCCTCGCGCCATGCCTTCACGGTGGGCGATGCCGTCGTCGTCTCGGTCCGGCCCGAACAATTGCTGCTGGTGGACCAACCGGGCGCCGACCGGTTCCCGGTCGACCTCAAGCTCAGCCTGCCGATCGGTGGCGACCTGATCCACGACGCAACCGGACCGCGCGGCGAAGCGATCAAGGTCGCCGCGCCCCGCCGCCCCGGCGAGGGCTTCGGCGTCGCCGGCTCCCATTTCTGCGGGTTGGGCCCCCACGCCCGCCCGGCCCTGTTTCATCCCGCATAAGCCCAAAGCCCAGGAGACACGAATGACCATCCTCAACCGCCGAGACCTGATGATTGGCGCCGGTGCGCTTGGCGCAGCCGCCATCCTGCCGCGAACTGGCCATGCCGCAGGCACCCTGACCGCCGCGATCTATCCCGGCACCTGGGAAGAGGCCTATCGCGGGGTCGTCGCGCCGGCGCTGAAGAAGGCCGCCGATATCGATGTCGCCTTCGACTCGCTGTTCGCGGTCGATCAGGTCGCCAAGGTGCGTGCCGCCCGCGGCGTGCCGCCGTTCGATTGCTTCGTGCTGGATCCGGGTCCGGCCGCCGCTGCCCAGGCCGCCGGACTGTTCGAGCCGATCGATGCTTCCAAGCTGAGCAATGCCCCGAAGGTTCCCACTGGACTGATCACCTCGCACGGCGTGACCTGCAATGCGCAGGTCGTCGGCATCGCCTACAATCCGAAGAAGTTCGCCGCCGCGCCGAAGGGCTGGGCCGATCTCTTCAAGTCGCCCTATGTCGAGCGTCTCGGCCTCACCGGCTTCCAGACGACCTTCGGCACCGTGTCGATCATCGAGATGGCCAAGGTGTTCGGCGGTTCGGAGACCAATGTCGAGCCGGTCTTCGCCGAACTGAAGAAGGCTGTCGCCAAGGCTGCCGCGGTCGCGGCTCCCGCCGCCATGCCGGGCCTGTTCCAGCAGGGCCAGATCGACATCATGTACACCAACACCAACACGGTCGCGATCCTGAAGGGCCGGGGTGTCGACATCGAGTTCGTCAAGCCGGAGACGGGCGCGATCACGTTCCAGACGACGCTGCACATCGTCAAGGGCGCCGACAATGTCGCCAATGCCTACAAGTATATGGACACGGCGATCTCGGCCGAGGTTCAGACCCTGTTGCAGCGCCAGCCCTACAACATGATCCCGATCAACAAGGACGTGACCCTGGTCGACACGCTGGACATCAAGTCGCTGGACGAGCTGGCGAAAATGGCCACGCACGACTGGTCGAAGATCAATCCGCTGCGTGCGGCCTGGATCGAGCGGTTCAACAAAGAGATCACGAAGTAAGGCTAAGTCGCATGGCAGGGGCAGTGGCGACGGGCGGCGGCGGTGCCGGCGCCCTCATGGAGAAGGTCGACTGGCGTCTCGCGGCGCCGCTCGGCCTGACCTATCTCATCTTCTTCGCCGCGCCCTTCGCGATCCTGCTCGGGGTCAGCCTCTATTCGGATTCCGAGCAGACGGTCCTCGGCTTCGGCAGCTGGACCAAATTCTACACCGACGCCTTCTATCTCAAGGTGATCTACGACACGCTGAAGCTTGGCGTCTTCGCGGTGGTGGCGACAACCTTCCTCGCCTATCCGCTGGCCCTGGTGTTCCGCGCCTCCAGCCCGCGCATCCAGCGCGTGCTGATCTTCGTCATCCTGATGCCGCTTCTGACATCGGTGGTGATCCGCACCTTCGCCTGGATCGTGATCCTCGCCCGCGAGGGGGTGATCAACCAGACGCTGATGACGCTCGGCATCACGGCGACCCCGCTCAATCTCCTGCAGACCGAACTCGGCCTCGTCATCGCGCTGACGCAGATCGAGATGCCGCTGATGCTCTTGCCGCTGCTCACCATCATGAACCAAATGGACCAGAACTTGGTGGACGCGTCACGTGCGCTCGGCAGCTCGAAATGGCGGACCTTCTTCCGGGTGATCCTGCCGCTGACGCTCCCAGGCTGGATCGCCGGCGCGACGCTGGTCTTTGCCTCGGCCACCACCGCCTTCATCTCGCAATCGGTGATCGGCGGCGCCAGGCTCGTCTATCTGCCGGCGCTGATCTGGCAGCAGTCCATGGTGGTCTATAACTGGCCGTTCGCGGCGGTCGCCTCGCTGACGCTCCTGTTCACGGTGCTCTCCGGCATCATGGCGCTCGGCTGGCTCGGCCGCTTCGCGAAGACGACCTGAGGACATCGCGATGCAACGCTCGACGCCCGCCGACATCTCCTACACCTGGGTGATCGGCCTGATCGCGACGCTGGCGATCGCCATCCTGATCGGACCTGTGCTGATCGTGATTGCGACTTCGTTCACGACATCGCAGACGCTCCGCTTCCCGCCGCCGGACGTGTCGATCCGCTGGTACCGGGAGCTGTTCGATCCCGCCCGTTCCGGCCCGATCCACACGGCAGCGCTGAATTCGGTGTGGGTGGCTGGCATTGCGACCGCGATCGGCTCGGTCCTTTCGGTTCTGGCGGCTCTTGCCATCACGCGCGTGAGCCGGCCCTCGGCCAAGGCGCTGGAGGCAAGCTTCCTGTCGCCGCTGGTTCTGCCGACACTGTCCTACGGACTGGCAGCGCTGATGTTCTTTTCCGTGCTGGGCGTCAGGCCCTCGCTCAATCTGCTCATCGCCGGCCATCTGGTGGTGATCGCGCCGTTCATCTTCCGTACGACGCTCGCAAGCCTGACGCAGCTCGACCCGGCGCTCCTGGAGGCTTCCGCCAATCTCGGTGCCAGCCGGTTCTATGCGTTCCGGCGGATCACGCTGCCGCTGATCGCGCCTGGCATCGCGGCGGGCGCCTTCCTCGCCTTCATCTCGTCGATGGACAATGTGCCGGTGTCGCTGTTCCTGTCGAACGCGCGGACCTCCATGCTGCCGATCCGGATGTGGGGCATGATGGAATCGACGCTCGACGTCCGGATCGCGGCCATTGCCGGCGTGCTGATCCTGGCGACGCTGATCCTGATGGTGGTCATGGACCGGCTGACCGGACTGACCAAGCGCATGAGCGCTTGACGCAATTCTTGAGGAGCAATCGGCCATGGCCTCGATCTATGACCGCGACCTGATCGGCTACGGCGCCAATCCCCCGGATCCGAAATGGCCGGGTGGCGCGCGCATCGCGATCAATTTCGTCATGAACTACGAGGAGGGCTCCGAGCCCTCGGTGCAGGACGGCGAGGGCTTTACCGAGATCGGCCTCACCGAGGCGACCGGACTGCCGACCGGCGTCGAGGGACGCGACCTCGCGGGCGAGGGCATGTTCGCCTATGGCAGCCGCGTCGGCTTCTGGCGGCTGATGCGGCTCTTCCAGGAGCGCGATCTGCCGATGACCGTGTTCGGCTGCGCGCTTGCCATCGAGCGCAACCCCGAGGCTGCTGCCGCCATCAAGGCCTCCGGCTTCGATGTCTGCTGCCACGGCTGGCGCTGGATCAAGCATTACCTCCTGAGCGAGGAAGAGGAGCGTGAGCACATCCGCAAGGCGATCGTCTCGCTGAAGGAGACCGTCGGCGAGCGGCCGCTCGGCTGGTACTGCCGCTATGGCCCGAGCGTCAACACCCGCCAGCTGGTGGTGGAGGAGGGGGGCTTCCTCTACGATTCCGACGCCTATGACGACGAACTGCCCTATTGGAAGACGGTCGACGGCAAGCCGCACCTCGTCGTGCCCTATTCGCTGGTCAACAATGACGGCAAGTTCGGCTCGGGCTTCTTCGGCACCTCGGCCGACTATTTCGAATGGCACAAGGATGCCTTCGACATGCTCTATGCCGAGGGCAAGACCCAACCGAAGATGATGTCGGTCGGCCTGCACATGCGGCTCATCGGCCATCCCGCGCGGGCCGCCGGCCTTGCCCGGTTCCTGGATTATGTGAAGAGCCAAGAGGGTGTCTGGGTGACGCGCCGTCTCGACATTGCCCAGCATTGGGTCAAGACTCATCCCTTCGCCGCCTGAAGGGAAGAGCATCGTGGCTTCGCATGATCTGATCGTCGCACTCGGCGACACCCGCTATCGCATCGAACGCCCGTTCGGCACCTGGCCGAAGAATGCGGGCTTCGTGACCGATGTGACCGTCGACGCGCGCGACCACGTCTTCGTCATGCTGCGCCACGACAGCCAGACCCAACCCGACGATCCCCGGGTGATCGAGCTTGCGCCCGATGGCAGCTATCTCAACGGCTGGGGTGGGGCGGATATCGCCGATTCCCACATGATGACTGTCGATCCCCAGGGCAACATCATCGTCGTCGACCGTGACATGCATGAGGTGATCTGGTTCTCGCCCAATGGCGATCGGCTGGGGCAGCTCGGCACCCGCGGCCAGCCGCGCACGCCGTTCAACCATCCGACCGATGTCTCGGTCTCCGCCTGGGGCGACATCTATGTGTCGGATGGCTATGGCGCGCCGCATGTCCACCGGTTCTCGGCCGATGGCGCGCATCTGCAGACCTGGGGCAGCCATGGGGCCGAGGACGGTCAATTCGTCTGGCCACATGCGATCTGGACTTTCGCGGATGGACGCGTTGCGGTTGTAGATCGCACATGGAATCGCGTCCAGGTTTTCGACGGCGAAGGCAAGCATCTGCAGACCTGGGGCGACTTCTACCAGCCGGTCGGCATCTGGGGCGATGCGGAGGGCAGGGCCTATGTCACGGATATGGTGCCAAGTTTGACCCTGATCGGCCCGGATGGGGCCCGTCTTGGGCGGTGCAGGCCGATGCTCAATGGCGCCCACGGTTTGTTCGGGACTTCGACTGGTGATATTTACCTAGCGGAAGGTAATCCCAGCCGGATTAGTGTCCTGCGGCGTATAGCCGAATAGGTTTGCCGGCAACTGACGCCATTTTTACATAATACTGTCTTGATTTGAGCAACCAAGTCTCTTAACACTCTGCGCACGATCCCAAGATGCGGCGCGGGATCGTGTGTCGGGCCGAGGTCGGCTGCCCGCGATTCTGGACGTTACATGAGCAATCTATCAGACGGCACGAGCGATATTTCGCTCGTGGAGGCGGCGCCATGGGCTATTCTTGTGGCCGATCCGTCGGCGGACTGGCGCGACTTCATTCGCATGGGCATCACTGCGTTCTCGCCGTGGCTCACGGTTCTGGAAGCCTGCAGTTGCGCGGAAGCTGTTGATATTCTTACAGCAAACCGCATCAATATTGCCTTTATTGACATGACGTGTTGTCAGTTCTTCTCCAACAGAAAAGACCTGACAGGAAAACCGTTCGTCGTGACGCTTGGCGAGGGATCTGAGGCGGCCGATGTCGCGACAATGCGCAAGAGCGGCGTCTATGATCATCTCGTCAAACCCCTGGATCAGGACGCTATCACCCGCATCCTTGAAACCTATGCGTGTATGACGTTGCAGACGCGCATTCTGCTCGTCGATCCTTCCGACGAGACCCGCGCGGCCGTGTCGGATTGCTTCGCGCAATCGCTTTTCGAAGTCGCCGTCGAAGAAGCCGAAGATGCTGTCTCGGGCATCGAGGCCTATATGCGCTCGCCCGCCGATGTGGTGGTGGTGGACCGGGGGCTTGCGGAGGCGGATGGCTTCCAGATTCTCAGGATCATCCGGGCGCACAATCCCGGTGTCCGTGTGGTGCTGATGGCGGATGAGGCGGCCAACCTTCGCCCCCTGACCTATCAGGGCGAGATCAAGCCGCTCGCGCGGCCGTTCGGTCCGGAGGATGTCGACCGGGTGATGCACCAGGTCCTGGGCCTGCCGCTGCCCTACAAGATCTGGGATCAGACCCGTTCCAGCGGCCTGTGAGGCTCGGGCGGCAAGGTGATGACGATCCGGTCGCCCGGCGCCACCAGGCCTCCTGAGCGAACCACACCCATGATCCCGGCCTTGCGGATCAGGCTGCCGTCGGCAGCCCGGTCGAGGACTGCCTTCATCAGTCCTGGCCGGAAGTCGTCGAGTTGCCGGCATGGATTGCGCAGTCCGGTGATCTCGATCACGGCGGATCCGATCGTCAGCATTGCGCCGGTCGGAAGCGCCAGCAGGTCGATGCCTGATGTCGTGATGTTCTCGCCAAGGTCGCCTGCGCGGATCGCATAGCCCTTGGCCGCGAGTTCCACGAACAGTTCTTCGTGGATCAGATGGATCTGGCGGAGGTTGGGCTGCGTCGGGTCGACGGCCACCCGCGAGCGGTGCTTCACGGTCTGCCCGCAATGGGCGTCGCCCTCGATACCCAGCCCCTCGAGCAGTGTCAGGCGATCAGCCAGCGGCTTTGAAAAACCGTGCTGGGCACTGAGGCTGACGGATGCGACCAGGGCCATGGCAAACGAGCTCCTCACAACGGGTTCCGGCGTTCTGGTCCATCCGGCCCGTCTTGTCATCGCCACCGGCATGCAGGGGTGACGTTCCGCCTCGGCCGTGGACCTCTGCGGCTTCAGGCGATAAACGGGCCGGATGAGCTATACGGTCCTCTTCGATCTCGACGGAACCCTCACCGATCCGGCCTCCGGCATCATCGGCTCCTTCCAGAAGGCGCTGGTCGATCTCGGCCACGCGCCGCCGCCCTTCGAGAGCCTTGGCTGGATTATCGGTCCGGCGCTCAGACTGTCGTTTCCCAAGGTGATGGGCGAGGGCGCCGACGCGGAAGCAGCGGTCGAGCGCTACCGGCACCATTATCGCGGCGGCGGCATGTATGATCTCTCGCTCTATGACGGCATGCCCGAGGCGGTCGCGACCGTGCGCGGGCAGGCGTCCCGCATGTTCGTCTGCACGGCCAAGCCCGAGCCCTATGCGATCCCCATCGTCGAGCGCTTCGGCTACGCGCCGCATTTCGAGCGGGTCTATGGCGCGGCGCTGGACGGCAGCCTCGACGACAAGGCCGACATCATCGCCAAGATCATCGCCGAGCAGGGCATCGACCCTAAGCGCACCGTGATGATCGGCGACCGGCTGCACGATATCCATGCCGCCAAACGGCACGGTATCGCGTCGATCGGCGTCGTCTGGGGCTATGGCGGCGCGGAGGAACTGACAGCAGCCGGGGCCGACAGGCTGTGCGAGAAGACCGGCGATCTGCCTGCCCTGGTGGCGGGCCTGATGGGCTGATCCGGCGGAAAAGCTCGCCCACGCTTGCATGTTCCAGGCGCTTCGTGTATCGCCGCGCCATTCCACACGCAGGCTTGCGGTGCAGGGCGATGTCCTGAGCCGCTCCGGTGGGTTGCAGGTTCCATCCCGGTTCCGGCCCATGTCTGCGGAGGCTTAACCGGAGAAGACCTATGTCGCTGCCCGATTTCAGCATGCGTCAGCTTTTGGAAGCTGGCTGCCACTTTGGCCATCAGGCCCATCGCTGGAACCCGAAGATGAACCAGTACATCTTCGGCGTCCGCAACAACATCCACATCCTCGACCTCGCCCAGACCGTGCCGATGCTCCATCGCGCGCTCGTCGCCGTGTCCGACACGGTGGCCAAGGGTGGCCGCGTGCTGTTCGTCGGCACCAAGCGTCAGGCTCAGGAATCGATTGCCGAGGGCGCCAAGAAGGCCGCCCAGTATTACGTCAACTCGCGTTGGCTCGGCGGCACGCTGACCAACTGGAAGACGGTGTCGGGCTCGATCTCGCGCCTGCGCAAGCTCGATGACGCGCTGTCGAACGGCGGCGCCGGCTACACCAAGAAGGAAACCCTCCAGCTGACGCGCGAGCGCGACAAGCTCGAGAAGAACCTCGGCGGCATCAAGGACATGGGCGGCGTCCCGGACCTGATCTTCGTGATCGACACCAACAAGGAGGCGATCGCCATCCTCGAGGCCCGTCGCCTCGGCATCCCGGTGGCCGCCATCGTCGACACCAATTGCGATCCGGACGGCATCACCTATCCGATCCCGGGCAATGACGACGCCGGCCGCGCTCTGACGCTCTATTGCGATCTGATCGCCCGCGCCGCCATCGACGGTCTCGCCCGTTCGCAGGGTTCGTCGGGTGTCGATCTCGGCGCCATGGAAAAGCCGGTCGTCGAGGACCTCACCCCGGCAGCTCCCGCCGGCACCGAGCGTCTGGCTGGCCCGCGTGGCCCGGCCGACGAGCTCACCAAGCTCACCGGCGTCTCGGCCGCCATCGAGAAGCAGCTGAACGATCTCGGCATCTTCCACTTCTGGCAGGTTGCCGCCTTCACCCCGGCTGATGTGTCCGAGATCGGCGACAGCGTCGGTCTGCCTGGCCGTGTCGAAGGCTGGATCGCGCAGTCAAAGGCGCTGGTCGACGCCGAAGCGGCCTGAGGCCCTCTCGCCGACAGTCATCCGCCTGCCATGTTCGCATGATGTGGCGGTGACACGGTTTGGTTCCATTCCGGCCGGTCCGACCCCTCGGGCCGGCCGTTTCCCGTCGAATTCACTCAATAGTCAAGGATAAAGACCCATGGCGAACATCACCGCCCAGATGGTCAAGGAACTGCGCGAGATGACCGGCGCAGGCATGATGGACTGCAAGTCCGCCCTGACCGAAACCAACGGCGACATGGAGGCCGCCGTCGACCTCCTGCGCAAGAAGGGCCTGTCGAAGGCCGCCAAGAAGGCCGGCCGCGTGGCCGCCGAGGGCCTGATCGGCGTGTGGAGCGACGGCCCGAAGGCCGCAGTCGTCGAGGTCAATTCCGAGACCGACTTCGTCGCCCGCAACGACCAGTTCCAGGGCCTGGTGAAGCTCGTCGCCCATGTCGCATTCAAGACCGGCGACGATGTCGCCGCGATCCTGGCCGGACCCGCCAGCCCGCAGAGCTCGGTTGCCGATGCGATCGCCTCGGCTGTTGCCACCATTGGCGAGCACATGTCGCTGCGCCGCGCGGCGGTGATTGCGGTCTCCGATGGCGTCGTCGGCTCCTACATGCACAACCAGATCGAGCCGGGCCTCGGCAAGATCGGCGTGCTGGTCGGCCTGGAATCGACGGGCTCGAAGGATGAGCTGGCTGCCCTTGGCCGCCTGGTCGCCATGCATGTGGCCGCTGCCAATCCGCAGGCGCTCGATGCGTCGGGTCTCGACCCCGTCGTCGTCGCCCGCGAGAAGGCGATCCTTGCCGAGAAGAATGCCGGCAAGCCCGAGAACGTCATCGCCAAGATCGTCGAGAGCGGCATGAAGACCTATGCCAAGGAGGTCTGCCTCCTCGATCAGGTCTACATCCACGACACCGGCAAGTCGGTGGCGCAGGCGCTGAAGGAAGCTGAAGCCAAGGTCGGCGCGCCGATCAAGCTGACGGCCTTCGTGCGCTTCGGCCTCGGCGAGGGCATCGAGAAGGCGGAAAACGACTTCGCCGCAGAGGTCGCGGCACAGGCTGGTATCCAGAGCTGAGGCTCCGGCCTGTTCCACGAAACCTCCGGCAAAAAGGGGCGGGCGACCGCCCCTTTTTCGTGGGTACGATGACCACTTGTCCCCGTTCGGCTTGCGTGCTTGGCGGGTTGCGCTAAACCCGTCCGTCACGGAACCGGGCAGTTCGAGTCGGAGAGATCGGGATGGCGCAGCCACGCTACAAGCGCGCGCTGGTGAAAGTGTCCGGCGAGGCGCTGGCCGGCGATCAGGACTTCGGGTTCGACCCGAAGACCGTGCGCGCCATCGCCGAGGATCTGATTGCCGCCGCCAAGGCCGGCACAGAGCTCGCGGTCGTAGTCGGCGGCGGCAACATCTTCCGTGGCAAGCAGATCGCCGGCATTGGGCTGACCCGGGTCGATGCCGATGCCATCGGCCGGCTCGCAACCGTCATGAATGCCATTGCGCTCGCAGGCCAGATCACCGCGCTCGGTCACCCGGCCGTCGCGCTTTCGGCAGAGCCGGTGCCCGAGGCGCTTGACGTCTATACCGTCCGCGCAGCGCTCGCCCATATCGCGGCAGGCCGCATCGTGGTGCTGGGCGGTGGCATCGGTGTGCCGCTTCTGACCACCGACACGACAGCGACCATGCGGGCGGTGGAGTTGGAATGCGCCGTCGTTCTCAAGGGTACCAATGTCGACGGAGTCTATTCCGCCGACCCCAAGCGGGACCCCAAGGCGCAGCGTTTCGACGAGATCACCGCGGCCGATGCGATCGCCAAGGACCTCAAGGTGATGGATACCGCCGCCTTCGCGCTTGCCCGAGAGAACCGACTTCCGATAATCGTCTTCTCCCTTGATGCTCCCATGGCCGTATCCAGCGTGCTGGCCGGGCAGGGGCGCTCCACCCTTGTCACGGTCTGACCCGTGGCAACATTCCGCGTGATGACAGCGCAACGATCAGAGGCGTAACCCCATGGCCGCGTCACCCGTTTTCGACATTCAGGACGTCAAGCGCCGCATGGCCGGCGCGATTGCCAGTTTCAAGCACGAGCTCGGCACATTGCGGACGGGCCGCGCCTCGCCGAACCTGCTCGACCCGATCGTGGTGGAAGCCTATGGGCAGACCATGTCGGTCAACCAGGTGGCAACCGTCAGCGTGCCGGAGCCGCGGCTGCTGTCGGTTCAGGTCTGGGACCGCGCCATGGTGCAGCCGGTTGAGAAGGCGATCCGCGAATCCAGCCTCGGGCTCAATCCGCAGACCGAGGGTCAGGTGATCCGGCTGCGCATCCCGGAACTGACGCAGGATCGCCGCAAAGACATGGTGAAGGTCGCGCACAAATATGCCGAGGGTGCCAAGGTGGCCGTACGCCATGTGCGCCGCGACGGGCTCGACGTGCTGAAGGTCAAGGAAAAGGACCATTCGATGAGCGAGGATGAGCATGTCCGCGCCGCCGATCTGGTGCAGAAGGAAACCGACAAGCACATCGCCGAGATCGACCAGCTGGTGATGCACAAAGAAAAAGAGATCATGACCGTCTGAGGAGGCGACCGGAGCGATGACCCTGACGAGCCGACCTGGCCGCGAGTTTGACCAGACCCAGGATGGACCGCCGGCCGATGAGGCTGGGCGTGCCCCCGGTTTGCCGCGCCATGTCGCGATCATCATGGATGGCAATGGCCGCTGGGCGCAGGCCCGCGGTCTGCCGCGTGTCGAGGGGCACCGGCGCGGCGTCGATGCGCTTCGCAGGACGCTCAGGGCCGCCCGCGAGATCGGCATCGAGGTCGTCACGGTCTATTCGTTTTCCTCGGAGAACTGGTCGAGGCCGTTCGCCGAGGTCTCGGCCCTGATGGGGCTTTTGAAGCGTTTCATCCGCAACGATCTTGCCGAGCTGCACGAGGCGGGCGTTCGCGTGCGGGTTTCGGGCGAGCGCGCGGGGCTTGAGCCGGATATCCGGCGGCTTCTCGAAGAGGCGGAAGCCCTGACCGCCGCCAACAGCCGGCAGACGCTGGTTGTCGCCTTCAATTATGGCGCGCGTCAGGAAATCGCCCAGGCGGCGCGGCTTCTGGCCGAGGAAGTGGCGGCGGGCTTGCGCGATGCGGCCTCGATCACGCCGGACGTGCTGGAAGCAAAGCTCGGCACTGCCGGCATTCCCGATCCCGACCTGATCATCCGGACATCCGGCGAAGTCCGGCTGTCCAATTTCATGCTCTGGCAGGCGGCCTATTCCGAACTGGTGTTCCAGCCGATCCTCTGGCCCGACTATGGCAAGGAGCCGCTGATGGAGGCATTGGCCGAATATCAGCGCCGCGATCGCCGTTTCGGCGGCGTCGCCGCGGCATCGGGCGGTTGACATGATGGGCGACCAATCGACGACGACGGACAGCCGGCCGGCCGGTGCCTTCTCCGATCCCGATCTCTTGCGGCGCATTGCATCCGCACTGGTGATGGTCCCCGTCGCCCTGGTGGCGGACTGGATGGGCGGCTGGCTTTTCGCCCTGTTGTGGCTTGCCGCCGCCCTCGTTGTCCTGTGGGAGTGGAATGGCCTGGTGCTGGGGCCGGGCCACCGCGCCATGCTGGTGGTCGAAGGCCTTGTGATCGTCCTTGCCGTCTGGGCCCTCATCCAGTTCGGCGACCTGCTGGTCGAGGCGGCACTCCTGGCGATAGGGGCCGCCCTGGTGGCCGGGATGGCGACGCAGGATCGGCGCAACTGGGCGATGGCTGGATTCGGGTATGCGGCCGCGGTCGTGCTGGGGCCCATCCTGCTGCGCCTGGATCCCGTTCATGGAGCAACCGCCATTCTCTGGCTGTTCGCCGTCGTCTGGGGCACCGATGTCGCCGCCTATTTTGCCGGGCGGGCGATCGGCGGTCCGAAGCTCTGGCCAAGACTCTCGCCCAAGAAGACGTGGGCCGGTTTCATCGGCGGCACGCTTGTCGGCACGGTTCTGGGGCTTCTGGTCGTCCATCTGGCCGATGTCCACGTTGGCGTGACCCTCGGGTTCGTCACCTTCGTCATCGCGGCGCTCAGCCAGGGCGGCGATCTGTTTGAATCCTTCGTCAAGCGGCAATTCGCCGCCAAGGATGCCGGCAAACTCATTCCCGGTCATGGCGGCGTGATGGACCGGCTCGACGGCTTTCTTGTTGCCGCCGTCGCCGCCGCCATCATCGGCATCGTCCGGGGCGGAACGGGCTCTGCTGCCACCGGCATCCTGGTCTGGTGACAATCATGCGATCCCTGACGATTCTCGGCGCCACCGGATCGGTTGGCACCAGCACGCTGGATCTTGTCAGCCGGCATCGCGACCGCTTCACCGTGGAGGCTGTCACCGCCCATTCCGACGCGGCCGGCCTCGCCCGCGTCGCCCGGGAGCACGGCGCGCGGTTCGCCGCCATCGCCAATCCGCAAGCCTATCACGCGCTCAAGGCGGCACTGGCCGGTAGCGGGATCGAGGCCGCGGCTGGCCCGGATGCCGTCGTTGCTGCCGCGGAACGATCCGCCGATATGGTCCTGGCGGCGATTTCCGGCTCGGCCGGGGTTGCCCCGGTGCTCGCGGCGATCCGCCGCGGCATCACGGTCGCGCTTGCCAACAAGGAAAGCCTGGTCGCGGCGGGCGATCTGGTGATGTCGGAGGCGGCTCGCCACGGTGTGCGCATCCTGCCGGTCGATTCCGAGCACAACGCTGTCTTCCAGGCGCTGGCGGGATCGCGCATCGAGGATGTCGAGACCGTCTGGCTGACGGCCTCGGGCGGGCCGTTCCGCACCTGGAACGCCGAAGCCATTGCCGCGGCGACGCCGCAGGACGCGCTGAAGCACCCCAATTACGCCATGGGTGCCAAGGTGACGATCGATTCCGCCAGCCTGATGAACAAGGGCCTTGAACTGATCGAGGCCCACCATCTGTTCGCCATGCCGGCCGACCGGCTCAAGGTGCTTGTCCATCCGCAGCAGGCCGTCCACGGCATGGTCGGCTACCGCGACGGCTCGGTGGTCGCCCAGCTCGGCGCTGCCGACATGCGCGTGCCGATCGCCCATTGCCTCGGATTTCCCGAACGGATCGACGGGCCGTCGCGGCGGCTCGATCTCGCAGCCCTGGGCAGTCTGACCTTCGAGGAGCCGGATCTGGTGCGCTTTCCAGCGCTGCGCCTGGCCATCGACGCCATGCGCGCCGGGGGCAGGGCGCCCTGCGTGCTGAATGCCGCCAATGAAGTGGCGGTGGAGGCCTTTCTGGCACGGCGCATCGGCTTCGGCGACATCGCCCGCACCGTCGCCGAGACGCTTGACGCGCTCGGCACCGGCCCTTCTGCGGCCACACTGGAAGACTTAAACTTCATTGACCATGTCGCCAGAGAGCGAGCCACCAGCACTATGCACAGGGCCGTCTCTGCGGCATCTTAACCATGGGAGGATGTGGGTTGGCCTTGCTAGGTTGGCGCATGTCCATGGGACGTTGACATGAATTTCATCTCCGCAATGGGCGGGACCGGCTGGACTGTGGTCTCGGTCGTGATCCCGTTCCTGTTCGTCCTGACGATCGTGGTGTTTTTCCACGAGCTCGGCCATTTCTGGGTCGCGCGGCGCTGTGGCGTGCGTGTCGAGGTGTTCTCGATCGGATTCGGCCGCGAGTTGTTCGGTTTCAACGACCGTCACGGCACGCGCTGGAAGCTTTCGGCCATCCCGCTGGGCGGCTATGTGAAATTCTTTGGCGACGCGGACGCCGCCAGCAAGCCCGATTTCGCTGGTGCCGAAGCGATGTCGGCGGAGGAGCGCTCGGTCAGCTTCCTCTACAAATCGCTGGCCCAGCGCGCCGCGATCGTCGCCGCCGGGCCGATCGCCAATTTCATCCTCGCGATCGTCGTGTTCGCCGGCATCTTCTCGCTCTATGGCAAGCCGTTCATCGAACCGCGGGTCGGCGGGTTGGTGCCGGTCAGCATCACCGACCAGGGCGGCTTCCGTCCGGGTGACGTGATCTATTCCGTTGGCGGCGAGCGTGCGATCAGCTTGGACGCGATCAAGGCCACGCTTGCAGCCAAGGCCGGCCAACAGCTTGATGTCGTGGTCAGCCGCGGCAGCCAGCAGGTGACTGTCTCGGCCGTGCCGCAGGCCGCCTGGTTCCAGGGCTCGGTTGCCGAACAGGCGGGATTCCGCCCGGGCGACCTCGTGCTGTCGATCAATGGCCGGGCGATCGAGAGCTTCACCGACATGCAGCGCTTCGTCGAAGTGCGCGCTGGCGAGCCGCTTCAGGTCGTGGTCAACCGCGACGGCCGCAATGTCGAGATCACAGCGACGCCGTCGATCACGCAGTTCAAGGACCGTTTCGGTGGGACGCACCGGGTCGGCCGCCTTGGCATCTCGCCCTCGCGCGATCAGGCCGCCATGGTGATCCGCCGCTATGATCCGGCGACCGCCACCTGGCTTGGCGTCAAGGAGACGTGGTTCGTCGTCGAGCGCACCTTCGGCTATCTCGGCGGTGTGATCATGGGAACCCAGAGCGCCGACCAGCTCGGCGGTCCGATCCGGATCGCCCAGGTGTCGGGTGAGGCGGCATCAATTGGTTTCGGTGCGTTGCTGAGTCTGGTGGCGCTGATCTCGGTTTCGATCGGCCTACTCAACCTTTTTCCGATTCCCATGCTCGACGGCGGGCATCTGGTTTTCTACGCGATCGAGGCCATTCGTGGCCGTCCGATGAGCGAACAGGCACAGGAAATGGCGTTTCGCGTCGGTCTTGCGCTGGTGTTGATGATGATGATCTTCGCGACCTGGAACGACTTGCGGGGATTGGTCGGCTGAGTTGCGGGGCGTGGCCCTGCGGCAACGGCTGGCAAAAAATGGGCGGGGTTCGCCGGGTGCGGTTTGCACGGTTCGGGAAACCGGATACAAGCAACTCGCCCTGGAGGATTCCATGGGTGATCCGCGTTCGCGCGGAAACGACAAATTGAACAGACAGGCGCTTGATTCATGACTCTTTTCGCTCGGACGGTCCGAACGGTCGTGATCGCGGGAACGATGGCAGCGGCTTCCGCATTCGCGGTGATGCCCGGCAGCCTCTTCCTTGCGACGGAGGCATCAGCGCAGGCTGCGAGCTCGATCATTGTCCAGGGCAACCGTCGTATCGAGAGCGATACGGTTCGGTCCTATTTCTCGACCGCCCCGGGCGAGCCGCTCTCGGCCGCCAAGGTCGATGAGGGCATCAAGGCCATGTATGCCACGGGCCTGTTCCGTGACGTGCGCGTCAGCCGCCAGGGTGGGCGTCTGGTGGTCAATGTCTCCGAGAACGACGTGATCAACCGGGTCGTGTTCGAAGGCAATCGCCGCCTGAAGAGCGACCAGCTGCTCAACGAAATCGAATCGCGTCCGCGCGGCACGTTCTCGCGCGCCACCGTTCAGTCCGACGTGCAGCGCCTCTACGACGTCTATCGCCGGTCGGGCCGCTACGAGGTCCAGATCGTTCCGAAGACCATCACCCAGCCGAACGGCCGCCTCGACCTGATCTTCGAGGTCACCGAGGGCCGCAAGTCGGGCGTGCGCGCCATCACCTTCGTCGGGAATAGCGCTTTCGGCCGCCAGCGCCTGCTGGATGTGATGTCGACCGGTGAAACCGGAATTTTTTCTTGGCTCAAGTCGAACGACGTCTATGACGCCGACCGGCTGAATGCCGACCAGGAAGCCATCCGCCGCCTCTACCTGCGCAATGGCTATGTCGACATGCGCGTTCTGTCGGCGCGTGCCGATTTCGACCAGGCCGCCAATGCCTTCACGGTGACGATCGAGATCGAAGAGGGTCCGCAGTACCGGATCGGTTCGGTCGATGTTCAGTCGAACATCCGCGATGTCGATGGCGCGACGCTGCGTGGCGCGGTCAAGACGCGCGAAGGCAACGTCTACAATGTCGAACTGGTCGACAAGTCGCTTGAGGACGTGACCCTTGAGGTCGCGCGCCGCGGCTATGCCTTCGCGTCGGTTCGTCCGCGCGGCGAGCGCGATCCCTCGACGCTGCGCGTCAACCTCGTCTATGTCGTCGAGGAGGGTCCGCGCGCCTATATCGAGCGCATCAACATTCGCGGCAACACCCGCACCCAGGATCGCGTGGTCCGTCGTGAGTTCGACGTGGCCGAGGGCGACGCCTACAACCGCGTGCTCGTCGATCGTGCCGAGCGCCGCCTGAAGAACCTCGGCTTCTTCAAGAACGTCAAGATCACCACCGAGCCCGGCTCGGCCGCTGACCGCGTGATCGTCAATGTCGATGTCGAAGACCAGCCGACCGGCCAGTTCTCGATCTCGGGTGGCTATTCGACTGCTGACGGCTTCATCGCCGAAGCATCCGTCGAAGAGCGCAACTTCCTCGGCCGTGGCCAGTTCGTCCGCCTCGGCGGCACGCTTGGCCAGCGCTCGAAGGGCATCAACTTCTCCTTCACCGAGCCCTTCCTGCTCGATTATCGCCTGTCGGGTGGTTTCGATCTCTACTGGCGCCAGACGAATGCCTCGACCTACCAGGCCTATTCGTCGACGGCCTATGGCGCGACGCTGCGCCTGGGCATTCCGATCACCGAGCAGTTTGCCTTGCAGACGCGCTACAGCGCGATCTCGCAGCGGATCTCGATCCGGTCGGATCTGACGAATTGTAATACGGGCTATACCAACCAGCTGAGCCAGTTCACGAAGGCGGACGGATCGGTTGTCAATCTGGTGGCCGGCTCGGCTGCGGCGAATGATGTCCTCGCCGGTGGCGGCACCAACAATGGCCTGCTGTATATCGGTGCGAACGGTCTGGCGACGACCACTGCTGCTGGTTCGACCGGCAACTTCACCTGCTTGGACGATGGCGAAGCTTCCGCCGCTCTCCGTGCAGTGGATGGCCGGACCCGCTTCATCTCGATGCTCGGCTATTCGCTGATCTACTCGAACCTTGACCGCGCGCTGAACCCGAGCCAGGGCCTCTATGCCGAGCTCCGCCAGGACTTCGCCGGCGTGGGTGGCAATGCTCGTTTCATCCGCACCACCGGTGAGGCCCGCTACTATCACGACCTGAGCAACGAATGGATCGGCATGCTGCGTGTCCAGGCCGGTAACATCACCGGCTGGGGTGCAACCAAGACCGATGGCGGCAAGCTTGACGCGATCGATCAGTTCTTCATGGGTCCGGAGCTGGTGCGCGGCTTCCAGACAGCTGGTATCGGTCCTCGCGACTATGCGACGGTTCTTCCCGGGTCGGGGCGCCTGGCGGATGCTCTTGGCGGCACGAACTACTGGGGTGCGTCAGCCGAGGTCACCTTCCCGATGACCTTCCTGCCGAAGGACTTCGGCATGCGCGGTGCGCTCTATGCGGATGCCGGCGCGGTCTGGGGTTATGACAGCGTGCGTCAGTTGACCACGGCCGGCGGCATTCTGCCCGTCAGCACGGTTGACCCTTCGTCCGGCAAGGACACGACGGGCCATTACATCCGCTCGTCCGTGGGTGTCGGCCTGCTCTGGAACTCGCCCTTCGGTCCTATCCGCTTCGACTATTCCTTCGTCCTGTCGAAGGCGCCCTGGGATCGTACGCAGTTCTTCCGCTTCTCGGGCGGCACGCGCTTCTGATCGGCGGCGCCTCGCTTTCAGCGGGGCGCGCCTTTCCGGCCGGATGACCATGTCAGATCCCGTCTTCTTCACACCGGCCGAGGCGATGCATGTCGCCTCGGTCGCTTCCTTTCTGGGGGCCGTCGGGGGCGAGGCCTTCGGCGATCGTGCCGTTCTGGGCGTCGCGGCCCTGATCGATGCCGGGCCGACCGACCTGTCGTTCTGCGACAGTCCCAAATACCTGGATCAGCTCGCGTCCACGCGGGCGGGGGCCTGCCTCGTGCAGGAGCGGCTGCGTGACAGCGTTCCCGCAGGCACGGTTGCTCTCGTCGTCGCCCACCCGCACGCAGCCTTCGTGTCCATGTCGCGGCGCCTGTTTCCGCAGGCGCTCCGGCCGCAATCGCTGTTCGGTGCTACCGGCATATCGCCTGGCGCCATGGTTCACCCGAGCGCTCGACTCGAGCCCGGGGTGGTGGTCGATCCCGGTGCGATCATCGGCCCAGCTGCAGAGATCGGTGCGGGCACAGTCATTGCCGCTGGGGCTGTCATCGGTCCGCAGGTGAGGATCGGCCGCGATGCGGCGATTGGCGCAGGCGCGTCGGTGACCCATGCCCTCGTCGGCAACCGGGCGATCGTGCATCCCGGTGTTCGGATCGGCCAGGACGGTTTCGGCTTCGAGCCAAGCCCGCGCGGCCATTCCAAGGTTCCCCAGATCGGCCGCGTCATTATCCAGGACGATGTCGAAATCGGCGCCAATTCGACGATTGATCGCGGTCACGTGCGCGATACTGTCATTGGCGAGGGCACCAAGATCGACAATCTCGTTCAGATCGCGCACAACGTGGTCATCGGGCGGCATTGCATCATTGTCAGCCAGTGCGGCATTTCGGGTTCGGCAACGCTCGGCGATTTCGTCATGCTGGGCGGGCAGGTGGGGGTAAACAACCACGTCACCCTTGGTTCTGGCGCGCAGATTGCCGCGACGTCGGTGGTCAAGGACGATGTGCCAGCCGGCGCGCGCTGGGGCGGCAGGCCTGCCAAGCCGGTCCGTGACTGGTTCCGCGAGATTGCCGCGCTCGAGCGCCTGGCGCGGCAGAAGTCAGTTTGAAACAGTCCCTCGGAAGCGCGGGTAGACATCATGACGGACATTGAAGGCGCCGAGGCGCCGGTCACCAGTATCGGCATTGTCGGGATACAGAAGCTCCTGAGCACTCTGCCGCACCGTTATCCGTTCCTGCTGATCGACAAGGTTGTCGATATCCGGGCCGACGAGTTCGGCATCGGCATCAAGAACGTGACGGCCAACGAGCCGCAGTTCATGGGTCATTTCCCGGGAAATCCGATCATGCCCGGCGTGCTGATGATCGAGGGCATGGCGCAGACCGGTGGTGTGATGGCCATCCTCAACGCGGGCGGCAGCGCCGGCAAGGTCGTGTACTTCATGACGATCGACAAGGCGAAGTTCCGCAAGCCCGTCATCCCCGGCGACCGGATCGAGTATCATATGACCAAGATCGCCAAGAAGCGGAACATGTGGTTCTACCGCGGCGAGGCCTTCGTCGATGGCAAGCTGGTGGTCGAAGCCGAGTTGTCCGCCGTCCTGGCCGATGCCTGAAGCGAGCATGATGACAGAGCGCCCGACCTTCATTCACCCGCTGGCCCATGTCGTGTCCGGCGCCCAACTCGGACAGGGCGTGTCAGTCGGGCCATTCTGCATGGTGGGTGCTGACGTGACGCTTGGCGACGGGGCGACGCTCCATTCCAACGTCAATGTGTCGGGTAAGACCAGCATTGGCGCCGGCACGGAGGTTCATGCCTTCGCCTCGCTTGGCTCGCCGCCGCAGGATCTGTCCTACAAGGGCGAGGACACCGAGACGCGGATCGGTGAGCACTGCGTGATCCGGGAGGGCGTGACGGTCAATCGCGGCACGCCGAAGACTGGCCTGACCAGCATCGGTGACCGTTGCTTCATGATGGCCTATTCCCATGTCGCCCATGATTGCCGGGTCGGCAACAATGTGATCTTCGCCAATGCCGCTACGCTTGGTGGGCATGTGAAGGTCGGGGACTTCGTGTTTCTCGGCGGGCTATGCGCCGTCCACCAGTTCACCCGGATCGGCGAGTTCGCCATGGTCGGTGGACTGACCGGCGTGAAAGACGATGTCATCCCGTTCGGCATGGCCTTTGGCGCCAACGGGGTCTCCGGCGAGCTGATCGGCCTCAATGTCATCGGCATGAAGCGCAGAGGCTTCACCCGCGACGATCTGCGCACGGTTCGCGCCTGTTACGACATGTTGTTCTATGGGCCCGGCATCTTTGCCGACAGGCTGGAACAGGCGGGCACTGCTTATCGTGACCATCCGGCTGCCGGCCGTTTGATCAGCTTCATCGATGCCGGTGAGAAGCGGCCCGTCATGATGGCTGCGCCGAAGAAGACCCGCGTGGCTGGAGCCGATGACTGACCGGTCGCCGCTCGGCATCATCGCAGGCGCCGGACGGTTCCCGCTTGCGATCGCGGAGACGGCGAAGGCACAGGGCCGGCCTGTTTTCGCGATTCTCTTGAAGGGCATTGCGGGCCCGGAACTGGAAGGCTTCCCGCATGTGCGCGTGGGGATCGGGCGCTTCGGGGCCATGATCCGCGCAGCCAAGGGCGCCGGTTGCCGCGACCTGGTCTTCATCGGCTCGCTTGTCCGCCCCAATCTCTGGACGACCATCCCCGACCTTGCGGCCATCCGCATCGCGCCGCAGATGATCCGGCTCTATCGCGGTGGCGACGACCATCTGCTGCGCGGCATTGCGGGCCTGTTCGAGCGCGAGGGCTTCCGGTTGCTGGCCGCTCAGGACGTTGCACCGGAATTGCTCATGCCGGTGGGTCCGCTCGCACGGCGGCTGCCAAGTGCCGAGGATGCCGCCGACATTGCCCATGGCCTTGGGGCGATTGCTGCGCTTGGACCCTATGATGTCGGTCAAGGCATGGTGATCGGTGCTAGACGTATCGTCGCCGTCGAAGGGGCTGAGGGAACCGACGGCATGCTTGAGCGATGCGCAGCGATGCGACAGTCGAGACGTCTCAACTGGACCTCCGATACGGGCATTCTGGTCAAGGCGCCGAAGCCCGGTCAGGATCGCAGGCTTGACCTTCCAGCTATCGGCCCGGCGACCGTCGAGCGCGCGGCCCAAGCCAAGTTGCGCGGTATCGCGGTCGTTGCCGGTTCGACCCTGATGGTCGATGCCCAGGAGATGATCCGCATTGCCGACGGCCATGGCTTGTTCCTGGTTGGCGTCGATCCCGCTGGCAGGGCAGCGCATGTCTGATCGGAAGCCGCTCGACGTGTTCATGATCGCGGGCGAGGAGTCCGGCGATCAGCTCGCGGCGCATCTGATGGACGCATTGGCCACCATGGCACCTGCCGGCGCGACCTTTCGCGGTATCGGCGGTCCGCGCATGGAGGCGAGGGGGCTCGTTTCGCGCTTTCCGATGAGCGACATCGCCCTGTTCGGGATCACCTCGATCATCGTGCATATTCCGAAGGTGCTGAGGCGTGTGCGCGAGATGGTCGCCGCCCTGAAGGCCAACCCGCCGGATGTGCTGGTGCTGATCGATTGCCCCGGATTCACCCGGCGGGTCGGCCGCGCGATCCGAACCCTCTGCCCGCAGATTCCGATCGTGTTCTATGTTTCGCCATCGGTGTGGGCCTGGCGGCCAGGCCGCGCGCGCGAGATGCGCCCCTATGTCGACCATCTGCTGGCGCTGCTGCCGTTCGAACCAGCCATTCACCAGAAGCTTGGCGGTCCGCCCTGCACCTATGTCGGCCACCCGATTTCCGAGCGCGTCGCCGACATTCGCCCTGGCATAGCCGAGGCTGCGCGGCGTGCAGAACGTCCGCCCTCGGTGCTGGTGCTGCCAGGTAGCCGCCGGCTGGAGATTACGCGGCTGTCGCCGATCTTCGCCGAGGTGCTCCAGCGCGTCGACGCATCGGCCGGCCCGATCGACTGGGTGCTGCCTGCGGTCCCGCACCTGATTGACTTGATCCGTCAGGAGGTCGCGGGCTGGCCCGTCAAGCCGCGCATCCTGACCACGGAACAGCAGAAGTTCGAAGCCTTCCGCAGCGCCCGGGCGGCACTCGCCTGTTCCGGGACGGTGACGCTCGAATTGGCGGTGGCGGATGTTCCCCATGTTGTCGCCTATCGCGCTGGGTGGCTCGAAGCGCAGATCGCCCGCCGGCTGATCACCGCTGATACCGCGGTGCTCGCCAATCTGGTGATCGGCGAGAACGTCGTGCCGGAATTCCTTCAGGAGTTCGCGACCGCCGATGCCATCGCGCCGGCGCTTGCCAGTGTGATCCTGGACGGCCCGGCGCGCGATGCGCAGATCCATGCCTTCAGCCGCCTCGACACGATCATGGGCTTTGGTGGCGAAGACCCAAGCAGCAAGGCGGCGCGGGTCGTGCTCCATACGGCGTCCCGGTCGAGCGCCGGCTGACACCCAACGAAAAGGGGCGCCGAAGCGCCCCATTCCGACACATTCTTGTTGTGACGCCTTACTTGCGACGGGAGACCGGCACGAAGTCGCGGCGCGCCTCGCCGGTGTAGAGCTGACGAGGACGGCCGATCTTCTGGTCCGGATCCTCGATCATTTCCTTCCACTGCGCGATCCATCCGACGGTGCGCGCGAGCGCGAACAGGACGGTGAACATCGATGTCGGGAAGCCCATCGCCTTCAGCGTGATGCCCGAATAGAAATCGATGTTCGGATAGAGCTTCTTCTCGATGAAATAGCTGTCCGACAGCGCGATGCGCTCGAGTTCGACTGCCACGTCGAGCAGCGGATCGTCCTTGATGCCGAGCTCTGCCAGGACCTCGTGGCAGGTCTTCTGCATGATCTTGGCGCGCGGATCGTAGTTCTTGTAGACGCGATGCCCGAAGCCCATCAGGCGGAACGGATCGTTCTTGTCCTTGGCCTTGGCAACGAATTTCGGAATGTTCTCGACCGAGCCGATCTCGCCGAGCATCTTCAGCGCGGCCTCGTTGGCGCCGCCATGGGCCGGGCCCCAGAGGCACGCAATGCCGGCGGCGATGCAGGCGAAGGGGTTGGCGCCCGACGAACCGGCAAGACGCACTGTCGAGGTCGAGGCGTTCTGCTCGTGGTCGGCATGGAGGATGAAGATCCGGTCCATCGCGCGCGCCAGAACCGGGTTCGGCTTGTATTCCTCGGCAGGCACCGAGAAGCACATCCGCAGGAAGTTCGACGCATAGTCGAGCGAATTCTCCGGATACACGAACGGCTGGCCGACCGTGTACTTGTAAGCCATCGCGGCGAGCGTCGGGAGCTTGGCGACCAGCCGGATCGACGACACCATGCGCTGGTGCGGATCGGCGATGTCGATGGAGTCGTGATAGAAGGCCGACAAGGCGCCAACAGCTGCCACCATCACCGCCATTGGATGGGCGTCGCGGCGGAAGCCCTGGAAGAAGCGCGACATCTGGTCATGGACCATGGTGTGGCGCGTCACGCGGTAGTCGAAATCTGCCTTCTGGTTGGCGGTCGGGAGCTCGCCATAGAGGAGGAGGTAGCAGGTCTCGAGGAAATCGCCGTGTTCGGCGAGCTGCTCGATCGGGTAGCCGCGATAGAGGAGCACGCCCTCGTCACCGTCGATATAGGTGATCTTGCTTTCGCAGCTGGCGGTCGAGGTGAAGCCAGGATCGTAGGTGAACATGCCGGTCTGGGCATAGAGCTTGGCAATGTCGACTGTCGACGGCCCAATGGTTCCCTCAGATACGGGAAACTGAACCGTCTTGTCACCATAGGTCAAAGTAGCCGTCTTGTTGCTTCCGGACATAGGCAACCTCTTGAAAATACGTCGCGAATCCTGGCTTCTCGCCTATGGCGGCCGATACCGATCGCCCGACGTGCCCTTCTGCTCCGATAGACGCTTTTTCGCACCGCGGCAAGCGCGGGCCCGCGCTTATGGGCATGGTTGCCCCGACGCGCGCAAACCGCGCGCCGTTCGCCCCAAAAGTGGCGGTTTCAGCCGCCGATCTGATCGGCTATGCGCGCTAGACTTTCGTCGCGGCCGAGCACGTCGAGGACGTCGAAAATGCCTGGCGACGTGGTCCGCCCGGTCACCGCGGCACGCAGCGGCTGCGCAATGGCGCCGAGCTTGACGCCCTGTGCCTCTGCTTCTGCGCGTACCGCCGCGTCTGCTGACGCGGCACTCCACTCCGGCATGGCCGCAAGCCGCGTATGCAGGGCGCCGAGGTGGCTTCGAGCATCGGGCGTCAGCAGGGCTGCTGCCTTCTCTTCCATCGGCAACGGACGCATGGCCGTGATGAACCGTGCTCCGTCGATCAGATCGAGGACGGTCTTGGCGCGCTCCTTCAGGCCAGGCATGGCCTTCAGCAACTGCTCCCGAACCTTGGGTGTGAGCGTCGCTGCGATCGCATCGCCATTCTCGATGTGCGGCAGGATCGTATCGATTGCCGCGATCAGGCGGGCATCGTCGGCATGACGAATGTAATGGCCGTTGACCGCCTCGAGCTTGGCGAAGTCGAACCGCGCCGGCGACCGCCCCACGGATGACAGGTCGAATGCCTCGATCATCTCCTCGGTCGAGAAGAATTCGCGGTCGCCCTGGCTCCAGCCAAGCCGGACAAGATAGTTCCGCAGCGCCTCGGGCAGGTAGCCCATGGCGCGGTAAGCATCGACGCCCAGCGCACCGTGCCGCTTGGACAGCTTGGCGCCGTCGGGCCCATGGATCAGCGGGATATGCGCCATGGCCGGCACGGCCCAGCCGCACGCCTCATAGATCTGGGTCTGGCGCGCCGCATTGGTGAGATGGTCGACGCCGCGGATGATGTGAGTGACCGCCATGTCGTGATCGTCCACGACCACGGCATGCATGTAGGTTGGGGTGCCGTCGGAGCGGAGCAGGATGAGGTCGTCGAGATCCTTGTTCGGAATGACCACGCGGCCCTGGACAAGATCGTTCACGACGGTTTCGCCGTCCTGCCGGGCCTTAAGACGGACGACCGGCTTCACGCCCTCCGGGGCTTCGGCGGGATCGCGGTCGCGCCAGCGCCCATCGTAGCGGGGCGGGCGCCCCTCCTTCATCGCAAGCTCGCGCATGGCGTCGAGTTCGGCCGGCGTGGCATAGCAATAATAGGCCTTGCCGGCGGCCAGCAGGTCACGGGCGACCGCTGCGTGACGATCGGCGCGGGCAAACTGGTAGATCGTCTGGTCGTCCCATGCGAGGCCGAGCCATTCCAACCCATCGAGGATCGCGGCAATCGCTTCGTTGGTCGAGCGCTGCCGATCGGTATCCTCGATCCGAAGCAGCATCTTGCCACCGGTCTTCTTGGCATAAAGCCAGTTGAACAGGGCAGTACGCGCGCCTCCAATATGAAGGAAACCCGTCGGAGATGGAGCAAAGCGGGCGACGACGGTCATGATTCATCCGAACGGGACAGAGTGGTACGGCCCGCATTAGTCTCGGGCCAGGAGGCGCGTGCCTGTAGCACGTTGCGGACGGCTTGGGGAGCATGGGTTGAGGGCACGGGTGCGCGCCATCGCTCAGGTGATCGGGCAGGGGGCACACCCTTCGCTCGCGGGTGGTGCTTCGGCTGTCTTCGGGGACTTGGTCCAGCGCCTCCAGGTCTGGGGGGCGCTTGAACTGGAACGTGGCCGCGCTTTCCTGTTTCTTCCGATCGCGTTCGGCTCCGGCATCCTGATCTATTTCGCGGCTCCTGACGAACCAACCCTGTTGGCTCCTCTCGCGCTGACGATCCTGCTGGCGGGATTGACCTTCCGGCTGCGCACGCACCATGGAACCTTTCTCGCTCTGGCAGGTGCGGCAATGGTTAGCTGCGGCTTCACGGTGGGTGCGCTCCGATCGGCGTGGGTGGCACATCCGGTCCTCGGAACGGAGGTTCCGTACGTCCGGCTGACAGCCTGGGTGGAAGCCGTCGAGCGGCGTGAAGGCGGCGACAGGCTGACCTTGCTGGTGGTCAGTGCGGAACCTGCCTTGCCCGTCAGAATAGAGCGACTGCGCGCCACGGCGCGGGCGGCGAGTGGCGCCAAGACCGGGTCGGCGATTGCAATAGCCGCCAGGCTCAGGCCGCCGGCGGATCCAGCCGCACCCGGCCTCTTCGATTTCGGCCGCGACGCGTTCTATTCGGGTGTTGGCGCGACCGGCTTTGTTATCGGGCAGGTTGCCGCCGCCAATGCCGGCGAGGCCCCTCGGGCAATCCGCCTGCGGGCGGCGCTCGATCGGCTGCGTTCGGCGATCAGCGAGCGCATCCGCGCCGCGATACCGGGACCCGCGGGCGCCATTGCCGATGCACTGGTCACAGGCAAGCGGGATGGCATTCCCGAAGGTCTCAACGAGGCCATGCGGGCGGCCGGTACCTACCACATCCTGTCGATCTCGGGCTTCCACATGGCGCTGGTGGCGGCGCTGGTCTTCGCTCTGGTCAGGGGAACGCTCGCCCTCTTCCCGTCATTCGCGCTGAGACGGCGCGTGAAGGCACTGGCAGCCTTGGTCGCCCTGGTGGTTTCTACGGCCTATCTGGTGATTTCCGGCGCTGAGGTCGCCACCCAACGCTCCTGGATCATGATAGCCGTTGTTCTCATCGGGGTCGCGCTCGACCGAGGTGCGCTCACGTTGCGGACACTGGCTCTCGCTGCTTTGGTCGTGCTGGCCCTGAGCCCGGAAAGCATCATTGGTCCGAGCTTCCAGATGTCTTTTGCCGCGACGCTCGCTCTCGTCGCGGGGTACGGGATGCTGAGGCCATGGGCCGAGCGCCACGCCGAGAACAGGGCAGGGGCCGGGCGTGCGCTTCTCTCGCTGACCAACGGGATTGCGGGCCTGGCGACAAGCTCTTTCGTCGCATCCCTCGCGACGACGCCCTATTCCGCCTATCATTTCAATACGCTGCAACTCTTCGGCGTCGCGGGAAATCTCCTAGGCGCGCCGATCATCGAGTTCGTCGTGATGCCGCTGGAAATCCTGGCGCTGTTGCTCTGGCCCTTCGGGTTCGATCAGCCCGTGTGGAGCCTCGTCGGCTCGGGAATCCACTGGTTCGTCTGGCTGATGGAATGGGTCGCGTCCTGGCCGGGCGGACGCATTGTCGTGCCCTCGTTCTCGCCCTTGTCGCTGGCGCTGATCTCGGCCGGCATCATCCTGCTCGCTTTGCTGACGACACCCCTGCGTTGGGCCGGAGTGCCTATCTTCCTGGTCGGTCTTGGCGTCCTGCCGCTGCGGGACCCGCCGGATATCCTGATCGATGGCGAAGGCGGCAGTATTGCCGTCCGTGGCAGCGACGGCCGCCTGCGAGCGCTGTCACCCAGAGGCAATCGCTTCACGCTGCAACGCTGGCTCTTGTCGGACGGTGATGCGCGACAGCCGGCCCATGACACGATCCGGTCAGGAGTGACCTGCGATCCCCAGGGCTGCGGTGCGATTCTTCCGGGAGGCGATCGCATCGTCGTGTCGACGGATCCAGAGGGCCTTGCGGACGATTGCCGGGAGGCCCGTTTCGTTGTGACGAGGATACCGGCGCCAGTTCCTTGCGCAGCCCGGGTGATCGACCTGCGCGCAATCGCCTGGACCGGTGCCGTCACCCTTCATCGTGCGGGGACCAACTATCGGATCGAAACTGCCCGGCCGGCTGCCGGCGGAGCCCGTCCGTGGCACCGTCCGCGGCCTTCTGGAGCCATGCCTGCGTTGCTATCAGAGCCGACAACAGCCGGACCAGTGGTCGTCGCACCCGCCGCGGCGGAGCCAAGCACGGAGGAGGCCGATCCCGCGCAGTGAGATCAGTAGCGGCGGATCAGCCCCACCAACTTGCCCTGGATGCGCACGCGGTCAGGGCCGAGAACACGCGTTTCGTAGGCCGGATTGGCCGCTTCCAGCGCGATCGAGGTCCCGCGCTTGCGCAGTCGCTTGAGCGTTGCCTCTTCATCGTCGATCAGGGCCACGATGATGTCTCCGGTTTCAGCGGAATCTGTCTTGCGGACCAGTGCGAGATCACCTTCGAGAATGCCGGCATCGATCATCGAGTCGCCCCGGACCTCAAGGGCATAATGTTCGCCGCGGGTCAGCATTTCAGGGGGCACGGAGATGGTGCTGACGCGGTGCTCAATGGCTTCGCGCGGTACACCTGCGGCGATGCGGCCCATGAGCGGGACGGCCACCGGCATGACCGTGTCATCGTCGGGCGCCGAGGGGCGGGCGCGCCCGAGCGACCCTTCGATGACACTCGGCGAAAAGCGACCGCGGACAGGGCCTGCAGACTGCTCTGGCTGGCGAATGATCTCGAGCGCTCTTGCGCGGTTCGGGAGCCGCCGGATGAAGCCCCGCTCTTCCAGCGCCGTGATCAGACGGTGGATGCCTGATTTGGACTTGAGATCGAGGGCCTCCTTCATTTCGTCGAAGGATGGCGGCACACCGCTTTCGGTCAGCCGTTCCTGGATGAAACGAAGGAGTTCGTGTTGCTTGCGCGTCAACATCGGGATGCGGCCCTCTGTGCTACGTCCAATCGAATCGGACGAACATATCATGAACGATCACTATCCGTTCTTTATGTGTTCCGCAAGCATTGAGATTTCGTGAACAGTTTAGTCGGCGAGGCGAATGATCTCGCAGGCCGAACCCGCTGGAGCCTCTGGCGCAAAGGGGGCACGCATGATGAGGGCGTCCGAGTCCGCAAGGACCCGGATCATCGAGGAGTCCTGGATGGCAAAGGCGGTTGCGATCAAGGCTTGCCCATTGCCGCTCAGTTTCGCCCTGAGGAAGTCGGCGCGAAAGTCATTGGCCCGCACCGCCGCCCCCAAAGTCGCAGCTTCGGTCTTCCATTGCCAGTCGCTGCGGCCGGAGAGCCTGCGAAGCAAGGGGCCAAGGAAGATCGTCGCGCAGACGAACGAGGCGACAGGATTGCCGGGAAGGCCAAGCAACCGCATCGGTCCAAGGTCGCTCATCATCAGCGGTTTGCCCGGGCGCATGGCAATCCGCCAGAAGCCCAGCGCCGCTCCCTCCCGAGCGATCACATCACGGATAAGGTCATATTCGCCGACGGACGCGCCACCGGATGTCACGAGAACGTCCGCGCCCGCGGCCCGGGCCTGTCTGACAGCGGCAAGCGTGTCGTCGATCCGGTCAGCGACAATGCCGAGCGGGATGGGCTCGCCGCCTTCGCGCCGGACAAAGGCAGCGAGGCCAGTCGCATTGGAGGACACAATCTGGCTTGGTCCAGGTTCGCATCCCGGCTCGACGAGTTCATCGCCCGTCGAGAGGATGGCAACCCTGGGACGCCGATGCACGGGCAGCTCGCCATGATTCATGGCTGCCGCAAGCGAGAGGCTGCGCGGATTGAGTCTTGTGCCGGCGCGCAGACCCACGATGCCCTCGGAGAAGTCGAGGCCCATCGGACGGATATGACGCCCTGGAGTCGAAGTCGCGGTGATCCGCACAGCGGAGCCGTCACGATGCGCATCCTCCTGCATCACGACTGAGTCGGCGCCTTCAGGCACTTGCGCGCCCGTGAAGATGCGGACCGCACCGCCGGCGGGAATTGACCCTGCGAACGGTCTGCCGGCTGCTGACTCGCCGACAACATGGAGAATGCCAGGAAGGTCGGCGACGCGGACGGCATAGCCATCCATGGCAGAGACGTCGCCTGGCGGTTGTGTCCGCCTGGCGGCGAGATCGCGGGCAAGAACCCTCCCATCGGCTTGGTCGAGCGGCACCCATTCTTCCGGCAAGGCATCCTTGCCGTCGATGATGCGGGCCAAAGCGTCGCCAACCGGCAGGAGGTCAGCCATGGTCAGTCGGCCTGGAACGGTCCGGAGGCTCCGCCGGATTTCTCGATCAACCGGATGCCCTCGATCCGCATTCCGCGATCGACGGCCTTGACCATGTCGTAGACCGTGAGACAAGCCACGGAAACAGCCGTCAGCGCTTCCATCTCGACGCCGGTCTGCCCCGACACCTTGACAATCGCGCTGACCCGGACGCCAGGCAGGGCGTCGTCCGGCACGATGTCGACGGCGACCTTGGTGAGCAGGAGTGGGTGGCAGAGAGGAATCAGGTCGTGGGTCTTCTTCGACGCCATGATGCCAGCGAGACGGGCCGTACCGAGCACATCGCCCTTCTTGGCCTCTCCCGCGCGAACAATGGCCAGTGTCTCCGGCCGCATCACGACGCGGCCTTCAGCGACAGCGACACGCTCGGTCGCCGGCTTTGCCGACACGTCGACCATGTTGGCCTGACCGCTGGGGTCGAGGTGGGTGAGCACTGTTCCTTGCGCCATGCACAGGACGTAGCCGCAGATGTCTTGCACTGCAACGGGCAAGCCTGGAGGGGTGGCCTGTTCGTCAGGCGTTGGCTGCTTCGTGCTGTTCACTCGCGGCCTGGCGAAGCGCGCCAGCGATTGTCTCAGGCGCTTCGGCGCCGGCAATGCCATAGCGGCCGCCGATGATGAAGAAGGGCACGCCAGTGACACCGATGTTGCGGGCAGAGGCGATATCTCGCTGCGTGCGGTCGATGTCGGCATCGGAGCCGAACAGTTCAGTCAAAAGAGCGGTATCGAGCCCGTGGGCCACGCCGATCGCGATCAATGTGTCGCGGTCGGCCAGGTTGGCGCCTTCGAGAAAATAGGACCGAAAGAGCGCTTCGACCAGGGCGTCCTGGGTGCCAGCAGTCCTCGACCAGAGGATCAGGCGATGCGCGTCCAGCGTGTTCGGAGAAATCGCGATTCGGTCGAAGGCGAACGCAATGCCATCTTCCGCGCCGGCCGAAACGACCCGTTGGAACAACTGGCGGCTGCGCTCCACGCTGCCGAACTTGGCCGTCAGGTACTCGTCCCGGGGAATGCCGCCGGCCGGAAGTTCCGGCGCCAGCTGGTAAGGGCGCCACCGGATTTCCACGGCGATCTCAGGAACCAGCCCAAGAGCCTTCTCGAGCCGGCGCTTGCCAATGAAGCACCAGGGACAGACGACGTCGGAAATGACATCGACCGAGAGCGGCTGAACGGACATGCGGGCCTCCCTGAGGAAACCACGAGTTTAGCGTGCGATGGCCGTCCGCGCCATGGTGAGGAGCTGTTCGAGCGTTGCCTGTGTCTCGGCGAGCGCATCGCGAGGGGACTCCGGCTCCTTCGGCCGGGTATCTTCGAACGGCACCCGCGTGCCTTGCCGAGCGGCGCCCGGAATGCCCAAGGGCGTGAGGCCCGTCGCCTCAAGGCGCAGCGCGAGGCCCACGATGGCGCGTCCATCGCCGATGACGCCGGACACCCGCTGGCCAAGAACCGCATCATCCTTGATGACCGGCGCGATGTCGCCACCGGCGTCCTGATACGCCTGCTTGATGTCTCGCTCGGCCAGGCGACGGCCACCGACCGAAACAACTCCCGCGGTGCGACCGGATACGGACAGTGTCTTGGTGGCCTTGTCCACGCTGACCGGCAGTTGGGTATCGAAATAGCCCTGCGCGTCGACCAGCCAGACCGGCGGCACATCCCGCTCCGCGCCCGGCGGGAAGGCGGCCGAAGGCACCATCGCGCCTTTGACAGCCAGGGTTCCTCCCGCGGTGACGCGGGTCTCGACCAGGATCGGCGCCTGTCCGGCGCCTGTCGCGAATGTGTCGGGGCCAAGCGGAATGGCGGCGCCGCCACCTCCCGGCACGATGCGGGTGAGGGCTGCCTCACCAATGGCAAGGAAGGAATCGACGGCTACTCCCTCTGGGCGAAGCGCCAAAGCCAGACCGAGTTCATCACCCCGCCGAGCGAGCAGCGTCAGGTGGCGCAAGACCGGCCGGTTCTCGGGCGCAGGACGCAGGATGATCGCGCCGGCAGCGACCGGCAGGATGACGTGGGTCACGCCAGCGGGGCCGAGATCGTCGGCCAGCACGCGAGGAGCAAGCGGCGGATGCACGATCAGACGACCACCGCTCATCAGCCAGGGCACGATCTGCAGCGCGATGGCGGCAAACGAGTCGGGGGCGAGGCTAGCCGCGAGCACCGAGGTCTCGTCTGGAACTCCAGCCATGAAAGCGCCAAGGCCACCGGCAATCAGTTCGTTGTGGCTGCGCGGCACAGGATACAGCCCATCCGCCGCCGTCTCTGCGGTGACCATCACGACATGATCCGCCGGATTGCCCGGCCGGGTGATCTCGATCCGGTCGGCCGGACCATCGTGGTCAAAGATGTCGTCGAGCGACACCACGCCGTCGAGTGACGGACCGCCGATGGACATCACAAAGCGCACGGAAAAGGTTTCAGCCGCAGCAAACCGCATCATGTCGGCGCATTCCAGCGGGCCGGCGCGTCCGCAGGTCAGGATGCCGCGAGCACCCACACGCTGAAGGTGGGCGACCGTCTCACGCCTTCCCCAGCCAAGCGGGATTGGCGCCGAGATCAGCCCAGCGCGCGCAATGGCCAGGAAGCCCACGACCGCATCAGTGCAAAGGGGGAACTGAGTGGCGATCACGCTATCAAGCGGGAAGCCGAGCGCCTGAAACCGGGCTGCCAGCACATCGACGGCGCGATCCAGGCTTGCCCAATCGAGCCGGCGAGGCTCGCCGCCGATCAATGCCGTGCGATTGGATGCATCGGCCAGCGCCCCGATGTCGGGACGAATATCGGCCGCACGGCGAAGCAGGCTGTCGACCGTCGCCCGGCCAGCAAAGCCCGGTTCGGCTGTCTTCGCCGTTCCCGTCCGTCGTCCGGTCAAGATCACTGCCGCAATGCCCCCCCAGGCTGGTCACGCCACCATGTCTCTGTGAGATAGCCGAAAATCGATGATTCGGCAGGGACTCCAATATGATTCCAGCGCGCAATCCACTGCGCCGGTTGGTGAAACAGCGGAACCCAGTAGAAGCCACCCATCAGAACACGGTCCAGCGCGCGGGCGGCGCGGTTTAGTTCGGCTGGATTGCGGGCTTCGGTGATTCGGGTGATCAGGCGATCGGCGGCGGAATCGGCGATACCGGGGACGTTGCGGCTGCCGGGCGAACGTCCCGCCTCGGTGCCCCAGTAGAAGGCCTGTTCGTTGCCGGGTGACAGCGAGACGTTCCACCACCGGTAGTCGATCATGTCGAAATCATAGTCCCGCACGCGCCGGTCATACTGAACCGCATCAACCGTGCGAATTCTTGCGTCGATGCCGCCACGCTTCAGAAACCGCTGATAGGCGAGCGCCAGCCGTTCCTGTTCCTTCAGCGTCACCAGGATTTCGAACGAGAACGGTGTCCCCGTCGACCGGTTGCGCAGCACACCTGCCTGAAGCACCCATCCCGATTCATGGAAGAGAGCGAGTGCTTCCCTCAGCCTCGTCCTGTCAGCCCCCGTTCCATCGGAGCGTGGCGCGTCGTATCGGCCTTCGAGAATGTCGGCGCGGACATCGGCGCCAACCTCCCCAAGCAGCTGACGCTCCTGATCGCCGGCCGGTTGCCGGCGGGCGGAAAGGGGCGAATCCTCAAAGATCGACAATGTGCGCCCGAAGCCACCCGAATAGAGATTGCGGTTGGTCCATTCGAAATCGAACAGGAGACCGAGCGCCTCACGCACACGAACGTCATGGAAGACGGTGCGCCTGGTGTTCATCGCAAAGCCACGGATGCCTTTCGGTGTACTCTGATGGACAGTTGTCTTGATGACGCGGCCATCGCGGATCGCTGGAAAATCATAGGCGGAGGCCCATTGACCCGGATCGGTCTCGAAGCGGACGTCGACAAGGCCCTTCTTGAAGGCTTCGAACAGCGAATTCGCGTCGCGGTAGAAATCGAACCGGATCTCGTCGAAGTTGAACATGCCTCGATTGATCGGCAGGTCACGGCCCCACCAATCGGGATTGCGGCGGATGAGCAGGCTCTCGCCTGGCTTTGCCTCGACAACAACATAGGGGCCCGACCCGACAAGCGGCGTCAGCGATGTCTCTTCGAATGTCGCAACGTCGATGGCGTGTTTCGGAAGGATCGGCATGAGGCCGAGAATCATCGGCATTTCACGGTCGTCATCGCCCGAAAGGTCGAAGCGGATTGTCAGGCGATCGATCACGTCTGCGCGTACGACCTTGCGATAATAGGTCCGGTGGTTGGGACGACCTCGTTCGCGCAACAGTTCGAAGGAAAAAAGCACATCCTCTGCAGTGACCGGCCGGCCATCCGAGAAGCGGGCTCGCTCATCAACGTGGAAGATTGCCCAGGAGCGATCATCGGGGACCTCGATGCCCCGGGCGATCTGCGGGTAGAGCGTGAAGGGCTCGTCGTAGGAGCGGGTGAGGAGCGTCTCATGGAGATAGGGACGCAGGCCGGGGACGGAGAGGCCTCGGACAGCGAATGGATTGAGCGTGTCGAAGGTGCCGGTATTGCCGAAGACGATCCTGCCGCCCGTGGGTGCATCCGGATTGACGTAGCGCCTGTGGGCGAGGTCGGGGCTGGTCGCGGGTTCGCCCTGCATGGCGATACCTGGGCGGATTTCGGCGCGCGGCCAGTCCGCCGCATTGGCGCCATGCGCCGCGGCTAGAAGAAGACTGAAAGCAAAAGACAGAAAACGAGCGTGCATGGGTTTTCACGTTAGGGTTAGGCATCAGCCTAACATGACGTCGATGCGATTCCCGCTTTCCAACCTGCGGGGGAGCCGTTATCAACCCGTCGGTCGGGAGCGCCCAAGTGTCGCCATGTTCGGTGGCGAAAGAGCGCGTCCGAAACAGATTCCCGATGTTCCGATCTGCAGCCGTTCGAAGCGTGCGCCGCGGGACAAGCCCGAAAGGACCATCTTGATGTCCCGCCCAGTCTCCGCCCAGGCCCGCCTCTGGCTTGGCGCCGCGCTTCTCCTCGCGCCGGCTGTTGCCTTCGCCCAGACGACGCCACCGCGTCCGGCTCAGCCCCGTCCGGCCGCTCCTGCGGCACCGGCCGCACCGGCGCCCGCAGCACCGGCCGGTGCCGCCGCGGCGGCGGCCAATGCCGAGAACATGCAGGCTGTGCAGACCCCGTGGGTCAAGCTTTGCGACAATGTCCCTGTCGATGAGCGCACGCCGCCGACCACCAAGAAGCTCTGCATGGTCGTGCAGGAGACCCGCGCCGAGAACGGGCAGATGCTCGCATCGGTCCAGATCCGCGACCTCGAGGGTGAGAAGCCGCGCCTGATCATTGCGGTGCCAGTTGGCATGTCGCTGCAGCCCGGTATCCGCGTGGTGCTCGAAGGGCAGGGTCAGGCCCAGCCGCAGGCCATGCGCTATGAGGTCTGCCTGCCGAATGCCTGCTTCGCCCAGATGGAGCTCGCCCCCGAGTTCCTCACCCGCATGAAGCGTTCGAACAACCTGAACATCCAGGTCGTCAACATGAACAACCGCGCGATTTCGCTTGCGATGTCGCTGCAGGGCTTCGCCGCCTCTTATGACGGCCAGCCGGTTGACCCGAAGGCCTATGAGGAGAGCCAGCGCCGGCTCGCGGAAGAGCTTCAGCGCCGCGGCGAGGAAGCCCAGCGCCGCCTCCAGCAGCAGGGTGGCGCGCCCGGTGCGCCGCCCGCACCCGGTGTCCCCGTGCCGCCCGCTCCGGCAGGCGCGCCGCTGGCCCCACCGCAGCGCTGATCAAATACCCATCTGCAATCCGAACGGCGCGGACCCCGTCCGCGCCGTTTTTGTTTGCGCCGCAACATCGGCCCTTCAACCGAATTGCCGGAGGTGCGATGCTCCGATACCGGATGGGTCTCGGAGGGTCTCATGAAGCTGCCGCGCAACGTCTACAAACCGCTCGCCATCGGTGCGCCGGATCCCTACCGGGAACTGCCGGTCAGGCTGGAGCGGATGATCCATTTCGTGCCGCCGCATCTGGACAAGGTGCGCGCCAAGGTGCCTGAGCTGGCCAAGACCGTGGACGTGGTCCTTGGCAATCTCGAGGATGCCATTCCGCTCGACGCCAAGGAAGCGGCCCGCAACGGCTTCATCGAGATGGTGCAGGCCACCGATTTTGGATCGACGGGCGTTTGGACCCGCGTCAACGCTCTGAACTCGCCGTGGATCCTCGACGATCTCACCGAGATCGTCGCCAAGGTCGGCAACAAGCTCGATGTGATCATGCTGCCCAAGGTCGAGGGTGCCTGGGACATCCACTATCTCGACCAGTTGCTGGCCCAGCTTGAGGCGCGCCATGCCGTGCGCAAGCCTATCCTGATCCACGCGATCCTCGAGACCGCCGAGGGGGTCAAGAATGTCGAGCAGATCGCCGAGGCATCGCCGCGTATGCATGGCATGAGCCTTGGGCCGGCCGACCTGGCCGCCTCTCGGGCCATGAAGACGACCCGCGTTGGCGGCGGCCACCCCGAATACAAGATGGTGGCCGATGCGGTGGGCGAGGGGCCCCGCGCGAGCTATCAGCAGGATCTCTGGCACTACACGCTCGCCAAGATGGTCGATGCCTGTGCCGCCAATGGGTTGAAGGCCTTCTACGGACCATTCGGGGACTTCTCCGACCCCGTCGCCTGCGAAACCCAGTTCCGCAACGCGTTCCTGATGGGTTGCGCGGGTGCCTGGACCCTTCATCCCAGTCAGATCGGCATCGCGAAGCAGGTCTATTCGCCGGATCCCGCCGAAGTCGCCTTCGCCGCGAAGATCCTGGCGGCCATGCCGGATGGCTCGGGCGCCGTGATGATCGATGGCAAGATGCAGGACGACGCCACCTGGAAACAGGCCAAGGTGATGGTTGACCTTGCCCGGATCGTTGCCGCCAAGGACCCGGATTTCGCCGCGCGCTACGCAATGTGATCGCCGAACAGGGGCTTCGGACAGGAAAACACCGGTCCTGAGCCCCTTAGACCCAACTGCCGCGTTGACAGGACGGCGGCGAGGGAGTTTTGTCCCGCCCCTTAAATCCGCCCGCTCGCCTGCGGCGAAGAGACAGGTCCATGGACAAGCTCAGGGTCGCCAAGTTCAAGATCGGCCAGGTCGTCCGCCACCGGATATATCCGTTTCGTGGCGTGGTCTTCGACGTCGATCCGACATTCTCCAACACCGACGAATGGTACGATTCGATCCCAGCGGATATCAGGCCGTCGAAGGACCAGCCTTTCTACCATCTGTTCGCGGAGAATTCGGAGACGGAATACGTCGCCTATGTCTCCGAGCAGAACCTGGTCCCTGACAACAGTGGCGATCCCATCCGCCATCCGCAGGTCGACGAGGTGTTCGACCGAGACGATACCGGCCAGTACCGCACACGCTCGGTCGATCTGCAGTAGAGCCATCCGCCGCACGGATTGACGGGCGCACCGCGGTTGACTAGCCATCGCCGCGACCAGTCGCCACGGGCGGCGACCGAAGGCCCTCGATGATCCAGGTTCTCAATCTCGCGATGCCGTTCTTCGGGCTGATCGCGCTCGGTTTCGGTGCCGCCCGGTTCAAGATGTGGCGCGGAACGCCGATCCCGGAGGCCGGCCTCGGGTGGATGAACTTCCTCCTGATCTATATCGCGCTACCGGCCCTGTTCTACCGGATCCTCGCCAAGACGCCTCTGGAGAAGCTGAACAACGTCCCGTTCATCGCCGGCACGACGCTGGCGACCGGGCTGATCTTCGCCCTCGGTTTCGCCTACATGATCTGGCGATCGCGTGGGAACATGCGCTTTGCCACGGCCGCCGGCATCTGCGCCGCCTATGGCAATATCGGCTATATGGGGCCTGGCCTTGCCTTTTCGACCGTTGGCCCGGAAGCGGCCGTGCCGGTCGCGCTGATCTTCTGCTTCGACAACATCCTGCTGTTCTCGCTGGTGCCCTTGCTGATGGCACTGTCGGAAGGGGGCGGGCGGTCCGGCTGGTCCATCTTGCGCGAGACCGTCACCCGGATCGTGACCCACCCGTTCATCCTGGCAACCGTTGCCGGTGTGGTGTCGGCCTTCGTCCAGTTCGAGCCACCGGAGATGCTTGATCGCCTGCTGGCGTTCCTGCAGGCCGCGGCGGCGCCCGTGGCACTCTTCACGCTTGGCGTGACAGTCGCCATCCGCATGGAGAGTTTCGCGGCACTCGGCCGGGTCGCGGCGTCGATCTCACCGATCCTGGCGTTGAAACTGCTGGTTCATCCGGTGCTGGTGATCGGCATCCTGTCGCTGCTCGGGCGGTTCGAGCCGTCCTGGGTCCACACCGCGGCGCTCATGGCCTGCCTGCCGCCGGCGCTCAACGTCTTCATCATCGCGCGCCAGTACGACACCTGGGTGGAGGAAGCGTCGAACGCGGTGCTGCTCGGCACCGTCGTCTCGGTGTTCACGCTGACGACCGTGCTCTACCTGGTGAAGAATGACCTTCTGCCGATCAATCTCTTCGCTGGCTAAGCCGCTTGTGGCCGCTCGCCCCGCATCAGCCGGGGCAGGGCGTGGCTGGGCTGCAGGCCCTCGCGCATGAAGGCGCGGCGAACCGGGCCGATCTGATCCATCAGCCACAAACCCATGCCGCGGGCGCTGTTGACCGGCATGAATTCCGAGAGAAGCGAGCGATTCAGGGCATGGATCGCGGCCGAGCGGCTGACGATGTCGGCGCGCCTTGCCATGTCATAGGCGCGCATGGTGTCGGCGCCTCCCAGATCGGTGCCTTGACGCTGGGCATCCGCCAGACAATCGGCAAGTGCGGCGCCATCGCGCAGGCCGAGATTCAAGCCCTGGGCACCGATCGGTGGCACGACGTGAGCGGCCTCGCCGACCAGCGCCACGCGTGGCACACCGAAGCGGGTCGGGGTTATCACGGCGAGGTCGAAGCGGCCGCGACCGGGCTCCACGGTCACCTTGCCGAGAATGCCCTGCGAGCGGCGCTCGATCTCGCGCGCGAATGCTGCGTCCTCGAGTTCCAGCAACCGGCTGGCTTCGTCCGGCGTCACCACACAGACCAGGCTCGATCGGTCACCCGGCAGCGGCACCAGCGTGAAAGGACCGGACGGCGTATGGAATTCGGTGGAGACGTCGTTGTGGGGCCTGGAATGGGCAAAATTCGCCGTGACGGCAGTCTGCGGATAGCGTTCCTCGATGATATCGATGCCGGCTGCCTGGCGCACGAGCGACCGGCGACCATCCGCGCCAGCGACCAGCGGGGCATTCAACCGCCGGCCGGACGCCAGCGTGATCCCGACATCGGCCTCGCCAATCTCGATCGCGGTTGCGGCTTCGGCGAGGATTGTGACGCCGGCCTTTTCCGCTGCAAGCCGCAGGGCGGCATTCAGATCGGTGTTCAGAAGATTGTAGCCGAAGGCATCAAGGCCGATCTCTGACGAGCGGCCTTCAAACAGGGGCGCCCGGATCAACCGGCCGGTATCGTCGACCAGCCGCATGACCCGCAAAGGCGCCGCCTTGCCGGCCAGTGCGGCCCAGACGCCGAGCGCGTCGAGTGCGCGCACCGACCCATCCATGAGGGCACTGCTCCGCCGGTCAGGGCCTGCCGGCGGCGCCAGAAGCGTGACATCGAGACCAATCGACCGGACAGCGAGGGCAGAAAAAAAACCGGCAGGACCGCCGCCCACGATGCACAGATCGGTCCGTGTCGGGACGTCGAGGGCGGCACTTTTTTCGCGCGCCATGGACACGCTCTCCTGCTTTGATCCGTGGCCCATAACATATCATTCTGACGCCGGTGGCGAAAGGCGCGCCGGTTCGCCGGTTGACGATGCCGCAGGCTGGGGCTTCTAAGGCGGCACGGCGACGGCAGGGATTCGTGGCCGGGGAGAGTGTTGGTTGGACGAGAAGCAGATCCTCAGGACCTGGCGGTTTCTGGCCCTTTTGGTTCACCTGTTCACCGCCACCGGCGCGGTGCTGGCGCTGCTTGCCCTGCAGGCCGCCGTCGACGGGCGCCACGCCGCGATGTTCTTCTGGCTGGCTGTGGCCCTGATCGTCGATGGCGTGGATGGCTCGCTCGCGCGTTTCATCAATGTCCGGCAAGCCTTGCCACGCTTCTCTGGCGAAATCCTCGACCTGGTGATTGATTTCGCCACCTATGTGGTGGTTCCGACCTATGCCCTGTTCGCATCCGGCATGCTGCCGCGCGGCTATGAAGGCGTGCTGGCGGCCGCGATCCTGATCGGGTCCGCGTTCTATTTCGCCGATACGACGATGAAGACCCCGGAAGGCGGGTTTCGTGGCTTTCCAGCCACCTGGAACATCGCCGCCTTTCTCATTTTCGCTTTCGATGCGCCGTCCTGGGCCAACGCAGGCGCGATCGTGGTGCTGGTGGCAGCCATGTTTGCCCCGATCATGATGGTCCATCCGATCCGGGTGCGCCGGTTCCGGCCGCTGACGCTGGCCATGCTGGCGCTCTGGTCGCTCGCGGCCCTCGCGGCGATTGTGACCGACCTTCAGCCCAATCTCTGGATCAAGGCTGGGCTGGGGGTTGCGAGCGTCTATTTCGTTGGCATCGGGTTCGTGATCCGGCACCTCGAACCTGAGGTCTAGGGCCCGCCGGGCGCTGCCATTGCCTTCGCCTCTGGCAACTCAATACGAATTGCCTCTGCGGAATGCCTGTACTTTCGTCGTGCAAATCCCATGGCGGCCCGTCAATATGGGCGATCAGTGCCATTTGAGGGGCCCATGCCTGGACATTTGACGACCCATGTTCTCGACGTCGCGCTTGGCCGCCCGGCAGTCGGCATCCGCTACAGGCTGTACCGCATGGACGGCGAGAACCGCACGCTGGTGTCCGAAGGCACCACCAATGCCGATGGCCGCGTGGACAAGCCGCTTCTGACGCCTGCAACGATCAAACCCGGCCCATACGCCTTGCAATACGATGCGGCAGCCTATCATCGGGCAGCTGGAATGCCGGTGCTTGACCCGCCGTTTCTCGACATTGTCGAGCTGAGGTTCAGCGTATCAGCGCTCGATCAGCACTATCACATCCCACTGTTGCTCGCCCCCTACAGCTACTCGACCTATCGCGGATCGTGAGATCCGAGTCCTCTCCGGCGTGACACCCGCGCAGGAGCTTTCGTGGAACAGGAGCGAGTGCTCGCTCCGCCTCCCTGCCGCCTTCGACCAGAGTTGATCTCCCCCGCCCGCGAGCCCCCGACGACCCTCATCACCACGACAAGAGCCGGAACGGAATTTCGATGGACTTCGCCCTTGCCGCCGACTGGATCAACCTCTTGTCGCGCTGGTTCCACATCACGGTGGGGATCACCTGGATCGGCACCAGCTTCTACTTCATGTCGCTGGACTACCAGCTGAAGCCGAAGCCGGCCGATGCGCCGGGCGGCCCCGGCGGCACCGCCTGGGAGGTCCATGGTGGCGGCTTCTACTATGTCGACAAGTACCTGGTCGCACCGCCCAACCTGCCGCCGGACCTGATCTGGCACCGCTGGGCTGCCTATCTCACCTGGGTCTCCGGCTTCTGCCTGCTGGTCGCGCAATATTATTTCAATGCCCGCGGCTTCCTGATCGATCCGACAGTCGCGAAGATCGAGCCCTGGCAGGCGATCGCCATCTCGCTTGGCGGGATCGTCGCCGGCTGGATCATCTATGACCAGCTGTGCAAGTCGCCGCTCGCCGGCTTCCCTGCCGTGCTGTCGACGATCGTCTTCCTGTTGATCATCGGGGCCGCCTGGGCCTTCTCCCATGTGTTCTCCGGCCGCGGCGCCTTCATCCATGTCGGCGTGTTCGTCGGTACGATCATGGCGGCCAATGTCTTCATGGTGATCGTGCCGAACCAGAAGATCGTGGTCGGTGACCTGATCGCGGGGCGCAGACCGGACCCGAAATACGGCAAGATCGGCAAGACCCGCTCGACCCACAACAATTACCTGACCCTGCCGGTGCTCCTGATGATGGTGTCGAACCATTATCCGATGCTCTACGGCCATCCCCATTCCTGGCTGGTCGTGGCCCTGGTGGTGGTGATCGGCGCGCTGGTGCAGCACACGATCAATCGTCACGAAGCGGGCGACCCCTGGCAAAGCTATGGCTGGGCCGTGCCGGTCTCGGCGATCGCCCTTGTGGTTGCCATCTTCGTGACGGCGCAGCGCCCCAAGCTCGACCTTGCAGCGGCAGGGCAGGTGACGGAAGCCCGGGCGCTCGAACTGACGGCGACCCATTGCGCCAATTGCCATGCGCGCCGCCCCAAGCATGAAGGCTTCACCGAGGCGCCGAAGGGCGTGACGCTGGAGACGGCGGCCGATCTTCGCCGCTATGCCCAGCAGATCGTCCAGCAGGCCGTGCAATCCAACGCCATGCCCCTTGGCAACGAGAGCGGGATGACCGATAGCCATCGAGCTGAACTCGGTGCCTATCTCGCGAGCATCAAATGACACTGGATATCGAGCGCCTCGGCCGTCGGGCCGAGGCCATGCTGGACGAGCTGGCGGCGATCTCGGAAGAGCCCGATCGTCTGACCAGGCGGTTCCTGACGCCCGAGCACAAGCGGGCCGCCCATCTCGTCGGCCGCTGGATGCAGGAAGCCGGCATGGTGGCAGCTGAGGACGCGCTGGGGACCGTGCGCGGCCATTATGCGCGCGATGGCGAGCCGGAAGGCGCCAACCGGGTTCCGCGTCTGCTGATCGGCTCGCATATCGATACGGTCCTCAATGCCGGCAAGTATGACGGCATGCTCGGTGTGGTCGCCGGTATTCTGGCGGTCGAGCATTTCCGCGACCAGAACCAGCGCTTTCCCTTCGCGGTGGATGTGCTGGCCTTCGGCGACGAGGAGGGGAGCCGGTTCCCGACTGTCCTCTCGTCCTCGGCGGCGACTGCGGGGGCCTTCGATACGGCCTGGCTCAAGGGTGTGGACCGCGACGGCATCAGCCTGGAAAAGGCGATGGCGGATTACGGGCTCGACACGGCAGCGGTCGGCACCGCGGCGCTGACGCAGGAAGAGGCGCTCGCCTATGTCGAGGTGCATATCGAGCAGGGGCCGGTGCTGGAGCATGGCGACCTGCCGCTCGGCGTGGTCACCTCGATTGCTGGGCAGAACCGCACCCGGGTGAATGTGCGCGGCGTCGCCGGCCATGCCGGCACCGTGCCGATGACACTCCGCCAGGACGCCTATCTGGCCGCCGCTGAGATGGCGCTCGCCGCCGAGGCGATCGCCAAGGCCCATCCTGACGATGCCATGGTGGCAACCGTTGGCACGATCAAGGTCATGCCGGGTGCGGTCAACGTGATCCCGGATCACGTCGAGTTCGTTCTGGATCTCAGGGCTGCTTCCGATGCGCCCCGCGCGAAGGCCCTGAAGCAGTTCATCGCCAAGGCCGAGGCGATCGCGGCCGCGCGCGGCTGTTCGATGACCCATGACACGTATCACGACTGCCCGACGGCGGCCTGTGCGCCCTGGCTTCAGGACGGGCTGACACAGAGCCTGGATTCGCTCGGGCTCAAGGCGCCGAAGCTGGTGTCCGGCGCCGGCCATGACGGCCAGTCCATGGCCAAGATCACCGATTTCGCCATGCTGTTCGTCCGATGCAAGGGCGGCATCAGCCACAACCCGGCAGAGTTCGCGACCGTCGGCGATATGGGGCTGGCTGTGGCCGCGCTGATCAAGTTCGTCGAGGGGTTCGATCCGGCCAAGCGGGGGTGAGGTGTCGATCGCGCTTCTGTACTTGGCCCAAGGATCCTTCGAGGCTCGCTGACGCTCGCACCTCAGGATGAGGGTGGAGATATCCGGATTTGCCTTTCCACAGGGCGCAGTTTCATCATTCCTCATCCTGAGGTGCGAGGGCTGAAAGCCCGAGCCTCGAAGGACTTTCTGGCTTCCTCCCGCACGCTCCACCCGAATGCCAGCCCTGCGGCCTGATGCCTTCGCCCTTGCGAAAGCCCCCATGCCACGCCTAATGAAGCGATCCGCCCCACGGAACCCGTCATGGCCACGCTGATCGACACGCTGAGCAGGGACAATCGCCCGAGGCACCCGGAAAAGGCCCATCGCCCGGATCAACCGATCCAGCGCAAGCCCGACTGGATCCGCGTGAAGGCGCCGGGTTCGCCCAAATGGGCGGAGACGCAGCGCATCGTGAAGGAAAACGGCCTCGTTACCGTGTGCGAGGAAGCCGGCTGCCCGAACATTGGCGAGTGCTGGGAGAAGAAGCACGCGACCTTCATGATCATGGGCGACACGTGCACGCGCGCCTGTTCGTTCTGCAACGTGAAGACCGGCATGCCCGGCCCGCTCGATCCGAACGAACCCGAGCACACCGCGATTGCAGTCGAGAAGCTCGGCCTCGAGCACGTGGTCATCACGTCGGTCGATCGAGACGATCTCGCCGATGGCGGCGCCGAGCACTTTGCCCAGGTGATCCGGGCGATCCGCGCCCGCTCGCCGAAGACCACGATCGAGATCCTGACGCCCGACTTCCTGCGCAAGGAAGGCGCGCTCGAAGTGGTGGTTGCGGCCAAGCCCGATGTGTTCAACCACAATCTCGAGACGGTGCCGTCGAAATATCTGAAGGTGCGCCCCGGCGCCCGCTACTTCCATTCGATCCGCCTGCTGCAGCGGGTGAAGGAGCTGGACGCCTCGATCTTCACCAAGTCCGGCATCATGGTGGGCTTGGGCGAGGAGCGGAACGAGGTGCTCCAGCTGATGGACGACCTGCGCTCGGCGGACGTCGATTTCCTCACCATCGGCCAATATCTGCAGCCGACCCGCAAGCACCACGAGGTCGTGCGGTTCGTGACGCCCGACGAGTTCAAGGGCTTCGAGACGATAGCCAATGCCAAGGGTTTCCTGCTGGTGTCGTCGAGCCCGCTGACCCGCTCGTCGCACCATGCCGGCGAGGATTTCGCCCGGCTGAAGGCCAATCGCTTCGCCCGGCTCGGGCGGTAGTGCCGGTCATTCCATGCGGCGGGTTCTGGTGATGGGCTGTTCGGGCTCGGGCAAGTCGACCTTCGCGACGGCTTTGGCCGCGCGTCTCGCTGTGCCCTATGTGTCGCTGGACGGCATGTTCTGGAAGCCGGGCTGGGTTGAGCCAGACAAGGCCGAGTTCGCCGCTGAGGTCGCAGCCGTCACCGAACACGATTCCTGGGTCATCGACGGCAATTATACCAGCCATGCCGGCGCGATCAGGCGGGACCGGGCCGATACGGTCTGCCTCTTTGACCTGCCCCGGCTCACCTGCCTTGCCGGCGTGATCCGGCGCAGCATCGCCAGCTATGGCCGGGTGCGACCTGAGATGGCGCCGGGATGCCCGGAGAAGGTCGATTTCGGCTTCTATCGCTATGTCTGGACCTATCGCGACGTCCAGCATCCGAAGCTCCTGGCGTATGTCGGCGGGCTTCGCGACGACCAGCGCCTCGCAACCTTCACCACCCGCGCCGATGCCGACGCCTTCCTGGCGGCCGTTCCACCTGCGGGACGGGCCTGATCCATGCCGGTGTTCAAGACCGAACGGCGGGTACGCCACGATCCCGCGCAGATGTTCGATCTGGTGGCCGATGTCGACCAATACCCGGCCTTCGTGCCGCTCTGCGAGGCGCTGAAGGTGCGCCGCCGGGTCAATGCCGGCGATGACGGCATCGAGATCCTCGTCGCCGACATGACGGTCGCCTACAAGTTCATCCGCGAGACCTTCACCAGCCGCGTGACGCTCGACCGGCCGCGCCTGCACATTCTGGCGGAATATATCGACGGGCCGTTCTCGAAGCTTGAGAACCACTGGCGCTTCGTGGCGCAGCCCGGCGGCGGCACGGTGGTGACCTTCTCGATCGACTACGAGTTCCGCTCCCGCGCCCTGGCCCTGGTCATGGGGGCGGTGTTCGACGCCGCGTTCCGGCGCTTTGCCGAGGCCTTCGAAGCGCGCGCCGACAAGGTCTATGGAGTGCCTGGGGCCGCGCTGCCCTCAGCCTGAGACGGCGAGCCGCTTCAGCATCTCCAGCGCGACGATAACGCTCATCGCACGCACCTGATCGCGCCCGATGGCGCCGAAGCGGCGTTCCTCGTGGATCAGCGTGCCGGACCGGCTGGCTCCCGCGAAATGGACCAGGCCAACCGGCTTGTCAGGTGTTGCACCGCCGGGACCCGCAATGCCGGTGATCGAGACGGCGATCTGGGCGCGTGAGGCGTGAAGTGCGCCCTGCGCCATGGCCTCCGCCGTTTCGCGCGACACGGCGCCGACGGTCGCGAGAACCTGCTCGGGCACGCCGAGCATCTCGCGCTTGGCCTCATTGGTATAGGTGACGAAGCCGCGGTCGACGACGTCGGACGACCCGGCAATGGCGGTGAGTGCGGCTGCCACCAGTCCGCCGGTGCAGCTCTCGGCGGTTGCCGCCATCAGGCCGCGCGCACGCGCCAGTTCGAGAACTTCGGTCGCAAGCGCGGTGATCTTCGCGTCGAACATGGCGGTCAGGCTCCCGGCAGGCGGACGGTTGCGATCGCGAGCGCCGCCAGACCCTCGCGGCGGCCGGTGAAGCCCATCTTCTCCGAGGTCGTCGCCTTGATCGCAACGCGGTCGGGGCCGATGCCCAGAATTTCACCGATCCGGGCCCGGATCGCGTCGCGGTGCGGGCCAACCTTCGGAGCCTCGCAGACGACCGTGATGTCGAGATGGGCAACGCGGCCGCCGCGCTTCGTGATCAACATTGCGGCATGGGCGAGAAACTGATCGGAGGCAGCACCCCGCCAGCGTGGGTCGCTCGGCGGGAAATGCGTTCCGATATCGCCGTCCGCAATCGCACCGAGCAGCGCATCGGTTGCGGCGTGGAGCACCACGTCACCGTCGGAATGGGCGATGACGCCCTGGCCGTGCGGGATGCGGATGCCGCCGAGCATAACGTGATCACCGGGGCCGAAGGCGTGGACGTCGTAGCCCTGGCCGATGCGGATGTCGTCGAGGGCAGGGGGCATGGCAGGGGTCCCGAGACGGCGTTCGGCCGCCTCGAAATCGGCGGGATAGGTCAGCTTGATATTGCCTGGATCGCCCTCGAAGACCAGTACCGGATGGCCGGCCGCTTCCATCACGCCGGCATCGTCGGTGACGCTGGTCCCGGCGAAAGCCGCGGCCCGATGGGCGTCAACAAGCGCGTCGAAGGCGAAGGCCTGGGGAGTCTGGATGGCGCGGAGCGCGGACCGGTCGGGTGTCTCTGTGACGTGGCTCCCCCCGTCCACCAATTTGATCGTATCGGTGACAGCCACGCCCGGCACGGCTGCCGCATGCCCCGCCTCGATGGCACCAATGGCGCGGTCGATCAGCGGGTGCGAGACGAAGGGCCGGGCACCGTCATGGACCAGCACGATGCCTGGCACCTTGGCCGATCCGCCAAGCGCGGCGAGCCCGGCCGCAACCGAGGCCTGGCGGGTTGCGCCGCCATGGGCCGTGATGATGCGGGCCGCATGATCGCCGGCCGCCTCCCTGAACAGCGCCTCATCGGCTGCATCGATCACCACGCAGACCGCGCCGACGGCCGGATGGTCCATGAAGGCGTCGAGCACATGGGCGAGGACCGGCCTGCCGCCGAGGACACGATATTGCTTCGGCAGCCCGTCGCCAGCGCGGCTTCCCCGTCCGGCCGCCACAACCAAGGCTGCAATCTGGCGCGTGCCGTTCATTCAAATCCCCATTCTGCGCCGTTGTTAACTAGCCCGGCAGAGCGCCGCTGTCTTCCTGTCGACATCATGAGCAGCGCACTTGTGCAGTGCGATAAAGAAAGGCTAAAGTGTAGGCATTCGCGAGAGCGCACAGGATTTAGGCATCGGCATGGCTCATGATTCGACCACAAGGCCCCCGGCTGTGGCGATCACTCTCGGACCGCATGGGATCGCGGCGCCGGTTGCGCTTGCGCCGATGTCCGGGATCACCGATGCGCCGTTCCGCCGGATGGTCGCGCGGTTCGGCATCGGCTGGACCATATCCGAAATGGTGCCCGGCGACGATCTCGCCCAGGGCGGCGAGGAAGCGCGGCTGCGCGCGGAAGGCGAGGGGCTTGATCTCCATGTCATCCAGCTCGCCGGCTGCGAGCCGCACTGGATGGCCGAAGGTGCCAGGGTCGCGGCCGAAGCCGGCGCCGACGTGATCGACATCAACATGGGCTGCCCGGCCAAGCGGGTCACGGGCGGTTATGCCGGCTCGGCGCTGATGCGCGACCTCGACCAGGCCGAGCGTCTGATCGCGGCAACGGTCTCGGCTGTGTCTATTCCGGTCACGCTGAAGATGCGGCTCGGCTGGGACCACGACAGCCTGAATGCGCCCGAGCTTGCCCGCCGTGCCGAGGCGCTTGGCGTGCAGCTGATCACGGTTCATGGGCGCACGCGGCAGCAATTCTACAAGGGGCGGGCCGACTGGGCCGCGGTGCGCGCGGTGCGCGATGCGGTTTCGCTGCCGCTGGTGGTCAATGGCGACATCAATTCCTGCGCTGACGCCCGCGCGGCCCTCGCGGCGTCCGGCGCGGATGCAGTGATGATTGGCCGCGGTGCGCAAGGCAGGCCGTGGTTTCCGGCGCAGGTGGCGGCCGATCTTGCCGGCACCCCTGTTGCCGCCGATCCGCCACTTGCCGAACAGCTGGCGGTGGCGCTTGAGCTCTATGAGGAGCAGCTCACCCATTACGGACTGGCGGTCGGTGTCCGCCATGCCCGCAAGCATCTCGGCTGGGCGCTCGACAGCGCCGCAGCCGCGACCGGCGCATCGGCGCAGGACCTGTCGGCGGCGCGCGGCAGGGTTCTGACATCCGATGATCCGAAAGCCGTTGCACAGGCGCTGACCGAGGCCTTCGGCGCTCTTTCCTGGAAGGCCGCCGCATGAATATCGCCGCCACGCGGGTCGTGTCCCACGACTCGATCCTCAATGCCTTGCCGCATCCGGTGATCAGCGTTGCCGCTGACGGCACCGTGCTCGACGGCAATGTCGCCTCCGAAACCTTCTTCCAGGCGTCGATCCCGGTGCTGCGCCGCCATCAGCTGCGCGAACTGGTGCCGTTCGGCTCGCCCTTGCTGGCGCTGATCGAGCAGGTGCGCGACCGCGGTGCGCCGGTGAACGAGTACAAGGTGGACATCGGCACGCCGCGCAACGGCCACGAGCGCGTCGTCGACATCTATGTCGCACCGATGCCGGAGCGGAACGGCGATGTCGTCGTCATGCTCCAGGAGCGGACCATTGCCGACAAGATGGACCGGCAGCTGACCCATCGTGGCGCTGCCCGGTCGGTCACCGCGCTGGCCGCCATGCTCGCCCATGAGATCAAGAATCCGCTCTCCGGCATTCGTGGCGCGGCGCAGCTTCTGGAAACCTCGGTCAATGACGAGGACCGCACGCTCACCCGGCTGATCTGCGACGAGGCCGACCGGATCGTGAAGCTGGTCGACCGGATGGAGGTGTTCTCCGACGAGCGGCCGGTCGAGCGCGAGCCCGTCAACATCCATGTCGTGCTGGAACATGTGAAGCGGCTGTCCCAGTCGGGCTTTGCCCGCCACATCCGCTTCGTCGAGGAATATGACCCCTCGCTGCCGCCGGTTTATGGCAATCGCGACCAGCTGATCCAGGTGTTCCTCAACCTGGTCAAGAATGCCGCTGAATCAATCGGTGACCAGACGTCGGATGGCGAGATCCTGCTGTCGACCGCATTCCGTCCCGGTGTCCGGCTGACAATGCCGGGCGTCTCGAGCCGGGTCGCCCTGCCGCTTGAGGTCTGCGTGCGCGACAATGGCCCGGGCGTCCCCGACGACCTCGTGCCCCATCTCTTCGACGCCTTCGTCACCACGAAAAGCTCCGGCACGGGCCTCGGCCTGGCACTGGTTGCCAAGATCGTCGGCGACCATGGCGGGATCGTCGAATGTGACAGCCAGCCCCGGAAGACAGTGTTCCGGATCCTTCTGCCCATGGCCCGCGTGTCGCAAGTCGACATGAATGGCCGCAAAGCTCTCTGACGAGGTTTCTCCATGCCGACGGGAACAATCCTGGTCGCCGACGACGATGCTGCGATCCGGACGGTCTTGAACCAGGCCTTGTCGCGGGCGGGTTACGACGTCCGCCTTACCGGAAATGCCACCACGCTGTGGCGCTGGGTGTCCCAGGGGGACGGCGATCTCGTCATCACCGACGTGGTGATGCCGGACGAGAACGCGTTCGACCTGCTGCCGCGGATCAAGAAGCTGCGTCCTGACCTGCCGGTGGTGGTCATGAGCGCGCAGAACACGTTCATGACCGCGATCAAGGCCTCCGAGCGTGGCGCCTATGACTATCTGCCGAAACCCTTCGACCTGAAGGAACTGGTGGCGATCGTCGGGCGCGCCCTGTCGGAGCCAAAGGGCAAGGGCAGCGGCAAGGCGGCGCCTTCCGATGCCGATGCCATCCCGCTGGTCGGCCGCTCCGCGGCCATGCAGGATATCTACCGGGTCCTCGCCCGCCTGATGCAGACCGATCTGACCGTGATGATCGTCGGCGAGAGCGGCACCGGCAAGGAACTGGTCGCCCGCGCGCTCCATGATTACGGCAAGCGCCGCAACGGCCCCTTCGTCGCGATCAACATGGCGGCCATTCCGCGCGACCTGATCGAGAGCGAGTTGTTCGGCCATGAGAAGGGCGCCTTCACCGGGGCCCAGGCGCGCTCGGCCGGCCGGTTCGAGCAGGCCGAGGGCGGCACGCTGTTCCTCGACGAGATCGGCGACATGCCGATGGAGGCGCAGACCCGTCTGCTGCGCGTGTTGCAGCAGGGCGAATATACGACGGTTGGCGGGCGGACCCCGATCAAGGCCGATGTCCGCATCGTGGCGGCCACCAACAAGGACCTGCGCCAGCAGATCCAGCAGGGCCTGTTCCGCGAGGATCTGTTCTTCCGCCTAAACGTCGTGCCGCTGCGCCTGCCGCCGCTGCGCGAACGCGCCGACGACGTCCCGGATCTGGTGCGCCACTTCTTCGCTGCTGCCGAGCGTGAGGGCCTGCCGTCGAAGCAGATCGACGCGGCCGCCATGGAGAAGCTCAAGCGCTATCGCTGGCCGGGCAATGTGCGCGAACTCGAGAACATGGTGCGCCGCCTGACCGCGCTCTATCCGCAGGAGGTGATCACCGCGCCAATCGTCGACAACGAATTGTCGACGCCGGAGCCCGCGCCCAGCACCGACAGCCCGCGCGAGGACGAGACGCTGATGGCCTCGGTCGAACGCCATATGGGCAATTATTTCAAGGGCTTCGGAGACGATCTTCCGCCGCCCGGCCTGTATCACCGGGTGCTCAAGGAACTGGAGATCCCGTTGATCTCGGCAGCGCTGGCTGCAACCCGTGGCAACCAGATCAAGGCGGCCGACCTCCTGGGCGTCAACCGCAACACATTGCGCAAGAAGGTTCGCGACCTCGATATCCAGGTGATCCGGACGTCCAGGTGATCCGGATCCGAAGCGTCAGGCAGCCGGCTTCCTAGGCCTGCCTGACGTTGCAGGGCAGGTGCGGCGGGGCGTCAGCTGCCCAATGGAACACGGCATTTTTCGGGCCGTGCGCCTGTGCGTGCCGCATGGCTGGTGATGGTTCGGCTCGCGCAGCTGTGTCCCCCTGTCGCGTGACTTTTCTGTCACAGCTGTTGTATGAGAGCCGCACGATTCCGCTGGGGCAGGGTCGCGGATGCCGCTGATGGCGCCGCGGCGTCGCCCGGGAGACGAATGACCGCATGACAGGACAGAGCCTGCCCCTGCCAGCCCCGAGCACCGACACGGCTCCGGCCTTGCCGCGGCTCCGGTCGCGCCGGGCGGGGCCGATTCTGGTCGGAATCGCGCTGCTCTTCGGCCTGATGACCTTCCTGACCGTGACCGGCCTCCTGCCGATCGTGCCGACCCACGAGGTTGTGCTCACGGTCCTGTCGATCGACGCGGTCCTCGTCCTGGCACTGATCTTCATGATCGTGCGCGAGATCCTGGCCCTGCGCCGGGCCCGCCGGACCGGCCAGGCGGCCTCGCGCCTGCATGAACGCGTGGTGCGCCTCTTCGCCATCGTTGCGTCAATTCCGGTGGCAGTCATTGCCATTGCCGCGGCTGTCACGCTCGACCGCGGGCTCGACAGCATTTTCACCGGCAGCGTTCGCCGGGCGGTCGAAGCCTCCTCCGAGGTCGCCAATGCCTATATGCGCGAGCAGCTGGAGCTGGTGCGCGAGCAGGCGGGTTCGCTGACGCAGGACATCGAGCGGATGCGGGCCGCCGCCAACCCGGCCATCGACATGCGGCGTTACCTGTCGGCGCAGGCCATGGTCCGCGCCTTCCCGGTGCTGCGCCTGCTGCGCCCCGACGGGACGGTGATCGAGCGGGCGGAAACTCCGGTCCAGGGCGAGTTCAACGTGCCAGCCGCCGTGCTGGAAGAGGTCGCCAAGACCGACGACATCATCATCAACGTGGCCTCGCGTGGCGACCGCGACTTCATCGAGGCGATCTGGAAGCTGCGACGCGGCGGCGACGAATATGTCTATGTCGTACGCCCCATCAACCAGCAGATCGGACAGCATCTGAGGGCAACCCAGCTCGGCCTGCTCGAATATCAGCAGCTCGACCAACGCCGGTTCGGCCTGCAGGTCGCCTTCGCGCTGATGTTCGCGCTGATCGCGTTTCTGGTCACGCTGTCGGCGGTCTATCTGGGCCTGAGCTTCGCCAACCGGCTGGTGCAGCCGATCCGCCGGCTGATCGGGGCTGCCGACCAGGTGGCGGCGGGCGACCTCAATGTCGAGGTCCATATTCGCAAGTCCGAGGGCGATCTCGCCAATCTCGGCGACACGTTCAACAAAATGACCTCCCAGCTGCGCGAGCAGCGGGAAGACCTGATCAGCGCCCGCGACCAGATCGACAGCCGCCGGCGGTTCACGGAAGCCGTGCTGGCCGGCGTGACCGCTGGCGTGGTTGGCCTCGACCCGGAGGGCCGGGTGACCTTGCTCAACCGGTTTGCCATCGAGCTGTTGGGGCTGACGGAAATCGAACTGAATGGCCAGGTGCTGGCCGAAAAGGCGCCGGAGCTCGGCGAACTGATCGCCCGGGCACTGGCCGGCGACGCCGTCATCGTGCAGGGCCAGGTCATGGTTGTGCGCGGTGGCCGCGAGAAGACGCTGGTGGTGCGGGTGGCGCCCGAAGCCGACGATGCCGGCGAGCATGGCGCCGTGGTGACGATCGACGACGTCACCGATCTGGTGGTCGCGCAGCGCACCTCGGCCTGGGCCGACATTGCCCGGCGCATCGCCCACGAGATCAAGAACCCGCTGACGCCGATCCAGCTCTCCGCCGAGCGGCTGAAACGGCGCTATGGCCGGGTGATCACCGAAGATCGCGAGGTGTTCGACCAGTGCACCGACACGATCATCCGCCAGGTCGGCGATATCGGACGGATGGTCGATGAGTTCTCATCCTTCGCGCGGATGCCGAAGCCGGTGTTCGAACGCGAGGACGTCGCAGACACGGTCCGCCAGGCGGTGTTCCTGATGCGGGTCGGCTATCCGGAGATCGACATCATCGATGATGTCCCCGAGGGCGCGCTTCCTGCAGCCTTCGATCGCCGGCTGATCAGCCAGGCGCTGACCAACATCATCAAGAACGCCACAGAGGCCATTGCCGGCGTGCCCGAAGCGGATCGCGGCAAGGGCCGCATCATCGTGCGGCTGACCGCCAATGCGCCGCACTTCTCCATCGATGTCATCGACAACGGGATCGGTTTGCCCAAGGAAAACCGTCATCGGCTGCTCGAACCCTATGTCACGACTCGCGAGAAGGGGACCGGACTGGGTCTCGCGATCGTCGGCAAGATCCTGGAGGAACACGGCGGCGGCCTCGGCCTGTTCGATGCCCCGCCGGACGCCGATGGGCGCCAGCGCGGCGCCTGCATCCGGCTGAGCTTCCAGGACCAAAAGACCTCCGCGACATCCGTCGTGGCGGCAGAATAAGAAACGGAGCGGATATCGACCCATGGCAGGCGACATCCTGATAGTCGACGACGAGGCGGATATCCGCGACGTGGTTGCCGGCATTCTCGACGACGAGGGCTACCGGACCCGGACGGCGCGTCATTCCGACGAGGCTCTGGCGGCGATCGAGGCCCGGCGTCCGAATCTGATCTTCATGGACATCTGGATGCAGGGCAGCAAGCTCGATGGCCTCCAGCTGCTCGACGTGGTGCGTGAGCGCCACCCGGACATGCCGGTGGTGATGATCTCGGGCCACGGCAATATCGAGACCGCCGTCTCCGCCATCAAGCGCGGCGCCTATGACTATATCGAGAAGCCGTTCAAGTCGGACCGGCTGGTGCTGGTGGCCGAGCGGGCGATCGAGACGTCGAGGCTCCGGCGCGAGATCCGTGAGCTCCGGCAGATTTCGGGGCAGGCGGCAGGTCTGGTCGGCCGGTCGACCGCGATGAACCAGTTGCGCCAGACGATCGAGCGGGTTTCGCCGACCAACAGCCGGATCATGATCTTCGGCGCGTCCGGCAGCGGCAAGGAACTGACCGCACGCACCATTCACTCGACATCGGCGCGCGCCAACGGTCCTTTCTCCGTGCTGAATGCCGCGGCCATGACGCCTGAGCGCTTCGAGATCGAACTGTTCGGCACCGAGGCCGGCGAGGGTGTTGTCCGCAAGGTCGGCGCGCTGGAAGAGGCCCATGGCGGCACGCTGTTTCTCGAGGAAGTGGCCGACATGCCGCGCGAGACGCAGAACCGCATCCTGCGCGTTCTCGTGGACCAGAGCTTTCAGCGCTTTGGCGGCACGACCAGGGTGCAGGTCGACGTGCGGATCATCTCGTCGACGGCGCGCGACATGCAGACCGAGATTGCCGAGGGCCGCTTCCGCGAGGACCTGTTCCACCGGCTGGCGGTTGTTCCGATCAAGGTGCCGTCCCTTGCCGAGCGGCGCGAGGACATCCCCGAACTGGTCGAGCATTTCGTCGAGCAATTGGCGACCGTCTCGGGCTTGCCGCGCAGGCGGATCGGCGACGACGCCATGGCGGTGCTGCAATCGCATGACTGGCCGGGCAATCTCCGCCAGCTCCGCAACAATATCGAGCGCGTGCTGATCCTGGCCGGCGGCGATCCCGACGCGGTGGTCGACGTGTCCATGCTGCCGCCCGATGTCGGCTCGGCCGCGCCCTCCATGCCCAATGGCCATGGCGGCGAGCACCTGATGGCGCTGCCGCTGCGCGAAGCACGCGAGGCCTTCGAGCGGGAATATCTGGCGGCCCAGATCAACCGGTTCGGCGGCAATATCTCGCGCACCGCCGAATTCATCGGCATGGAGCGCTCGGCGCTCCACCGTAAGTTGAAGGCGTTGGGCGTCGACTGACGGCAGCCCTCGTCAGAACATGCCGTTGCCGTGCGCCATAGTTTCCGGGATCGGCTGGATCACGTCCCAGTGTTCGACGATCTTGCCGGCCTCGAGCCGGAAGATGTCGACGATGGCCGTGCCGCGGTCATTGGCATCGCGCTTGGCATGGACATGGAGGATGACGAAGTCGCCCTCGGCGAAGACGCGCTTGATCTCGCCGCGTGCCTGCGGCGTGCGCTCCTTGCGGAAGGCGATGAAAGCCTTGAAGCCCTCGATGCCGTCGGGTGCCACCGGATTGTGCTGGATGTAGCGCGGACCGAAATGGACGGCAGCTGCCTCGAAGTCCTTCTGGTTCAAGCCTTTTTCGTAGAAATCGACCACGGTGCGCTTGTTGGCTTCCAGCGTCGATGCCTGCGCCGAGGCTGCACCCGCAGCAGCCGGAACCGCGGCCAGTCCCAGTCCGAATGTGCGCCTGTCCATTCCTGTCTCCCGATCAATGCCGGCCGCCCGCGGCCGTTCGTGAGGACCATCCAACAATCACCGGCGCCCCGGAAGACGCGCGGCTTTCACATCGTTGTGTGCCGAGGAATGGCGTCGCCCCGCAAATTCGACAGGGCCGCTTTGCGCATATTTTGCGCGGTGCCTCTTTGGCGGACAGGCAAAGCGTGCAAGATTGGTGTTGCAGTGCACCCAGCGCATTGCGCACGATGCGACGCGACTTCGGTCTGATCCGATCATCCGAGCCGGCGTATCCTTCGTAACGAAAACAAGGAGGCGCAGATGTCGCGCATTGCCTATGTCAACGGAAGCTATGTGCCTCATGGCGAGGCGGCCGTTCACATCGAGGATCGCGGATATCAGTTCGCCGATGGCGTGTACGAGGTCTGCGAGATCCGGCATGGCCACCTGATCGACGAGACCCGCCACATGGACCGGCTGGAGCGCTCGCTGAAGGAATTGCGCATCGACATGCCGATGTCGCGTCAGGCGCTCGGCATCGTGCTCCGCGAGACCGTGCGCCGCAATCGCGTCCGCGAAGGCCTGGTCTACATGCAGGTGACGCGCGGCGTCGCCCGTCGCGACCACGCCTTCCCCAAGCCCGGCACGCCGCCGGCGCTGGTCGTCACCGCCAAGTCGGTCGATCCGCGCAAGGGCGAGGCCAATGCCGCCAAGGGCGTCGGCGTCATTACCCGCCCCGACAACCGCTGGGAGCGCGTCGACATCAAGTCAGTCGGCCTGTTGCCGAACTGCATGGCTAAGCAGGCGGCCCGCGAAGCTGGCGCCTATGAGGCCTGGCTCGTCGACAAGGACGGCTTCGTCACCGAGGGCTCGTCCACCAATGCCTGGATCGTGACCAAGGACGGCGTGCTGGTCACCCGTTTCACCGATTTCGGCATCTTGAAGGGCATCACGCGCACCACGTTGTTCGACCTCTGCGCCCGCGAAGGTGTGAAGATCGAGGAGCGTCAATTCACGGTCGCCGAGGCCCAGGAAGCGCGTGAGTGCTTCCTCACGTCGGCCACGACGATCGTCATGCCCATCGTCTCGATCGACGGGCGTCCGATCGGCAATGGTGCGCCGGGGTCCATCGCGACCGGCCTCAGGGCCAAGTTCCACGAGGTCGCGGAAGTCGCGGCCTGATCCTTTCTTCCTCCATCGGCCCCGTGCGCTGGAATGGCGGGGCCGGCCAAGACGTGCAGTGCATCACTCTCAAGAAGATCATTCAGTCGCAGGCAGTCTCCCAAGCCAAACGACCAACCTTCGCGGCCAGCCTTCAGCCGCGGCAACAAACGGACAACGACAATGGCGGAACGAGCTCAGAACCTCCAGGACACCTTTCTCAACCACGTTCGCAAGAACAAGGTCCCTCTGACCATCTTCCTGGTCAACGGCGTCAAGCTGCAGGGCGTGGTCACCTGGTTCGATAATTTCTGCGTGCTGCTCAGGCGCGACGGCCACTCGCAATTGGTCTACAAGCACGCCATATCAACGATCATGCCCGGCGCGCCGGTCCAGCTGTTCGAACCGCAGGACGGAGACGACAAGGGCTGATCAACTCCCAGCGAGCAGCCTTTGGACATACGCCGGCCTGACATCATTGCCCGATCGCACCCCGAGGGTGCCGACGAACCGCGCGGCGAACCGACGCGGGTCGTCGTCGTGGTGCCGGTCAGGCCCGCGCGCGGCCGCGCCACGGAAGCAGGCGAGGGCGCGCGGTCATCAGAAGCCAAGCGCGACGAGGCGGTTGGCCTTGCCGCGGCCATCGAGCTTGAGGTTGCGGCCTCGCTGATCGTGTCACTGGCAACGCCAAGGCCCGCCACGCTGATCGGCAAGGGCAAGGTGGAAGAGATTGGCGCGCTGGTCGCCGAGCACGAGGCCGGCCTCATCTTCGTCGATGCGGCGCTCTCGCCGGTGCAGCAGCGCAATCTCGAGAAGGCCTGGAATGCCAAGGTCGTCGACCGGACCGGCTTGATCCTCGAAATCTTCGGCCGTCGTGCGCGCACCAAGGAAGGCGCGCTGCAGGTCGAACTGGCCCATCTCAGCTATCAGAAGAGCCGGCTGGTCCGCTCATGGACCCATCTCGAGCGCCAGCGTGGCGGTTTCGGCTTCCTCGGAGGCCCCGGTGAAACCCAGATCGAGGCCGACCGGCGGATGATCCAGGAACGGATCATGCGCATTGAGCGCGAACTGGAGCAGGTGACGCGCACCCGCAGGCTTCACCGAGAGAGCCGCAAGCGCGTGCCCTATCCGATCGTGGCCCTTGTCGGCTACACCAATGCCGGGAAGTCCACGCTGTTCAACGCGCTGACGACCGGGGGCGTCCTGGCGCAGGACATGCTGTTTGCCACCCTCGACCCGACACTGCGCCAGCTCAAGCTGCCGCATGGCACGAAGGCGATCCTCTCCGATACGGTCGGCTTCATCTCGGATCTGCCGACCATGCTGGTGGCGGCCTTCCGCGCGACGCTGGAAGAGGTAATCGAGGCCGACGTCATCTTGCATGTGCGCGATGTCAGCCACGGCGATACCGAGGCGCAGGCCGCCGATGTCGCGGCGATCCTGGCCGATCTCGGCGTGGATCCGGCAAGCCGGGCGCTGATCGAGGTCTGGAACAAGGTCGATCTGCTGGACGAGACCCAGCGCGTCGAGATATTGAACCGCGCCGCGCGCTTCGAGCCGGACCAACGGCCGCATTTCGTCTCGGCGATATCAGGCGAGGGGCTACCCGAACTGCTCTCGGCCATCGAGGCCAAGGTGGGGGCCGCCCATGAGCGCATGGTGGTGACGGTGCCGGCTGCCGATGGCGGGACGCTGCACTGGATCCACGAAAATGCGGAAGTCGAGAGCCGCCGCGCGCTCGAGAGCGGCGAAACCGAGGTGACGCTGCGCATCGCGCCAACCAAGCGCGGCCAGCTGGAACGGCGGCTGCCGGCCGTCGACTGATCAGCGCGTCTCGCGCTCCTGGCGCTTGGCCTCGTTCCAGAGCGCATCCATCTCGTCGAGCGAAGCCTCCTGCGGGCTCTTGCCACGTGCGGCCAGCGCCTGTTCGATCGACCCGAAGCGCCGCTCGAACTTGGCATTGGTGCCGCGCAGAGCCGCCTCCGGATCGACGCCGAGGTGACGGGCGAGATTGACCGCGGCGAACAGGAGATCGCCGACCTCATCGGCAATCGCCGCCTGGCCGGCGCCTGACGCGCGCGCCTCGACAATCTCGCGGGCTTCCTCGGTGATCTTGTCGAGCACGGCGCCGACATCGTTCCAGTCAAAGCCGACCTTGCCAGCCTTCTCCTGCAGCTTCAGCGCGCGCATCAGCCCAGGCATGGCGTGCGGGATGCCGGCAAGAATCCCGGCGGCAACCGGTTCGGCCAGCCCGAGCTTGGCGCGTTCAGCGGCCTTGGCGCGCTTCTCCTCGGCCTTGATCTTGTCCCACTGGCCCTTCACCTCCTCGGGCGACAGGTCATGGGCGGCATCGAACACATGGGGGTGGCGGCGGATCAGCTTCTCGGTGATGGCGCGGACCACGTCGGGAAAGGCGAACAGGCCCTGCTCCTCGGCCATGCGTGTGTGGAAGACCACCTGAAGCAGAAGGTCGCCCAGTTCGTCGCGGAGATCGGCGAAATCGCCACGCTCGATCGCCTCGGCCACCTCATAGGCTTCCTCGATCGTGTAGGGCGCGATCGATGCGAAATCCTGCTCCAGGTCCCAGGGGCAGCCGCCAACCGGCGACCGCAACCAGGCCATGATCTCGATCAAACGCCGGATGTCGGATGACGGCGCCATGTCCTCCAGGGGCGGCAACGGCGCAAGGGCAGAGTTTGGCTGGTCCATGATGTTTTCCGCCTGTTTCGCTCCCATGGGCTGCCAAAACGCGGCGAATGCAAGCTTTTGGCAGGCCTGCATCCACAGGAAGCGGGCAGGTGGCCGCACACCTCCCATTAACCATCATGGCCCCGCGGCCCGAGAGGTGCCACGATTTGGACCCATTTGACCCCAACATGGGACCGGCGCTAAAGGTCGGTTAAGACCACCGGCGCAATGCGGTCCAATGAGTCCGCACGGGCATGGAGCGAACGGCTTGACATCATCCGCGACGACCACCGTCTCGCGCGCCCTTTCGGGCGTATCCGTGTTTGGCGATCGCTCCGCTGCGCTTCGGCTGGCGCTGCTGTGCGGCGTCGGCATCGCGTTGAGCGGCTGTGGCACGCAGGATCGTCTCGCGACACAGAACGGCCCGGTCGATCGCTACAACCAGCGCCTCGGCGTTGCCTCCAGCCCGCGGGTCGTCGAAGAGGGCCAGCCGGTGCCCCGCGGTGGCGGCGTCTATCGCGTCGGACGTCCCTATACGGTCGCCGGCCGCCGTTACGTTCCCTTTGAAAAGCCGGAAGGTCATGCCGAAGTCGGCGTCGCGTCCTGGTACGGACGCCAGTTTCACGGCCGTTTGACGGCCAATGGCGAGGCCTATGACATGCATGGGCTGTCGGCAGCCCACCGCACGATGCCGATGCCCAGCTATGCCCGCGTCACCAACATGCGCAACGGTCATTCGGTGATCGTGCGCGTCAATGATCGCGGTCCGTTCCATGCCAACCGCGTCATCGACCTGTCGAGCCGCACCGCCCATCTGCTGGATTTTCGCGGTCATGGCGTCGCGCGGGTCAAGGTTGAATATGTCGGCCGGGCCCCGCTCGAGGGATCCGACGACCGCGTGCTGATGGCAACGCTGCGCACCGATGGCTCCGCTGCTCCGCGCCCGGCCAACCTCTCCAACACGATGATCGCGTCGGCCGAGCCGCGTTTCGTTCCACGCGGCCCGGCCCAGCCGGCTATCGTCGAGACCGCCCAGCCCGTCAGCCCGCTGGCTGGCGGCATGCCGCTGCCGCCCGAGCGGCCGTTTGACCTTGGGCTTGCCCAACCCACGTCGACGACGACGGTCGCCCGCCAGCAGGTGCCGGCGCAGGTGATGACCACGCAGGTCGCCGTCAGCCAGCCGCCGGCTGTCACCACCCGCACGAGCGGTTCCAGCACGGTCACCGTTACGACTGCTGCCGCACCCGCCGCCGTTGCCGCTCCGGCCGCGCCGTCACTCGCATCGGCCTCGTCGCGACCGGTCACGCTGCCGACATCGACCGCCTATGCGCCGGCACCCGCCCAGGCTCCGGCCCTCGCCGCCATGCCGGGCGCGCCCGCGCCGCGCGCCGCCTTCGGTGCCGGCAGCCTCTACTGATCCAAGACGCTCCATCTCCACCGGGAATATGACGCAGCTCTGCCGCGCCGCTTGATTTCGCGGCTGCGGCGTCCCATGCATGGATCATGCAGGGCATGGGACGGCCAATGGACAGGTCGCGGCAGGTTGGGACGGGTTGGCTCCGCACGGGTGGGCTGGCGGCCGCATTGACGTTCGCTGGCCTTTTCGTGCCACTGAGCCATGCCCGCGCGCAGGAGGCGTTCCAGACCAGCGTCCGCAACGCCATCCTCGTCGATGTCGGCACCGAATCGGTGCTGTTCGAGAAAGCCGCCGACGAGCTTCAGGCGCCTGCCAGCCTCGCCAAGCTGATGACACTGGCGGTGGTGTTCGAGGAGATGCGGCAGGGCCGCCTCGCGGCCGATCAGGAGGTCGTCATCAGCCAGGACGCCTGGCGGCGGGGAGGGGCCCCGTCCCGCACCTCGTCCATGTATGTCGCGGTCAATTCGCGCGTGAAGGTGCAGGATCTTATCCGCGGCGCCATCATTCAGTCGGGCAATGACGCGTCCATCGCGCTGGCGGAGGCGATTTCCGGAACCGAGGCCAATTTCGTGCCCTTGCTGACGCGCCGCGCCCGCGATCTCGGCCTGACGCGCTCGGTGTTCCGCAATGCGACGGGCCTGCCCGATCCCGAGCAGCGTTCGACTGCCCGCGAACTTGCCAAGATCGCCGACCACATCATCCGCACCTATCCGGAGCAGTACCGGATCTATGGCGAGCGCGAGTTCACCTGGAACAATATCCGCCAGCAGAACCGCAATCCGCTGCTCGGCACCTATACTGGCGCCGATGGCCTGAAGACCGGCTATATCGAGGAAGCCGGTTTCAACCTCGCCGGGTCCGCCGTGCAGAACGGCCAGCGCCTGATCGTCATCGTCATGGGCGCCCGATCGCTGCAGGAACGCTCGAACGAGGCGCGCAAGCTGCTCGACTGGGGGTTCCGGTCGTTCGAGTTGCGTGAACTGTTCTCCGAGGGCGAGGTCCTGGAAAGCGTCAATGTCTTCGGCGGGGCCGCGTCCAAAGTGCCCGTGACCGCCAACCGGCTGGTGCGGCTGCTCCTGCCGCGCGGCCAGTCGGATCGCGTCAGTGCCCAGATCGTCTATCGCGGCCCGATCCGGGCCCCAATTGCTGCCGGCACCGAAGTCGGCAAGCTGCGCGTCCTGCGCGGCAGCCAGCTGGCGCTGGAAATCCCGGTCTATGCGGCGGAAAGCGTCGAGGTCGGCACATTGACCCAGCGCGCCATGCAGGGCGCGCTCGAACTCGCCTCAGGCTGGCTCCGCACCGGACTGTCGCGGCCGTGAGCGAAACAGCCCGGCGCGGCCGGTTCATCACCTTCGAGGGCGGGGAGGGCGCGGGCAAGTCGACCCAGGCGCGCTTTCTCGTGCAGGAGCTGGCAGACCGCGGCATCCGCTGCGTGATGACCCGTGAGCCCGGTGGCTCGCCCGGGGCGGAAATCATGCGCGAAGTGCTGTTGTCGGGTGCTGCGGCCCCCTTCGGCCCCGAGGCGGAAACCATCCTGTTCGCCAGTGCCCGCCGCGATCATCTCGATCAGACCATCCTGCCGGCCCTGGCGCGCGGCGATTGGGTGATCTGCGACCGCTTTTCCGATTCGACCCGGGTCTATCAGGGCGTTGCCGGCAAAGTCGATCTCGACTTCATTCTGAAGCTGGAGCGGGCCACGGTGGGCGCTGATCGCCCCGACCTGACGCTGATCCTCGACCTGCCACCGAAGGTGGGGCTCGCCCGTGTCGCCCGCCGCTCCGACGGCGCGCTCGACCGGTTCGAGCGCGAGGGCCTCGCCTTCCACACCAAGCTGCGCCAGGGGTTCAAGGCGCTGGCCAAGGCCGAGCCCAACCGGTGCAAGCTGATCGATGCCACCGGCGATGCCTCGGCCGTTGCGGCCGCGATCCGCGAGACGGTGATCGCGCATTTCGAACTCGCACCGCGTATGGTCGCGACATGATCGATGAGGAAGCCGCTGACCGCCTGGACGGCGCACCGCATCCGCGCGAGCGCTTCCAGCTGATCGGCCATCACAAGGCTGAACAGACACTGCTCGATGCCTATCGCGGCGGGCGCATGCACCATGCCTGGCTGATCGGCGGCCCGGAGGGGATCGGCAAGGCGACGCTTGCCTACCGCTTTGCCCGCTTCGTCCTGGCCAATCCCGATCCGAACCGCATTCAGGCGGCAACCGACCTGTCGGTCGCCACCGACAATCCGGTCGCTGCCCGTATCATCGCGGGCGCCCATCCGGACCTGCTGGCGCTCCGGCGCATCGCGGAAGCGGGCAAGGACAAGATCCCGCAGGACATCTCGGTCGGCGCCATGCGCGCGATCGTCCGGTTCTTCGGTTCGACGGCGGGCGAGGGCGGCTGGCGCATCTGCCTGGTCGATTCCGCCGACGAGATGAACCGGTCCAGCGCCAATGCGCTGCTCAAGCTGCTCGAGGAGCCGCCGGCGCGGTCGCTGTTCCTGATCGTGTCGCACATGCCGGGCCGGCTCCTGCCGACCATCCGTTCGCGCTGCCGCAGCCTGACGCTGCAAACGTTGAGCGAAGCCCAGATTCTCGAAGGGCTTCAGAGCTTCGAGACCGTCAAGGTGCCCGCCAACGAGGCCGCGATGATCGCCCGGCACTGTGAGGGCAGCCTTCGGCAGGCTTTGATGCTGGCCAATGGTGGCCAGGCGGAATTCGCCGATGCGCTGGATGCGGCGCTCGCCAGGTTGCCAGAAACCGATCCAATCATGCTCCATGCACTGGGCGACAAGCTGGCGCGCCGCGACGACGCGCTCTTCGAACTGTTCGTGCGCTCGGTGAACGACCACATGCATCGCCGCCTGGTGGCGGAGGCAAGCCTTGGTGCCCGCCGCCTTGCACCCCTATCCGAGGTATGGGAGAAGGTCGAAGGCGTATCGGCGCAGGTCAAAGCGTTCAATCTTGAACGCAAGCCCTTCGTCTTTCAGGTTTTCGGCTGGCTTGCCGAAGCCGGCCGCCGCCCGACCTGACCCAGACGAACAGCTTGAACCGATCCCATGGCGAAGCCTCGCTTCTACGTTACGACTGCCATTTCCTATCCGAACGGCGCCCCTCACATTGGCCATGCCTATGAGGTGATCGCGACGGATGCGATCGCGCGGTTCATGCGGCTCGACGGGCGGGACGTGTTCTTCCTGACCGGCACCGACGAGCACGGCCTCAAGATGGTGCAGACCGCGGCGCGCGAGGATCTGACCGCGCGCGAACTGGCGGACCGCAATTCGGATCGCTTTAGGGCCATGGCGGAGACGCTCGCCATTTCGAACGACGACTTCATCCGCACGACAGAGCCCAGGCACTACAAGGCGAGCCAGGCGATCTGGGAGCGGATGGTGGCGGCCGGTGACATCTATCTCGGCGGCTACGAGGGCTGGTACTCGGTCCGCGACGAGGCCTATTATGGCGAGGAGGAAACCTCCGTCGGGGCCGATGGCGTGCGGGTCGGCGGGCAGGGCACGCCGGTCGAGTGGACCAAGGAAGAGACCTTCTTCTTCCGCTTGTCGAAATATCAGGACCGCCTGCTCGCCTTCTACGAGGCCAATCCCGAGTTCGTCGGACCGGACACCCGGTTCAACGAGGTGATCTCCTTCGTGAAGAGCGGCCTCGCCGATCTCTCGGTGTCGCGCACGACCTTCGACTGGGGCGTGCCGGTGCCCGGTGCCGATGGCCATGTGATGTATGTCTGGGTGGACGCCCTGACCAATTACATCACGGCCGCAGGCTTCCCCGACGAGACCGATCCGAAATGGGCCTATTGGCCGGCCGACCTCCACGTCATCGGCAAGGACATCGTGCGCTTCCACGCGGTCTATTGGCCGGCCTTCCTGATGTCGGCCAATCTGCCTCTGCCGAAGCGCGTCTATGGCCACGGCTTCCTGTTCAACAGGGGCGAGAAAATGTCGAAGTCGATCGGCAATGTCGTCGATCCCTTCGTCATGGCCGAGAGCTATGGCGTCGACGCCATGCGCTATTTCCTGCTGCGCGAGGTCGCCTTCGGCAATGACGGCTCCTATTCGCATGAGGCGATCGTCTCGCGGACCAATGCCGATCTCGCCAACGATCTCGGCAATCTCGCCCAGCGCTCGCTGTCGATGATCGCCAAGAACTGCGAGGGCGTGTTGCCGATACCCGGCGCCTTCACCGCCGAGGACGAGGCCATGCTGGCGCAGGCGCGCGGCATGATCGATGCGTCACGCGAGGCGATGGGGTCCCAGCAGATCCATCGCTGGCTGGAAGCCGTGTGGATCGTGGTAGCCGAGTGCAATCGCTATTTCGCGGCGCAGGCGCCCTGGGCGCTCCGCAAGACCGACTTCGCCCGCATGGAGACCGTGCTCTACGTGACGGCGGAAGTCATCCGCCAGGCCGCGATCCTCGCCCAGCCGGCGCTGCCGATCGGCGCGCCGAAGCTGCTTGACCTGCTGGCACTGCCGGAGGACGCGCGCGACTTTGCGAGCCTCGCTACGCCGCTCGTCGGCGGCATCGCGCTGCCGCCGCCGCAGGGCGTTTTCCCGCGCTATGTCGAGCCGGAGACAGCGGCCTGATGTGGGTCGACAGCCATTGCCATCTCGATTTCCCGGAACTGGCCGCTGATCGCGCCGGGCTGATCGCGCGCGCCCAGGCGGTGGGCCTCCAGTCCATGGTGACCATCTCGACGCGGGTGCGCCGCTTCGACCAGATATTGCCGATTGCCGCAGACAATCCTGGCATCTGGTGCTCTGTCGGTACCCATCCGCACAATGCCCACGAGGAACTGGACGTGACGGTTGCCGATCTCGTGCGGTTGTCGGCCCATCCGAAGGTCGTTGCGATCGGCGAAGCAGGCCTCGACTATCACTATGACAAGTCGCCGCGTGACGCTCAGGAACAAGGCTTCCTGACCCATATCGCAGCCGCGCGCGAAACCGGCCTGCCACTGGTGATCCATGCGCGCGACGCGGACGACCGGACGGCGGCGATCCTGACCGAGGAAATGGGGAAGGGGGCCTTCAAGGCCGTTCTCCACTGCTTCACGGCGTCCGAGGCGCTGGCCATCACCGGCATCGAGCTCGGGCTCTATGTCTCCTTCTCAGGCATCGCCACCTACCGCAGCGCCCAGAACCTGCGCGACATCGCAGCCAGGCTGCCCGCCGACCGGATCCTGATCGAGACCGACGCGCCCTATCTCGCGCCGGGCAAGTTCCGCGGCAAGACCAACGAGCCGAGCTTCGTTGTGGAGACGGGCAAGGCGATCGCCGAGGCGCGGGGCGTGTCGCCGGAAGAGATGGCGCGCCAGACCACCGACAATTTCTATCGGCTGTTCGCCAAGGCGGACCGCGCCCAAGTGCTCGCCGCGGACTGACCGACATGACGGCAAAGGTCACCATCCTCGGCTGCGGCTCCTCGGGCGGCGTGCCGCGTGTGGGATCGGGTTGGGGGGAATGCGACCCCCACGAGCCGCGCAACCGCCGCCGGCGCTGTTCCATCCTGGTCGAGCGCAGCGGGCCAGACGGCACCACGACGGTGCTGGTCGATACCGGCCCGGACCTGCGCGACCAATTGCTGAGCGCAGGCGTGACCCGTCTCGATGGCGTTCTCTACACCCACGACCATGCCGACCACACCCACGGGATCGACGATCTCCGGCCGCTCGCCATTCACATGCGGAAACGGGTGGAAGTCTATGCAGATACAGCGACAACCGACACACTGACACAGCGCTTCGCCTATTGCTTCGTCTCGCCACCGGGCAGCGACTATCCGCCGATCATCAATCTGCATCCGATGACAGCACACGAACCGCTGGCAATTGCCGGTCCCGGCGGACAGATCGCCGCGACTCCGTTCCCGGTGATGCATGGCGCGCCATATCAGGCGCTTGGGTTTCGGTTTAACAACGTTGTGTACTGTCCTGATATTAATGTTCTTTTGGATGAATCCTCGTGCTATTTTGAAGGCCTCGACACGCTCATTCTCGACGCGTTGCGCTTCACACGGCATCCGACCCATCTGAGCATCGACGAGGCGTTGGCCATTGTCGCGCGCTATCGACCGAAGCAGACCGTGCTCACCAATCTCCATACCGATGTCGACTATCGCCAATTGGCCGCGCGGCTGCCGGATGGCGTTGTGCCGGCCTATGACGGAATGACGCTGGCGATCGATCTCGCGTGACACAGCCGGGCTGTCATTGATGAATGCGGCTGTCGGCCTGGCAGTGTCGGAAGACCCAGCGTCGCGGCTTCAAAGCCAGCCACCAGCCAATGCGGCACATATCGTGGTTCCATAATATACCTTATGCGAATCGCGGATGGGGCTGTCAGGACTGCTCCCTGGGTCCGGTCCTTCCCCTCATGCGTCCAATGCGTGCTGGCAAACTGCCTCGAGCTTGTAGCCATCGGGATCGATCACGAAGGCTGCGTAATAGGTCGGCCCGTAATGCGCCCGGATGCCAGGGCCGCCATCGTCACGGCCGCCACTTGCAAGTGCCGCAGCATGGAACAGTCGGACGGCCTGACGGCTCGGAGCGTCGAAGGCCAGGTGGAAGCCAGGCCCTGGCGGCGACACGTCGTTGGGTCTGGCGAACAGCGCCAGCTTGTCATTGCCGCCGGCCAATCCGTAACCCGCCCCCTTCGCGTTATCCCAGACCCTGACCACGCCAAGCGGCGCGAGGGCCGCGTCGTAGAAGGCCTGGGAGCGTACGAGGTCGGCAACGCCGAACGACAGGTGCGAGATCATCAGCCTGGCTCCAGTGTGTCAGTCCGGGCTTTCGCCGTTGTCATGTGGCGGCAGGTCCATAGGCCTTGAGGAACATCGCGGTGGCCTGGGTGGCATTCTGAGCGATTGCCTCGCCGCCCAGGTCGGTATCCAGGCCGAAGATGACCCGCCGCACGATGTCGGCCACCGTTAGGTCGAGGAACTGCCGTGCCGCCACGGAGGGGTCATCGAGCACCAACAGGCCCTCCTCCGCCTTGATCGTCAGAAAGTCGCCGAGCTTGCGTCGCGAAATATGCGCGCCGGCTTCGAAGAACTTGCGGCCGATCTCGGGAAAGCGTGGCGCAACGCCGACAACCATGCGCAGGCGCGCAACCGATCGCGGATCGGTCATGGCGGAGACCAGCCTGACCGCGAATTCGTGCAGGACCTGATCGATATCCCGGCGGGTCACATCGAAAGCCACCAGCCGATCCACCTGTTCCTCGCGCTCGAAATTAACGAGCGCCTCGAACAAGGCCTCCTTGCTGGGGAAATAGGCGTAGATCGTGCCCTTCGACACGCCGGCCGCCCGCGTGATGTCGTTCATGCTCGCGGCCTCGAAGCCATGCTCGAAGAACACGCGACGTGCGCCATCGAGAATCTGGCGCTTCTTGGCGGTGTCGGACGCATCGGCACGTGCGTCCCCGCTCCCGGGCTCCGGGCTGACGGCATCGGGCATCAGGGCCAAATCGTCGGACATGCCTACGTATAATTCCTCAAGTGAGCTGGTGGACAACGGGGTGGGCCGCGTCCAAGCCATGCGCCCTGCACAGGTCGCCCTGTGCGAGAATGCCGACCGAACCGTTCGGTTCGATCTTGAGCATCAAGGGAAACGTGCTATGTGTCAAGGACCATGAGGCGGCACCCTGCCCGCGTCTCGCATTCCGGAACACCACCTCCGTGCTGGATTCCTCCGCCGCCAAGTCCGATGCATCGCTTCATGAGCCGGCCGTACCGGGAGGGGCCCCCGTCGCGGAAACGGCGCAGCCGACGCGCTCCGCCGGACCCGCCAAAGCAGCTGTGGCGCCGGCAGCGCCTGCCACGCCCCCTGCCCGGCGCGGCACGGGCCGCAAACGCATTCTGGCCCTGATCGCCCTTGCCGCCGTTGCGACCGGCGGCTGGTATGGCATGGACTGGTGGACCACGGGCCGGTTCATCGTCTCCACCGATGATGCCTATGTGAGGGCCGATACGACCATTCTCGCCGCCAAGGCCTCCGGCTATGTCACCGAAGTGCTGGTCCGCGACAATTCGGCTGTGAAGGCCGGAGAAATTCTCGCCAAGATCGACGACGGCGACTATCGGCTCGCCGTCGAGGCGGCGGCCGCCAAGGTCGCGACACAGGACGCGGTTCTCGCCCGTGTTGATGCCCAGATCGCCGCCCAGCAGACCGCCGTGCAGCAGGTCCGCGCGCAGCTTGGCGTCTATGAGGTGGATATCCAACGGACGACAGCAGCTCTTGCGCGCGCCCAGCAGCTGATCCGCAACGAGTTCGCAAGTCAGGCTGCGCTCGATACGGCCAAGGCCGATCGTGATCGCATCCTGGCCCAGGTCGAACAGGCCAAGGCGGGTGTTGCCAGCGCCGAGGCCCAGATTGGTGTCCTCAACGGCCAGCGTGCCGAGGCCGAGGCCCAGAAGGTCGAACTCGCCAATGCGCTCGCCCGCGCCCGGCGCGATCTCGACTTCACGCTGGTCCGCTCGCCCGTCGACGGCGTGGTCGGCAACCGCGCGGTGCAGGTCGGCCAGTTCGTCCAGCCCGGCACGCGCCTGCTGGCCGTGGTGGCGACCGCGTCCATCTATGTCGAAGCCAACCTGAAGGAAACGCAGCTCGCCCGCGTGCGTCCCGGCGAGCCGGTAACCCTGAAGGTCGATGCATTCGGGGAGCAGACGCTGACGGGCCGGGTCGAGAGCATCGCGCCGGCGTCGGGGGCAACCTTCTCGCTGCTGCCGCCGGAAAACGCCACCGGCAACTTCACCAAGATTGTCCAACGCATTCCGGTACGGATCGTCCTCGATCCCCAGACCGTCGCCTCCGGACGTCTGAGGCCCGGCATGTCGGTGGTGGTCTCCATCCGTACCGATCGCGAAGCAGAGCCTGCCCGCCTCGGACAGGTGTCGCGATAGTCATTGCGGGGATGCGAGCATGAGCACCGCTGCCGCCGCCAGTCCATCGACGATCCCGGCGCCGGCGGCACCGGCACCTGCCGTAGAGCGCGTTCCGCTCGGCCACATCATCGCCTTCGCGGCCATGGTGTTCGGCATGTTCATGGCCATCCTGGACATCCAGATCGTCTCGGCGTCGCTCGCCGAGATCCAGGCCGGGCTCGGTGCCAGCGCCGACGAGATCTCCTGGGTCCAGACCGCCTATCTGATCGCGGAGGTCATCATGATCCCGCTGTCGGGCCTGTTGTCGCGGGCTTTCTCGACGCGGATCCTGTTCACGGCCTCAGCCGCCGGCTTCACCCTGATGAGCCTGATGTGCGCGATGTCGTCGTCGATCGGCGAGATGATCGTCTGGCGCGCGCTGCAAGGCTTTGTCGGGGGTGCGATGATCCCGACCGTGTTCGCCACCTCGTTCACGATCTTTCCCCCGTCCAAGCGCTCGATCGTCTCGCCGCTCATCGGCATGGTGGCGACCATGGCGCCGACGATAGGCCCGACGGTCGGCGGCTATCTCACCGATCTGTTCTCCTGGCATTGGCTGTTCCTGGTCAATGTCCCGGCTGGCCTGATCATCACGGCGACGGTCTGGCGCTATATCGATTTCGACAAGCCGGAATTCTCGATCCTCAAGCATTTCGACTGGTGGGGCCTGGGCGCCATGGCGCTTTTCCTCGGCGGGCTCGAATATGTGCTTGAGGAAGGCCCCGGTCATGACTGGTTTCGCGACGAGGCCGTGCTGATCGCAGGCATCGCCTGTGGCGGCGGCGCTATCGTGTTCTTCTGGCGGGCCTTCACACGCGAGTTGCCGATCGTCGATCTCTCGGCCTTCGCCAATCGCAATTTCTGGACGGGGTGCCTCGCCTCCTTCGTCATGGGCATCGGGCTTTACGGCCTCACCTATGTCTATCCGGTCTATCTCAGCCGGGTCCGTGGCTTCTCAGCCTTGATGATCGGCGAGACCATGTTCCTCACCGGTGCCTGCATGTTCCTCGCCGCCCCGATCGTCGGCCGCCTGTCAACGCGGGTGGACCTCAGATTGATGATGGCCATCGGGTTTCTGGGTTTCGCCGCCGGCACCTGGCAGGCCTCCTACGTCACCAAGGACTGGACCTTCGGCGAACTGATCGTGCCACAGGTGCTGCGCGGCTTCTCCCTGATGATGTGCATGGTGCCGATCAACAACCTGACGCTCGGCACCCTGCCCCTCACCCGCATCAAGAACGCGGCGGGGCTCTATAACCTCACGCGCAATCTCGGCGGCGCGGTGGGGCTCGCGCTGATCAACCAGCTGATCAACGATCGCACCGACCTTCACCTGCAACGGCTGAGGGATTCGGTCGCCTGGGGCCGTTTCCGCGCCGAGGAAACGCTTGCCGCCCTCACCCTGCAGTTCCAGTCACTCGGCTCCGATGCGGAGGCCGCTGCGCTGAAGCAGATGGCCGCGATTGTCCGGCGCGAGGCGCTGGTCATGGCGCTTGGCGACGTGTTCACCGTGCTGACGGTGCTGTTCGTCTCCATGGTCCTGCTGGTGCTGCTCATGAGACGGGCCAAGCCCGCAGGCACCGGCAGCGGCGGCCATTGATCCTCAGGCGCTGAGGCGCCGTTGCCCCGCCCCGATCAGCTCCGGGGAGGTCTCGACCCGGTTGCGACCGGCATGCTTGGCCATGTAAAGCGCCCTGTCGGCTGCCTCGACCAGATCGTTATGGGAAAGCGGGTCAAGCACCTTTGGCCAGGCTGTCGCGCAGCCGATGCTGGCTGTGACGAAAGGCAACGAGCCTCCCGCGCCATGCGGCAGCGCCAGGGCCTCGACGGCCGCGCGCACCTTTTCGCCGACCTCGCGAGCGCCAGCGGCATCGGTGCCAGGCAGAAGGATCGCAAATTCCTCGCCGCCATAGCGCGCGACAAGATCCGCCGGCCTTAGGATTGTTACGCCAAGCGCCGATGCGACCCGGCGAAGGCATTCATCACCCGCCTGATGGCCGTGCGCATCATTGTAGCGCTTGAAATGATCCACATCGATCATCAGCAGGGACAGGCACTGACGCTCGCGCTGGCAGCGCAGCCATTCGGTCGCCAAGGTCTGATCGAACGTCCGGCGATTGGCAATGCCCGTCAGCCCATCCTTGCCGGCAAGGTCGGCGAGCCCTACCTCGCGCAGCTTGTGCTGAGTGACGTCGCGCGTGACCGCAATGACGCCGTTGACCTTGCCGTCAACACCGCCACGCGTGACACGCAGTGAACTTTCAACCCAGATCTCGCCGCGTTCCAAATGGCGCATCCGGTGGCTGATCTTGGTCTTGACCAGATCGCCCCTGCGCAGAGCCACAATCAGCGTCGCCACGGCCTGCTGGTCGTCCGGGTGGATGTTCGGGAGCGTCGAGGACCCCACGAGTTGCTCCGGGTGCAAACCGATCACGTCGAGCGAGGATGGCGAGGCATAGGCAACCGTTCCGTCGGGATTGATCCGCGTCACCATGTCGTTGGCGCCTTCGGCCAGCAGCCGGAACTCGGCTTCGCTTGAGGCCAGCGCCATCAGGATCTTGTGCCGCTCGTCGACGCGGCGGACCGTCGATATGGCCAGGAGCGCGACAATCAGTGTGAGCACTGCCGAAAGCGCCATGCGCTCAGCTGCGCCCTTTCGCCAGGCCGCGAGGATATCGTCGCGCGACATGGCGACGACGATATAGAAGGGGTTGATCGAACTGCGGCGCAGTGCGTTGACGCGTTCGACGCCATCGACGGGCGAGACCAGGGTCACCAGGCGGACCGTTTCACCGGGTTCCGCCCTCCCCGCGACGGTCATGCCGATCTGACGACCGAGCGCCTGCTCATCGATGGGATGGCGCGCCAGTATCACCCGATCCGCCGCGACAAGAGCGATCACGCCATGTTGCCCAAGGTCGAACGTGCGGAAGAAGTCCGAGAAAAACGTGACATCGATCGTTGCCAGAACGACGCCGCCAAACGACCCGTCCGGATTGTTGAAGCGCTTCGAGATCGGCAGGATCCACTGCCCGCCAGAACGGCTCCGAATTGGCTGCCCCACATGGACGGTGCTGGAGGAGTTGGCCTGATGATGACGAAAATAGTCACGGTCGGCATTGTTGAAGCGGTTGAGATCGACCTCCTCCGAGGCCGCTAGCCACCTGCCGGTGGAATCGTAGACGAATAGCCCGCGCAGGCGGCCAACAGCCTGCTTGCGCAAAACAATGAAGTCCTTCAGCGTCCGCAGCGCCGGGGCTGAGGTGCCTTGCATCTCCAGCCTCAGCGCCAGCCCGCTCAGCACGATATCGGCGATTTCGACGGTGTCGTCGGCGTGACGGATGAGCGATTGAGACAGATTGCTGATCTCGGTCTCGGCGCCCCGCAACTCGACATCGCGCAAGACCCATTCGCGCCAGGAGCCGAGCCCGAGGAACGAGAGGCAGACCAGCGCGATCAACCCCAGAGCAAGAGGCCGGAAGTGCCGGTGAAGTTTCAGCGACGGGGTTGCGTTCGATGCGACCATGGAATCTCCCGGGGGGCCGCAGAATGGCAGTCGGAGGTTAATGTTTCCCGCATTCCGACGGGCCTGCTGCCAGCACAACCCCCCGCACATTTCTCCCCTGCCGGCGATACCCGGGATGGGCTGCGCCTATCCCTTGCGGCGCTGATTGACGCGGCATGGCGTCTCGCCCTAGACAGGCCCGTCCGGAGGGGTGGCCGAGTGGTTTAAGGCAGCGGTCTTGAAAACCGCCGTGGGTGCAAGCCCACCGTGAGTTCGAATCTCACCTCCTCCGCCACAATCTATTGAAATCATTACGTGTTTCGGTTTCGCAGGGCCACCACAGGGCCACCGTTGCGCGCTACAGCCCGAAACGACGTGCGACAGCCCGGTGTCACGATTCTGCCACGGCTGGACGGCGAGCGACATCCGGTGACGTGATTTGCCGGCTTTCTGCGGTGCCAGCGATTGACGAACCGAACGCGCACTCGTCAGCTTCCATCAGGTCACCAACGCAAAGGGACCTGCCCATGACGCCCGACAATCCGAGCCGCACGCTTCACACCGTCTCCGAAGCCTGCCGCCGCCTCTCAATTAGCCGCACTCAGCTCTGGCGTCTCTGCAAGGATGGCCGGCTCGATAAGATCAAGATCGGCAAGGCCGGTGTGCGCATCACCGACGCCAGCGTCAGCCGCTTCGCATCGCTGCACTGATCCTGCCAATCTGTCAAAATTTCATCTGCCATTTCAATGGGTTGACGCCATTAAGCCGGGAGGCGATGGTCAGCCTGTCAGTCACCAAACCAAGGAACGAGACCTATGACGATCATCGAAATCCACCACACCGCCCCTGCCCGCGACATCCCGGCAATCGACAGCCGCGAACTCGGCGAGCGCCTGCTTGACGAGGTTGTCGGGTTCACGCGCCTGTCACTGCCGAACGCTGCAGCCATCGTGCTTGCCATGGACGCCTTGCGCGACGTGGCAGCTTCTCAGGGCCTCGACGCGGCCTGCCTCTGGATTGGCAGTGACAAGCAGGCAGCCTGATATGCGAAGACCCCGGACGTTCGCCGCGTCCGGGGCCTTGCATAGACCTCGTACTGTTCCAGAGGATTAAGCTGACAGCACGAGGGAATTTCGATGCGGCCGGCCGTTCATCCGGGCTCGGCTCGCATCAGCGCTGCGTCACCGACGCCCGCGCCCAATCGAGCGAGTCGCCGCTCGGATTTCCGCCAGACGATCCGCTGACATGCCGCCGGCATGCGCCGGGTTGGCCGTCTCGACCTTGGCAAGCTGCCGGGCCGGTGACTTGCGGCGGAGGTGTGCCGGGATATTCGCCTTGATTTCAGCGAGCCGTGCCGCCTGCGGATCGACCGCCGGCCGTGCCGGTGCCAGTGCTGCCGCCTGCAGTGCCACGGAAGCCGCCAGAGGGACCGCGGGAGCCGCGACCGGGGCCGGTGACTTCGATGGTGCCGGGGCAGCCGCCTTGGCCGTCACCGTGGCTGCCTTGGCACCCTGTGGCACCTGATCCATGCCAAATGCAGCGGGATCGGGCTTCGTGCCCTTCCCTTCGCGCCACAGGCGTTGGGCGACGATGTACGAGACGGTATTCGATGCCGCGACGCTCATGCGCGCCTCGGCGCAAAGCTCGGCTTGGGGCCTGACCCAAGCTCATTGCGGGGCTGTTCACGCGGAGTCGACGGCACCGCGCGCTGGCCTTCGGTCGAACGAGGTGCACCGAGCGGTGCACCGTTGTGAGAGGTACGGATCGAGTCGCTGACCCGGTCATAGGGAATCTTGGCCATGGTTGGCTCCTCAGAAGTTGATGGATTCGTAGGCGCGCGCGCCAATGAGCTGAATCGTGCGGGACTTCCGGTCATGCCCCTTGAGCGCGAGTTCCTGCTGTTCGTCACGGTAAGCGCGCCGGTCATCGCGATTGAGCGGCTGCAGGTAGCCGAACACGTCGTCATCTTCGTCCCGAAGGCTGCGACCGACTTCGGCCATCAGTTCGGGGCTCCAATCGAGCGCGTCGGCGACGCGGTTGATCGACACGAAGTCCTTGCGTCCATCCAGATCGGGATCGCGCTGACTGGCATTGCGGACGTGAACGCCGACGTTGTGCAGTTCCTCGATACGATCAGCGAGCTTGATCGACTGGATTCCGAGCCGAGCACAAGCAGCGTTGTAAGCCCTGCAGACGTCCGTGACCTCGTGCAGCCGTTCCTCGTCCATGCCCTCGGCGATTGCGCAAACGATGCTCATCGGGCCGACTCCTTGGCTGCGATGCTGCTGATGATCTTGGCCGCGTCGGCATGCTCGATTGAGAGCGTTTCGGCGAGCGCTTCGGCATCGAACCAATACCGACCGCCGAGCTTGCGCAGCGTTACGCCAGCGCGCTCCGCAGCGCCGGCAAGGACCGTCCGCGTGAGGCCGGTCTCGTCAACGATTTCGGGAAGGCCGACCATCTGCCGGCCTGCGATATTGATGGCCATGTCAGTCCTCCAACATGATCGCGCTGATGCGCGCCAGCTTGTGAGCGATAACATGAACTCGGTGGAACTCATCGCGTGCCGCAGCATCGTAGACCTGCAGACTCAGTGCCTTGATGATTTCGTTGCTGAGCTTGGCCAATTCGGCTTCGGCTTCATTGGCGATCACAGCCGCCTGACCTGTCAGAAAATTTTCGGGAAGTGTCATATCCGTCTCTCTTTGCCTCGGCTTTGCTGCCGGTGACCATGAGATATGCTCGAAAGAAAAAATCGAAAGGATCGGCAAGATCATCAACCGGGGAAGGAATTACATGTTACGATCAGTTACATTTGCCGGGAACACGCGGCAGGATCACACTGCAAGATAAATGTCAACGGGGTTCTTGTGAAAATTTCCGCAGGCACCCACTTGCGGATCGATGCCGGCGGATGACCCGCACGGCGCGCAAAGAAATGCCCGGCCCCACGGCAAATGGGACCGGGCTGATGCTGGTGCAAAGAAGGGCTCAGAAAGCGCGGAAGACGCAGACCTGATTTGGTAAGCGATCACCGGTTTTCAAGCCTCTCTGGCCAACATTTTCAGCCAGAAAGACGATGCCGTGAATACCGAATGCCTGCCTGCCGCCGCCGTGCGGACCCACGTCCCCGATGACTTTTATGTCGCCCTCGTGGTGACGTCACCGGCTCACCTTTTCATCCTCCCCGAGAGCCCCGCAACCATTCCGCCGGACGCCAATGACTGCCGCGAGGTGCGCTGGTTCCGCTCCGCCGATCCTTTTGCCCTGACGTTCGGCTGCAGCGAGCGCGGATGGCATTTCGGCGAGCATGTCGTGTCCGTCATCGCCGGTGACGTGGAACTGCCCGCAGGCGACCTGCCGCCCGCTAATGCCCTCCCCTTGCTCACCGAATCCGACCTCGCGCCGTTCGCAGATTCCGCGCGGCTTGAAGCCGAAGCTGCCACCGCAATCGAGCGCGCCAAGATCGCCGCCGAGCGGGCCGCTATCGAGGGCGACGCCAGCTTGTCCTATGACGACATGAGGGCAGCCCTTTTCGCCTTCGACCTCACGACCGCCGACCGCATCGAGCTTGCCGCCCGCCGCGCTGCGCAGGCATTCTGCGCCGATCACCGAGACCCAGCCGTCATCGAAGCCGAGTTGAAGGCAGCCGCCGAGGTTGAGCGGGACTACCGCCGCCAGATGGCCGCAGAGCGTGGCGTGACCGCCGCAGATCGCGCCGAGGCCGAACGCTGCCAGCGCCAGCTTGCCGAAGCCATCGCCACCGCCGAAGCCAATACGAACCTGTCCAATGACAAGAGGCAGTGCGCTATCCGCGCCGCCCGCCTCGACTATGACGTGACAGCCGAAGACGTCGCCGCAGAACGGCAGTTTGACGAGGATCGCAAGGCCGGCATCGCCGAGGCCATCAAGGCAGAGGCCGAAGCCGAGGCAGCCGAAGCCGAACGGATCGAAGCAGCCGCACAAGCATGGCTCGATTACAAGGACAAGGAAGCTGCCGCCGCCACACCCGTCCCCGCACCCGCGCCCGCCGCGCCTCCCGCGGCCGACCCTTACGCCGCGCTCTATGACGTTCCGGGGCTCGTGGGGGCCATCACTCGCTATATCTGCGATACCGCCTTGCAGCCGATGCCCTTGCACGCCCTTGGGGCTGCCCTCGTCGCCATTGGCACCGCTGCCGGCCGTCGCTATCGCGGGCCGACCAAGTGCTCTTGCGTCCTGTACGTCGCCAATATCGCGGAGTCCGGCACCGGCAAGGAACACCCTATGGACACGGCCAAGGTCATCATGCGCAAGGCCGGCTTGGGACAGCATATCGGTCCCGGCGAGTTCGCATCGGGCGAAGCGTTCATGAAGACCGTCACCAAGCAGCCGCTCGGCTTCTCCGCCGTTGACGAGTTCGGCAGCGTTTGGAGCGACATGAACAATCAGCGCATGCCTTGGATGGGCAAGATCGCCCGTTACATGCGCACGCAATGGGGCAAGAACTTCGGATCGCTGGAAACCACCGCCAAGGCACTGGACGCCAGCGTCACCATTATCGCCCCTCACTTTTCGATCATCGGCGCTTCGACGCCCAAGCAGTTCTGGCATTCGTTGCGCGGCTCGAATGTCGAAGACGGCACGCTGAATCGCATGCTCGTTCTGACAGCCGAACCGGGCAAGCATGACCCGTCGCACAAGCCCTGTGACGAGGGGGTGCCAGATCGCATCGTGACCCTGCTTAAGGCGATCTATGGGGACCAGATGTATCCTGATCGCAATGACCGGGAGAGCCTTGGACACGTTATCGACATCCCGTTCGGCGACGGAGCCGAAGACTACTGGACGAGGATGCGCGACGGCTTTGCCACGAGGGCAGCCAACCCGGCTATTGGCCTGTTCTTCCGCCGGGCCGCTGAAATGTCGCTTCGCGTTGCGCAGATCAGGGCCATCGGCATCAATCCTCTGCAGCCTGTCATCACCGTCGCTGACCTCGAATGGGGCTCGTGGATTGTCGGCCTCTCGACCACGGCAATGGCCAGCAACGGAGTCGACTTCATCGCCGACAGCGAGCATCAGGCCAACCTTAAGGAGGTGCGCCGGATCATCAGGAAGGCCGGCGGGACCATGACACGGACCAAGCTCGTTCGCGCCTTGGACGGCACCATGAAGGCACGCGACCTTGATGACGCGGTGCGGCTTCTGATCGACGGCGGAGAGGTTGCCGAGGAGACCGTTAAGCCGGGCGAACAGGGTGGCCGGCCGGGCAAGGTCTATAAGCTGAATAAGACCGCCTGAGACCCAATCCTATGACGTGTTGATGGCCCTGCCGGCTCGTTCTGGCGGGGCCTTTTTTGTGCCCGAAGTAACCCCTGAAAAGGGGGGGACGTAACCCCGACAGAAGGGGGATTTGTCGGAAGGGCTTCCTTCGGGTTCATCCGACCCAATCCGCGAACAAACAGACCCCTTGAAAACCTAGTTTTTATAAAGGGTTATATAGTATCTTCGGTTATATCGGTTAGTTCTATACCCCCCTCTCTAAGTTGGTGTTCTGCGCAACATTATTTCAAGGATCATGCTGTTTAAGGGGGGTGTCCTATATATAGGGGGCTAAACTTCCTGCCCCGCGCCGAGACGACCGTCTAGGATGCCTAGTATCGGAGCCGCGCCTTCCCACAGTCACCGGACTCCAAGTGTGGGCATGCCGCCCTTCTGCCTCAGTTGCAGGCGACTTTCGATTATCATCTATCGGGGGATATCAATGACCACTTACAGCATGGAACTTATGTGCAACGTTGTTTCGCTGACCTACGACTTCCGCGCGCGCGCTGGCCGTGTGGTGCTGGACGAGTTCGGCAGCACTGACATGTCCGGCGCCATCAACTATTTCCGCCGGGTCGATCCTGACGTGATCGAAGTCGCTACGTTCCGAGGCGAGAAGCCTGATGTCGTCTACCGGCGCGGGCGCGATGGCCTGTGGGCATCCCATAGCGCCGCTGGCACGCAGCGCGGCAATTGGTGCGACATTCGTTGGGAGCACACCCCGAAGCGCTCGTCTCTGGACGAAATGCAGGGGATCGACCGCTATGACGACGGGAAGGAATTTCGCGCATTTCTGACCGGAGCCGTTTCGCCGCAGCGTGTCCCTGCCGACGACTGACAGCCAAAGACCTAGCCGAGACCCCGCCCGCGCCGCTCCTACCCCCGTTTCCGGCCGATTGCGGGCCTATTCAAGTCATCGGGCTCGACCCGCCGCGCGTGCCGGCCGATTGGCACACATTCCTAGGACTGTGGACGTAACAACTAGGAATATCTGCTATGCGCGGCTTGCGGATCGGCCGGCGCACCGCACATGGGGCCGATGACACGCAACACCCTGCCGCCCCTGTTCGCCACCGATCCGCAGCCGCGGGAGGCTTTCGACCGCAACGAAATCCGGCCGGCCAAGCGCCTGCCCTTCCCCAAGCTCGAAGTCGGTGACGAGTTGACGGGCCGGGGGCATCGCTGGACCGTCGCCGAGCGATGGGATTGGCACTCGCAAGCCGAGCCCGGCCTGACGATCAGCGTCTATGACTTGCGGAGCGATACCGGCGAGCGTTGGCGCTGCGCTGCCAGCGAGCTTGCACAGGCGAGCGCGAAGCCGGTTCTAGGCGACCTTGCGCAAAGCCTCGACCGTCTCGTCACGCAGCTCGTCAATCAGAGCCCGGAAGACCGCGAGCCCGCGCTCGTTCAGGTGTTCTAGGAACGCGGGATTCCACGAGTCCAGCTTGGCAGTGATCACGCCGGCCATGGCCTCGCAGGTTTCCGTCACCGCAGCCGCTTCCACTAGGTCACTGGCCTCGTTCTTATAGGCCAGCTCCCTCGACTTCGCCCGATAGGCCAGCTCGTGCAGCTTCGCCTTGGTCGCAACGCCGGTTGCCGGGTTGGCAGTCACCGGACGCCCGGTGCGCGCTCCCCCGCCCCTGTTCCGCTCGTGATCAACGCCGGTTGCGCGAAGCTCCCGCGCCTCGGCGAGCGAATAGAGCCCTTCGGCCGTCCGGCTCAATCGGCCTTCCTCGACATACTGAGAAATCCGCCGCTCGGAGATTCCGAGGGCCTTCGACAGTGCCTTCCGCGTCAGAAAATCGGTCATTTTTCCCACTTTGTATTACGGTTTTCGGGGCCAAAATCGGCATTTAGGAGTCTAAAAATGGCCTTATCCTCCACATAGGAAGGGGGCTGCGCGCTCCGCAGGCTCTTTTTGCGGTAGGAGGGACCCGTGAATTGTATTATGGTCATAGCACCGGATGGACATGGCCCCGCCGGGCTTGGAATTGAGCGGCCGGTGACAGGGCTCAATCCGTCACCGACCGCTAGAACGCTTAGGACATGGCCTGCCTAAGCGCTCGCTGTTCGCTTAAATCCAAGCGCTATCGTTGACCCCGGCATCAAGCTTGGCTGCGATCCGGCCGGACGTCTGCGCGGAGGTAAACGCCTCGCTGCCACGCTCCGCCCTGACCCTCACGTCAATCGAGCCCGAACCAATCTCGACACGCTGCGCGCGCGGCTCTACGCCCGCCTCTTGGAAAGACCTAAAGCCCTGCACCGATGCGGACTGGCCGGCATTGACGGGCTGGACGGCCGGGACCGCGGGAGCGGCAGGCGACGGGGCTGCCGGCATAGACGGCATGGCAGGGACCGGCATGCGGGCGATGGCAGAAAGTGCATTTCGCACTGCGTCAAGCTGGCCTGCAGCCGAACCTGCGTTGGTGCCGACATCACGGATGGCCGTGCTGACAGGCGTCACCTGCCGTTCGGCCTCGGAAGCAGCCCCGCCCATGCGCTTGAAAGGCTCCGTCCAATCAGCACCGGCCGGACCCTGCAACTGCGGCACGCTCGGCACCGCAGGCGTTGCCGGCTCCGCAGGCGTGCCACCGAGGAAGGAAGGCAGGCGCGAGCGCAGGCTCGCAATCCAACCGTCAATGCGGGCCATGAACCGGTCAAAGGTCCCGGTGACGGTATCGAGAGCCCCTTGGATCGCCGACTTGATGGCATCGCCGAGAGCCGTGAACTTGGCAGAGACCGACGCCACCGCGCTATCCCAAGCCCCTGTCAGCCATTCGACCGTGGCACCGACGCCAGACCGCACGGACTCGCCGAAGCGCATGACCGCCGCGTCGAAATCAGCCTCCATGTTCTTGCCGAGCTGCTTCATGGACTGCCAGACCTCGGACGCCCATGACGAGATTGCCGGACCTGCAGCCTGCACAGCGCCGAGCGCCGCACGGCCAAGGCTTTCGCCGAGGGACCACAGACCCGACCCAATCGACCGCAGCGCGCTCATGGCCAGTTCCCCGGCCTTTGACCAGTCACCGGACAGCGCCGCCTTGCCGGCCTCGACCAGAGACGCCCATGCGGCCTTGGCAGCCTCGATAGCGGCCATGAACGGAGCGAGCGACCCGCCAAGGTCATTGAAGATCGCGAGGCCGGCCGCAGCCGCGACGACCGCGCCGATAGCAACCGGGATCGACATCAACGCCCCGACGATGGCAGCGCCGAACTTGACCACCGCCAGCGCCCCGGCTGCGATGGCCATCAAGCCGCCCCACACCACCTTCAAGCCCAAAGCCGCAAGGGCAATGCCGGCAATGATAGGAGCGACCACGGCAAGCCCGGCCGCTGCCAGCGATGCCCACTTCACGACCTCCCGCAGGCCGGGAGAGATGAAATCCCCGTTTCCGTCCTTCGCGCTGATCGCATCCGTCACCGAAGTCAGCATTTCGCGCAACTTGCTGATGCCGGCGATGACCTCGGGGCCGAACGTCTCGAACAGCTTCTTTTGGAACTCGTCAAAGACCGCTGACAGGGCATGAACCGCAGCGGGAAGCCCGGTCTTCATGATGTTCGACAGCGACTCCAGATAGAGCGGGTTGTTTTCCGCGCCCTCAATCTGCTTGGCGATTGCAGCGCTTCGCGCCGGATCAAGCTCGGCAATCTCGGGGGAATAGTGCGCACCGAACACGCGGCGCATAGTGGCCTCGTTCATGCCACGCGCCTTCAATTCGTTGTACATCCGGCGGATATCGACCGAGACCGCGTTATTCTCGACTGCCTCTTGCGCGAGCCGCTGCGCCTTCAAGCTATCGCGCACGGTCATTGCCGTCCCGCCAGCGCCGCCGCGCTGCGCAATGATGGCGTTGGCCTCATCGTACCGCTGACGAACGGACTTGGTCGTGTCATTCCAGACCGCTTCGGCCGCGCGCCGCGTGGCCTCGGGAAGCTGCGGCAAAGAGCGGACGACCGACTCCATGATCTTCTGGCCGACGTTCGGCGGGAGCGTCATGTAATCGAGCGGATTGACGCCGGCATCGAGCGCCGCACGGCGACCCTGCGGTGTCATCGCTGACAGACGATTGGTCATGGCACCGACCGCGCGGCCGGCCTGACCCGGCTCAAAGCCACGGTCGATCAACTGGCCTGCATCGGCGACAGCCTCGCGCCGGGCCTTAAAGACCGCCTCGTCAATGATCCGCTGACGTTCAGCACCGGACAGCCCGCGCTGATCGGCATCGGCGATGGCAGCACGGCGAGCGTTCGCGACGTAGGCATTACCGCCCGACCGCATCGCCATTTCGATGTCCTGCACCTTCGCGGCGGTAGCGTTGGCTGCGGCTGCCGTCTGAGTGTTCGCCCGGCGCGCAATTTCCGTGGCGCGCTGCGCATTGTTCAAGGCGTCTTCGCCGCCGATGGCCATGACGCTCTGCCGCGTGGCAGTCGCTGCCGTCTGCAAGTCCGTGTCACCGGCCAAGGCATACTTGGCGATGCCCGGCATGAGCGCTCGCACGACGTGATCCCGCATACCTGCGAACGCCAGATCGGCCATGCCGTTCAGGACTTGGCCTGCCGAAATGCCGGACTCACGCGCGACCTGATGCGCCAGCGCCAAGGCTTCCCGGTGACGGCGCATGTTCGCACCGACCATCTGTTCGCGCCGGGCTTCAATCTGCCGATCGGTTGCGCCCCATGACCGGGCTTCGGCCTCGCGCAAGTTTTCCGTGGCCATCGCATAGCGGTTCGCGGCGCGCTGCCACGTGACCTCACCATTGAGCATGGATCGGGCTGCGTTCTGGATCGGGGCCGCGACTGCCTGCGCAGCTTGGCTTGCCTGCACTGCCGCGACGGTCGCGACGTTGCGCGCCATGGACGCGGTAGCGCTTGCCGTCTGGCCAGCGAGCCGCTGGATATTCGAGGCAAGGGTATTGAGGACGCCTGACGCTTGGTCTTGGGCTGATACGGAGATGATGGTGCTAAGCGTGGCCATGTTGCTTCCTTGCGGCCACGAGTTGAGCCCGGCCGACGATGGGAGCTGACGTGGTTTCGCGCGCGCGCATGCGCGAGGGTCCGGTGACCGTTAGGGCGGCAAGCATCCCCGCTTGTCTTGGAAGCGGCTTCCTCCGGTGAGAACAAAATGCGAACATCCCCGCATGGGGACTCGGCGGCGGATCACGGTTTTGCAGATGGCACACCAAGGCGTGCCCGGCGCGTGGTGCTCGTGCCAGCGCTGCCGGCATCGGGCTTGGCTGTCATGGCAAGCCATGCGGGTGCCGATCCTCGCCGAGCTAGAAGACCTACGTTACCGTCATAGGCTTCGGTGCTCGCGGTGCGGCTCGCGGGACGTGTGGATTCGGCCGCATGTTCGGCCTGCCAACGAAGGTCCCGCCGCACCAGAAGTGTGATTACCGCCAACCGGCCTTTGGGAATTTCACGATGCCATATCCGAGCACCTTCTTGCCGGGGCCGCTACGAAATGAGGGCTTAAGCTGCAATGCGAAATGCTTGTCGTCGCTGTTAAAATAGCGCCCAATCGCGCCGGCTACCATATCGGCGAGCTGTACGCCGACGCTCTTGTCGCTTTGGGTCAAGAATAGTCCTTCAACAAGATTATTATAGTTCGAGAAATTCTTATATGTCGAATTGACAAATGATTGATGTCTCCGCCGAAGTCGGTCGTCTTGGTGCCGATCTCTGTGGTCGCAGACGATGAGACCATACTGGATATGCTCGGGTGTGCTGATGTCCTGTAGATAATATTGGAATCTCTCTGAAACGGGCTTGTAAGTATATTCATATAGATCGTTTTCGTCTTTAATATACGACGTTTCATAGGCAGCAGCGGCCGAGCAAACGCAACTGATTATCTTGATGCGTTCCCGTTTCGTAATGATATCAAATAGTTCTCGCCGAAACGAGATGCGTTCATCCATAGATAGGTGCGTGACGTTGTTGGTGACGCCCGGTCTACGCTCGCCAAAATGCTTCCACTTGACCTCGCCGACGATTTGATAACGGGGGTCGTCCTTCAGTGCGCAGAACGCATCGTTGACCTGTCGCCATAGTTCAATTGGAATGGCAACGCCGGCAATAGTGAAGTAGCGGGGGCCTTTGACCGCGTTGCGCTTCGGCGGAGTTCCTGACTCATCAGTAAACAGGATGTGCATGCGTTCCCCGACCAGTCACAATCGACAGAGTCGAAATTTAACAGACAGAATTGGGACCCGCATCCAAAATGACCAGATATCCCCCGGCGCTCGGAAGCGGATTTGGCTGGCCAACGGCAGACAGATTTGCTCGCAGTTGCGAGGGGGGACGCGCTTAGCTTCAATTATGGGTCAATGCGGCTAAGGGGTTTGCTATCTTAAAACATACGCCGTCCAATCGAGCACCATGACGCGCCGGGCCTCACGCCGCCACGATGAACCCGTGTTCGTCCGTCACCATGCCCGCCGGTTCCTGCCCAAACGCAGACATCACGTGCGCCGCCCAATCGGCCATAATCGGCCTGCGCACCTCTAGAATGTCCGACCGGGCATATGCGCGCGACACCTTGTTTCCGACCTCGTGCGAAAGACAGCGCTCGGCGACCTCATAGGGGATGCCGTTGTCCTGTGCCCACATGCGGAACGAAGTGCGGAAGCCGTGCGGCACATACCCGCCGTCATCGAGCGAGTGCAGCAGCTTCGACAGCGTCATGTCGGACAGCGGCCGGCCGTGCTTCCTGCCGTGGAATACATAGTCATCGGGCTCGCCGGGCTCGCCGAGGATCGCCAGCGCTGCCGGTGACAACGGAACCTTGTGCGGCTTCTTGGCCTTCATGCGCTCCGCCGGGACGCTCCACACTGCCGCCTCGGGATCAATCTCACCCCACGTCGCGAGTCGGACTTCGCCAGATCGCGCCCCGGTGAGCACCACAAGGGCCAGCGCCTGCGCGCCGGTCCCCTTGACCTGCGCTAGCCTGACCATGAACGCCGGGACGTCCCCATATGGCATGGCCTCCATATGTCCGCGGGAGAGCTTGAGCCGTGGACCGAGCCTCAGCTTCATTGCGGCATCCCACCGCGCCGGATTGCCCCCGTCATAGGCGTCATGGGCAGCCGCATAGTCGAAGACCGCAGCGATACGGCCAAGCGTTCGTTGGATCGTCTCTGGCGTGGTCAACCAGCGGGGCTTGATGACCTCGACCACGTCGCCGCGTGTGATCGAAGCCAGCGGCTTGGGGAACAGATCGCCCGCATAGGTCCGAAGCGTCATCTTCCATTGGTCATGGTGCTTCCGGTTTCGAAGCTCATCAGCCATCGCGGCAATCTTGAGTTCCGCCCAATGGCCGAACGTGTCCGGGCCTTGTTCCGGTGACGTGGTAGGTGATGCTGCTCTAGGAGCCGGGGCCAAGAGCAAGCCGGGATCGCGGCCGGCTGCAAGCTCGGCGCGAAGCTCGGAAGCCTTGGCGCGCGCGTCGGCCAAGGTCATGTCAGCGAGCAAGCCGAGGGACAGGCGCACCCGCTTCGCCTCACCGCGCGCGCCCCTCTTGAACACGAATTGCCATGACTTATGGCCCGTCCCGGTGACCTGCAGGACCAGCCCGCCGCCATCCGCATGCTCCCCCTTCCCGGCCGACGCGACCTTGCGCGCCGAGAGCTTCGCCATGCCTTTTTCCATCGTGTCATTCCCAAGCCGCAGGGCCACCACAGGGCCACGGGCTCGAAATTGCACGGAACAGGCTGAAACACAACGGCCGTTATCCGGTCTCAATTTCGCGCCGGGTCGAGCCAAATAAGCGTCTTTTCAATGGCTTATCGCAACACTCTGAAACAGGGGGAGACAGGCGAAATCTACACTACTAGTCCCACCTCCTCCGCCATACCCCTCTGGAATCGCGTCTCTTTTTGCGAGCAAGGGACGTCTTCCCCGTCTAGCTCCCTATTGCGCGTTGATCGCGGCTGGCCGAGCATTGGGTAACGGATTGCAACAGGCTGACCTTCAGTGCCACTGACGTCCGATTCCGTCAGCTGAGATTCAAAATGGTGCGGTGCGCGGCGCGGTGCTGTCGCGATAGTCGCTTGCTGCGCAGCCGGCGAGACTGGCCGCGAGCATCACTTCAGGCATGGGTAGCGTCCTTCTTCGTGCCCTTGGCGACGATCTTGAGTGCACCGTCGGGCAAGGGACGCTGCAGATCCCTGGCGATCTCCCAGGGCGCATTCATCCAGATTTCGAACTCATCCGGCTCGGTGAGAATGGCCGGCATGGCCTTGGTGTGGATGGCGCCGACCTCGGCATTGGGCGTGGTGGTGAGGAAGGCGTAGAGGTCGGTGGTGACCGGGCCTTCCTTGACCTTGCGGGTGCTGGTCCAACCGGCTGTCCAGATGCCAGCGAAGCATGCGAGCGGCCTGCTTTCGTCGAGCGCGAACCAAACGTCTCCCCCGGCTTCGCGATTGAACTCCGAGAACGACGTGAACGGAACCAGGCACCTATTCTCGGGCTTCAGCCAGCGCCGCCAGTGCGGCGAGGTCGTGTTGCGCACATTGGTCACGCCCGGATCGGTCTTCTTGCCCTCGAGCGCGAAGGCCGGCGACGGCATCCCCCAACGCGCCATGGCCAATTCCCGCTCGCCGCCGACCTGGCGCACGATCGGCGCCGGATAGTCGGGGAAGATGCCCGGCATGGGCGGGAGGTTGCCGGTGCGATCGTTCATCGCCCGAGCCAAAGCGATGATGGCCTGCTGGCCCTTGGTGAGGCTGTAGAGGTTGCACATGGCTTTGCGGTCCGCCGCCAATCGAGATCGGTTGGGAGAGAACTCTCCGATGTATCGAATCGAGCTTACTCAACGCGAATTCAACTCGGCTCAGGTTCCTGCCCTCACGCAAGCATGCGCTCTCCGAAGACCCGCGGCACCACGCCCCGCGGTCGCGCGGCATCGGCCGGCGTTGTCGCCACGAACGAACTCTTGCCATCCTCAAGTTCGGCCGGCAGCAGCATGATGCGGATGAAGATATTGGTCTTGTCGCTGATGTTGGAGCCGACAACGGCCTCGCGGCCCGTTTCGAACCAGGCCTGGCCCGGCTGGATCAGGTCGACATGGTCGCCGACCTCGGCCAGCAGCAAGCCGGCGGACAGGCGCCGGATGCCCGGTCCGCGGTGGTGATGGGAGGGCGTCACCATTCCAGCCGGCTGGTCGATGCGGTCGGCCCGAAGCAGCATGGCCCCCTCCCCGATCGAAATCGTGCGCGACAGAACCGGTGTCAGGTCTTCATGGGTGCGCAAGCCGGGGGCGCCGGGGCGAACCTCGTAGAGCCAGGTGCGCTCGCCCGCATGGATCATCTCGCCGCCGACCGGGAAGTGCCCGCTCTCGGTCGGGAGCGTCACCATGCCGGAGGCGGAAGCGGCCATGGCCTCTCCCTTCTCGACATAGAGGAAATGGTGGGCGTCGCCAGGCACCGTGTAGATCGCGCCGGGTTTGATGTCATAGACGGACAGGCGCCAGGATTGGGTGGTCATCGGCTCTCCAATAGAAATGTTGCATTACGCAGTGGCGTGGCGGAGGACCGCGTTGAGGATGGGGCTTGAGGGTTCCATGAACTCGCCGAGAATATCGAAATGACCCCAGCGCGGCAGAACGTGCACTTCGGGGTTCACTCCGCTGCGATGCAGATGATGGCCATAACGGTAGGACTGGTCGATCCATTGCCAGGGTTCGAGGCCGCCGACGAAGATCGACGTCGGACAGGCGACGGTGACCTTGCGGCGCTCGACATCCCGTCTCGCCGCGATCTCCTCGGTCAGGCGGACATCGGCATTCACGGTCGTCCCGATGACCGGGCGCGGGTCGAAGATGCCGCTGATCGGCACGGCGCCCCTGATGAACCACGGGCTGATACCGGCGCCTGCCCAGTCATGCGCCATCGCCTCCGCGACCAGATGCGCACCCGCTGAATGGCCCGACAGTGTGATCCGGCTGGGATCGCCGCCGAAGCTCGCGGCGTTCCGATGCACCCAGGCGACCGCCGCGATGGCCGAGTTGGCAACGCCATCCAGCGTGGATGCCGGACAGAGCTCGTAATTCGCAATAACCGTCGTGATGCCTTGTGCCACCAGGGGCCTCGCGATGAAGGCGAAGTTCTGCTTGTCCTGCGCGCGCCAGTAGCCGCCGTGGAAGAAGATGTGGACGGGGCGTGGCCCGGCTGCCCCGCCGGTCGCCGGATAGACATCGACCCTGTGCAGCGGATGGTCGCCATAGGCCAGGTCGGTCTGGCGCTCGAGCGCCTTGAGCGCCGCCTCATTGATTGCCGCGCGGCCCGCCTGGGCGTCCTTGAAATTGGGGAAAGCCGCCTGCGGATTGTACTGGAATTCGTGCTCTTCAGGCGTCAGGCCGGACCAGAGCGGACCATCATTCCCCATGGCGCGTTGCGCTTTCTTCAATCGACACGATCACCAACCAATATCATCGCAATCGCGCCCAATAGGCAGCCATTTTGCATGACAGCAGAGCGCGCGATCCGCCTTTTGAACATTCGAAGCGGATCGTGTATCGAGCTTTTTGACCCTTGGGACCAAACCAGACCATGTTCGAGCCATTGCGCCCGCAGGGCGGACCGGAAGAGGTCAGCACGCGCGCCAAATCCGATTCCGATGGCCAGGCGATCTATCAAAGCCTCTCCGGGTCGATCGCCGGGGGGCATCTGCGCTCGGGCGCGCGCCTGCCGACGGAACGGGCTTTGGCCAGCCGCTTCGGGGCTGCGCGCAACACGGTTCGGCGCACGATGAACCGGCTTGCCGCGGAGGGTCTGATCATCCGCCATGTCGGGCGCGGAACCTTCGTCGCGCCGGACGTGAAGCCCCAGGAGACGGCAACCGACGAGCCGCAGTTCAGCCTCGGCGAACTGCTGGAGGCGCGCCTGATGTTCGAGCCCATGCTGGCCGAGCTGGTGGCCGAGCGCGCCAGCGACGAGACACTCGCCGGGCTCCCCTCCTATCTGGAGGCGTTGCGGCGCGCGACCAGCTGGATCGAGTTCAAGGAGGCCAAATACGCGCTGCATCTGGCGATCGTGCGCGCTTCCGGCAACAGCTTCCTGGTCGCCATGTTCGAAACCATCATCGCCGCTCGGCGCGAGGCGGCCGCCAAGGACAACGAGGCGATCGTCGACGCTTTGGTCCGTCGGGACACCGAGGTGGCCCGCGAACTCATCCGCACCTACCTTCTGCGGACCTTGATGTCGGTCGGCGGCAGCTGATCGCCTAGCGGCGGTCGAACCGCCGCTGGACGCCACGGCTGACCAGCATCAAGGCCAGCGCCGTGATCAGGATGGCGAAGCCGGGAAAGGCCGACATCCACGGCGCGAACAGGATGTAGTCCTTGCCCTGCTGCAGGATGGAGCCCCAGTCGGGCGTCGGCGGCTGGACGCCAAGCCCGAGAAAGCCGAGCGCCGACTGGATCTGCAGGACGAGCGGAAACAGCACAACGCATTGCATCATGATGAGCGGCAGCACGTTGCGCGTCACATGATTGACTAGGATTCGCGGCTCCGACAGACCGCCGCTGCGGGCAGCCTCCACATAGGACCGGCTTGCCTCCGAAATGGCGCCGGAGCGGGCGATGCGGAAGAAGGCCGGGACATAGACGACGGTCAGCGCGAAGGCGAGATTGGCGGTCTTGGGCCCCAGGATACCGGTGACCATCACGCCGAGGATGATCGGTGGAAAGCTCAGCACCACGTCGATCAGCCGCCCGAGCAGCATGTCCAGCCGGCCGCCGACGAAGCCCGACAGAATGCCGAGCGCGCCGCCGATGAAAGCAGCCGCAGCCAGCGCACCGGCGCAGATCAGCAGCGTGATGCGCGCGCCGTGGACGATGCGGGCGAACACGTCGCGGCCGACATCATCGGTGCCGAAGATGTTGAGTGCCGAGGGGGCCTCGAGCGACCGCGCGATGTCGATTGCGAGCGGCGACTGGCTGGAAAACAGTCCTGGAAAGATCACCACGACAGCGATGAATGCCGAGATGACCAGCCCGACCGCCAGGTCAGGTTCGTGGCGCGCCTTGCGGAGCATCACGGAGAGAAAGCCCGGCCTTGGCGCCTGTTGATCAAGAGAGGTCATTGGCCCGCCTAGCCCAGCCGCACGCGTGGATCGATGACGCGATAGAACAGGTCGACCGCCAGATTGACCGCCATGGCGAGCACCACAACGATCAGCAGCGCCCCCTGCAGCACCGGATAGTCGCGGGTCTCGATGGCCGACAGCATGAGGCGGCCGAGCCCCGGCAATGAGAACAGGCTCTCGATGATCACCGCGCCGCCGAGGATCTGGATGAGGATCAGGCCCATGAAGGTGACAAGCGGGATCGCCACATTGCGCAGGACGTGGGTAAAGAATACCGAGCGGCGCGGCACGCCCTTGGCGACGGCCGTGCGGACATAGTCCTCGGAGAAGGCCGCGACGACGCTCTGGCGCACGAACTGGCTATAGGCGGCGGCCTGAAGGACCGCGAGGCTGAGGATCGGAAGCGCCATGATGGAGGCGTTCTCGACCAGCGACTCCGTTGGCGGCACGTAGAGAAGTGGCGGCGACCAGCCGGATATCGCGGACAGGCCCACCAGCATCATCAGCCCGATCCAGAACACGGGTGCCGCCAGCCCGAACAGGCTGAACGACTGGACGATCCGGTCGATCGTGCGTCCCTCGTACATGGCGGCGACCACACCGAGCGGCACGCCGACAAGTGTTGCGAGCACCAGCGTGGCGGCCGAGAGTTGAAGCGTCACGCCAAGCGCCGATCCGATCATGCCAGCGACCGGCTGGCCGCGCGTCCAGCTGGTTCCAAGGTCACCGCTCACCACCCGCGTGAGCCAACCCAGATATTGCCGCCAGACGGGCTGATCGAGACCGAAGAATTCGCGCAGCGCTGCGGCCGCTACGGGGTCGCTGGTCTGGCCGAGCATCTGCCCCACGACGTCGCCGGGCACGCTGCGCATCATCATGAACACGACGATCGAGGCGAGGATCGCGGTGAGGACCGAAGCGGCGAGCCTTTTGATCAGATAGACGGCCATCGCCTCATGTCACGCTGGTTGGGGGACAAGGCCCGCGGCACCATGGGCGCCACGGGCTTGGGTCGGCAAGCTCGCTCAGGTCGCGATCCAGGTCTTGGCGAGACCGTAGAACCAGCCGGTCGCGTGCTGGTCGTAATTGCGGACCTTGTCGGCGCGAACCGTCACATGATCCGCGCTGAACATCATCACCGTCGGGACGCTCTCGGCCATGATCTGCTGGAAGCGGGCATAGATGGCCCTGCGCTTGGCAAGGTCGCTCTCAGTCCGGCCTTCGTCCAGGAGCTTGCTCGCCTCGGCATTCTTCCAGTTGCGGAAATCGGCGCCTTCCGGCGCACTGCGGAAATGCCGGTAGAACAGCAGGCTCGGATCGGGAACGGTCGCCCAGTCGTTGAAGGTGAAGCCCATCTGCTTCGACTGGAAATTCTTGATCCAGACGCCGATCTCGACGCGCTGGATGGCCAAGCGGATGCCGACCTTGGCGAGTTGCTCCTTCAGCGTGACGGAGGCCGCGTCCATCCAGTCGTAACCGATGATCGAGGTCAGCGTCAGATCGAAGCCGTTGGGGTGGCCGGCCTCGGTGAGCAGCTTCTTGGACGCCGCAAGATCAACTTTCTGGTTCGGCAGCTTGTCGAGCGGCACGCCCCAGGCGTCCTGCATGCTGGCCACCATGGTCCCGATGACCACGCCAAAGCCACCGACGGACGCGCGCATCAGTTCGTCCTTGTCGATGGCGAGCGCGATGGCACGGCGCACGCGCTCGTCGTCGAGCGGCTTCAGCTCGGAGCCGAGATCGAGCGCCTTCTGGTTGAATGACGGCTTCCGCTCGACCACCAGGCCCCGGACATTCTCGACCTGCCGGATGTCCTGCGGGCGCGTCAGGGGCGCGATGTCGATGCGGCCATTGCGCAGGCCGACGAGCAGGCTTGCACCATTCGGCACGATGACGAAGTTGATCCGGTCGAGATAGGGCACGCCCGGCTCCCAGTAATCGGGATTGCGCACCAGCGTCACATTGCTGTTCGCCTTGAACTCGGCGAGCTTGAACGGGCCGGTGCCGACCGTCACCTGGTTCATCTTCGCCTTGGCATCCGCTGCGTCGAAATAACCCGCCGGAACCACGCCGCCATATTTGTTGCCCATGGTCATGGGGAGCGCGGCATTGGGGGCCGACAACGTGATCTTGATCGTATGGTCGTCGGTCGGCTCGATCGTTTTGATCAGGCCGAAATCGCCGGCGCCGGGCGAACCATTCTTGGAATCGCGGATGTAATTGTAGCTGTAGGCGACGTCCTTGGCGGTCATCGGCTGACCGGTGTGGAACTTGACGCCCTTGCGGATGCGCATTGTGTAGGTGAGCTTGTCGGCCGAGAGATCGAAGCCCTCGGCGAGCAGCGGCAGGGGCTGGCCGGTCGGGCTCTCATAGAACAGGCCCTGATAGATCAGCACGGTGATGCGAATGCGGGCTTCCGCGCCCTGATGGAAGGGATCGAGACCCGGCGGCTCCAGCAGCAGGCCCATATTGAGCGTGCCGCCTGACTTGGCCCCGGTCACATTGGGACCGTAGAGGTCTTCGGCGTGTGCCGGCCCAACGAGCGCAGCGGCCGCAGCCATGCCGCCGAGCGCCAGCACGGTACGGCGATCGAGGAGATCGAAGATGGTCGGCTTGGTCATGGTGGTCTCTTCTCCAAAGGGCCGTGATCCCGTCGTCATCGCCGCCCAAGCCCAGGGCGCCGACGCGCATTGCAGGCACTGACTATTCGCGATAGGCGACCGTCATCTCGATCTCGACGGCCGCGTTGCGTGGAAGCTCGGCAACGCCGATGGCGGATCGCGCATGGCGCCCGGCCTCGCCGAAAATGTCGCCAAGCAGGTTCGACGCAGCGTCGAGAACCTTCGGCTGGTCGTTGAAGCCTGACGCGGACGCGACGAAGCCACCCACTTTCAGGATCCGCTCGATCCGGTCGAGCGAGCCAAGCGCCTGCTTGAGACATGCAAGGCCCTGAAGAATGCAGATGCGCGCTTCACCCTGGGCGGTTTCGAGCGACACCTCGGCGCCGACCTTGCCACGCACCTGGATGTCGCCGCCGATCTTGGGCAATTGGCCAGAGACATGGGCGAGGCCGCGATGGAGCGTCACCGGAACATAGTTGAACGCGGGTACGGCGGCGTCAGGCAGGATGAGACCAAGTTCGGCAAGGCGCTTTTCAAACATGGGCCGTCTCGGCCTCCGGGGTGAGCAGCGATGCGACGAGGCTGTCGAGATCGTGCGTGGCGGTGAAGCCGGTCGCTTGACTGAAACGGCGGCCATCGATCGGTGGAAAGGTCTGTGCGGCGGGGACCAGATCGCGGGTGATACGAGCGTCGGGACGTAACCGCGAGACGGCGGCGACGATGTCGCTCATCGCGGCGGTAAAACCGGCGAGATTGTAGATGGGATCAAGCTTTCGGGGGTGCTGGGCGGCAATCAGCAGCGCCCTGGCGACATCGCCGACTTCCATCAGGTCCATGGCGTCGTCGTGGAAGGCGATATGCGCCGCCCTGCCCTCGCGGATAGTGGCGAACAGGCCGGCAATCGTGCTGGCGACGCCCTGGTACCAAAGGCCTGGCCCCAGCACCAAAGGCAGCCTCAGGCCGACCACGTGGAGGCCATGCCGGCGGTGATGATAGGCGGCGACCGTCTCAGCCAGTTCCTTGGTGAGCCCGTAATTGGTTACTGGCCCTGTTGCATCTGCCTCGTTGACCGTGCGGCCACCATAGGCGGAGGCCGGGCCATAGACGACGGTCGAGCTGGTCCAGACCACGCGTCTGACATGGGCTCGCCGTGCGGCATCGAGCAATTTGGCGAAGCCTGCGACATTGACGGCCAGCGAGGCCTGCAGATCCGCCTCGCCGGTGCGCATCAGGCCGAGCTTCCCGGCACCATGGGCAATGCAGGAGATGACCAGGGGCGGTCGGGTCGTGGCGAAGACTTGGTCCAGCGCGTCGTCGTCCTCAACCGATCCCGTGATGTCGTCGAAATGCCCCGTGATGTCGGCAAGCAGGTCGTCCGCCATGGGCGGGCCAAACACGACAGGCCTTGCGCCGGCCGAGACCAATGCGCGAACGACGTGGGAACCGACGAAGCCTCGACCGCCCGCGACAAGCACGGTGTGGCCTGCGAGGTCGTCGGAGCCCGCTGCTGTCATGGCGTCTGGCTACCGGATGACATGGTGTTCCACTGCGTCCCAATCGATCTCGATCCCGAGACCTGGCGCGTCGGAGACCGCGATGCGGCCGCCCTCTGCCTTCGGCGGATTGCGCAGGATGCCGTCACGCAGCGGATTGGTGCCGAGGTCATATTCGACCAGCGTCGGGCGCGGAATGTTGTGGGAATGCGGCGAGACCGGCAGCGATGCGACGAAATGGATCGCCGCCGCAAGGCCAATGCCACTACCCCAGACATGGGGCGACAGGCGCAAATGCTCCTGCGCTGCGAGTTGGGCGATCTGCCGGCCCTGCCAGAAGCCGCCGCACAGCGAGAGATCCGGCTGGACGACATCCACGGAGCGTCGGTCGACGAGGCGCTTGAAGTCGAACACGCTGTAGAGCGCTTCGCCGGTTGCGATCGGTACCGGGCTCCAGCGCTGCAACAATTCATAGCCGGAAAAATCCTGCGGGCTGAGCGGCTCCTCGATCCAGCCGAGACCGTGAGGCGCCATGCGCGTGATGCTCTCGCGGGCAAGATCCAGGGTGTAGTTTGAATTGATGTCGACCATGATCTCGACATCGGGGCCGAGAATGCGTCGCGCGATGCCGACGCGCTCCTCGTCATTGGCCGGCGACACGCCGATCTTGATCTTCACCGCCTTGTGGCCGCCCCTGGCCATCAGCTCGATCTGAGGCTCGAAGTCGCGGGTGCTGTTCTCGGTCAGATAGCCGCCCGAGGCATAGATGTGCACGTGGTCCGACTGCTTGCCACCGATCAGCCGGTGAACCGGCTGGCGGAGCATCTTGCCGGCAGCGTCCTTGGCGGCCATGTCGATGCCGGAGATGCACCAGGTCATCGGCCCCTGGACGCCGAAATGGTAATGCCGGGCGAACATCTGGGCGAAGGCGTGCTCGACATCCAGCACGTTGACGCCGATCAGGTAGCCCTTGAGCAGCGGTAGCATGGCCAGATTGACCAGCGGCATGCCCCAGCATTCGCCGTTGCCTTCGGTGCCGTCCTCCAGAACCAGCCGAACCAGAGTGGTCGCGCGCGCCGTCGCCAGCGACTTCGCCATCCCATAGGCCTTGCCCTCGGGCAATGGCGCCTGAATGGCAACGAAGGACAGGTCTCGAATTTTCATCGGTCATTCCAGCGCGACATGGACTGATCAATGCCGGATCAATCTGACCCAATAGTGAGCCAATCCATTTTTCAGGACAAGCATGCCCTAGGGACAGGCACGGCACGGCAGGGGTGCCATGCAACCGGTGGTCAAGCGTCCACCCTGATACGGTCGCGCATTGACCGCAGTTGCGCAACTGCTGGCACCAGCGTGAGGTTGCAGGCCCTGAGGGTTCTGCCGTGGGCGGTGCGTCGCCGATCAGGAGGCCGGACGGGCCTCCCATTCCTCGCCCCAGATCTGGACCACGTGACCGGGCGAGACTTCGCGATATTGGCGCGCCGGCGGCACGTAGTCGGGCGCACGGACCGGGCTCTTGATCTCGTCGTTGGTGACTTCGCGCTTCTCGTGGCGGCGGGCCGGATCCGGGATCGGCACCGCCGATATGAGCCGCTTGGTATAGGGGTGTGTCGGATTGGCGAAGACCGAGGCGCGCGGGCCGATCTCGACGATTTCGCCCAGATACATGACGGCCACACGGTGGCTGACGCGTTCGACAACAGCAATATCGTGAGAGATGAACAGATAGGCGAGGCCCATGCGCGCCTGCAGGTCGAGCATCAGGTTGATGACCTGCGCCTTGACCGACACATCGAGCGCAGAGACCGATTCATCGGCGACGATCAGCTTCGGCTCGAGCGCCAGGGCGCGCGCGATGCAGATGCGCTGGCGCTGGCCGCCGGAGAATTCGTGCGGGAAGCGCGACGCCATGTCCGGCAGCAAACCGACCTGGGTGAGCAGGTCGGCCACCCGCTCGCTCGCCTTGGAGCTCGAGACCAGGCCATGGGCCAGAAGCGGCTCGGCAATGGCTGCTCCCACTGACATGCGCGGGTTGAGGCTGGCAAAGGGGTCCTGGAAGATGATCTGCATGCGCTTGCGCATGTCGCGCAGCTCGCGCTTGCCAAGCTTGGAGAGATCCTCGCCATCGACCACGACCGTGCCGGAATTGGGCTCGATCAGCCGGAGGATGGAACGGCCGGTGGTCGACTTGCCGCAACCGGATTCGCCGACCAGCGCCAGCGTTTCGCCGGCATGCAGGCTAAACGAGACATTCTCAACGGCATGCACCCTCCCCGACACCTTGCCGAACAGACCAGAGGTGATGTCGAAGCGTGTGGTGAGGTTGGCGACCTCCAGGATCGGCCGCTCGGCCGCCTTTACCGTGTCCGGGGTCTCAACCGGGACGTTAGACTCACCCGTCGTCTTGTCGACGATCGGGAAGCGCATGGGACGGTCATGCCCGCCCATCGAACCGAGCTTCGGCACGGCCGAGAGCAGTGCCATCGTGTAGGGATTGGCGGGGGCTGCGAAAATATCCTCGGTCTGGCCTGCCTCGACAGCCTGGCCGTTGTACATGACCACCGTGCGATCGGCGATTTCGGCGACCACGCCCATGTCGTGAGTGATGAAGAGGACGGACATGTCCTCCTCCTCCTGCAACTGCTTGATAAGCTGCAGGATCTGCGCCTGGATGGTGACATCGAGGGCAGTGGTCGGCTCGTCGGCGATCAGGAGCTTCGGCTTGCAGGCGAGCGCCATGGCGATCATCACGCGCTGGCGCATGCCGCCGGAAAAGCGGTGGGGATATTCGTGGAAGCGCGACTTTGCCGCGGGAATGCGCACCTTCTCCAGAAGACGGACGGTCTCGGCCTCGGCCTCTGACCGCGACATGCCGCGATGCCAGATCAGCGCTTCCGAAATCTGGAAGCCGATCGTCAGAACCGGGTTCAGCGACGTCATCGGCTCCTGGAAAATCATCGCGACGTCGTTGCCGCGCACCGCCTGCATCTGCTTTTCCGGCAGGGTCAGAAGGTTCGTGCCGCCGAGCTTGATGACGCCCTCGATCCGGCCGTTTGACTGAGGAATGAGCCGCATGATGGAGAGCGCGGTGACGCTCTTGCCGGAGCCGGATTCGCCGACGATCGCGACCGTTTCCTTCGGTGCCACGTCGAACGAGACATTGCGCACAACCTGCCGCCACTCACCCTCGCGCATGAACGAGGTGGTCAGATTCTGTACGGACAGAACGGGCGATGCCTGGGTGACTGCCGCGCCGCTCACCTGGTCACTTATCCGCTGTGCGTTCGCCATGATGTCCTGAAATCCTCGGAAATGCTGCGTGGGCGCGGGGCGCCACACGATGTTGCGAACCTATGGGGCACGGACCGGCTTCGGCAAGAGCGCCGGACCGCATCCCCCTCATTCGCTCGGCGAACAAGGCACAAAACGGACCAAGTCCGGCTTTGCGCAGCCGGCCAGAGGCAGGGGGCTTGACCCGATCAAGATCCGATCGGCCACCAGCCTGCTCCGCGAATGCCGGCTTGTCCGGCTTACGTCTAGCGCAGAGTGGCCAGTGCGATGGCGACCCGGCACGCGTCCTGGAACGCGGCGATATCCACCCACTCGTCGACAGTATGCGGTTCATTCTGGCCCGCGCCGAAGGTGATGGTGGGGATGCCATGCAGGGTCAGGTAGTTGGCGTCGAGCCCGCCATTGGCGAGACGCGGATTTCCGGTGAGGCCGAGGCTCGCCACCGCGGCTGTGCCGTGGGCAACCACGGGCAGCGTCCGGTCGAGCGAGAAGGCATGGTATTTCCGGTGACGGGTGAAGGTGATCGTGCCGGTCTTGCCCTCGCTGTTGGTCACCGTCTTCACCGCCTTCTGGAAGGCCGCCTCGTAAGCATTGGTGATCTCGTCGACGAAGCTCATGTCGTGGCTGCGGCTCTCGCCTTCGACAAAGGCATAGTCGGTGACGACGTTTGTCGCGTCGCCCGCGGCCCGTCCGCCACGGCCCGCGACCGTGCCGACATTGCTCGTACCGGCCTTGTCGCCCTTCACCACCTTGCCGAACCAGCCGCCGGCGCGCGCGTCAGCGAGAGCCAGCGCTGCGATCATGGTGGAGGAGATGCCCCGCTCCGGTGCGACGCCGGCATGGGACGCGCGGCCGAAGATCTCGACCTCCCAGCTGTCGGCACCGACAGCGCCCGTGACGATGTCGGACGGCTTGCTGCCGTCGAAATTGAAACCCATTGCCACCGGCCCCACCATGTCGAGGTCGATATGGCGCGCGCCCCACAATCCGCTTTCCTCGCGGACGCAGAAGACCAGAACGAGCGGTGGGTGGTCGAGATTGTGCCGAGCAAGCTCGGCGGCCATGGTGACCAGCACGGCGCAGCCGGTCCGGTTGTCGCCTCCAAGCGCTGTGTCGCCGCCGCTGACGATCCGGGATCCGTCGATCCGCGGCTTGGCACCGGCGCAGAGCGGCACGGTGTCGAGATGGGTCATGAACAGCAAGGGCGGGCTGTTGGCGAGTGCACCGCGCCCCGGCAGCTTGACGATCAGATTGCCGGTTTCGGTCGGCACGGGGATGCGGGTATTGGCATCGTCATAGGCAATCACGGCGGCGGGAACGCCAACCTCGACAAGCGCGCGGGCGACGTCCTCGCCGATCGCCTTTTCCTGGCCGGTGACACCTTCCACGCGGAGAAAGCGCATCAGACGATCGAGGGCGGCTTGGGAATCGTGGGCAATCATTGTCATGGGTCTCCGCGGGTGGTTCGAACGCCATTGTGCTCATCCCGGAGCTGGCGAGGAGTGCCGCCAAGGCAGAGGCGCCCTGCTGATCAGGGCCGCACAGCCGGCGTCTCCACCGTCAGACCGCGGCCGCGGCTCGCGAGATAGAGTTCGAGATCGATGGCCTCGGCAGACCCGGCCGCGAACGGCTCCGCCCGCATCCCGACCATGCAGTTGCGCAGGCGGCGTGCCAGCGATCCCATGGACTGCCATTCCAGGCGGTAGATCGGATAGCCGTTGGCGTGGCCCTGGGGAATGGTCGAGCCGCCGAGCCGGCGTCCCCAATTGTCGTCGTGGCACTGGCTGCAGGAGAAGTTGAGCTGACCCATGCGCGCGCGGAACAAGCGCTCACCATTGGCCGTGAATGCGGCGAGGCGCGCATCGTCCGGTGGCGCCACGGCTTTGCCGCGTGACTGGCGGCCGACGAAGGCGGCCAACGCCAGCGCATCGCCCGCTTCAGATGCCAGCGCCGGAGCGCCCTGCCGCTCGGTGCGGCACTGGTTGATGCGGCCCGCGAGATCGATTGGCCGGCCGCGCGCCTCGTCGAAGGCAGGGTAGCGGGCCGAGACACCGCGCATCGACGTCCCGTCGGCGCCGTGGCAATCCGCGCAAGCCTTGCCGCTGGTGCCGGCCGGCCGGCGCCACAAGCCTTCGCCCTGCCTGACGGCGAGCATGCCGGGATTGGCGGTATCGTCGCGCTGCATGGCCTGCGTCTCGGGCTGCATCTGGTCGAAGCCGGACAGCCGTTGATCCAGCGGGATTTCGCCCGCGCTGGCCACACTCGCCCAGCCGATCAGGAGTGCAGCCAGGATCGCCCGCATCAGGTGACGGTCAGCACGGCGATCTCGCGCCAGGTCTCGCCCTTCTCGTCGGTCCATTCGAAGACCAGCGTGCCGGTCTGCGTTGCCCGGGTAGAGAACACGATGAACGGGTTCGAGGCGATGGCCTGGGTGAGCTCGAGGCGGAAGACCTCCTCGCCGTCGTAGCGGCAGACGAACTGGCGGATGATGTCGCGCGCCATGGGTTTGCCCTCGTCGTCGCGGCCATAACCCGTTACCATGGGATGCGACATCAACGTCTTGATCTCGATGATCTCGCCGGGTCTTGCCGTCTTCGGCACATTGAGCAAGGCGGCCATGGTCACCCCTCCAGACAGGCGGCAAGGGTGACAACCACTTCGGCGCTGTCGGAAAAGAAGCGCCCGTCACTCATCCGCGCGACTGCCGTGACGATTTGGGAATCGGCCAGCCTGATACGGGTCTGGAAGCCCGCCCTGCCCGCCCGAGGCCCGAATGTGGCGGTTGCGACATGAGGCTGGGGGTTCTTCTCGTTGAACACGGCAATGGCTGTGACGTGATCCGCAAGCGTCATGGGGCTCTCGACCGTGACCGCCAGCGGCACGGCATTGCCGTTCTCGGTCAGGGGCGGAATGTCCAGCTTGACGCGCCCGGCGATGACGGGAGCCCCACCGGTGAAGGCGCGGATCGCGTCGGCCATTTCGGCCGGTGTGGCGCCGACCGGACGCAGGGCGGTCAGGACGAGCAGACCCGCTGCCGCGCCGAGCACGGTTCGACGATCGATCGGGCGCGCATCAGGCGGGGGACCCATGGCTCACTCCTTCAGGTTCGCGAGAAAGGCGACAATATCCTCGATGTCCTGCGGCGACAGCAGGGGCTGCCCCTGGAACTGCCGCGCAACCCGCTCCAGGCCATCGGCCCGCCCATAGGCTGGCATGATCGTGTCCAGGTTGAGACGGGTGGAATCGACGAGGCGCAGGCGCAATTCGTCGACGCTCCAGCGGCTGCCGGCACCGTCCAGCGGCGGGGCCAGATTGCCCATGAACCGCTCTTCCGGAAAGGGCCCGGTGTGGCACAAGAGGCAGAAGCTCTTGCGCCGGTCGCCAACGAGCGCGCGTCCGCGTACGGCATCACCGGTCAGGCCAGCTGGCGCCGCCAGCCGTGCATCGGCGAACGTGGGGTCGGTCAGCGAGACCAGCACAATCCAGAGCGCGATCAACCTAGCCATAGACGTCGCTCGTGATGGTCGAGAACCAGCTCTCCGCATAGCGGGCTTCCAGAGCCCGCTGCCCTGCCGGCGCGCCGAGCGGACTGGTACCACCGGCGCCTTCGACATCGGCGAGCAGGCCATTGGCCGGACGATAGACACCCGCAACCGAAATTCCGTACTCGGGTGCCACAAGGCTGTAGCAGGTATTGATCAGCTTCACCGGCGGCGGAGCCTCACCGCGCACCAGTGCGGCCACGGCCAGAGCGCAGGCCTTGGCCTGGGCATGGGCCGAAAAGGCCGATTTCGGCATGGCGCCCATGATGCCGGCATCGCCGATGACATGGATGCCCGGCTGGCGACGCGATTCAAATGTCACCGGGTCCACCGGACACCAGCCCGAGCGATCGGCCGCGCCGGCGGCCTCGGCAATGCGCCCTGCCCGCTGCGGTGGAATGACATTCACCACCGAGCCCTTGTGCCGACCGAAATCGGTGACCAGTGTCCGATCTCCAGCCTCGACCGATGTCACCGCGCCGCCCTTGGACTGCCCGATCCACTCGATCTGGTTGGGGTAGAGCGTGCTCCAGGCCTCCATGAAGAGGCGTTGCTTCGAAAACGTATCCTTGGCGTCCAGAACGATGAGCTTTGAGCGCGGCTTGCGGGTCTTCAGGTACCAGGCGATCAGGCTGGCGCGCTCATAAGGGCCCGGTGGGCATCGATAGGGATTGGCAGGCACCGACATGAGCACCGTGTCGCCATCGTCCATTGCCGCGAGCTGGCGCGCCAGCAGCGCCGTCTGCGCACCCGCCTTCCAGGCATGCGGAAGGGTTTCGGCGGCCTGTTCCGAATAGCCGGGCAGCCCCGCGAAATGAAGATCAATGCCCGGCGACAGGATCAGTCGGTCGTAGCTGAGTGTCTGGCCTGCCGCGAGCGTCACCCTTCGGGCCGAGGGATCACAGGCCGTCGCCGTGTCGATGGCAACAGTGATGCCGGCCTTCCGGAGCGCGTCATAGCCGAAGCGCTGCTGCTCGAGACTGCGCATTCCGACCAGCACGGCATTGCTGAAGGGACAGGCCAGGAAGGTCGGGTCGCGTTCGACCAGTGTCACGGCCATGCCTGCAAGGCCGAGTGCGCGGGCGACTGTCGCGCCGCCAAATCCACCGCCGATTACAACGATGCTTGGTCGTGCCTGGGCACGTGCCGCCCAGGGGGCAGCGAGGCTGGCCGCTGCCAACATGGCGGCGCGCCGGGTGAGTCTTGAGCGGCTCACGGCAGCTTACCCAGTGCGAACCAGTCAGCGATGGCGCGCACCTCCTGGTCCGAAAAGCCCTTGGATATGCGGTCCATGACGGTTGCCGGCCGCGCGCCTGTTCGAAAAGCCAGCATCGAGGCGGTGATCGCCTCGGATGACATGCCGGCGAGAGGGGGGATGGCGCCGCCGGCCGATGGCGGGTGGCAGCCGCTGCAGGCGACCGCACCCGGAGGGATGGACTGGGCGCCTCCCGGCGACATCCCGGCAAGCCATGCCGCAGCCCCGAGGACCGCGACATGCAGGAGCCATTGGCCCGCCATGTCAGGCGAGCTGATGGTTCTTCAACGGGATCGAGCGGATGCGCTTGCCGGTCGCCGCGAAGATGGCGTTGAGCACCGCCGGTGCAGCGACCGCAATGGTCGGTTCGCCAACACCGCCCCAGAACCCGCCCGACGGCACCAGCACAGTCTCGACCTTCGGCATCTCGTCCATGCGCATGACGTTGTAGGTGTCGAAGTTCTCCTGCTCCATGCGGCCCCCCTTCACGGTGAACTCGCCATAGAGCAGCGCCGACAGCCCGTAGACGAACGAGCCCTCGATCTGGGCCTCGACCTGCTGCGGATTGACGACGTAGCCAGGGTCAGTGGAAGCGACGATCCGGTGGATCTTCAGCCGTCCACCGGTCACCGACACCTCTGCGCAGGCCGCAATGTAGCTGCCGAAGGCATGGAGATGGGCAAGGCCGCGGAAGACCCCAGCTGGCGCCGGTGTTCCCCAGCCGGCCTTTTCGGCAACCGCATTGAGAACCGCGAGGTTCTTCGGATTGCCCGACATGATCTCACGGCGGAATGCGAGCGGATCCTTGCCGGCCTCCTTGGCGAGCTCATCCATGAAGCACTCGACATAGATGGCGTTCTGGTTGGCGTTGACGCCGCGCCAGAATCCTGGCGGCACATGCGGGTTGCGCATGGCATGGTCGATCAGCAGGTTCGGGATCGTATAGCCGAACGAAGCTTCCGGCCCGCCCGGATTGAGGCCCTGGAACACCACGCGATCGACAGCACCACCCGGCAAGGCGCCACCGGGGGCAAGGCCGGCCAGGATCGACTGGCCGGAAATGCGCATGTGCAGACCGACAAGCTTGCCGCTGGCGTCGAGCCCTCCGACCATCTTCGCCTGGGTGATGGGATGGTAGCGGCCGTGGAGCATGTCCTCTTCGCGCGACCAGAGCAGCTTGATCGGAACACCCGGCATCTGCTTGGCGATCATCACGGCCTGGCGGACGAAATCATGGGTGGCGCCGCGCCGGCCGAAGCCGCCGCCAAGATTGATCTTGTAGACGTCGCATTTGGCGACCGGCAGTCCGGCCGCGGCTGCGGTGGCGGCAAGCGCCGCCTCACCGTTCTGCGTCGGGCACCAGACCTCGCACTTGTCGGCCGTGAACAGCGCCGTGGCGTTCATCGGCTCCATGGTCGCATGGTTCTGGAATGGATAGTTGTAGGTTGCCTCGACAACCTTGGCGGCGCCCGCAATGGCCTTCTTGGCGTCGCCTGCCTCGTTGCCGACGACGGCCTGGGCCGCAGTGAGGCCCTCCTTCAGCATCGCGTCGATGGAGGCCGAGGTCACATTGGCGTTCGGCCCCTCGTCCCAGACAATGGGAAGGGCGTCCAAGGCGGTCTTTGCCCGCCACCAGGTGTCGGCGATCACGGCGACGCCGGTCTCTTCCACCTGCACGACCTTCTTCACGCCGGGCATTGAGGCCACCTTGGCGGCATCAAAGCTCTTCACCTTGCCGCCGAAGACCGGGCAATCCTTGATAGCGGCATTCAGCATGCCTGGCAGATTGAGATCCGCGCCATAGACCTGCCGGCCATTGACCTTGTCGGCCGTGTCGAGGCGTTTCACCGACTGGCCGGCGATCGTCCAGGTCTTGGGATCCTTGAGCGGAATGTCGGCTGGTGGTGTGATCTTGGCAGCGGCCTCGGCGACCTGACCATAGCTGACCGAACGGCCTGAGCCTGCATGGGTGATGCGGCTCTTGGCGGCCCGGCATTCGGAAGCTGGCACGCCCCAGCCTTGAGCTGCAGCGGCCACCAGCATGATGCGTGCGGCAGCGCCGCCCTTGCGGACGTAATCGTGGCTTTCGCGGATGCCGCGGCTGCCGCCGGTCGAGAAATTGCCCCAGACGCGGTTGCGGGCGACGTTCTGACCCGGAGTCGGATATTCTGTCGTGACCTTGGACCAGTCGCATTCGAGTTCTTCGGCGACCAGCTGGGCGAGGCCTGTGAGGGTACCCTGCCCCATCTCGGAGCGCGCGATGCGGATGACGACGGTGTCATCCGGCTTGATGACGACCCAGGCGTTCACCTCGGGCGGAAGCCCCTGGGCCTCGGCGAAAGGAATGTGGAAACCGAGCGAAAAGCCGGTCCCGGCAGCGGCAGCGCCGACCAGGAACGAGCGGCGCGAGACATCGAGCGCAGTCATTGAGAGCCTCCTCAGATCCTGTCGGTTCAACCGTTATTGGCGGCCATGTGGATGGCGGCGCGCACCCGATTATAGGTGCCGCAGCGGCAGATATTGGTCATTTCGGCGTCGATATCCGCGTCAGTCGGCTTCGGATTGGTTGCCAGCAGGGCCGCTGCGGCCATGATCATCCCCGATTGGCAATAGCCGCACTGGGGAACGTCGAGCGCCACCCAGGCCTTTTGCAGGGCGTGGGTCGAATCCGCCGACAGGCCCTCGATCGTGGTGATCTTTTGGGTTTCAGTCACGGCGCTCACCGGCATCGAGCAGGAGCGCACCGGCTGCCCGTCGATATGCACCGTGCAGGCTCCACAAGCCGCAACGCCGCAACCATATTTGGTTCCTGTGAGACCAACCTGCTCGCGGATGACCCACAGCAGCGGCGTATCGTCCTCGACGGTGATGTCGTGGATCTTCCCGTTGATCGAGAGCTTCGGCATGGCGTTCCCCTGGGATCGTCTTGCGGTGCTTGGCGAAGTGGCAGGGCTTGCCAGTTCGCTTGCGGCAACCTTGACATTGACGGCTGCGACCGGAGCGCCGCCCCGGTTCATCAGAAACCTTCTTGGGTCGAAGTCTGGTCTGCGGGTGCCGGTGCGTCAATCGATTGCAGGCTCAACCAATCGTGACCGGCTATATCCCGTGAAACATAGCCAAGGACGGGTGCTGACGGTGCCGTCGTCAGGGTTCCCTCGCCAACAGGGCTCCTGCTATATGAGTTGATCTATCCCCCGCGGAACCCGATGGCACGCCTGTCGAAGCCCCCCTTTATCTGTCTCGTCGCCGCGCTCTGCCTGTGCCCGACGCTGGCATGGGCGCAGTGGGACATTCAGCATGTCCCGGCCACCCCGCAATCGTCTGCAAGCCTCGAAATCTCCTATCGCAGTTCCGGCGAGCGCCTGAGCATCGTCTGCAGCCACGGCATCGGTCTCGTGTCGTTTTCGCCGGGTTACCGGATGCTGCCGAGCACCTTGCTGGTCGAGGGGATCTACCGGGTGGACGCGGAGCCGCCGCGGCCGCTGCGTTGGCGCATCTCCGGCAACCTCGCGCTTGTAGCAGCCCCCGATACGCAGCGCCTGCTGAGTGACCTCACGGGCGCAACCAAGGTTTTCTTCTCCTTTGCCGGTGTCGAACAGACCTACGACCTCACACCTCTGCGTCAGCGCTCAGAACTCATTCATGAGGCCTGCAACATCGAGTAGCGGGTCACTGACCCGCGTTTGCCTTGTGCATGGAGCTGCTTTCGCCTATGTGCCGCGCTCCGCAGGCAGCCTTGGGCTGCCGCCGCCCCGAAAGCTGCCGCGATGACTGCCGCCCCTAAGATTTCCTTCGTTTCGCTCGGGTGCCCGAAGGCGCTTGTTGACAGCGAACGCATCATCACCCGGCTGCGTGCCGAAGGCTATGACCTGTCGCGCACGCATCAGGGCGCCGACCTGGTACTGGTCAACACCTGCGGTTTCCTCGACAGTGCGAAGGCTGAGAGCCTGGCGGCGATCGGCGATGCACTGAAGGACAATGGCCGGGTCATCGTCACCGGCTGTATGGGCGCCGAGCCGGAGCAGATTCGCGCGGTTCACCCCTCCGTGCTCGCGATCAGCGGACCGCAGCAATATGAAAGCGTGCTTGCGGCTGTCCATGAAGCCGTACCGCCGCAGCACAAGCCGTTCCTCGATCTGGTGCCGCCGCAGGGGATCAAGCTGACGCCGCGCCACTACGCCTATCTGAAGATTTCCGAAGGCTGCAACAATCGCTGCACGTTCTGCATCATTCCGAAGCTGCGCGGCGATCTCGTGTCACGCCCGCTGGGCGAGGTGATGGTCGAGGCGGAGAAGCTGGTCGCCGCCGGCGTCAAAGAAATCATGGTGATCAGCCAGGATACATCCGCCTATGGCGTCGATGTGAAATATGCCGAAAGCCGCTGGCGCGACCGGAACTGGCGGACGAAGTTCCTGGACCTCGCCCAGGCCCTCGGCGAGCTCGGCGTCTGGGTGCGGATGCAATATGTCTATCCCTACCCGCATGTCGACGAGGTCATCCCGTTGATGGCCGCGGGCAAGATCCTCCCCTATATCGACATTCCCTTCCAGCATGCCCATCCCGACGTGCTCAGGCGCATGAAACGTCCGGCGCATCAGGAAAAGACCGCTGAGCGTATCCGTCGCTGGCGCGACATGTGCCCCGACCTGACGATCCGCTCCACATTCATCACAGGCTTTCCCGGCGAGACCGAAGAGGAGTTCCAGTTCCTGCTCGACTGGCTCGACGAGGTCGGCCTCGATCGCGTTGGCTGCTTCAAATACGAGCCGGTTGCTGGCGCGACCTCGAACGACCTGCCAGATCACGTGGCGCCCGAGGTCATGGACCGCCGGTGGCACCGCTTCATGAAGAAGCAGGCCGAAATTTCGGCCAAACGCCTGAAGCGCAAGGTGGGTACCCGCCAGCAGGTGATGGTCGACGAGCTCGGGACAACCGTCGTCAAGGCTCGCTCCAAGGGCGATGCGCCGGAGATCGACGGTGCCGTCTACATCCACACCAAGCGCAAGCTTCAGCTTGGCGAATTCGTGACTGTCAAAATCGACCGGGCGACGGAATACGATCTCCACGCCAGCCTGTGATGCATTGCAGCAACAGGTAAAAGCGTGGTGCTGATGCCTCACGCGATCGTCATCTTTCCTCCCCATTCTCCGGTGCTAACGAGCCTTTCCCCGCAGGGAACTGTTCGTCGGTTCCGGAGTTCTTCGTCGCAATGATCATATCCCGTCGCCTTTTCGTCGCCGCAGCGCCCGTCGTTCTGACCGGATGCGCCACCGGTCCCCGCCCCGAAACCGCCATCGGTCCGCAGTTCGACCCGGCCTATCTGGCCATGTATGGCGAAGTGACGGGTGAGCCCTACCCTGTCCCAGCGGTCGACCTCAGCCAGGTGGACGAGCGCTTCTGGCGCCGCGAAGTCCGCTATCAGACGCGGGAGCAACCGGGCACAATCGTGGTCGATCCCAACGAACGCCATGCCTATCTCGTCATGGAAGGCGGCCGGGCCATGCGCTACGGCGTCGGTGTCGGCAAGGAAGAAGGATTCAACCTGACGGGCGAGGCCACTATCGGTCGCCGCGCCGAATGGCCCCGCTGGACCCCGACGCAGGACATGATCCGTCGCGAACCGGAGCGTTACGGACCCTTCTCCGCCGGCATGCCGCCTGGTCCGACCAATCCGCTCGGGCCGCGGGCGCTCTATCTCTATCGGGGCAATCGCGACACGCTCTATCGTCTGCATGGCACGACCGAGCCCTGGACGATTGGAACGATGGTGTCGTCCGGCTGCATCCGCTTCATGAACCAGGACATCATCGACCTCTACCGGCGTGTGCCGACCGGTACCCGTGCAGTGATCCTGCCAGGAACGGCTGGCGCCTGATGGCGGAGCGCTGCTAAGCGCCGCAGGCGCTTTGCAGCGATCCGACATGCGGCAGAAATGCGCCTGGAGATAGGACTTTGACCCCATAGGACCGCGATCCCATTCAATGTCGTGATGAATGGCACGGGTGACCTTCGCTACCAGGGCTTGGAGCAGGACGGCGCGCTCGGTACGGGACGAATGATTAGCGCGCCATGCCGGTGAGCGCGCGGACTGAGGGGCCGGCGACGCTGCCGAAGCCATGGCCGCCCGCAACGATCTCCACCCGGGCGTTCCGTCCGGCCGCCCTGGCGCGGGCCACGTAATCTTCGGCCAAGGCCGGTCGCGTATTGGTGTCACCTGCGCCGGTTACAGCGACGATGGCCGTAGAGCTTGGCACACCGCTGATGTAGTCAACCGGTGACAGGGACGAGAAGCCGCGCCCACTGCCGCGCGACGCGCGCCAAGCCTGGACGTCGCATGGACAGGAGGCGAGCACCACGCCGTTGAGCAGGCCGCCGGAGTTTCCGGCGATGACGCCTAGGACACCAGCGCCGCCTGAATGTCCCAGCGCGATAACCCGCTGGGCTCCGTACTTTGCCTTTAGCTCGCGGATGGCGCCCGCGATGGTGCGAATGGATCCAGCATCGAAGGTGTCGCGACGACCGCCGTCCGATCCGGCGGACCGGTTGCCCACCCGATCATAGTAGCCCGGCCGAAGCAGGGCCACCGCCGCCACGTCGCGCCGCCCCGCCGCAAAGGATTGCGCGTAGCGATACATATAGTCGGCCGGACCGCCGGAGGAGACATCGCCATGCACGAACACGGCCAAGGTTCGTGCCTGAGCAGGCCCATAGGCCTGGTAAGCAAGGCCGTTGGCACAACTGGGCGCCGAACAGGCATGGGCAAGGCCAGACATGCCAGTCAGCATCATGACCAAACCAATTGCCGCCCGCGCGATCGCCCTCGTCATGATTGGCCTCCAACCGTCCCCCAGAAGGACCAAGCGTAAATGCCCTATCTCGGGCGTCTACTCGGGAGGCATCCGGATGATGGAGCGATCACGTGTGAATCACGCGGCCATAGGCATCGAGAACGCTCTCGTGCATGGTCTCCGACAGCGTCGGATGCGGAAAGACCGCATGGATCAGGTCTTCTTCCGTCGTCTCCAGATTCATCGCGATGACGAAGCCCTGCACCAGTTCGGTGACTTCGGCGCCGACCAGATGGGCCCCGAGAAGCTTGCCGGTCTTGGCGTCGAAAATGGTCTTCACCAGACCATCCGGCTCGCCAAGCGCGATGGCCTTGCCATTGCCGACGAACGGGAAGCGCCCGACTTTCAGGGAATAGCCGGCCTCCTTGGCCTTGGCTTCCGTCAGGCCGACGGAGGCGACCTGCGGGTGGCAATAGGTGCAGCCTGGGATCTTCAGCTTGTCCATGGCGTGGGCTGGCAGGCCCTTGATCGCCTCGACGCAGAGCGTGCCCTCATGCTCGGCCTTGTGGGCGAGCATCGGCGGGCCGGCGACATCGCCGATGGCATAGATGCCGGGAACATTGGTGCGGCCGAGGCCATCGGTCTTGACCGTGCCCCGATCGATCGTGACGCCAAGGGCCTCCAGCCCGAGGTTCTCGATATTGCCGACCACGCCGACGGCCGAGATGAGGCGATCGGCTGAGAGTGTCTGTTTCGCACCCTTCTCGTCCTCGACCGTGGCGGTGACGCCATTGGCACTTTTCTCGACCTTGGTCACCTTGGTCGAGGTCAGGATCTTGATGCCCTGCTTCTCGAAGCGCTTGCGGGCAATGGCCGCGATCTCGGCATCCTCCACCGGCATGATCTGGGGGAGAACCTCGACCACCGTCACCTCGGCACCCATCGTGCGATAGAACGAGGCGAACTCGATGCCGATGGCGCCCGAGCCCATGACGATCAGGCTCTTGGGGAAGGTTTCCGGAACCATGGCCTCGAAATAGGTCCAGATCAGCTTGCCGTCCGGCTCGATGCCCGGAAGGACCCGCGGCCGGGCGCCGGTTGCGACGATGATGTTCTTCGCGGAATAGGTGCCAGCGCCCAGCGTGCCCTTGGGCGGCGGCGTTTGCGGTTGCACAGCGGGCTTGGTGGGAGCGGAAACCACGACCTGGCCGACCTTGGCGATCTTCGCCTCGCCCCAGATGACATCCACCTTGTTCTTCTTCAGGAGGAAGCCGACACCGCCGTTGAGCTGCGCCGAGACGCCACGGGAACGCTTCACCACGGCAGCCGGATCGAAGGTCATCGTGCCGTTCAGCGTCAGGCCGTAATCCTTGGCGTGGGTCGCGTAGTGGAACACCTCCGCCGAGCGCAGCAGCGCTTTCGTCGGGATACAGCCCCAGTTGAGGCAGATGCCGCCGAGATGTTCGCGCTCGATGACGGCCGTCTTGAAGCCAAGCTGTGCCGCGCGGATCGCCGCGACATAGCCGCCGGGGCCGCCGCCGATGACGATGATGTCGTAAGAGGACATGGCGCTGGGCCTTTCTACTGATCGATACGGGTCAGAGGATGGAGAGCCGCGCGGTCCTTGCGCAGTCCTCGTTCATGTCGCCGAACAGGGTATCGGCCTCGGCATAGGCTTGGTCGAACGTCACGCGCGGCTGCTTGTAGCTCTCGCGGACAATGGCGAGCAGCTTCCAGGACAGTTGTGTGTAGCGCTCGCGGATACTGCCATCCTCACGGAAATTGGCGAGGAACGTGCCGAGAGCGCCGAACTTGAAAACCTGCCCCTCAACCTCGCGCTGGATCAGGGGATCGACCACGTCTGGCCCGCGGCCCTGCGCGATGACCGCTTCGTTCATCGCATAGGCGCGCATCTTCACCGCGAAATAGGCCTCGATGATCTCGCGGCAGGTGCGCAGAAATTCGGCGCGGATCACGTTGCGCTGGACGATCTCGAGATTGCGGTGGTGCGAATAGGACTGATAGCCGGCGGCGGCAAACGACATTCCCGCAACGCAGAGCGAGACGATCGGCAAGAGATTGCGACCGGCTCCGTTCATGGCGCGATCCCGCCAGTCTCACCGGCTCGCTGGAGCGCGCGCCGGCGGAGGAGCCAATATTGAATGGCTACCGCCAGACTGCCGCCCACCGCGACGCTTCCGAATAACGGCACGCTGCGCGCCCAGATCCGGCTGCCCGTGGCGGCGTAGTCGAACAGGATGGCGCCAGTCGCGGCCAGGAGCAGCAGGCCTGCCATCACGCCGGCGGCCAGGCCTACCGCCCTGGCGCGATGGGTGATCTTGTAGACGATGGTCAGCACCAGCATGGAAAGGGTGACGAAAACCGGCATGACCGCATAGGCGATGATGAAGGCCTCGTCGCCGCGGACGGCCTCGGCAACGATCTGAACGACCATGCCGCCAGCGAACAGCGAGAGGACGAAGGCCAGTACCAGGGTCAGGAAGGTCTTCATCGCACCGCCCGGCTCCGCCCTCAGACGAGCATCCCCATCGGATTTTCGATGTAGCGCTTGAAGGCCTGAAGCAGCTCTGCGCCGAGCGCGCCATCGACCGCACGGTGGTCGGTCGATAGCGTCACGCTCATGACAATCGCGACAGCCGGCTGACCGGCCTTGACGACCACGCGCTGCTCACCAGCGCCTACCGCGAGAATGGTCGCGTGCGGCGGGTTGATGACGGCCGCGAAGTCCTTGATGCCGAACATGCCGAGATTGGACACCGCCGACGTGCCGCCCTGGAATTCCTCGGGCTTCAGCTTGCGGGCCTTGGCGCGGGCGGCCAGGTCCTTCATCTCGTTTGAAATGGTCGACAGGGTCTTGTGGCAGGCATCGCGGATCACTGGCGTGATCAGCCCGCCGGGGATCGAGACGGCGACGCCGATATCGGCATGCTTGTGCTTCAGCATCGCGCCATCGGTCCAGGAGACATTGGCGTCGGGCACGGCGCGCAGCGCCATGGCATGGGCCTTGATGACCATGTCATTGACCGACAGCTTGTAGGCGGGTGTGCCGTCCTTGACGGGCGCGGCCTTGTTGATCTGCTCGCGCAGCGCCAGCAAGGCATCCAGCTCGCAGTCGATCGTCAGGTAGAAATGCGGAATGGTGGATTTCGCCTCCATCAGGCGGCGGGCAATCACCTTGCGCATGTTGTCGTGCGGGATCTCCTCGTAGGACCCCGGCTCGAACAGCTTCTTGATGGCCTCGTCCGACGGGCCGGCGACGGCCGCAGGCTTCGGCGCCGTCGCTGGTGCTGCCGCAGACGGTGCCGCTGCCGGAGCAGCCTTCGCCGCACCACCGGCTGCCGCGGCCTTCACGTCGCGCTCGACAATGCGACCGTGCGGGCCCGAGCCCACTACCTGGCTGAGGTCGATGCCCTCGAGGCTGGCAATGCGCTTAGCAAGGGGCGAGGCGAACAGCCGGATGCCGGAGGCCGCCTGGGCAATGCTGGCGGGGGCCGGCGGAAGGAGTGTCGGCGCTGCCGGTGCCGGAGCGGCAGAAGTTGCGGCGGCAGGTGCAGCCGGAGCAGCGGCAGGCGCGGCCGACTTCTTGGCCCCTGCCCCACCCGTGATCGACTTCGGATCCTCGCCCTCGGCAGCGATCACAGCGATGAGCTGGTTCACCGGCACGTCCTGCGCACCCTCGGCGACGATGATCTTGGCGAGAATGCCCTCGTCGACCGCCTCGACCTCCATGGTCGCCTTGTCGGTCTCGATCTCGGCGATCACGTCGCCCGCCTTGATCGTGTCGCCTTCCTTCTTCAGCCACTTGGCAAGGTTGCCCTTTTCCATGGTCGGCGAGAGAGCAGGCATCAGGATGTCGATCGGCATGGTCGGTCCTCCGGACGGGTCCGGTTCAGCTGATGGCGTGGGTGGAGCCCAAATCCGACGGGGTGTCGAGTTCGGCCTCCAGCATGGAGCGGATGCGGTCGAGGGTCTGGCTCTCGGCGGCGCCGGTTTCCAGGGCATGGATGCGGGCAGCGTGACGGGCGATGTCGGCGAGAACCATGCCCCAGGCCTGCGGATCGTCGAAGGCCCGACGGATCGAGATATGAAGGCCGCCCTCGACAATCACCCCGCGCACGATCTCCACTCCGCCCTTCTCCTGGGCGGTCGGCGGCACGGCGAGGGCATCGAAGACTGCGGTCACGCCCGCCTCCGGATCACTTGTAGGTCACGGCCTTCACGGCCTCGATGACGTCGGCAACCGTCGGCAGCGCGAGCTTCTCGAGGTTGGCGGCATAGGGCATCGGCACGTCCTTGCCCGAGACGCGGGCTGGCGGTGCATCGAGATAGTCGAAGGCGCGCTCAACCACGCGGGCCGAGATTTCGGCCGCAACGCCCGACTGCTGCCAGCCTTCCTCGATGGTGACGACCCGGCCGGTCTTCATGACCGAGGCAATGACGGTGTCGGTGTCGAGCGGGCGCAGGGTGCGCAGGTCGATCACCTCGGCATCGATGCCGAGCTTCTCAAGTTCGGCCGCGGCCTTCAGCGCATAGCTCATGCCGATCGACCAGGCGACGATCGTCACGTCCTTGCCCGGCCGGGCGATGCGCGCCTTGCCGATGGGCAGGACGAAATCGTCGAGCTTCGGCACTTCGAAGCTCTGGCCGTAGAGGATCTCGTTCTCAAGGAAGATGATCGGGTTCGGATCGCGGATCGCTGCCTTCATCAGGCCCTTGGCGTCGCTTGCCGTATAGGGCGCGACCACCTTCAGGCCGGGAATGTGAGAGTACCAGGCCGAATAGTCCTGGCTGTGCTGCGCGGCAACGCGCGAGGCTGCACCATTCGGGCCGCGGAACACGATGGGGCAGCCCATCTGGCCGCCGGACATGTAGAGCGTCTTGGCCGCCGAATTGATGATCTGGTCGATCGCCTGCATGGCGAAGTTGAACGTCATGAACTCGACGATCGGCCTGAGCCCCGTGAAGGCCGCGCCGACGCCGATACCGGCAAAGCCATGCTCGGTGATCGGCGTGTCGATGACGCGACGGGCGCCGAACTCCTGCAGCAGACCCTGGGTGACCTTGTAGGCGCCCTGATATTCCGCGACTTCCTCGCCCATGACGAAGACGGTCTCGTCCTTGCGCATCTCCTCCGCCATGGCATCGCGGAGCGCCTCGCGCACCGTCTGGGTCACCATCTCGGTGCCGGCCGGAATTTCGTCGGATGCAGCTGACACCGGAGCCGGTTGAGCGGGTGCTGCCGCATGGGCCGTCTGGATGGCAGGCGCGGCCACAGGGGTCGGCGCGGCCGCCTTCGCTGCGGGAACCGCAGCGGCGGATGCATCCTCGCCCTCCGCGGTCAGGATGGCAATCAGTTCGTTGACCGGAACATCCTGGGTGCCTGCGGGCACGATGATCTTGGACAGGATGCCCTCGTCGATCGCCTCGACCTCCATGGTGGCCTTGTCGGTCTCGATCTCGGCGATCACGTCGCCGGGCTTGACCTTGTCGCCCTCATTCTTGGTCCATTTGGCAAGATTGCCCTTCTCCATCGTGGGCGAGAGCGCCGGCATCAGGATGTTGATAGGCATGAAACGCTTCCCGTTATGGGTTTCAGAGAGCAGGTTTGGGCGCTGCGAAGACGATGCCGGCCACGGCCACCGCGATGACAGCGGCGAAGAAGCAGACGAAGGCGCGGAACGCCCGACCGAGATGCGGCCGGGCTTCGGGCGGCATGCTCGGCAGCGCGCCCATCCAGTTGAAGTAGCGCGAGGGGCCAAGCGCCTGGAACGGCGGATGCCGCTCGGCGATCAGCCAGGCACGAACGAACGACACAAGCGCGACCAGCCAGGCCGTCGCTGCGACGAGCGCCGCAAGTCCCAGGCCGATTGCGCCAAGCGTCATCGCCCGATGCTCCTCACTTGAGGATGTCGGTCCAGAGCTCGGACACATCCGGCTCGGGATCATTGGTGGCGAATTCAGCCGACTCCGCGACGATGTCGCGGACAGCGGAATCGATCTTCTTGAGTTCGTCCTCGGAGACCTTCCAGACCTCAAGGAGCCGCTCGCGCACCTGCTCGATCGGGTCGTGCTCGGTGCGCATCTTCTGCACCTCGTCCTTGGTCCGGTACTTGGCCGGGTCGGACATGGAGTGACCACGGTAGCGATAGGTCTGCATCTCCAGGATGTAGGGACCCTTGCCGGCCCGGCACCATTCCATCGCCCGCAGGCCAGCAGCATAGGTCTCGCGGATATCCATGCCGTCGACCTGCTCGCCCGGAATGTTGAACGACAGGCCGCGCTTGGAGAAATCGGTCTGCGCCGAGGCGCGCGACACCGCCGTGCCCATGGCGTAGCGGTTGTTCTCGATCACGTAGATGACCGGCAGCTTCCACAAGGCCGCCATGTTGAAGCTCTCGTAGACCTGGCCCTGGTTGGCCGCGCCATCGCCGAAATAGGTCAGCGAGACATTGTCGTTGCCGCGATAGCGGTTGGCGAAGGCGAGCCCGGTGCCGAGCGAAACCTGCGCACCGACGATGCCATGCCCGCCGTAGAAGTGCTTCTCCGACGAGAACATGTGCATGGAGCCGCCCTTGCCGCGGGAATATCCGCCGCGCCGGCCGGTCAGCTCCGCCATCACGCCATTCGCCTGCATGCCGGTCGCGAGCATGTGGCCATGGTCGCGGTAGCCGGTGATGACCTGATCGCCCGGCTTTGACGCCATCTGCATGCCGACCACGACCGCTTCCTGGCCGATATAGAGATGGCAGAACCCGCCAATCAGGCCCATGCCGTACATCTGGCCGGCCTTCTCCTCGAAGCGGCGGATCAGCAGCATCTCGCGGTAGGCCGCAATCTCCTGATCGCGCGACAAGGTCGGTTTCGAGGCCGTCTTGGCTGCGGTTCGGCTGGCTGGCTTGGCGGCTGGTGCGCTCTTGGTCCGGACGGCGGCCATGAAAAGTCCCCTGCGCATCTGATGTCTCAGATAGTTCTAGCGCGGAGGCAGGCCGGTGGGAAGACTGCGCGAATTTCATGCTGCATCGCACAAACCATTGACGCTACAGCACAATCAACGAGTTAACTGGATTGCAGTTGATGAAAGCCTGTGAACCGATTTTCAGTTCACAACGCCGCAGCGCTCACCGGCGGTTGCGGTCCACCAGCACGAGGTCGTGGGGATCGACATAATTGAGGATTTCACGTGCACGCTGGTCCAGCATGTCAGGATCGATCGCGGTACCGCTCATCAGGGTGACGCGGCGCTCGACCTCCGCTCGCTCGCGCTTCAGGTCCCGCAGTTCGCGCCGAAGATCCGACATTTCGGTCAGAAACTGCTCGCGGGCCCGGATACCATGGTCGCCGTGATAGGCATGGAAGCCGAAATACGAGATTGCACCCGCCGCGAGGACGTAGAGCGCGACGGTCTGCAAGAAGCGGTGGAATCGTGTGCGGACGACCATGCCGTATCGTGCGACAGGGACCGTTTCCGAAGCGTTAACCCTCAAGGCGCCGGGCGGCGCGCGCACCGACAATGGCGACAATGGCAAGCCCGGCGACAATAGCCACCACGCCGATTGCCGCCACGGGCCCAGGAACCTCGCCAAGAACCGGTATGCCGATCAGCGTACCGAGAACCGGGATGACGGGCGGGAAACGGGCCGCGACGGCAACGCCCAGCACGCGGGTGCCATAAGTCCAGAGCAGGATCCCCACGACCACGTTCAACAGTCCCTGGTTGATGCCGTGGAACAGGATCACGCTCCACGGGGCTTCCATGATGCGAGGCGTCAGGAAAGCGACATAGATCGGCACGTAGGTCAGCATGGAGACGGTGGACACAACGGCTGCCCCGGCGAGCGATCCCACCTTCCAGCGCGCGCACAGCGACGTGAAGAAGCCCCAGGCCAGCCCGCAGATGATGAAGATCAGATCGCCGACCACCGTCCCCTGCCCTGCCTCGCCGCGGGAGCCCGCCAGCGCGATGGCGGCCAGCCCGCCCAGTACGACGGCAAACCCGGCGACGACACCGCCCGGAACCCGACGGCCGGCTGACAGATAGGCAAAAAGCGTCGCGGTCACCGCCACCATTCCAGGCTGGATCGCAGCGGCGTGGGCGGCCGGCGCGTAGCCGAGCCCGATATTCGAGAATACGGTAAGTGGGGCACCGCCAAGAACGACAATGGCGAGCCCTCTCCGCCAGCCCATCCCCATGCAATCGACAAGTCCGCCCTGCGTCAGGAAGAACGGCAGCATGACGACGCCAGCAAACAGGAACCGCAGCGCTGCGATGTCGTAGGGTGTGAGATCGGACTGGTAACCAAGCCGGACAGAGACGAACTGGCCGCCATAGATGGAGACGGTCAGGGCCATGGCCAGCAGCGCGAGGAGACGGGGGTGGAACAGGGCCATGCTCTCCGTGTTTTCAGCAAATGCGCTCGCCCGCAAGGCAGTTGACGCAGGTACGCCATGTGCGGATCGATCTGGGTCATGTGCGGGATGGCGATGTGCGCTGCCGGACTTGGCGACACGCCGAACCCGGTGCAACATCGTTGCCGTGCCACGACATGCGATCGAAACGATCTCGTCCCAGTGTCACCCTGGGGTTTTCTTTGGGCCGGGCCCGCCGGACCACATTCGGGAGCCGACGATGACGAAACGCCTGCCGGTCTTCGCTGCCATTGCTGCAACCCTGGCGTTCGCCAGCGCCATGCCGGATGCCTACGCCCAGAAGCGCGCGCCACAGCAGGAACGCCCGCCGCAGCGCGATGACGGCGCCCCGCTCGGCGAGACGATCGGCCGCATCACGCCGCAGCAGATGGCCGGCGTCCTGCGCAACCGTGGGGCAACGGCGGAGATTGTCAGCGAGAACAACCGCTCGCGGATCCGCACACAGATCGGCGGACGCCGGGTCACGGTCTTCTTCTATGCCTGCAACGATGGAGGCTGCCAGTCGATTCAGTACCGGGCGGTCTTCCAACGCAACGACCGCTACACGCTCGCCTATGTGAATGCCTGGAACTACGAGAAGCGCTTCGCGAAGACCTATCTCGACAATGACGGCGACCTCGTCCTCGAATGGGACGTCGATCTCGACGGCGGCGTGTCGGTGCCGTTCATCTCGGAATCGGTCCAGACCTTCCAGACCATGCTCGGCGCCTTCGACCGGTTCACACCGCGTGATGCGACGCCCGGCGGCTCCCGGGGGCGTGGTCCGAGCGATGGGCAGGGCCCGTCGGGACGGTCGGCCCCGCCGAGCGACGTCCCGCCGCCGGCAACCGGTGGCAAGGGCGGATCGGGCGTGGAACGGCCTGGCGAACGTCGGACGTGATCGCCCGGTCGTTCAGGCGATCACCGCGTCGATCTCGACCTCGACCAGCCAGTCGGGGTCAATGAAAGCTGACACCTGAACGAAGGTGCAGACTGGCCGCACATCCCGAAAGATCTCGCCATGGGCGCGCGCAGCCTCGCGCCACTGGGTGATGTCCGTCAGCATCATGCGGGTTCGCGTGACGTGGGCGGCTGTCGCCCCTGCCTTGGCAAGAGCCTCGATCGCGATCTCAAGGCAGCGCACGGTCTGACCATAGACGTCGCCGATGGCCGCTGTTCCGCCTGCCGGGGCAATTGGGGCGGTGCCGGCGACGACCACGTGTGGCCCAACCCGCACAGCCCGCGAGAACCCGATTTCCGGCTCCAGATAGGAGCCGGACGACACCAGCTGACGCTCCATGGCGGTCAACCGATCAGCCCTTGGCCTTCAATGCGCCACGGCCGGCGTAATGCGCCTGGGGACCAAGCTCCTCCTCGATGCGGATGAGCTGATTGTACTTTGCGGTGCGGTCCGAGCGCGCGAGCGAGCCGGTCTTGATCTGCCCGCAATTGGTCGCCACCGCGAGATCGGCGATCGTCGCGTCCTCGGTTTCGCCCGAACGATGCGACATCACCGCCGTATAGCCAGAGTTGTGCGCCATCGACACGGCCGCGAGGGTCTCGGTCAGCGTGCCGATCTGGTTGACCTTCACGAGAATGGAATTGGCCAGCCCCTTGTCGATGCCCATCGAGAGGCGCTTGGTGTTGGTGACGAACAGATCGTCGCCGACGAGCTGGCACTTGGACCCGACGAGGTCAGTCAGGATCTTCCAGCCTTCCAGATCATCTTCCGCCATGCCGTCCTCGATGGACCGGATCGGATAATCGGCGACCAGCTTGGCGAGATATTTCGCCTGCGCCTTGGGATCGCGCGTCTTGCGCTCGCCCTCATAGACATAGGCGCCGTCCTTGAAGAACTCGGTTGCGGCGCAGTCGAGGGCGATGACCACGTCGTCGCCCGCCTTGTAGCCAGCCTTGTCGATGGCGGCCATGACGAAGTCGAGCGCGGCCTGAGCCGACTTGAGGTTCGGCGCAAAGCCACCCTCGTCGCCGACATTGGTGTTGTGGCCGTCCTTCTTGAGGCCGGCTTTCAGGGTGTGGAAGATCTCCGAACCCATGCGCACCGCGTCGGCGAAGGTCGGCGCGCCGACCGGCATGATCATGAATTCCTGGAAGTCGATGGGATTGTCAGCATGGGCGCCGCCATTGACGATGTTCATCATCGGCACGGGCAAAACATGGGCGAAGGCGCCACCGACATATTTGTAGAGTGACAACTCTCGCGAGATCGCGGCCGCCTTGGCGGTGGCCAGCGACACGCCGAGGATCGCATTGGCACCGAGACGCGACTTGTTGGCCGTGCCATCGAGGGCAATCATCGTGTTGTCGATCTGGACCTGGTTGGTCGCGTCGAAACCGGACAGCGCGTCGAAGATCTCGCCGTTGACGGCGTCCACCGCCTTCAGCACGCCCTTGCCCATGTAGCGGGACTTGTCCCCGTCGCGCAGTTCGACCGCCTCGTGGGCGCCGGTGGAAGCGCCCGAGGGAACCGCCGCCCGTCCGCTGGACCCATCGTCGAGTACCACATCGACCTCAACCGTCGGATTGCCGCGGCTGTCGAGGATCTCACGGGCAACGATGTCGATGATGGCGGTCATGGCGGCCTCTGGCGCGGGTCAGGGAGGGAATTGCCGTGGGTTCTACAACATGGGGCCGACGGTTCAAGCCGAATGCCTGCAGGACTGGCGTCTTTTCGCGCGCCGGCCGGCCTATCCCAGCAAATGCCGTATCAAGGCATCCTGATCAGGATCGCCATGGCGCGGATCGCGCCATAATTCCTCGTAGCGATCGAGCGCTGTCAGCCCGTTCCAGAGACGCGTGCGTTCCGCCCCGGCCGAGAGCAACAGGCGAACGATGTCGAGTTGCGGCAGCGCACTGTGCAGGGGCGGATCGACATGGGCAGGCGGATTGGGATCGGCGCCACTCAGCAACATATGCTCCACCAGCGCGGTCGAACCCATTTCGCAGGCCAGCGTGAGCGCGACCGTCGGCGGCTTGCCGCCCGAGCGGTTGATGTCGCTGCCAGCGGCGATCAGCCATCGGGCGGCGCCGATCGGGTCAAAACCCACGGCGCTGCGGAATGCGACCCACATCAGGGGTGTGAAGCCGTTGCGGCTGGCGACGTCGACCAGGGCGCCCTGCCGAAGCGCTCTCACGATGCCGAGGGGCTCGCATCGGAAGGCTGCCGCCGTCAGGTCGCGGTCTGCCGGATGCGCGATGCCGAAATCGTACTCGTCAATCCTGGTCACAGGCGGACTTCACCCCACGATCTGCAATGCTCTGGAGGCCGCCGTCTCCGGGCTACACTTGCAGTGAGCCGATCTGCTATGACCCGCATCATCACAGGCTGTCGGCCCATTGTGGCCGTGCCGCGTCGCAAATTTCACAAACCTGCGGCGGAATTCGAATGGACCCAGAGGCTCGATCATGGCCGACCTGAAGCTTGGCAAGACTGTCGGCATTCCCGCCTCACCGGAGGAGGCCGAACTCGACCGGGTGCCGAACCCGCACCCCGATACCAACTATGTCGCGCGATTCGCCGTCCCGGAATTCACGTCATTGTGCCCGGTCACCGGTCAGCCCGACTTCGCGCATCTGGTGATCGACTATGTGCCGGATCAGTGGCTGGTCGAATCGAAATCGCTGAAGCTCTACCTGTCGTCGTTCCGCAATCACGGCGCGTTCCACGAAGACTGCACCGTCGCGGTCGGAAGGACACTGGTCGGTCTGCTCGCGCCACGCTGGCTTCGCATCGGAGGCTACTGGTACCCCCGAGGCGGCATTCCCATCGATGTCTTCTGGCAGACGGGCGAGCCGCTGCAGGGCGTCTGGCTTCCCGATCAGGGGGTGGCCGCCTATCGCGGACGGGGATGAGCCGCGCCTTGCGCCGTCTGCTACACTCCGGCATCGATTCGGAGGGGCCGGCGCGCCATGCTGTTGAAGGCCAAGCGCGACAAGAGCGAGGCATCGCAAGAGATCGGGCTCGAAGGGCTGACCGATGAGCCGCCCCAGCGCCTTGTCTCGCGGCTCGCGACGTGGGCGGGGGTGGCCATGCTGTTCATGGGCGCGGCCATCATGGCGGCGCGGACAGAAACCGGCCAGCAGAGGATCGCAAGGCTCGGTGCGCCGCAACCAGCCGCCGTTCAGGTAGCGCAAAGGAGCGAGCCGCCTCGTACCGTCGCCGCGGATCCGCTAGCCATTTACGAGACACGCCGGCTTGCCGATCAGGTGCGCCTGCTCGCTGCGGAACGGGAGCAGTTGACCGACCGGATCGCCGCCATGGAGCGCACGGTCGGCGATGTGACCGCTTCCATTCCGCGCGACCGTGTGGCCGCACCCTCCCCTGAATCCGCGCCGAACCGGGAAACGCCTATCCCCCGGCAAGCAATCCGCGTGATTGAGACCGCGCCACCGCCTCCCCGTCCTTCGAATGTGTCGTCAGCGGAGACTGGCGGCGGCGCAACCGATGGCGGCGCTCCGGCAACTGCCCCCGTACCCGTTCCAGCGCCCAACGCGGCGCTGACGCCGTCGCCAGGTGCACAGGACTCGACGGCCATCAGGACCGAATTCGGCGTCGACCTCGCAGGCGAGAGTTCTATCGAGGCCTTGAGGACCCGCTGGCAGCAGTTGCGCGCCCAGCATGGCCCCATTCTGGATGGCTTGCGTCCCGTGATCACCGTGCAGGAGGCCGCCAGCCGGCCCGGTTCGGTTGAATTGCGGTTGATCGTCGGACCCTTGTCGAACGCCAACGCAGCCACGCGGCTATGCGCGACCTTCTCCGCCGCAGGAGTGAATTGCAAACCGGCGGCTTTCGACGGACAAAGGTTGGCATTGCGATAGGAACAGATCCGGGCTGGCTGCTTGAGAGGCCGCTGCGCCCAAGAAGATCTGGCCTAATGGCAGCCAGGGAGGACGTCGCATGGCATCCAGGCCGTTTGCTTGGGAGAAGTCTTATCCGCCGGGCGTGTCGTGGGACACGCCGATCCGGATCACCACACTTGGCGACTTGCTGGATGGCGCAGCAGCGGCGTTCGGGCCGAGGCCGGCGCTGGAGTTTCGCGACAATATCCTGACCTATTCCGACCTGGTGACGCGGGCCGAGGCCTTTGGCTCGGCGCTGCTTCGGGCCGGCCTTGGCGATGAGACAACCGTCGCGCTCTATCTGCCGAACACGCCGGATCATCCGATTAGCTTCTTCGGTGCTGCCAAAGCCGGGATCAGGCTGGTCCATCTGAGCCCGCTCGATGCCGAACGGGTACTCGCTTACAAGCTCAAGGATGCCGGCGCGCGGGTGCTGGTAACGAGTTCGATCGCGCCATTGTTCGGCATGGCGCTGAAGCTGCATGAAGCCGGGCTGATCGACCGCCTGATTGTCGCAGACGATGCCGCCTGGGGAACCTCCGGTATCCCGTCCCTGCCGATCCCCGAGAAGCCGGGCATCATCCGCTTCTCCGACTTCGTGGCGGGCGCCACTGCGCCGGCGGAATGGCCAAGCCTTTCCCCGGATCGGGTGGCTCTGCTGCAATATACCGGTGGCACCACCGGCATGCCGAAGGGCGCCATGCTGAGCCACGGCAACCTGACCGCGGCCGTTTCCATCTATGATGCCTGGCAGATGGCATTGCCGACCGGTGATCCGATCAACGACAAGATCATCCTGGTTCTGCCGCTCTTCCACATCTACGCACTGACGAGCGTCATGCTGCGGCAACTGACCCGCGGCTCGTGCCTGATGCTCCGGATGCGGTTCGATCCTGACCAGACCTTCGACGATTTCGAAAAGCGGCGGGCCACCATCTTTCCAGGCGTCCCGACCATGTGGATCGCTCTGGTCAATCATCCGCGATTCGCAACGGCTGATCTGTCCTCGCTGGTCTATGCCGCGTCAGGCGGCGCGGCGCTGCCGGTGGAAATCGCGCGGCGGTTCGAGACCCGCACCGGGCTGCGGCTGACTGGCGGCTGGGGCATGACCGAGACGTCGCCCGCCGGCACCAATGTGCCCAATTATGGCGAGCCGCGGCCCGGCACGATCGGCCTGCCGTTGCCGGGCCTCGAGATGGATATCTGCGCGCTCGACGATCCCCACCGGGTGATGCCGGTGGGCGAGGTCGGCGAAATCCGGATCAAGGGGCCGAATGTCACGCGCGGCTACTGGAATCGCGACGAGGAAAGCAAGGCCTCCTATGCCGACGGTTATTTCCTGACCGGCGACATTGGCTATATGGACAAGGATGGCTTCTTCTTCATTGTCGACCGCAAGAAGGACATGATCATTTCCGGCGGTTTCAACGTCTATCCGCAGATGATCGAGCAGGCGATCTATGAACACCCAGCCGTCGGTGAGGTCATCGTCATCGGCGTGCCTGATGGCTATCGCGGCGAAGCGGCCAAGGCCTATGTCAGCCTGCGATCGGGAGCCTCCCCCTTCACGCTGGATGAGCTCAAGGCGTTCCTCAAGGACAAGGTTGGGCGGCACGAGATGCCGGCAGGACTGGAATTTCGTGACAGCCTGCCAAAGACGACTGTGGGCAAGCTGTCGCGCGCGGAACTGCGCAATGAGGTCAAAGCCGGCGCCTGACACCTGGGCGCAGGCACAGGGTCAGCCATCCGGCTGGAACCTCGCCGGCAGAACGCCAATGACCCAGCGGATCAGCAGCGGCGTCGTGAAGATCGGGAACTGGGCGGCCGCGAAATAGAGCGCGACCAGCGGATCGATCGCCGTGCCGAGTACGGCCCAGATCAGCCCGACATTGCGGTTGCCCATGCTGATGCCGACGCCAAGCCGCGTCGCCATGGAGCCCGGAGTGAGCGCCGTGAAGATCACCATGAGCCCGACATTGACGCCATAGGCGAGCGCAACGACGCCGGCAACAGCAACAGGATCGGCCGCGATCAATTGCGGTACCCCGCTCATGGTCGCGAGCGCGAAAATAAACAGCGCGCCAACCACCAGGCCATCAAACAACGAGCCGCTGCGCGCAACGACGACCGGTGCCAGTCCGCGCAGGGCAACTGCCAGGAGCCCTGCGCCACCGAGAAGGAGGAACAGCCGTAAGGCGAGGTCGAGCGGGTTCAGCGAAGCCGCCGAGCTGCCAACGGCCAGAAGGACCGCCGGCGCCACCAGCGGCAGGGCCAGGGTCGCGACGGTCGTGACAACGAAAGCGACGGAATCGTCCGCTTTCAGCATGCGTGCAATGGCAGCATTGGCGCTGGATGGTGGCGCGACGAGGCTGAGCACAAGAGCCGATGCAATGGGAGCCTCCCATCCGACAAGAGTGCTCACCCAGCCGACGGATAGCGGAATCAGAACGATTGCGACGAAGGGCAGGCCCAGAGCGAAAAGCGGATTGCGAAGCGCCAGAAGGACCGCGGCCACATCGAGGCGCAGGAAAGTCCCTGCGACGAAGATGAAGACACACGGTGCCAGCAAGGGCCGGCAGGCGTCGGCAAGCGAGGGCAAGACCAGCCCGGCCAGGACCCCGATCGTGAGCACAAGGGGTCCGTTTCCCAGCAAAGCCCGGACTGATCTGGACAGCGAAACGAACAATCGAAGGCCTCTGGCGAATCTGCCTGGAAACCCTAGCGGGAGAGCCCCTGCCCCGCAGCCCGGAGCGGCCGCGCCGCTGCCATGCCCGTTGCGGTGCTTGATCGGATGGGGCCGGTCATGCTGACTGCATAGCATTGTCGCGCCGTGGAGCCTCGATGGCCCAACCCAACGAGACGAGGCGCGCCTATCTTCTGCTCCTCGTCATGCCACTCCTGTTCTCGTCCAATCTCGTCATTGCGCGCGGGATGGGCGAAGCCGTACCCGCCTTCACGCTCGCCCTGTTGCGGTGGGGCGTCGCCGCGCTGGTGCTCCTGCCATTCACCTTCGCATCGCTCAAGATGGAGGCTCCTGTCCTGCGGGCCCATTTGGGACGCATCCTGCTGCTCGCGTTCCTCGGCATGTGGATCTGCGGCGCACTTGTCTACCTGGCCCTTGGCGTGACCACCGCAACGAACGCGACGTTGATCTATACGACGTCGCCAGTGATCGTCCTGTTGATCGAGACCCTGGTCTTCGGTCGGAAGCTGTCGGGGCCGAGGCTGGCCGGTATCGTGCTGGCCATGATCGGGGTCGCGGTCATCGTGCTGAAGGGCGATCTCGGCGCGATCCTCCGGTTGGATCTCAATATCGGCGACCTTGGCATGGCATCCGCCGCGTTTGCCTGGGCGCTCTATTCGCTGGTGCTGAAGGAAGAGGGCTTGTCACGCGTGCCGACGCTGACCCTCTTCGCGACCATTGCGATGGCCGGCGCCTTTCTGCTCCTGCCCTTCAGCCTTGCCGAGCTTGCTCTTGTCGGTGGATTCCCGACCACCCCGAAGGCCTGGACCGGCATCCTGGCGCTTGCGATATTCTCGGCGGTGGGAGCCTTCTCGCTTTACCAGTATGGCGTGAAGGTGGTCGGGCCAGCGGTCACCTCGTGTTTCCTCTATCTCCTGCCGGTCTATGGTGTCGGCATGGCCGTGGTCTTCCTGGGCGAATCCCTCCAACCTCACCATCTCGCCGGCATGACCCTGGTCCTGTCGGGACTTGTGGCCGCGACCGCGCCAGCCCACCTCGCCGCCTCTGTTCTGGCGCGTCTCGGCTGGCGGGGGCCTGTGCCATGAGACGAGAGATGCCCCTCCTCAACGCCGCAATTTGGGCTATAAACGCGCCCAGGTTGTTGCGACGGCGCCGGCAGGCGCGCGTCGTTGGTCTCACAGCGCCTGAAATGCCCAGAGAATGCCGAGCCGCCGCCAAGTCCTAGCCCATCTGATGGCCTCCTCGGCGCTGGCTGCGATCACCGCAGCCGCGCGGGCGCAGAACGCTCCGCAGGCAACGCCCCTGCAGGCGGCAGCTGACGCCGTCTCGGACGGCCAGCCCATCTCGCGCCAGGCGCTGCTGGACGTGGCGCGTGAGGTGTCGAAAGCGCCCTATCTCGCGCCGCGCCAGGCCGACCTGCCCCGTGGCTGGGGTCAGTTGACGCTCGACCAATACCGTCAGATTCAGTTTCGGCCCGAACGGCGTGTCTGGACCGGCGAAAACCGCGGCTTCGCGCTCGCCTACCTGCCACCGGGCAATGTCTTCACGACGCCTGTGGCCATCCGGACTGTCGAGAGCGGGATCATCCGCGATCAACGGTTCTCTGCCGCCATGTTCGAATACGGTCAGGTGACACCGCCGCCCGTCGATGCGGTGCTGCCGTTCACAGGGTTCCGCGCCTTCACAGCCTTGAATCGTCCGGACGGACAGGACGAGGTGCTGGTGTTTCAGGGAGCCAGTTTCTTTCGCTCGCTTGCCAGGGGGCAGACGCTCGGATTGCTCGCGCGCGGCCTCATGCTCAATGTGGCCGAGGCCCAAGGCGAGGAATTCCCCGCCTTCAGGGCCTTCTGGATCGAGCGCCCCGGGCCTGGCGGCAACACATTGGTGGTCCATGCGCTCCTCGATTCCGATAGTGTCACCGGGCTCTATCGTTTCGCCGTGCGTCCCGGCGACATCACTGTCTGCGACGTCGAGGTCACGCTGTTCCCGCGCGTCGATCTCGGCCACGTCGGACTAGCGCCACTGACTGCCAATTTCCTGTTCGCGCCCAATGATCGCGGCGGCGCCGACGACGTGCGTGGCGCAGTCCATGACGTGAATGGCCTTCAGATCTGGAACGGCAACGGCGAATGGATCTGGCGGCCGATGAACAATCCGGACACGCTCCAGATATCCGCCTTTGTCGACCAGAACCCCAAGGGATTCGGCCTGCTTCAGCGCGACCGGCGCGCTGATGCCTTCAACGACCTCGATCAGCGTTTTGAGCGGCGTCCCAGCGTCTGGATCGAACCGCTCGGCGACTGGGGACAGGGACAGGTCCAGTTGATGGAAATCCCGGTCAACGACGAGATGAACCGGAATATTCTCGCCTATTGGCGGCCGCGCGTGGCCCTTGCCAAGGGCGCCGAACATTCCTTCGCTTACCGCATGCACTGGTGCTGGTCTCCGCCGGAACGCCCGCCGCTTGCCTCTGTGACCGCCACCCGCACTGGACGTGGCACGGGCGGCGGCCGCCGGCGGAAGTTTCTGGTGGATTTCAGTGCCGAGGACTTCGGCGATCCCGCCAAAAGCGCCGGGCTCAAGCCCATGCTGACCAATCAGCGCGGGCGGGTCAGCAATGTCGATGGACGGCTGGTTCCGGAATCGCGCATCTATCGCGTTACTTTCGACCTTGACCCGGAGGCCGCCAATCAGGTCGAACTGCGGTTGGTCCTGGAGCGTGAAGGACAGGCGCAAAGCGAGACATGGCTCTATCGATGGACGCCCTGACTGAACGTCCCCCTGCCGTCGCGATTTCGCGCGACCGGACAGCAATGCCCGCCCCGGCCCCGCTCGCCATGCCCGCCGCTTCGCTGCGCTCGTGGAGCCGGTCGGAACGGAGGCCGCGCGTCGATCCCAAGGGTTGGCGCGAGCCCGCGTTTGCACGCCTCATTGCCTTTGGCGGAATGGCGGCCATCGCGCTCTTCGGTGGCTACCAGATGTACAAGGTGGTCGAGGCTGGCGGCGTAACGGCGCTGGAATGGCTATTCCTCGCGCTATTCGCGGTCAATTTCTCCTGGATCGCGCTGGCCTTCACAACCGGCGTCCTGGGGGCCGGCTACCTCATGTGGAAGGGCCTGACAGTCAAACCTGTTCTACCAGACGCGCTACGCGAGCGCACGGCCGTGGTCATGCCGATCTACAATGAGAGCCCCGGACGGGTGTTCGGCACCGTCCAGGCCATTGTCGAAGATGTTCTTGCGACGGGGCATGGCGCGTCCTTCGACTTCTTCTTTCTATCCGACACGACCGATCCGGATGTGTGGGTCGCAGAGGAGCGCGCTTTCGTCGCGCTGCGCGAGCGACTGCCCGGCGTCGGAATCTTCTATCGCCATCGCCCCAAGAACACGGCGCGCAAGGCCGGCAATATCGGTGACTTCGTCGTCAACTGGGGCGGCAACTACGCCCATATGGTCGTGCTCGACGCGGACAGCCTGATGACGGGCGAGACGATTGTCGCGCTCGCTGATGCCATGGAGAAGGACCCTGACTCCGGCATCATCCAGACGCTCCCCCGCCTGATCAATCGAAACACGCTGATCGCGCGACTCCAGCAGTTCGCGGCGGGCATCTATGGACCGGTCTGCGCGGCGGGGCTTGCCGTCTGGTCCGGCCGTGACGGCAATTACTGGGGCCACAATGCGATCATCCGCATGGAAGCCTTTGCTGGCTCCGCCGGGCTCCCGGAACTGCCGGGCAAGCCGCCGTTTGGCGGGCATATTCTCAGCCATGACTTCGTTGAAGCCGGGCTCATTCGCCGACGCGGCTACGCGGTCTACATGCTGCCTCAGCTTGCCGGGTCCTATGAGGAAAGCCCGCCATCCCTGATGGATCTTGCGATCCGCGATCGTCGCTGGTGCCAGGGCAATCTGCAGCATTCACGGGTCATCGGAGCGACTGGCCTTCACTGGGCCACGCGCCAGCACTTTGCCACCGGCATCATGAGCTATGTGTCGAGCCTGCTCTGGCTGACCCAGTTGCTGGTCGGACTGCTTCTCGCCCTGCAGGCGGCGTTCATTCGCCCGGAATATTTCACCAACCAGTTCACGCTGTTTCCAGCATGGCCGGTATTCGATGCCGAGCGGGCGTTCAACCTTTTCATCTTCACCATGGCCATTCTGCTCGCGCCAAAGATATTCGGCTGGCTCGTGACGGCCCTGAACGGCCCTGCCCGCCGCGGTTCCGGCGGTTTCTTCATGCTGACCCTGTCGACCATCCTGGAGATCTTCCTCTCGGCCCTGATCGCGCCAGTGATGATGTTGATCCAGTCGAGCTCGGTCTTCTCGATCCTGTTCGGGCGCGATACCGGCTGGAAGCCGCAGCGGCGTGACGACGGGTCCATCCCGGTCAAGGCCATCATCGCCCAGCATTGGCGCCACACGCTTCTCGGTGTGATCGCGGCCATCGCCGCCTTCTCCATCTCGCCCTACATCTTCGCCTGGATGTCGCCGACGATCATCGGCCTCTGGATGGCTGTACCGACATCATGGGCCTCGGCTTCGGCCGGCATCGGCTGGGGTCTGCGCCGGGCCAGGCTGCTGCTGATCCCGGAAGAGAGCAGCCCGCCTGATATCGCCGAGCGCGCTTTCCGGCATGGCAAGGAGTTCGACACCCTGGAACTCGAGGATCGCAAGGCGCTTGACCTCGTCCATGCCGACGCGGAGTTCCGTGACCTGCATCAGCAGATCATTCAGGTGCCTGCCCCCCGGGTGCGTGGCCGGATCGACACTGACCGCGTGATCGCGGAGGCCAAGCTCACCGATGCGCAATCTATCGAGGATGCGCGGGCCTGGCTGTCGCCACGTGAGACGATGCTCGTGCTCCATGACCGGGCGCTGATCGCCCTCCTCGCCGCCCTGCCGCATGGAGAGCCGAAGGCGGCATGAGGCGGCTGCAGAGATTGGTGCAATGCACAATTTCCAGGCACTGGCGCTATACCGGCGTATCGATTGAGCACTTGCGATGCGCTCGCAGACCGTTCGCGCCGTTCATCCATTTGATAATCCAGAACATTCCCGACGCCGCGGCGCTGGCACTTGATTTGCCTTGTGAAGCTATCTCTCACAGGCCGCCAATGACGCCGGCCCCTCGCTTGTTGCAACGGGGATCGGATGTCACAGGATTTCAGCGCTGATCAGAAGCGCTATCTCGAAGGATTCGTAGCCGGTGCCGCGGCGTCCCGCGCGGTGGGTGGCCTCGGTACGGGCGCGGCGCAGACGCTTGCCGGACCCGCCGGCCCTGATGCAGAGCACATTCGGGCGCAGGACGCGCAGGTCGCCGCGGGCAAGAAGCTGGTCGACCAGGAAAAGTGGAAGCGCGAGCAGCACCCGTTCGAGGCCTATCCACGGCTGGTGCGCGAAGCCGCGACAGGCAAGCTGCCTGGTCCGGCAGACAATTTCCGCTGGCGCTATTTCGGCCTGTTCAACGTGGCCCCCGCGCAGGACAGCTTCATGCTGCGGATGCGCATCCCGAACGGCATCCTGAAGGCCCACCAGTTCGAAGGCGCAGCAGAACTCGCACGCAGATATGGCGGCGATTACCTGCATGTGACCACCCGCGCCAATCTGCAGATGCGCGAGATCCGTCCGGAGAACGCGCAACCGCTTCTCGAGGAGATGATGGATCTGGGATTGGTGGCGCGCGGATCGGGCGCCGACAATATCCGCAATGTGACGGGCTCGCCGCTTGCCGGCATCGATGGCCAGGAATTGCTCGATACGCGGCCGCTCTGCCGCCAGTGGCATTTCCACATCCTGGCTGATCGCACGCTCTACGGCCTGCCGCGCAAGTTCAATGTCTCGTTCGACGGGGCCGGCGTCTCGCCAGCACTCGAGGAAACCAACGATATCGGCTTCCAGGCGGTCCGCGTCCTCGATGGTTCCGAGGTTGATCCGGGAATCTGGATGCGCGTGGTGCTGGGGGGCATTTCAGGCCATCACGATCTGGCACGCCCGACCGGCACGTTCTGCAGGCCTGAAGAGGCAACAGAGGTCGCGGATGCAATCATCCGTGTGTTCATCGATCATGGCGACCGGACGAACCGCAACAAGTCCCGCCTGAAATATGTTCTCGACGCCTGGGGCTTTGAAAAATTCCTTGAGGCCGTGGAGGAGAAACTCGGCCGCGCGCTGCAGCGGATCGCCGAGGCTGACATCGCGCCACGGCCACCCACCGACCGCTATGCCCATGTCGGCGTCCACCCCCAGAAGCAAGCGGGTCTCAACTGGGTCGGTGTTGGCGTACCCGTTGGAAAGCTCACTTGTGACCAGGCCACAGGACTTGCCGATCTCGCCCGGACCTCGGGCGATGGCGATGTCAGGCTGACAGTCTGGCAGAACCTGATCCTGTCAGGCGTCCCCGATGCAGCGGTCGTGGCCGTCCAGGCACGGATCGAGGCGCTCGGGCTCTCGACGGCCGTGACGCCGATCCGCGCGGGGCTCGTCGCCTGCACTGGCAATGCCGGCTGCAAGTTCGCGGCATCCAACACCAAGCAGCACGCCTTGGACATCGCCGATCACGTTGAGGCGCGCGTGCCGATCGATGTCCCCGTCAACATCCACCTCACGGGCTGTCACCATTCCTGCGCTCAACACTATATCGGCGATATCGGGCTCATCGGCGCGCGCGTGCCGATCAACGAAGATGGCGATACGGTCGAGGGCTACGACATCGTGGTCGGCGGCGGCTTCGCCGAGAATGCCCGCATCGGACGCAGCCTCTGGACGGCGGTGAAGGCCACGGACGCGCCCCGTCATGTCGAGGCCCTTCTGAAGGCTTACCTTGCGCACCGGACCGGAGCCGACGAGAGCTTCCAGGCGTTCACCGTCCGGCACGAGATCGAGGCCCTGGATGCCCTCGTGCAACCCTCGATCGCGGTCATGCGGGAGGCCGCGGAATGACGGTACAACCGACCACTCCGATCCTGTCGCTCATTCCGGACAGCGCACCCTTTTCCGCCGAGCAGCGCATGTGGCTGTCGGGCTTCTTTTCCGCGGCTCTAGCACCGGGTGGCGCTCCCGGTGCTATCGCGGTCGGCGTGCCCACGGACATAGCGGCCGGAACCGGCCCAGTCCTCGCATCCAATGACGATGCCCCATGGCACGACCCGTCCATGGCGCTCGATGAGCGGATGAAGCTTGCCGACGGCAAGCCGATCGCCCCCCGCCTGATGGCCGCCATGGCCCAACAGGATTGCGGGCAGTGCGGCTACAATTGCGCCGACTACGCCAATGCACTGGCGGTGAAGTCGGAGGAGCGGCTCAATCTCTGTGTGCCCGGCGGCAAGGAAACGCTGCGCATGCTGAAGACGCTGTCGGCGGACATCGACGTGGGCGTTGCTGCCCCTGCGGTGAAGACCGATGCCGCGCCACCTCCCCCTGCGCCCCCAAGCGCGCCAGGCCGTTCCCGCGAGGCGCCGGTCGCGGCGACCTTCCTATCTCGCCGACGGCTCAATGCCGAAGGATCGGAGAAGGAAACCTTCCATGTCGAGTTCGACCTCAGCGAAAGCGGTCTCGACTATGTGGTTGGAGATGCGTTCGGAATATTCGCACGGAACCATCTTGGCCTTGTCGACCAAATCATCGCGATGCTTGGCGCTTCTCATGTCACAGAAGTCCGTGGCAGGCCGCTCCGGAGCGTGCTCCTCGATGAGGTGGCCTTGTCGCCGGCACCGGATTCGTTGTTCGAACTGATGTCCTTTCTCACTGGCGGCGCCCTGCGCGCCAAGGCTCGCGCGCTCGCCACCGGAGAGGATCCAGATGGCGATGCCGCTCAGCTGGACGTGCTCGCGGTCCTGCAGAAATTTTCCGGCGTCCGGCCCCATCCCGAAGCCTTTGTCGAGGCCCTGGAACCGCTCCAGCCCCGCCTCTATTCGATCTCGTCGTCAATCAAGGCCAATCCAGGCCGCGTCTCGCTCACCGTCGACGCGGTGCGCTACCAGATCAATAAACGTCTCCGGTTCGGCGTAGCATCGACCTTTCTCGGCGACCGTATCGAACCCGGCGACAGACTGAATGTCTATGTGCAGCGGGCGCACGCTTTCGCATTGCCGTCTGATCCGGCGACACCGGTCATCATGGTTGGCCCTGGCACAGGCGTCGCGCCATTCCGGGCGTTTCTCCAGGACCGGATGGTCGACAAGGCGCCTGGGGCAAACTGGCTGTTCTACGGCCATCAACGCCAGGCCACGGACTTCTTCTATGCCGACGAACTGGACATGATGAAGCGCAATGGCCATCTCACGCGCCTGTCGCTCGCCTGGTCGCGCGACGGGGCAGAGAAGGTGTATGTTCAGGACCGCATGCGCGAACTGGGGGCCGAACTCTGGCGCTGGCTTGCGGAAGGCGCGCATTTCTACATCTGCGGCGATGCCAAGCGCATGGCCAAGGATGTCGAAGCGGCGCTTGTCGACGTGGTTGCCCAGCATGGCGCCCGTTCGATCGACGAAGCGATCGCCTTCGTGCAGGGACTGAAGAAATCCGGCCGCTATCAGGCCGACGTCTACTGAGGTGACAATGGTCGCGTCCGGCGCTCCGAGGAAGCCCGAGGCAAGGTGGGCAGCTCGCATGGCCCCGCTCGCCACCCTCCCCCTCTTCTTGAAACTGCGCGGTCGCCGCGTCGTGCTGGCTGGCGGCGGCGATGCGGCCGTCTGGAAAGCCGAACTCCTGGCCGCGGCAGGCGCTGATGTCGCCGTCTTCGCCGCGGAGCCCGTTGATGCCATGACAACCCTGGCGGCAGACCCGCCTGCGGGCAGCATCGCGATCCACCACCGGACATGGCGTCCTGAGGACCTGACCGACGCGGCCTTCGCGATTGGTGCGATCGAGGACGATGAAGAGGGCCTCGCCTTCCGCGACGCGGCCAAGGCAGCCGGCGTGCTGGTGAATGTCGTCGACAAGCCGGCTCTCTGCGACGTCCAGTTCGGCGGAATCGTCAACCGCTCGCCGCTGGTCATCGGCATCTCAACGGATGGCGCGGCGCCCGTTTTCGGACAGGCGGTTCGAGCCAAGATCGAGGCCATCCTGCCCCAGGGCTTCACGCGATGGGCCATTGCCGCCAAGTCCTGGCGCGAGAAGGTCCAGAGCCGTCATCTGCCATTCCAGGCACGGCGGCGATTCTGGGAGCTGTTCTCGGCCCAGGCGCTGGCCTCTCCCGAAGCGGAGCCGAAGGAAGCGCTTGTCGATGACCTAATCCGAGAGGCCGACAAGGTCGCCCACGAAGGAGCCGGCCGGGTGATCCTCGTCGGCGCAGGGCCCGGTGACCCTGAACTCCTCACCCTGAAGGCGGTGCGTGCGCTGCAATCGGCCGATGTCATTGTCCATGACGATCTGGTGCCCGCCGCGATCCTCGATACCGCGAGGCGCGAGGCGATCCGCATTGCGGCCGGCAAGCGTGGCCGCGGGCCCTCCTGCAAGCAGGTCGACATCAACGAGCTGATTGTCACCCTGGCCAGCCAAGGCAAGCGGGTGGTCCGGCTGAAGTCGGGCGATCCCATGATCTTCGGCCGTGCGGGCGAAGAAATTGCCGCGGCTCGCGCGGCCGGCATCCCGATCGAGGTCGTACCCGGAATTACCGCCGCGCAAGGCGCTGCTGCCGCGCTCGGCGTCTCGTTGACTCACAGGGATCATGCCCGGCGGGTGCAATATGTCACCGCGCATGGCAAGGATGGCCGGTTACCCAGGGACCTGTCGTGGGATGCGCTGGCGGACCCCGCTGCATCGACAGTCGTCTATATGCCGGGCGGCACATGGCATGAGATGGCCGCCGGCCTTGCCTTGCGCGGTGTGAGGGGCGACATGCCGGCCATCGCGGTGGCCAATGCCACGCGCAAGGATCAGGACGTGATTCTTGCGACCGTTGCGACGCTTGGCGAACGACTGGCCGCGGCGAGCTTCGACGGGCCGGTCCTCGTCCTTTTCGGAGAGGCGTTTGGCGAGATCGCGCCCATGGCGGTCCTTGCAGGAGCAAACCGCCTCCAACACGGCGCGACGCCAGCGCTCCATCCTTGACAACAGACAATCGACCTGTCACACCGCGCCCCGACCAGCCGGCGGCGACGCGGCGGGCGTGAGCCCGCTATTCTCCTGCTTCGGCACCAATTCCGATCCCGAGAGGACCGACAATGGCCAAAGCCGCCACGATCAAGATCAAGCTCATTTCGACCGCCGACACCGGCTTCTTCTACGTGACCAAGAAGAACTCGCGCACGATGACCGACAAGCTGTCGAAGAAGAAGTACGATCCGGTTGCGCGCAAGCACGTGGAATTCAAGGAAGCCAAGATCAAGTGATCGCCGGCGGCCAAGACCGCCGCTTCCGACGTTGAAAAGGCCCCGCTTGCGGGGCCTTTTTCGTCTGTGCGCTGCTGTTTCTTGAGGAATGACGCCCCGGCGGGTGGCCGGTCGAGCCTGCGGCATTACGGAGAGGCCATCCGTGCCGAACTCGACCGGCCGACCCCGTGGACCCAGGAAAGTTGCGGCGGACCTGAGCACTCCACAGGGTTTTCAAACCCGGCGCTCCAGATCGCGAAGAACAGCTTGTGTCTATTGCGATCTGAACTGGCCGCACGCTAGCCAAGACATGGCGACTGTTCAATGACGCAGTCAGATTCAATCAGATACACCTCATCTTAACCTAAAAAGACAAGGTTTATATTCATCGTTAAGGTGAAAGGGTCGAAGGGTCAGGCAGCGTCCAGCACGACCCGGTTGCGCCCATCGCGCTTGGCCCGATACAGGGCCTGATCAGCGCGCTTCAGCAGGGCGTCAGCGCCATCGGTCGCGCCTTCCCGCTGCGAAATGCCGATCGACACTGTCACGTCGATTGCCCGCTCGCCCTTGTGGATCGGGAACTTGTCGGCGGCGACCTTCGAGCGAATGCGCTCGGCGACGATCGAGGCCACGCCCGCATCGGTGTCCGGCATGACGACGACGAACTCTTCGCCACCAAGCCTGCAGGCGAGATCGATGCCGCGCACGCTCTTGCGCATCCGCTGGGCGAATTCCCGCAGGACATCATCGCCAGCATCATGGCCATAGGTGTCGTTGACCGCCTTGAAAAAATCAATGTCGAGAACCAGCAGCGAGATCGGCTTGCCGCGCATCGACGCCTGCTCGACCAGGGTCGCCAAATGGCTCTCCATGTAGCGGCGATTGTGTAGGCCGGTCAGCCCGTCGGTGATCGCCATTTCCATGGACTGCTGAACATTGTCGCGCAGCCGCTCGGTGTAGCGCTTCCGGCGCACCTGCGTGCGAACGCGCGCCGCCATCTCGTTTCTGTCGATCGGACGCATGACGTAGTCGTTGACGCCGATATCGAGCCCGCGAAGCAGACGGGGTTCGTCCTCCGGATCGGCCATGACCAGGATCGGCAGGCCGCGGGTCCGATCGAGCGAGCGAATCTGCGAGCAGAGCCTGAGCGGGTCGAAATCGGCGAGACCAAGAGAGACCATGACGAGGTCATAATCGCGCTCGGCGGCCTTGAAGAGCGCTTCCTGTGGCTTGGATTCGACATCGACCTGATGCTGATGGCCCAGCGCCTGCGCGATGCGCTCGGACGATGATGAACGGTCATCGACGAGCAGGATGCGGCCATTCAGACCGCTCTCCGACACAGCCTCGGCGAGCGGGTCACGCATGCCGATCTCCTTGGACGTCACTGCGCGCATGCGCAGTTCATCCTGAACCATTTTCAGGCGCACGAGCGAGCGGACGCGGGTGACCAGCGCCAGGTCATTGACGGGCTTGGTCAGGAAATCATCGGCACCGGCCTCCAATCCCTTCACGCGATCTGCAGGCTGATCGAGCGCCGTGACCATGATGACGGGAATATGGTGGGTGGCGGGATTGGCCTTCAGCCGACGGCAGACCTCAAACCCGTCCATTCCGGGCATCATCACGTCGAGCAGGACAATGTCGCATTGTCCGCGGTCACAGATCGACAAGGCTTCCGGGCCGGACATGGCGGTGATGACGTCGAAATACTCGGCAGACAGCCGAGCCTCGAGCAGTTTCACGTTGGCCAGGATGTCGTCGACGACGAGGACGCGCGCTGTCACGTTGCTGTTCCTTGCTGCTCAGGCGGTCCCGAGGAAATGGCGGACTGTCTCGATGAACTTGGCGACCGAAATCGGCTTGGAGAGATAGGCTTCGCAACCACCAGCGCGAATGCGCTCCTCATCGCCCTTCATCGCGAAAGCGGTGACGGCGATGACCGGAATGTGCCGGATTGTCTCGTCTTCCTTGATCCAGCGTGTCACATCGAGGCCGGAGACCTCGGGCAGTTGGATATCCATCAAGATGAGATCCGGCTTGTGGCTGCGGGCGAGCGACAGCGCCTCGGTGCCATTCCGGGTCTGGATGGTGTCATATCCGTTGGCTTCGAGGAGATCGTGGAAGAGCTTCATATTGAGCTCGTTGTCTTCCACAATCATCACGGTCTTGGGCATCTCAGACTCGCTTCGGCGCGGACCGGATGGTTGCCGGACCTTGACGGGTGACCTTCAAGCTAGCGGCTATTCCTTTCAGAAAGGCAAACCATGACGTTGCGGCGTGGCGATAATCAGCGGGAGCACGCGGAGGCCATGGGCATCGATGCGCTTGGCTTCCTCGCGGCGGAGCCGGAACGGCTGGAGCGGTTCATGGCCCTGGCCGGCATCGATCTGTCGACGATCCGCGAAGTCGCGCGCGATTCGGCCTTTCTGGCCGCTGTCTTGGACCATCTCATGTCCGACGAGCCGCTGCTGCTCGCCTTTGCCGCCAACAAGGGCGTGAAACCCGAGGTGGTCGTGCGGTGCGCCCATCTGCTTGGCGGCGGTCCATGGGAGCGCGACAGCGCATGATCCGCCACGCCGCCACGGGAATGCGCGGCCTGGCCTTGCTGTCCCTTGCTGGCAGGTTCAGATTCGACCGATGAGTCCCATCGCCTTCTGCCGCGACTGCCTCAGCGAGGTCGATGACAGCGCGCTGCGGTGCTCGGCCTGCGGCTCACCGCGTGTCATGCGCCATTCCGAGCTCGATACGTTGTCCATTGCGCATGTCGATTGCGATGCCTTCTACGCATCGGTCGAGAAGCGCGACGACCCTTCCCTCGCCGACAAACCCGTGATCGTCGGTGGCGGCAAGCGTGGCGTGGTGTCGACCTGCTGCTACGTCGCGCGTATCCACGGCGTGCGCTCGGCCATGCCCATGTTCAAGGCGCTCGCGCTCTGCCCCGAGGCGGTGGTGATCAAGCCCAACATGGAGAAATACGTCCGGGTCGGACGCGAAGTCCGGGCGGCCATGAGGGCGTTGACCCCGTTGGTCGAACCCATCTCCATCGACGAGGCCTTCCTCGACCTGACCGGCACGGCGAGGCTCCATGGCGCCTCCCCTGCCCGCGTTCTGGCGCGGTTCGCCAGATCGATCGAGCATGACATCGGTATCACCGTGTCTCTGGGGCTGTCCTACAACAAGTTCCTCGCCAAGATTGCCTCCGACCTCGACAAACCCAGGGGCTTCGCGGCGATCGGTCGGGCCGAAGCGCTCGCTTTCCTCGGTCCAAAGCCAGTCTCGTTCATCTGGGGCGTCGGCAAGGCCATGCAGGAGACCCTGGAGCGCGATGGCTTGCGGCACATCGCCGACCTTCGCCAGCATGACGAGGCCACCTTGATGCGGCGCTATGGTGCCATGGGGCTCCGGCTTGCCCGGCTGTCGCGCGGGATCGACGAACGCAAGGTGTCGCCGGACGAGGAAGCCAAGTCTGTTTCGGCGGAGACGACCTTTGACGAGGACATCCGCGACGGCCGCACGCTGGAAAAGCGCCTGTTTCCGCTCTGCGAGAAGGTGACGTCACGTGCCAAGGCACAGGGCATCGCCGGATCGACGGTGACGCTGAAGCTGAAAAGCAGCGACTTCAGGCTCAGGACGCGCTCGCGGGCGCTGGGTTCACCGACGGTGCTTGCCGCGCGCCTGTTCGAGACCGGCCGCGAGATGCTGGCGAAGGAAATCGATGGCACGGCCTATCGGCTGATTGGCATCGGACTGAGCGACCTGACCACCCTCGACAAGGCCGACCCCTCCGATCTCGTCGACACGTCGATCGCCCGCAACGTCAAGGTTGAAGGTGCCGTCGATGCGCTTCGAGCCAAATTCGGCAAAACGGCCGTGGTCAAGGGCATCACCCTCGACGACTGACCATCAGCGGTTGCAGCTCGTGTCGGTGAGCATCTCGATCGAGGCGAGCGTTCCGCGCAGCGAGAATTCGCCGTAGTGGATCGCCAATTGCCGTGAGACGCCGTTCTCGTAGAGCTCGAAAGAGATGGAATAAGCCGGCGTGGCGCTCTCCTTGTCAGCCTCGAAATAGCTGATGGTCACCGGCCAACGCGCCTGGCTGAGGAGGCCCGGATTGCGGGCCGCGGCCTCGACATCGCCAGCACCCGGCTCGATGCGGCGGCCGATGACGGCTGTCGAATTGTAGAGCTTCGCGCCGGTCTCGGCGCCGTCATAGACCTTGACCTCCAGGATCGTCGAACCGGCCCTTGCCGCCGTGACCAGCCGGCGCAAATGTTCGGTCGGGAAGATCGTGCCGCCATCGATGTCCTGGTTCAGAGCCTGCGGTTTGGTGACCGCGACCCGGACAATGCCGTCACGGCGCTGCGCGCTGCCGTCGGTTTCCTCACGCGGCCGGCCATTTTCCGTCGAGCGGGACGAGAAGCGGAAGCCGTTTCCGTCGGCCTCCTCGAAATTGGCGGTGCGGACATCCATCACCACCTGGTTGCCAGCGACCGACAGTTCCACCACCTGGCGGAAATTGGTCGTGTAGCCTTCGCACAGATTGCCAAGGGTCTCGAACAGGATGCGCCCCCGCGCATCGTCAATGCCGCGCACTGGCCGGCCGCTGTCGAGCTTCAGTTCGTAGACAGCCCGATGGGGCGCCAGCACCACCTCTTCGGAACGGGCGGACGGTGATCCCATGAGGATCAGACCGGCGAGACCGGCGAACAGGATGGGGAGGCGACGCATCATGGTGGATTCTCCGCAGACAGAGGTCCGAATAGACAGGACAGGCAGGCCAATCAGAGGCAACAACGCGGCATGGATGTGTCGGCGCACGGCGCCTTGCACAGCCAGACACGTTGAGGCAGGGTCCGCGCCATCACAATCCGATAATCGCCAGGATAGCCCATGTCGCTGATCGCTCAACGTCTCGCCGAACTTGGAATCATCCTGCCGACGCCGGTAGCACCGATCGCCAATTATGTGCCGTTTGTGCGCAGCGGCAACAGCCTCGTCGTGTCGGGGCAGATTTCGCTTGGGTCCAATGGCCTGATGGCTGGAAAGCTCGGTGGCGGCGTGTCGATCGAGGACGGCCAGAAGGCAGCGCGCCAGTGCGGTCTCAATGTCATCGCGCAGATCCAGTCGGCGGTCGGCAATCTCGACAATGTCGTGCGCATCGTCCGGCTCGGTGGCTTCATCAACTGCACGCCCGACTTCCTGGATGCGCCCAAGGTGATGAACGGCGCGTCCGACCTGATGGTGGAAGTGTTCGGCGACAAGGGCCGCCATGCCCGTTCCACGATCGGCGTTGCCGCCCTGCCCGCCGACGCCGCCGTCGAGGTCGAGGCCATGGTCGAGGTGGCCTGATGGCCGATCTCGCCTGGCTGACCACGCGCCCGGTCGCTCATCGCGGGTTGCACGATGCAGCCAAAGGCGTGCTTGAGAACTGTCCTCAGGCGTTCCAGGCCGCCATTGCCGGCAATTATGCCATCGAATGCGACGTCCAGCCGACGGCTGATGGCGACGCCATTGTGTTCCATGACCCGACCCTCGACCGGCTGACGGTCCAGACGGGCCGTGTCGACCAGCGATCTGTCGCGGAACTCCAGGCCATCCCCTTCAAGGCGACCACCGACCGGATGCTGACACTCAGCCAGCTGTTCGCGCTGGTCGATGACAAGGTGCCCCTGGTTGTCGAGATCAAGTCGGAATTCGACGGCAAGCTCGGCCTGACGAAGCGCGTGGCCGAACTGGCGGCAGACTATCGTGGCAGGCTCGCGCTGATGTCGTTTGATCCCGCCCCCATTGCCTGGCTGAAGGCGCATGCGCCGGGCCTCGTCCGCGGGATCGTGGCGGAATCCGCCTATGCCGGAGCGCACTGGGATCGCCTCCCTTCAGCGATGAAACGTGATCTTGCCGCCATCGCTCATTTCGATACGACTGATCCGCATTTCCTGTCCTGGCGGGTTGCCGATATGCCGAGCGCGGCAACCGTGCTGTACCGATCGGCGCTGAAACGCCCGGTGATCTGCTGGACGGTGCGCAATGACGAGGATCGCGCATTAGCGGCGCGACATGCCGACCAAGTGACGTTCGAGGGCTATCTGGCTTAAGGTCGCAGCGATGAGCGCGCCCTACACACTCCGCATTGCCTCCAGCCTCGCCGATATTTCCGCCGCAGACTGGAACGCCTGCGCCGCCGACGAGACCGGCGCGGTCGATCCGTTTCTCGACCATGCCTTCTTCGCGGCGCTCGAGGAGTCCGGTTCGGCCGTCCGCGCCACCGGCTGGCTTGGCCATCATATGGTGCTTGAGGATGAGGCCGGCACCATCCAGGCAATCCTGCCCTGCTACCTGAAGAGCCATTCGCGCGGCGAATATGTCTTCGATGCCGGATGGGCCGAAGCCTATGAGCGGGCCGGTGGCCGCTATTACCCCAAGCTTCAGGCGAGCGTGCCGTTCACGCCGGCAACCGGGCGCCGGCTGCTGGTCCGCCGGGGACCGAACGCTGCGGATGTCGAATCCGCCCTGGCCCAAGCCTCCGCAGACGTCACGCTAAGGCGCGGCGCCTCCTCGCTCCATGTCACCTTCTGCACCGAACCCGAATGGAACCTGCTCGGCGAGGCCGGCTTCCTCAAGCGCACCGATACCCAGTTCCATTTCGAGAACCAGGGTTACGCGGATTTCGATGCCTTCCTGGCCGCGCTGTCATCGCGCAAGCGCAAGACAATCCGGCGCGAGCGGCGCGATGCCCTGGAGGGGCGCGGCATCACGATCCGCCATCTCACCGGCAAGGATCTGACCGAAGAGGTCTGGGATGCGTTCTACGCCTTCTACATGGACACCGGCTCGCGGAAATGGGGGCGGCCCTATCTGACCCGCTCCTTCTATTCCGTCATCGGCGAGCGCATGGCCGATCGGATCCTGCTGGTCATGGCCGAGCGGGAGGGTCGCTACATTGCCGGCGCGATCAACTTCATCGGCCGCGACGTCCTCTATGGCCGCCATTGGGGCGCGATCGAGGAGCACCCGTTCCTGCATTTCGAGGTCTGCTACTATCAGGCGATCGACTATGCGATCAGCAAGGGCCTGAGCCGGGTCGAAGCCGGGGCACAGGGCGAGCACAAGCTGGCCCGGGGTTATCGTCCCGTCGCGACCCATTCTGCGCACTATATCGCTGACCCAGGACTGCGCCGCGCCGTCGCCGACTATCTTGAACGCGAACGCCGCTATGTCGACGAGGCGATCGACGAGCTCGGCCAGTTGGCACCGTTCCGCAAGGGCGATGTCGAAACTGAATAGGCAGCTGGCAGCGCCCAAAGCGGGGGGACGGGATTTTCCGTTTTGACTTCAATAGCTTGATGGCGAGCTGGTGCCGCCAACATGAATGGTTCCTAAACGCGGCGATACGCGCCAATTCAGATTGAGAAGCGCAGTCTCCTGTTACGCCGGATCGACCGGCTCAAACCCCAGGGAGCCTTCCATGTTCAATCGTCGCGCGTTCTTCACTGCCGTCATCGGTGGCGCCGCTGCCGCAGCCGCTCTTGCCCAGACCAAGGGCGCCGAGGCGGCCACCCTCATCGATCAGGTGCTGACGCCCGCTGCCGCGCCTGTCGAGGCTGCTGCGCCCGCCGGCGAGGCCCTCGAAATGCGCGGCCGCCGTCATGCCCGCCATCACCGTCGCGTTGCCCATCGCCGCCACCGTCGCGCTGCCCGCCGGGCCCATCGTGCGGCACGCCGCGCCACGCACAGCTGATCGATTGACGGTCCGCCCGGGCTGAATGCCCGGGCGGGCGACCGGCCTGCGGTTGAGTTGGCCGGGATCAATGCAACCGCTCAGCCTCTCAGCTAGCTTCAATCTCGCACCCGCACTGACGCGGGATCATGAATGGAGGAATGCACATGCTCCAACGTCGCTCATTCCTGGCGCTTGTTGCCGGCGGATTGGCCGTCGCCGTCGCCACCACCCAGCAGGCGGAAGCGTCTCCTGCCGTCCAGTCCCCGGTTCCGCTTGCCGTCGAGCCTGCAGCAGCCACATCGGCTGAGGGGCCGCGCGAGATGCAGTATTGGGGCTGGCGCCGCCGCCGCCGCTGGGGCTGGCGCAGGCCCTGGCGCCGCCGGTTCTGGCGCCGCCGCTACTACTGGTAAGCCGATGAGCCGGCGCGGGAGTGTTTCCGCGTCGGCGTTTTCGGAAACAGCCGAGGCCGCCCGGCGACGCATTGCCGGGCCAGACGGCTGCTAGCGTGAATGACAGTCCGGCACACCGCTGGATCCTTCGAACCCCAACCAGAGGAGCCCCCATGCTCGACCGTCGCATGTTGTTCGCAACCCTCGCCGGTGGCGTGGCGCTTGCCGCCTCCGCCGGCCTGTCAGGCGCCGAGGCCGCCCCCGTCGCGGCTCCGGCCTCGGCCGCGCCTGCCGCGGGCGCTACCGCAGAAGCCCCGCAGGAGATGCAGTACTGGCGCTGGCGTCGCCGCCGCCGGTTCTGGCGCCGCCGTGTCTGGCGCCGCCGCGGCTACTGGTAAGAGCCATCGCGCCGCTTGACGGCGCAGCCGATGATTGCGAAACCCTCGCGCCTGTCCGCGCGAGGGTTTTGCCATGTCCGTGACCGCCTATGACCCGTCCAATGTGTTCGCCAAGATCCTGCGCGGCGAGATGCCGGCCGAGACGGTCTACGAGACCGACAAGGTGCTCGCCTTCATGGACATCATGCCGCGCGCCGATGGCCATGTGCTGGTGATCCCCAAGACGCCGGCCCGCAACATCCTCGACATCGACCCGAATGAGCTCGCCGAACTCGCCAAGGCGGCCCAGTTCGTCGCCAAGGGCGTGATGAAGGCCATGGCGGCCGATGGCATCACCGTTCAGCAGTTCAACGAGGCCGCCGGGGGCCAGGTCGTGTTCCACATCCACGTCCATGTCCTGCCGCGCTGGACCGGAGTGTCGCTGCGCCCGCACACCGGCGCGATGGAGAACAAGGACATCCTGGCCAAGCATGCCGCGACGATCCGGGCGGCTCTGACAGCCATGCAGGCCGGCGGCTGATCGCTAGCGGGCCGGCCCCAGTCCGAGATACCAGGCGCTGCCGACCAGGATAGCTTCGCCGACGACGACACCCAGCAGGACCGACCGCCGGAAGACGAAGAAGACCACCACGCCGGAGGCAAGTGCTGCCACGCGCCATCCCGTCGGCACGGTGGCCAGCGCACCCGCGGGGAAGAAGGCGAGCTTGGCGACAACGGCTGCCAGCGTCGCAGTGGCGACCGCGCGCACCCAGGTCAGCAGTTCCGACGTTTCGTCGAGCCCGCGGCCGACTAGCACGGCCAGCCAGCGCCAGATCTCGCTCGGCAGGAAGCCGCAGATGATGAGCGCCACATAGGGCATGATGTCGGAGCCGAAGAAGGTCATTCGGCGACAGCCTTCCGGCTGGTGAGACGGGCGGCCGCGTAGGCCAGCGTTCCGCCGCCGAGACCGGCCCAGAGCAGGTCGAGCCCGTCACCCAGCAGGGATGCGGCCAGCAGCCCGGCAAAGCCCGCGCCGATCGCCAGGCGATCCGACAGGAGCCGCGCGGTGGTGAGCAGCGACAGGAGGAAGAAGATCGGCGTCAGGAACAGCAAGCCAGCCGCAAAGGCATGCGGGATGGTACCGGAGAGCACATAGCCCATCGCCGTCGCTGAGGTCGCCGAACAGAGATAGCCGGTGCCGAGGCCCAAGAAGAACGGGATTCGGCCGGCGGGTGCGACCCGCGGCAGCAGGCGCAGGCCCTCGACCCAGATCGAGATCGCCACCAGATGGCCGCAGGCAAGCAAGACTGGCGTCCGGCGGCTGCCGGCCTTGAGATAGGGCATCAGCGACATGGTCATCGGCAGGAGGCGCACCGATGACAGGCCCACGGCGAGCGCAATCGCGAACCAGGACGCACCGGACCCCAGCCCGCCGACCAGGATCAGGTGAGCCGGCCCGGCCCAGATCAGCACGGTTGCCATCATCGCCCAGGCGAGCGGCATGCCGAAGCCGGCGCAGACCGAACCGATGCCGATGAAGGTTGCGGCCAGGATCACGGCCGGCAGGCCGAGCGCCGCCTTCAGCCCACTGGCGTACCAGCCAGCAGCCGTTGCACGGGGGCCAATGGGTGCAGGTTCGATCATGTCACGATCAGTCGGCGAGAGACCCGCCCATGGCAAGCCCCCACCATGCATGCGGCCCATCTCCCAGCGCCCTGAACGACAAAACCCCGGCGCGAGGCCGGGGTTCTGGTCGAGAGGCGATGCGGTCAGTCGGCCTTCAGCGGCACCTTCGGCACCGAGCCGGAGGGCCGCTTGGGACCACCGGAGGCCGGGGTCCCGCCCGTACCGCCGCCGTCGCCCTTCGGCTTGCGCTTGGCACGGGCCGCCGCCGCCTTCTTCTTGGTCGCGGCATTCTTTGCGATCTTCAGGATGTCGGGAACCACAGGCTCCTGCTTCGGGGTCACCGGACCTTTGGGATACTCGAAGCCGAGGATCGGGAAGCCCTCGTCGTCCTTGACCACGACAACCCGCGTGTGGCCGCCGTTCTTTAGCCGGCCAAACAACAAATCCTCAGCCAAGGGCTTCTTGATATACTCTTGGATGACGCGCGACATGGGCCGCGCGCCCATCTGCTCGTCATAGCCGCGCTCGACCAGCCATTCCTTCGCATCGGGCGACAGTTCAATCGTCACCTGGCGATCGGCCAGCTGCGCTTCGAGCTGCATGACGAACTTCTCGACCACGCTGCCGATCACCTCGGACGAGAGATGGCCGAAGGCGATGACCGAATCGAGCCGGTTGCGGAATTCCGGCGCGAACAGCCGGTTGATCGCATCCGTATCGTCGCCGGTCCGCTTGGTGCGGGTGAAGCCGATCGCCGGCTTTGCAAGGTCGGAGGCGCCCGCATTGGTCGTCATGATCAAGATGACATTGCGGAAATCGACCTGCTTGCCGTTGTGATCGGTCAGCTTGCCGTGATCCATGATCTGCAGAAGGATGTTGAACAGATCCGGATGCGCCTTCTCGATCTCGTCGAGGAGGAGGACGCAATAGGGATTCTGGTCGATGCCATCGGTCAGCAGGCCGCCCTGGTCGAAGCCGACATAACCGGGAGGCGCGCCGATCAGCCGCGAGACTGTGTGGCGCTCCATATATTCCGACATGTCGAAGCGCAGCAGCTGGACACCAAGGACAGCGGCAAGCTGCTTGGCGACCTCGGTCTTGCCGACGCCGGTCGGCCCCGAGAACAGGTAATTGCCGATCGGCTTTTCAGGTTCGCGGAGGCCTGCGCGGGCAAGCTTGATCGAGGCCGACAGCGCCTCGATCGCCTTGTCCTGGCCATAGACCACACGCTTCAGCGTGGTCTCGATATTGCGCAGAACCTCGGCATCGTCCTTGGAGACGGTCTTCGGCGGGATGCGAGCCATGGTCGCGATGACCGCCTCGATCTCCTTGATGCCGATCGTCTTCTTGCGCTTGCCCTCGGGCACCAGCATCTGCGCCGCGCCGCTCTCGTCGATCACGTCGATCGCCTTGTCGGGCAATTTCCGGTCATGGATGTAGCGTGCCGACAGTTCCACTGCGGCCTTGATGGCCTCGTTGGTGTAGCGCAACTTGTGATAGGTCTCGAAGGCGACCTTGAGGCCCTTCAGGATCTCGATCGCATCGGACACCGACGGCTCGTTGACGTCGATCTTCTGGAAGCGACGGACAAGGGCCCGGTCCTTCTCGAAATACTGGCGGTATTCCTTGTAGGTGGGCGAGCCGATGCAGCGCAGCGTGCCCTGGGCGAGCGCCGGCTTCAAAAGGTTGGACGCATCCATCGCGCCACCCGAGGTCGCGCCAGCACCGATCACCGTGTGGATTTCGTCGATGAACATGATCGCGTTGGGGTGGGCCTCCACCTCCTTGATCACCTGCTTCAGGCGCTCCTCGAAATCGCCGCGATAGCGGGTGCCGGCGAGCAGCGTGCCCATGTCGAGCGAGAAGACGGTCGCCTCGCGCAGCACGTCCGGCACGTCGTTCTCGACGATGCGCTTGGCCAGGCCCTCGGCGATGGCGGTCTTGCCGACGCCGGGATCGCCGACCAGCAGCGGATTGTTCTTCTGACGGCGGCACAGCACCTGGATGGTGCGGCTGATCTCGCTGTCACGGCCGATCAGCGGATCGATCCGGCCCTCGCGCGCCTTCTTGTTCAGATTGACGCAATAGGTGTCGAGAGCGTCGCCCTTCTTCTTGTCGTCGGAGGTCTTCTCGCCGCTGCCCTTGGTCTCCTCGGGCTCGTCGGCACCCTTCGGCGCGCGCGGCTCGGACAAACCTGCCCGCTTGGCGATGCCGTGGGAGATATAATTGACCGCGTCGTAGCGGGTCATGTCCTGCTCCTGCAGGAAATAGGCGGCGTGGCTCTCGCGCTCGGCGAAGATCGCAACGAGGACATTTGCGCCCGTCACTTCCTCGCGGCCGGACGACTGGACGTGGATGACCGCGCGCTGGATGACGCGCTGGAATCCGGCCGTCGGCTTGGAATCCTCCGAGCCGTCGGTGATCAGGTTTTCGAGCTCCGCATCGATATAGCCGACCAGGCTGCGCTTCAGCTTGTCGAGATCGACCGAGCAGGCCTTCATGACGGCGGCTGCGTCCTGGTCCTCGATCAGGGCCAGCAGCAGATGCTCGAGCGTCGCATATTCGTGGCGACGTTCGTTGGCGAGCGCCAGCGCCCGATGGAGCGATTGTTCCAGGCTGCGTGAGAATGAGGGCAAGGGAACCTCTTGAGCGTTCAGTGCATCGATGGAAGGCGGAACGGCGGGATCGTCACTTCTTTTCCATCACGCATTGCAGCGGATGCTGGTTCTTACGGGCGAAATCCATGACCTGGGTCACCTTGGTCTCGGCGACTTCGTAGGTGAAGGTGCCGCATTCGCCGACGCCGTTCTGATGGACGTGCAGCATGATGCGGGTGGCGGCGTCGGTGTCCTTGTTGAAGAACTTCTGGAGCACGTGGACCACGAACTCCATGGGCGTGTAGTCGTCGTTGAGCAGCAGGACGCGATAGAGGCTGGGCCGCTTTGTCTGCGGCTTGGTCTTGGTGATGACCGAGGTGCCGGGCCCGCCCGGATCCTGGTCGCGCTCGTCCCGCTTGCCGGCCATCCGGGGATCCTGGCGCACTGGCTTGCGGTCTCTGTCTGGCGTTGCGTCTGTCGTCATGTGTCACTTGCGTGCCGGCGTGCCCGGCACGCCCGAAAGGGCTCAAGGATAGCGGATGCGAGAATCATGCCGTCCCCCTCAGCCGGGGTTGGATCAATAATAGGCATCCCTCGGCCCGCTCGCTAGGGTCCGGGTCAAACCGTCCCGGCGGCGTGTCGCCGCGTCCACAGCGCGGCTGTGACATCGTTAACGGCGTCGATCAGGCGACCGCCTTCCGAGACCAGGCCATGGCGCTCCAGTACCGGTTCGGGTCGGTCGGAGGTGAAGCAGGGACGGCCGTCCGGAATCAGGACTTTTGTCGCGGTCGAGAGCGCGAAACGATCGTAACCGATCCCGAGGAAGTGATCGAACACCCGGGTCCCGCCGGTGACCGCCACGGTGCCCGCAGCAATCTCCAGGCGTTCCAGCACGTCCTCGAAGGCGAGCGTTGCCGGGTTCCAGCACCAGGCGAGAGGGTCGGCCGGATCGGCCACGAGCCCCACCACCGAACCGGTCAGCACCAGCCTGCGCCGGCCGGGATTGGGATGGGCCTGATGGCCGAGACGGCCCAGCACCACGATGGCCGCCCGGTCGAGGGCAGACTGGAACAGAGCCCAGTCGGCCTCGTTCATCAGAGCCTTCGGCATCGTGCCATCGGCCTCAGAGATATTCCCGTCGGCCGAGACGATGGCATGGCCCTCGATCTCGACGCCCGGCGGCCTTGAACGCGATTCGTCGTGGAACACGAGCGACACCTCTTTCCTGCTGACGCCTGCCAACCCCTGCGAAAGCCCGCCGTTCCCGCGACATTTTGCCGGAGCTGTCGTGGAGAGGTCCGGAAACGGGTCTCCGGCGGGGTTGCGGGGGCGCGCCCCCGGTTCGTCTGGTGGCTATATGAAGGCGTGGATGCCCGGGACAAGCCCAGGCATGACGGATGGGGTGTGCTGTCAGGGCTTGGCAGGGCCCCGTTCGCCCGGCGGGCACGACCGGTTGCGCGGCAGGGCAGGCTCTACGGTTGCCTGCGAGGCTGGATGGTCGGCGGTTGGGTTCTCGGCGGCTGGGTTCTCGGCGGCTGGATGGTCGGCGGCCGGGTGATCGGCGGATGGATGGTCGGCGGCCGGGTGATCGGCGGCGGGTTTTGCGCGTGAGCCGACGTCTGCCCGAAGGCCGCCATGGCGATCAGGGCGAGCGCGGCGGCACCAAATCCTGCATTTCGAAGTGTAATCATTGCCTCTCCAAGGCCCCGCATCATCAAAGCGCGTCTCTCTTGACCTGACAAGACATCCCGGTCCTCGCCGGGACATGCGAACCCGGCGGCAAGTCTATCACCGGACGGGCGAACGATTTCGCGCACCGCCCTCCCCGTCACGCCGCCTTCTTCGTCTCGGCGATCTTGACGAGATTGCGCAGGATCACGGTTGTGCCCTTCAGCCGGTCCTCGGCGCGCGACCAGTCGCGGATGAAGACGATCTTCTGGTCGGGGCGCACCTTCGCGAGCGACCCCTGCTCGCCGATATAGCGGACGAGGCCGGCCGGATTGGCGAACTTGCCGTCGCGGAACGACATGACGATGCCGCGCGGACCGGAATCGACCTTGTCGACATTGGCTCTGCGGCAATAGGCCTTGATGACCGCGACCTTGACCAGATGCTCGACTTCCGGCGGCAGCGGGCCGAACCGGTCGATCATCTCGGCGGCGAAGGAATCGATCTCCTCGTCGGTCTCAAGATCGCCGAGGCGGCGATAGAGTTGCAGCCGGAGCGTCAGGTCCTCGACATAGGTCTCCGGGATCAGGATCGGCGTGCCGACCGTGATCTGCGGCGACCACTTGTCGGCCACCGTGTCCTCAACGAAGCCCTGCTTCATCAGGGCGACCGCCTCTTCAAGCATCTGCTGGTAGAGCTCGTAGCCGACCTCCTTGATATGGCCCGACTGCTCGTCGCCGAGCAGGTTGCCGGCGCCGCGGATGTCGAGATCGTGGGAGGCGAGCTGGAAGCCTGCACCCAGCGTGTCGAGCGATTGCAGAACCTTCAGGCGGCGTTCGGCCTGCGGCGTCACCGGCTTGTTCTCCGGCAGCGTGAACAGGGCATAGGCGCGGGTCTTGGAGCGGCCGACGCGGCCGCGCAGCTGGTAGAGCTGGGCAAGCCCGAACATGTCGGCGCGCCAGACGATCAGCGTGTTGGCCGAGGGGATGTCCAACCCGGACTCGACGATCGTCGTGGAGACGAGGATGTCGACCTTGCCGTCATAGAAGGCACCAATGCGGTCCTCGAGTTCCGTCGGCGTCATCTGGCCATGGGCGACGATGAACTTCGCCTCCGGCACATGGTCGCGCAGGAAGGCCTCGACCTCGCCGAGATCCTCGATGCGCGGGCAGACGAAGAACGCCTGGCCGCCGCGATAGCGTTCGCGCAGCAGCGCCTCCCGGATGATCAGCGGGTCGAAGGGCGTCACGAAGGAGCGCACAGCCAGCCGGTCGACCGGCGGCGTCGCGATGATCGAGAGATCGCGCACGCCGGTCATGGCGAGCTGCAGGGTCCGCGGGATCGGGGTTGCGGTCAGCGTCAGGACATGGACCTCGGCGCGCAGCTGCTTGAGGCGCTCCTTGTGGCCGACGCCGAAATGCTGCTCCTCGTCGACGATGACGAGGCCGAGATCCTTGAACTCGATCGCCTTGCCGAGCAGCGCATGGGTGCCGACGACGATGTCGACCGTGCCCTCGGTGAGGCCCTTCTTGGCGGCCGCGAGATCGGCCGAGCCGACCATGCGGGACGCCTGCGCCACATTGATCGGCAAGCCCTTGAAGCGCTCGGTGAAGGTCTTGAAGTGCTGGCGGGCAAGCAGCGTGGTGGGAACCACGACCGCCACCTGCTTGCCGCTCATGACCGCAGCGAAGGCCGCGCGCAGCGCCACTTCGGTCTTGCCGAAGCCGACATCGCCGCAGACCAGGCGGTCCATCGGCTTGCCGGCGCCCAGATCCTCCAGCACCGCCTCGATGGCGAAGAGCTGGTCCTCGGTCTCGTCATAGGGGAAGCGCGCCGCGAATTCGTCATAGGCGCCGTCGGGCGCGACGAGCTTCGGTGCTTCGCGCAGCGCCCGAGCCGCGGCGATCTTGATGAGACCGGCCGCCATCTCGAGGATGCGCTTCTTCATCCGCGCCTTGCGCGCCTGCCAGGAGCCGCCGCCGAGCCGGTCGAGCTGGGCCTCGGTATCCTCCGAGCCATAGCGCGACAGGAGCTCAATATTCTCCACCGGCAGGAACAGCTTGTCGCCGCCGGCATAGTGGATCTCGACGCAATCATGCGGCGCGCCGACGGCGGTCACCGTCTTCAGCCCGATGAACCGGCCGATGCCGTGATCGACATGGACGACGAGGTCGCCGGCCGAGAGGCTGGTCGCCTCGAGGATGAAATCCTGCGCGCGCTTGCGCTTCTTCTGGGTCCTGACGAGGCGGTCGCCGAGAATGTCCTGCTCGCCGATGATGGCGATGTCGGGCGTCTCGAAACCCTCCTCGATGCCGAGGACGGCGAGCGCGATCTCGTCGCCGCGCAAAGCCTGGGCAACCGTCCAGCTCTCGACGGTCTTCAGGTTCTTCAGGTCGTGGTCGGCCAGGATCTGCGACAGGCGCTCGCGCGACCCGTCGGACCACGCGGCGAGGATAACCCGCTTCTTCTCCTTCCGGAGCTCGGCGACATGGGCGACCACGGCGTCGAAGACATTGGCGTTCTCGTCGGCGCGTTCGGCGGCAAACGAGCGCCCGCGCCGGCCCTCCAGATCGATCATCTGGCCTGAAGACGCGCCTGCCAGCGCGAAGGGCGACAGCTTGACGACGGATTCCGCGCCGCGGACGGCGTCCCATTCCTTCTCCGTCAGATAGAGCAGGTCCGGCGGCAGCGGCTTGTAGGAGGTGTGGGCGGGATCGTGGTCGAGCGCCGACTTTCGCGCATCGTAATGGTCGGCAACGGTGGTGAGCCGCTCCTTGGCGGCCTCCTCCACCTGGTTTTCCAGCACCACGCCGGAGCCCGGCAGATAGTCGAAGATCGTATCGAGCCGGTCGGTGAACAGCGGCAGCCAGTGCTCGACGCCCGGATGGCGGCGGCCCTCCGAGACGGCCTCATAGAGCTGATCGCCCTTGGTCGAGCCACCGAAGGCACGGACATAGGCCAGGCGGAACTTCACCATGGTCTCGGTGGTGATCTGCACTTCCGAGGTCGGCACGAGGTCGAGCCGACGCAGGCTCCCGGAGGTGCGCTGGCTCTCGGGATCGAAGGTGCGGATCGATCCCAGCGTGTCGCCGAAGAAATCGAGCCGGATCGGCAGCTCCAGGCCCGGCGGATGCAGGTCTAGAATGCCGCCGCGCACCGCATATTCGCCGACATCGCGGACGGTGGAGGTGCGGAGATAGCCGTTGACCTCGAGCCAGGACCCGAGCTGCGCCATGGAGAGCACATTGCCGGGGGCAGCCGACAGCGATTGCGCGCCGACAAAGGCGCGGGCCGGCACGCGCTGGAGCGCGGCATTGATGGTGGTCAGCACGATCGCCGGCGTGGCGCGTCCGGTGACGCGGGCAAGCCTCGACAAGGTCAGCATGCGCCTGGCCATCAGCGCGCCGTTCGGCGAGGCGCGGTCATAGGGCTGGCAGTCCCAGGCCGGGAACGTCAGGATCTCGATCGAGGGCGCGAAGAAGCCGAGGGCTGCCTCCAGCGCCTGCATGCGCGGGCCGTCGCGGCAGACCACCACCAGTTCGGGCGAAGCCTGGTTGCCCTTGGCGTGGAGCTGGCGGGCGAGATCGGCGATGACGAGCGCATCGAAGCCCTGCGGCACGCCGCCAAGGGTCAGGCGGCCGCGCGAGGCGACGACATCGGCAGGCGAACGTTTGGCCATCAGCCGACCCAGGCTCCGCGTCCCTCGGTGTGGAAGGTCTTCAGCGAGCGGAACACGGCGGTGTCGTAATTGGCCGGGGTGTCAGCCTTGTCGGTGACCCAGGCGAACAGGTCACGGTCCGGCACCTCGATCAGCCGCTCGAAATCGTCGAGCTCGGCCTCGGAGAACTCACCGATATGGACATCGGCATAGCGGCCCATGATCAGGTCCATCTCGCGAGTGCCGCGATGCCAGGAGCGGAACAGGATCTTGCGGCGGCGCGGATCGAGATCGGCGGAAGAACGGGTGGTTCCGGTCATGGCGGGCCTCGCGGATGAAAACGGCAAAAGCCGGGGACGCCCTTGTCGGCGCCGCCCGGTTCACGCCGACTGACTAGCAAACGCCAAAGCCCCTGTCAGTGGGACAAGTTGTCGATACATTCCCGCCATGCGTCCAGCGCGACTCGATCCACTCTTTGCCCCCCTCGTCACGCTCAAAGGCGTCGGCGCCAAGTTGGAGGCCCTGTACCAACGGCTGCTCGGCACGGAAGCGGCGCCGCGGGTGGTCGATCTGTTGCTGCATCTGCCGTCGGGCATCATCGACCGCAGGGCCCGGCCGACGCTGGCCGAGGCGGTGCCAGGCACGATTGTCACTGTCGAGGTGCTGATCGAGAAGCATCGCGCGCCGCCAGCCTCGAAGAGCCGCGCGCCCTACCGGATCCTGACCTCGGATGAGACCGGCGACCTGACGCTCGTCTGGTTCTATGCCCACAAGGCGCGCATGGAACAGATGTGCCCGGTCGGCGAGACGCGGATCGTCTCAGGCACGATCGAGCTGTTCGACGGCATTCGCCAGATGGTCCACCCCGATCGCGTCATGACGGCGGAGCAATTCGCCACCATGCCGCTGATCGAGCCGGTCTATCCGATGACCGAGGGTCTCGGCGCCGGCCTGATCCGGCGAGCGGAGGAAGCAGCGCTCACCCGGCTGCCGAAACTTCCGGAATGGCTGGATGCGCATCTCGTCAGCCAGAAGGCCTGGCCGGATTTTGCGACCGCACTCCGGACCCTGCATGCGCCGGCCGATATCCGCGATTTCGCGCCCGAGGGGCCGGCCTGGTCGAGGCTTGCCTATGACGAACTGGTGGCGAACCAGCTGGCGCTGGCGCTTGTGCGCGCCAATCTCCGGCGCCCGGCCGGCCGGCGCAATGTCGGCGACGGGGCGCTTCGCGCAAGGCTCGCGGCCGCCCTGCCCTTCGCGCTGACGGGATCGCAGCAGAAGGCGGTCGCCGAAATCGCCGCGGACATGGGAGCCGAAACGCGGATGCTCCGGCTGCTGCAGGGCGATGTCGGCTCCGGCAAGACCGTGGTCGCGCTGATGGCCATGGCGGCGGCCGCCGAGACCGGCCGGCAATCGGCCCTGATGGCGCCGACAGAATTGCTGGCCCGCCAGCATGCGAAGACGCTCAAGGCGCTTGCCGGCTCGGTCGGGCTTGAGGTCGCCATTCTCACAGGGCGTGAGAAGGGCCGCGAACGCGAGGCGATCCTGGCGGGGTTGGCCTCCGGCACGATCCCGATCGTGGTCGGGACGCACGCGCTGTTCCAGGAGAGCGTTCGGTTCCACGACCTGGGCCTGGCGGTGATCGACGAGCAGCACCGGTTCGGCGTCCATCAGCGCCTGGCGCTCGCCGCCAAGGGCGAGGCGGTGGACCTTTTGGTGATGACGGCGACTCCCATTCCGCGCACCCTGGTGCTGACCTATTTCGGTGACATGGAGTCGTCGCAGCTGACCGAGAAGCCGGCAGGCCGCAAGCCGGTCGATACCCGCGTCATCTCGCTGGAGAAGCTCCCCGACATCATCGATGGCGTGGGCCGGGCGCTGGAGGCCGGTCGGCAGGTCTATTGGGTCTGCCCGCTGGTCGCCGAATCCGAGGATCCCGACAGCGCGGCCGGCGATCTCGCCGCGGCGGAAGAGCGCTACCAGATGTTCCGCCAGCGCTTCGCCGAGGCCGTGGCCCTGGTTCACGGGCAGATGAAGGGCCCCGACAAGGATGCCGCGATGGCCCGCTTCCAGTCGGGCGATGCCCGCCTTCTGGTCGCCACCACGGTGATCGAGGTCGGTGTCGACGTGCCGGCGGCCTCCATCATGGTGATCGACCATGCCGAACGCTTCGGCCTTGCCCAGCTCCACCAGCTGCGCGGGCGGATCGGCCGCGGCGAGACCGCCTCGACCTGCATCCTGATCTACAAGGGCCCGCTCGGCGAGACATCGGCGAAGCGGCTGGACATCATGCGGGAAACCGAGGACGGATTCCGCATCGCGGAGGAAGACCTGAAATTGCGCGGCGAAGGCGACCTGCTCGGCACCAAGCAATCGGGCCTGCCCGGCTTCCGCGTGGCGCGGCTCGAGCACCACGCGCCGCTGATCGAAATCGCCCGCAATGACGCCAAGCTGATCGTCGAGACCGATCCGAAGCTGGAAGGCCCACGCGGCGAGGCCCTGCGCGATCTTCTCTATCTCTTCGGACGGCATGAGGCGATCCGCCTCGTCAAGGCAGGCTAGAGATGGTCCGGCGCACCTGGAACTGGGTCCTCTTCTGCGTCGGCTGGGTGTTCACCGCCATCGGCGTGATCGGCGTGATCCTGCCGGGCATTCCTGGCACGGTGTTCCTGATCATGGCGGCCTGGTGCTTCACGCGCTCGTCGCCGCGCTTCGAACACTGGCTGGTCCATCATCCCAAGCTCGGGCCGCCCGTGCTGCGCTGGCGCGAAAGCGGCGCCATCGCGCCGCGGATCAAGATGATTGCGATCGGTTCGATGGCTTTCTCCTGGGGCCTGGTCTGGCTGACCGCGCCGCCGATCGGCATTGCCGCCTCCGGCATCTGCCTGGCGCTGTCGGCGCTCTATGTGGGAACGAGACCCAATTCATGACCCGGATCGTTGCAGCCGGCATCACCACGCTGGATTTCATTTATTCTGTCGATGTCATGCCGAGCGAGGCGCTGAAATATCGTTCGAAGGCCCTGACCACATCCGGCGGCGGGCTCGCCGGCAATGCCGCGACCGCCTGCGCCCGGCTTGGCTGCGACGTTCGCCTGATCGCGCGGCTGGGCGATGATCCGGTGGCACAATCGATCCTCGCCGAGTTCCATGACGAGGGTGTCGACACCAGCGGCATCAGATTGTTTGCCGGCCATCGGTCGCCGGTCTCAGCGGTGATGGTCGATCCCGCCGGCGAGCGCATGGTGGTCAGCTATTCCGACGACACGATCCCGGCCGGCACCGACTGGTTCCCGGCCGATCTCGGCCAGTGGATGGATGCCGCCCATACCGATACGCGCTGGATCGAGGCCGCGCTGGCCGTGCTGGCCGAAGCGCGCAAAGCCGGCAAACCGTCCGTGCTGGACGCCGACCGCAAGCCGACGAGACCCGAGGTGATCGGGCTTGCCAGCCATGTCGGGTTCTCGGCCCAGGCGCTGCGCGAATTCACCGGTATTCACGATCTGCCGGTCGCGCTCGCTCAGGCTGCGGCCGCGGCGGTCAATATCCTGATCGTCACCGATGGGCCGCGCGGCTGCTGGTACATGGAGGGCGGCCGCGTCCATCACGTGCCGGCTTTCGCGGTGAATGCTGTCGACACGCTTGGTGCCGGCGACACCTGGCATGGGGCGCTGGCCGTCGCACTCGCCGAGGCGCAACCGCTTGGCCGGGCCATCCGCTTTGCCAGCGCAGCAGCGGCGCTCAAATGCACTGAATTCGGCGGCCGCAAGGGCATGCCGACGCGGAGCGCACTCGATCATTTTCTGAAAGGCTCCTGAGCGTGCGGCACAGGATGTACGCGCCGGATACATCCGCTATGGTGCGGCCCGTGATTTCACCTATCCGGCCTTTCCTGCTGCTCGCAGCTCTCATGTCCGCCCTGATCGGCGCCCCCTCGGGCGCGCGGGCAAATGCGCTCGAACCGTTCCTTGCCCGCCTCGGCGAGGCGCAGGTCCAGTACCGCACCACCACCACGCTGCTGCGTGCCGGCCGCAACGAGGATGCCGAGGCGTCGCTGAAGAAGCTGACGCAGCTCTGGGCGCAGATCAGCACGCTGGTGCGCGACAAGCCGCCGGCCCTGTTTGGCCAGATCAACCTGTTTCCCGAACTGATCGCAGGGACCGGCGCGCGGCTCAAGCGGGCGGCCGACGACCTTGCCGATGGCCGTGCCGACGCAGCGCTCGAGACCATTCTGCCGCTGAAGCGCGACTGGATGAACCTGCGCCGTGCGGCAGGGTTCTACGGCATTGTCGAATGCCTCGACGAGGCGAGCACCGTGCTTGGGCCCCTGCAGGCGATGCGGCGGACCGCTCCGGATCTGACCCGTGGCGAGGTGCGCGGCGACATCATCGCCAAGGCGGCAGTCTATCGCTATGCGGTCAAACGTTGCGAAAGCTTCGCCAATGCCGACCTCTCGTCGGATTCCGACTACCGGCGGCTGACGGAAGCCGTCTTTGCAGCCCTTGATGTCGCCGCAACGGCGATCCGTCTGCGCGACCCGGCCCTGCTCGAACGGGTGCTGACCGATCTCAAGGGCTACGACACGCAACTCTCCCAGCGGTTCGGCGGATAGCTCGCCCGCTGGACAGGCCCCTTCCCGCCATGCCACCTCTTGGCGTCAGGACGCCCGGGATGAACGAGGCGGCAGAGGAGGATATCGGCATGGCCAAGCGGCTTCAGGGCAAGATCGCACTCGTGACGGCGGCGGGGCACGGCATCGGCCGGGCGATCGCGGAGGCCTTCGTGGCCGAGGGCGCGACCGTCTATGCGACCGATATCGACAAGGCGCGGCTCGAGGGCATCAAGAAGGCGAAGAAGCTGAAGCTCGACGTCACATCGACGCGTGCGGTGGATGCGCTGGCGGCCAAGATCGGACAGATCGATATTCTGGTGAACGCGGCGGGCTGGGTGCACCACGGCAATGTGCTGGACACGTCGGAAGCCGACTGGGCCCGCTCCTTCGACCTCAACGTCACGTCGATGCACCGCACGATCAAGGCCTTCCTGCCGGGCATGCTGGAGCGAGGCGCCGGCTCGATCATCAATATCGCGTCGGGCGCCTCGTCGGTGCGCGGCATACCGAACCGCTATGCCTATGGGTCCTCCAAGGCAGCGGTGATCGGGCTGACCAAGTCTGTGGCCGCCGATTTCATCCGCAAGGGCATCCGCGCCAATGCCATCTGCCCGGGCACGATCCAGTCGCCCTCGCTCGACGACCGGATCACGGCGCTGGCCAAGGCCACCAAGCAGACCGAGGCCGCCACCCGCCAGGCCTTCATCGACCGCCAGCCGATCGGACGGCTCGGGACGGCGGAAGAAATCGCCTGGCTCGCGGTCTATCTGGCAGCGGACGAGAGCGCCTACACCACCGGCACGATCCACATCGCGGATGGCGGCTTCTCGCTTTGAGACGCGAGGTCGCGGCCAGGACGCGTTGACTTCCCGGCCGCGATCCGCCAAACCCCCCGCCGGATGGGCGGGTAGCTCAGCGGTAGAGCACGTGACTTTTAATCATGTGGTCGAGGGTTCGATCCCCTCCCCGCTCACCATTTTAGCCTGCAATGCAGCGGCTGCGGTGAGTTTCCATCCTCTCGGTCACATGACGTCGAAGCGGCAATGGTCCCAGGGTCACAACCGGGATCACGATTCGAGCAACAGGCCGAGGCTTTCCGGCTCATCTGGCTGCCCAGTGCCAAGGCGCCCAGGCGGAGCTTCAGCGTGAATTGCCCGATTCACACTCGGGGCCTGGTACGGCGCAGATGACGCAGGAGTTGAACCTTCGCTCATTGGATGCCCCGCGGCGCGTTCCACGCAACTCTGGTCTTATGTCAGGGCACCGCCCGCACTGCTGCCAGGTCCGCTTTCGCAAGTGACCCCATATCTGCATTGGCGACGCGAGGCGCGACATCGACCCCAACCACGTCGCCAAGTGTGCTCAAGCCACAGTGCGACTGACAGTAGATCGCCGGACGACGAGATCGACCGGTAGTTCAACCTCCCCCTCGGTCGGCTTCTCCTCGATAAGGTCGCAGATCATCTCGGCGCAGGTCGTGCCGATCCGGGCCGTCGGCACGTGCACCGTCGTGAGCGGCGGAGACAGGTGGGCCGACATGTCCAGGTCATCGATGCCGACCACGGAGAGATCGTCCGGGACGGACAGTCCCCGCGCCTGTGCCTCGACCATGCAGCCGATGGCGATCAGGTCAATGCCGCCGATGATGGCGGTCGGCGGCTCGGCAAGACCCAGAAGGCTCGCGCAGCCGGAGCGCCCACCGGCCAACGTGGTCGGAACCTGGATTGCGAGCCAATCCGGGACGGGCAGGCCCGCGGCAGCCAGGAATGCCCGCGCGCCGTCCTGGCGGGCGCGCTGGCGGTCGTTGAAGGCGTGGCTGCCCGTCATGACCCCGATCCTCCGATGGCCGAGCTCAACGAGATGCCGCGCCGCCAGCGCTCCTGCCCTCTCGTTGTCGACCACGACGGCCGCATGGCCGGCCATGCCGCGCCAGGTCAGGACCACAGGGACGTGGGTGTCGGCGAGGATGGCCTCCGTCTCGGGGGCTCGCTCGGCCCCCACCAGCATGAGCCCGTCAACGCCGCGGCCGACCAGCATCTTCACCGCTTCGGCCTCCGCGGCGGCATTGTAGTCGTGGGAGGAAACGAGGAGCTGGTAGCCCCTCCCGGCGAGAACCGCCTGCATGCTCTGCAGGGCGCGCGAGAAAATGGCGTTGTCGAGGGTCGGCACCACGGCGCCGATCGTCATGGAGCGCCCCGAGGCCAGGGCGCGCGCGGCGGCATCCGGGCGATAACCGAGGCGCAGGGCGCTCTGGCGGACGCGGGCCAATGTCTCGGCATTGAGCAGTTGCGGGTGTGACAGGGCTCGCGAGACGGTCGCCGCAGACACGCCGGCGTCGCGGGCGACATCAATGATCCGGGCCTTGCGGTTGGACTTCATGCTTCATCCATGACTGAAATTTGTTTCAGTCGCAATGATCGGTGGATCGACACAATACGGTATTATCTGCGTTGACAAGCCTCACCGGCTATGTCGCAATGAATGTAAGCGCTTTCATAAAGAGCGCATCAGGGAGGCGACCCGTATGCTCGGGCGCAGGGCAACAATCGGCCTGGCGACGGTGGGCGCGGTCGGCGTCACGTGGTGGCTGCTGACCTCCGTGACGGGGCTCGTCGGCTCGGCGCGCTTTCCATCGCCGGCGGAATTCTGGGTCTCTCTCAACCAGATCCTCACCCGGGGTTATGCCGGCGCTGGTCTTGCGCAGCACGCGGTGCACAGCCTGAAACTGGTGGTGATGGGCTTCGCCGTGGCGGTGGCGACAGGCATCCCGCTCGGACTGTGGATGGGCTGGGACCGGCGTGTGGAGGCCTGTATCAACCCGATCTTCCTCATCATTCGACCCATTCCGCCGCTCGCATGGATCCCGCTTGCCATCCTGTGGCTGGGCCTCGGCGATGCGGCCAAGATCATGGTCATCTGGTTCGCCGCCTTCGTACCCTCGGTGATCAACGCCTTCGCCGGTGTGCGCAACATCGACCGGCCGGTCATCGAGGCGGCCCGGATGCTCGGCACGCCACGCTGGCGGATGGTCCACGAGATCATCGCGCCGGCCGCCGCCCCCATGATCTTCACGGGGCTCAGGCTGTCCCTGCAGGCAAGCTGGACGACGCTCGTCGCGGCCGAACTGGTGGGGGCGCTGGTTGGCCTCGGCTTCATCCTGAACATGGCCCAGCAGGACATCTATCCAGGCATGATCCTCGTCGGGATGGTGGCCGTCGGCCTCCTTGGCTGGGCGACGACATGGCTTCTCGGACAGGTGGAGCGCCGCGCGCTCGCCTGGAATGTCGCGGCGAGGGACTAGGCGATGAAGCAGTCCGCGCTGTCTCTTTCGCAAAGGCTGGGCTGGGGTCTCCTCGGCGTGACGCTGATCATCGGGCTTTGGACGCTGCTGACTGCGACGGGTTTTGTGCCGCGGCAGTTTCTGCCCTCGCCGCTGGAGGTCGCCAGCCGGTTCCTGACGCTGCTGACCTCGCCCTTCGCGGGAGCCACCCTGCCGGTTCATCTCGCCTCGAGCTTCCAGCGCTATGCCTATGGCGTGGTCCTTGCGGCGGCTGTCGGCATTCCGCTCGGACTGCTCATGGGCTGGTTCCGCCTGCTCGATGACATCGTCACGCCGATCTTCGACGGCCTTCGCTTCATCGCACCCATCGCTTGGGTGCCCTTCGCGGCCCTCTGGTTCGGCACGGGCGTGGGCGGACCGGTCATGATCATCTTTGCAGGCGCCTTCCCGCCCTGCCTGATCAACGCCTATCGCGGCGCGCGTTTCGTCGAGCCGCGGCTGATCGAGGCCGCGCGCATGCTGGGCACCGGCCACATGAGAATGATCGTGGAGATCCTTCTGCCGGCCGCCGTGCCCTCGATCATCGCGGGGCTGCGCGTCTCGGCCGGCCTCGGCTGGCAGTCGCTTGTCGGCGCAGAACTCATCGTCGCCGCCGCCGGCGTTGGCTTCATGATGGTGCAGGCCCAGGGCAGCGTTCAGACCGCAACCGTCATGAGCGGAATGATCGCGATCGGCGTGGTCGGCATGGCCATCGACATGGCCCTGCGCCAGGGCGAAGGCTGGCTGCGCCGCCGGCGCGGGCTCGAAAACTGAGGACGCGCCAGATGGGATCGATCCGCTTCCAGGGTGTCAACAAGGTCTTCGGGCCGGAGAACTCCGGCGTGAAGGTTCTCGACGATATCAATCTCGATATCGCGGAACGTGAATTCGTGGCGATCGTCGGCCCGTCGGGCTGCGGCAAGACCACTTGTCTGAGGATGGCGGCGGGCTTCGAGGCACCGAGCTCCGGCATCGTCAGCGTCAGCGGCAGGACGGTGACCCAGCCAGGCCCGGACAGGGCCGTCGTCTTCCAGCAGTTCGCGCTGTTCCCGTGGAAGACCGTGCGGGCCAACATCGATCTCGGCCTGCGCAACAAGAACCTGCCAAAGGACCAGCGCGACGAGCTGATCGCAAGCGCTCTCAAGCTGATGAACCTCGAGAGCCACGCGGAGGCGTTCCCGCATCAGCTGTCGGGCGGCATGCAGCAGCGCGTCGCCATTGCCCGCGCCTATGTTCTCGATCCCGAGGTGCTGCTGATGGACGAGCCCTTCGGCGCGCTCGACGCCCAGACGCGTGTCGTCATGCAGGAGGAGCTGGTGCGGCTGGCCCGGGTCAATCCGCGCACCGTCCTCTTCATCACCCATGCCGTGGAAGAGGCCGTCTATCTGGCTGACCGTGTCGCGATCATGACCCGGCGTCCAGGGCGCATCAAGGAGATCATCGACGTCAGGACGATCCGCCAGGCGGAGAACTGGGACAGCTTCAGCAAGATCGAGGACGTGATGGACCTGGACTCTTTCGTCCATCTGCGCACCCACATCTGGCGGTCGCTGCGCGAGGAGAAGGGTCCGTTGGGTGTCTGAGCCGCGCCGCCTGACCCGCGACCTGACCGAACCTCCCCCCGTGCCGGAGGCCGGGATCGCGCGCGCCGTCGAGCTCATGCGGTCGGGGCGGCTTTTCCGCTATGGCGAGCTCGGCGCGGATCAGGCCGATGCGGCGCTGCTCGAACGCGAGTTCGCGGCCCTTGTCGGGCGCCGGCACTGCATCGCGGTGAATTCCGGCGGCGGCGCCCTGTTCCTGGCGCTGAAGGTGCTCGACGTGTGCCCCGACGAGCCTGTCCTCGTCAATGCCTTCACTCTCGCCCCGGTGCCGGGCGCCATTGTCCATACGGGCGCGCGGCCCGTCATCGTTGCCATCGGCCCCGACTATAAGATCGACGTCGCCGACCTCCGGCGGAAGGCGCGCGACAGTGGCGCCCGCGTGCTCATGCTGTCGCACATGCGCGGCCACCTCGCCGACATGGACGCCGTGATGGCGGCCTGTGACGACCTCGGCCTGCTGCTTGTCGAGGATTGCGCCCATGCGCTCGGCGCACGCTGGGGCGAGCAGACGATCGGGACTTTCGGCGTTGCCGCGGCGTTCAGCGCGCAAACCTACAAGCACCTGAACGCCGGTGAGGGCGGCTTTCTCGTGGTCGACGACCCTGATCTGGCGGCCCGCGCCATCCTGCATTCCGGCAGCTACATGTTGCACCAGCAGCATCTCGATCCGCCTTCGCCCGAGATCATGGCGCACTGGACGGAGCGGACACCCAATTTCAGCCTCCGCATGACGGCTCTGGCGGCAGCGGTTCTGCGGCCGCAGCTTCACGATCTGCCCGAACGTGTCGAGCGCTGGAACACCATCTACCGGCGCATCGCGGCAGGTCTCGCCCGCGCGCAGGCCGTGCGGCTGCCACTCCGCCCGCCCCAGGAGCATTTCACCGCGACCTCGATCCAGTTCTCCCTGCCCGGCCTGTCGCCTCAGGAGATCATGGCCGTCCTCGATCTCGCGCGGGCCCGCGGCCTGCCGATCAAGTGGTTCGGTGCGGCTGAGCAGGCCGGTTTCACGAGCGCACCACGTCACTGGCGCTACGCGCCGGGCCAGAGCGGGCTCGACGACAGCCATCGCATCCTCGGGACCCTCTGCGACATCCGCACGCCGGTGTCGCTCACCGACGAGGAGTGCGACCTGATCGCGGACATCGTCCGCGAAAGCCTCGAAGCAGTGGCCTGCGGATCAACCGCAGCCGAACGGCACGACACCGCCCCGGTACGGAGCGGGTCCCGCCACCAACACCCGGGAGGAACATGATGAAAAAGACCCTGGCCGCAATGGCCCTCGCACTCGGCCTCGCAACAACACCCGCGGCGGCCCAGGCGCCTGCCGCCATCGGCGTCAGTTACCAGCCCTCGCTCTACTGGGCGCTGCCGTTCCACTACGCCACCGTGAAGGGCTGGTGGGCCCAGGCCGGGCTCAACCCGAACTTCTCCACCTTCCCGGCTGGCGCGCCGCAGGTTGCCGCCGCCGCGGCTCGCTCATGGGACGTCGGTGGCACAGGCTCTGTGCCGGCCGTCCTTGGCGCGGTGCGGTTCAACATCATGACGATCGGCATTACCAACGACGAGTCGAAGACCAATGCGGTGATGGTGCGCGGCGACCGGTTCGACGCCATCCGCGCCAACCCGGCCTCGCTGCGCGGCCAGCGCCTGTTGCTGACCACCAACTCGACCGTGCATTTCGCGGCACGCCGCTGCCTCGAACGCCTCGGCGTCAACGCCGCCGACATGCAGTTCGTCAATCTCGGCCAGGCGCAGATCATCACCGCGCTGACCTCCAACAATGGCGACATCGCCGGCGTCTGGGCGCCGAATACCTATACGCTGGAAGAGCGCGCCAACGCCCGCTACCTGTGCTCAGGGGCCGAGGCCAACGCCATCGTCCCTGGCGCGCTGATCGTGCGTTCGGACTTCGCAAAGGAGCGCCCGGACGATGTGGCCAAGTTCCTGGCGGTCTACCTGCGCGGCTGGTCATGGGCCAAGGCCAACCCCGCCGAGGCGCGGCGACTGGCGCTGGACTTCTACAAGCAGGGCGGCCTTGAGGTCTCGGAGCGGGCTATGGACCAGGAGTTCGCGCTGCGGCCGACCTTCGGGCTCGACGAGCAGCTCCGGATCATGGCCCGCAACGGCGCCACACCCTCCGTCGTGGACGGCTGGTTCGGCGAGATCGGCAAGTTCGCCGCCGAGGTGGGCACGATCCCCGCCAACCCCGCGGCCGCCAGCTATATCAGTGACGACTTCCTGAAGCGGGTGGCGGCAAACCCGCAGCTGCGCGCCTTCGCCACCGAGTTCGACCGGCGCTGAGCACCGCGTCGATCCCAAACCTGCACGGGCCAGGACCTGGCCCGTGCGCATGCCGAGTGACGTTTCCCGGAGGCAATCAGCCATGGCCATCACCCACCTGAAAACGGCGACGAAGACGCCCGAAACGGAGACGGACACCGCCCGAAAGGTCGTGACCGACATGCTGGCGGCCATCGAGACCGGCGGCGAGCGCGCCGTTCGCGACTATGCGCTCAGCCTCGACAAATGGTCCGGCGACATCTTGATGAGCCCGGAGGCCATCGCCGCCCGCATCGCCGAGGTGCCGGCATCGGTGAAGGACGACATTGCCTTCGCGGCCGCTCAGGTCCGCCGGTTCGCCGAAGCCCAGCGCGCCTCTGTCCAGGACTTCTCGCTGGAGATCACCCCCGGTCTGACGCTTGGCCAGAAGCTCGTCCCGGTCAACACCGCCGGCTGCTATGTGCCGACCGGCCGCTACGCCCACATCGCTTCCGCCTACATGTCGATCGCGACCGCCAAGGCGGCGGGTGTGAAGACCGTCGTCGCGTGCTCGGCTCCCTATCGCGGCGAGGGCATCCATCCCGAGGTGCTCTATGCCATGACGGTCGCCGGGGCCGACGTCATCATGTGCCTCGGTGGCGTCCAGGCCATCGCCGCCATGACCTACGGTCTCTTCACCGGCCGGAAGGCCGACATCATCGTGGGGCCAGGCAACAAGTTCGTCGCCGAGGCCAAGCGCATGCTGTTCGGCAAGGTCGGCATCGACGTCTTCGCCGGCCCCTCCGAGGTCTGCGTCATCGCCGACGAGACCTGCGACCCCATGATCGTCGCCACCGATCTCGTGGGACAGGCCGAGCATGGCCACGAAAGCCCGGCCTGGCTGATCACCAATTCGCGGGCGGTCGCCGAGGAGGTGTCGCGGCAGATGCCGCTGCTCATCGACAAGCTGCCGCCGACAGCGCGCGATGCGGCGGCCGCAGCCTGGCGGGACTATGGCGAGGTCGTCCTGTGCGACAGCCGCGAGGAGATGGTGGCGGTGTCCGACACCTATGCCTGCGAACACCTGGAGGTCCATTGCGCCGATCTCGCCTGGTGGCACGCCAACCTGACCAATTACGGCTCGCTGTTTCTCGGCGAGGAGACCAACGTCGCCTTCGGCGACAAGGCCTCGGGGCCGAACCACATCCTCCCCACGAAGTTCGCCGCGCGCTATTCCGCCGGCCTCTCGGTGCACAAGTTCCTGAAGCCGCTGACCTGGCAGCAGATGACCCGCGAGGCCTGCACGGTGATCGCACCGCTCTCGGCCCGCATCTCGCGGCTGGAGGGGATGGAGGCCCATGCCCGCACCTCGGATGTGCGGCTGGCGAAGTTCTCAGGCGACCGCGCCTTCGATCTCGGACGGCCAGTCGAGACCTGAGCCATGTTCCGCCTCACAGCGCTCTTCGACCTCACAGGCCGCACCGCTCTGGTGACCGGCGGCAACAGCGGCATCGGCCTTGCCATGGCCCGTGCCCTCGGCGAGGCGGGGGCGATGGTCGTGCTCGCCGCGCGCCGTGCGGAGGAGACAGCCGCAGCCGTCGCGAGCCTTCAGGCAGACGCCATCAAGGCCAGCCGCCTCGTCGTCGATCTTGCGACCCCCACCTGTGCAACGACAGTCACGGAGACGCTGGCGGCGCAGGACCTGTCTCCCGACATCCTCGTCAATGCCGCAGGGGTGAATCTGCGGCAGCCCTTCACCGAGGTCACGGCCGAGGGTTTCGATCTGCACATGGCCCTGCACCTGCGGGCACCCTTCCTGCTCACCCAGGTGCTGGCGCCGGCCATGGCGGACCGCGGGTGGGGCCGCATCATCAACATCGCGTCGCTGCAGAGCTATCGCGCCTTTCCCAACAGCGCGCCCTACGGTGCCGGCAAGGGCGGCGTGGTCCAATTGACCCGCGCCACTGCCGAGGCGTGGTCGCGCCGCGGTATTACCTGCAATGCCATCGCGCCGGGGTTCTTCCCAACTCCCCTCACCGCCCCGGTCTTTGCCGATCCAGAGCGCTCGGCCCGCAATGCGGAGCAGACCGCGATCGGCCGGAACGGCGAATTGTCGGACCTCACTGGGGCGACCGTGTTCCTCGCTTCGGACGCCTCTGCCTATGTGACCGGCCAGACCCTCGCGGTCGATGGCGGCTTCACCGCCAAGTGATACGGAATCCTGCCCATGAAGGCGCTCGTCTACACGGCCCCGCACAGCCTCGCCTTTCGTGACGAACCCGACCCCGTCCCCGAAGCGGGAGAGGTTATCGTCCGCGTCGAGGCGGTCGGCATCTGCGGTTCGGACATGCATGCCTATCACGGGCACGACGCCCGACGCCCCGCGCCGCTGATCCTCGGCCATGAGGCCGCGGGGCGGATCGTCGGCGGACCGCGCGATGGCCAGCGCGTGACGATCAATCCGCTGGTCATCGATCCCGCCTGCCCCTCCGCGATTGCGGGGCGCCCACATCTCTCGCCCTCGCGGCAGATCCTCTCCATGCCGCCGCGGCCCGGCGCCTTTGCTGAGTTCGTCCGCATCCCCGAGCGTAATGTCGTGGCGATCCCCGACAGCCTGCCGATCGAACACGCGGCGCTGGCAGAGCCCATCGCGGTCTCCTGGCATGCGGTGTGGCTCGGAGCACAGAAGCTTCAGCAACCCTTCGCGACCGCTCGCGTGGCCATCCTCGGCGGCGGCGCGATCGGCCTTGCTGCGGCCCTGGTCAGCCGTCTCTTCGGCGCGGCCGACATCCGCATTGGCGAGCCGAACCCGCTCCGACGCCAGACGATCGCCAGTGGCGAAGGCTTCGCGGTCTACGAACCCGGAACGGATGGCGAGCCGGCCGAGAACTCCATCGACCTCGTCATCGACGCTGTCGGCGCCCGTTCCAGCCGGGCGGCGGCCTGCGCTATGGTTCGCCCAGGCGGTGTCATCGTCCATGCCGGCCTGCTGCCGGGCCACGAGGGTCTCGACATCCGCAAGATCACCCTCCAGGAGATCACGCTGACCGGTACCTATTGCTACACGCCGGTCGATTTCGCTCACACCGTCGCGGCGCTCAGCGACCGGCGCCTGGGTGGGCTCGGCTGGTTCGAGGAACGGCCGCTGAGCGCGGGCGCCGCGGCCTTCGAAGCCATCGACGCCGGCACGACGCCGGCCGCCAAGATCGTCCTTCGTCCCTGACGTCGTCTGTGCGCTGTCGGTCAACTGGCACGGCATCGCGAAAGCGTCCGCTTAGGACACCGCCGTCAATGCCGCTTTTGGCGGCGCACTGCATATGTCCAGGCCCGCCAAAAGATCGTGCCTCGGTCGTTGCGTCAGTTTGAATGACTCAATTCACACTGAAGTGTCGCGACCGGCCTCAGCCGAGCTGCCGAGGCGAAGCCTGCCATCAGCAGGACGCCTGCGACGGCAAGGAGGGGGTTTGGGAATGTGATGGCTGTTTCCTCGTTGTTTGACGTGACAATCAGTTGAAGCGGCCCTGCACTGTTCCGCCGCTGGCCAAGGTCACCTGAACGGCCCCCTTGGGCTGCGGCGGAAGGGGCGCGGTCGCTGTGCCCTTGAGCGCGTTTCCACCTGCGGGAGCGAGCGGGATGCGCTGAGTGCGGCCATCGATCGCGAGAATGGCGACACCCTGGCCTCCGGCCGTGGCAACCGGCTTGTCGCTGTGGTCGTGCAGGTAGATCGTCAGTGCGTCGCCCCTGACGACCATCTCCATATGGACGGAGCCGGCATCGACCTGACGCCCACCGTTGGGACCGACGCCCGGGGCGTGCGCCTGTGCGACGCCGGCCATCATCAATGCACCCCAGAATGCGAATGTTCTCAGGATCATCTTTCTCTCCTTCAGTAAGCTTCGGCGGCAGTGCCGATGCTGGGTGACGCGGGTTGTGCGGTGGCATCGGCGACCAGGCGCTCGACCGCTGCCCGGCCATAGCGAAGCACCAGGACCGGGGTCAGGACTGCATCGAGCAGGGTGGCGCTGATCAGGCCGCCAAAGATCGTCACGGCGACCGGGTGCAGGATCTCCTTGCCCGGTGCGTCGGCGCCGATCAGCAGGGGCACCAGGGCAACGCCGGCGGAGAACGCCGTCATCAGCACGGGGGGCAGACGCTCGAGACTTCCCCGGACCACCAGGTCCCGATCGAACGGCAGTCCCTCGTGGATCGCCAGATTGATGATGTGGCTGATCTTCAGGATGCCGTTGCGTGCGGCAATGCCGGTCAGCGTGATGAACCCGATCATCGACGCAACCGAAAGGGTCTGCCCCGCCAGCCACAGGGCCGCGACGCTGCCGATCAAGGCCAGCGGCACGCTGCCGATGATGATGATCGCGAGCAGGGCCGAGCGGTAGCGGCTGTAGAGGATCGCAAACACCATGGCGAGCGACATCAGCGACAGAAGTCCGATGGTGCGGGTCGCTTCTTCCTGCGCCTGGAATGTCCCTTCCAGACTGATGGATATCTCCGATGGCAGCGTCGCTCCGGCGATCTCCCGCCGGATGGCCGCAACGATGCTGGCCATGTCGGTTCGGCCGTCGGAATTGGCCTGCACGATGATCCGCCGCCGCCCGTTTTCCCGCAGGATCTGGTTGGGGCCGTCGGTCTCGCGAATATCGGCGATCTGCCGGGCAGGCACCCATCCCGATGGCGTCTCGATCAGGAGATCGCCCAGGCCCTGCGTGGTACGCAGCCGATCCGGCAGGCGCATCACCACATCGAAGCGGCGGGCGCCATCCACCACGCGCGACACGACCCGGCCATTGGACAGCCGGCCAAGCTGGTCCACCAGGGCGGCGGGCTGGATGCCGTAAAGGGCAGCCCGGCCGTAATCGACGCGGATATCGAGCTGTGGGATCCGCACCTGCTTCTCGACCTGAAGGTCGGTCAGTCCGGGAACCGTGGCGAGGCGCGCACGCAGCGTTTCGGCGCTGCTGCGCAATGTATCGAGGTCGTCACCGAACAGTTTGATCGCGATCTCGGCGCGGACGCCCGAGAGCATGTGATCAAGCCGGTGCGAGATCGGCTGACCGACATTGACCGCGACCGGCAGGACCGCGAGGCGTGTGCGAAGGTCGGCAATGATGTCCACCCTGGGGCGACCACCGGGCTTCAGCTCAAGCTCGATATCGGAGGAGTGGACGCCCTCGGCATGTTCGTCGAGCTCGGCGCGGCCGGTGCGCCGCCCGATCACGCGGACCTCCGGCATGTCCATGAGAAGCCGCTCGGCGATAAGACCGACGCGATGGCTCTCCGACAGCGATATGCCGGGATTGAACACCATGTTGATGGTGAAACTGCCCTCGTTGAACGCGGGCAGGAAGGACCGTGGCAGCAACACCGCGCCGGTTCCTGCGGCCATCACAGCGAGAACCGTCATGGCCATCAGCGCCCGGGGGCGCCGCAGTGCCACCGCCAGCACCCCGGCATTGCCCCGCTTGAGCAGCCGGATGAGCCAGCTTTCGCGATGGTCCAGCCGCTTCAGTCCGGGCAGGAGGAAATAGGCCAGGACCGGGGTCACGGTGATCGAGACCACGAGGCTCGCGAGGATCGAGATGATGTAGGCCTGTCCCAGCGGCGCGAACAGGCGCCCCTCGATGCCGGAGAGGGCGAACAGGGGAATGAACACCAGCACGATGATCGACGTCGCATAGACGATCCCCGAGCGGACCTCCTGCGAGGCCGAGATCACCACGTCGAAGACGCTGCGTGGATTGCCTTTGGCCCGGTTCTCGCGCAGGCGCCGGAAGATGTTCTCCACATCCACGACCGCGTCATCGACGAGCTCGCCGATGGCGATGGCGAGGCCGCCGAGCGTCATCGTGTTGATCGACAGGCCGGCCAGGTGAAACACCACTGCGGTGGCAAGGATCGACAGCGGGATAGCGGTGAGCGAGATCACGGTGGTGCGCACGTTCAAAAGAAAGACGAACAGCACGACAGCGACCACGAGAATGGCTTCCAGCAGCACCGTCTCGACGTTGCGGATCGACGTCTCGATGAAGTTCGCCTGGCGGAACACCAGGTCGCTTGCGCGGATGCCATTGGGCAGCGCGCCGGCAAGCTCCTTCAGGGCCGCCTCAACTTCGCGCGTCAGCCTGATCGTATCGACATTCGGCTGCTTTTCGATCGACACGATGACAGCAGAACGCCCCATGAAGCCGGCATCGCCGCGCTTGACCCGCGCAGCGAAATCGACGTCCGCAACCTGTCGGAGATACACTTGGCGTCCGTCCGAGCTGGCCACGACCAGATTGCGCAGGTCATCGATACTGGTCGTCCTGCCGACATTGCGGATAAGAAATTCGCGCGCATTCTGGTCGGAAAAGCCGCCACCGGCATTGGTACCGAACAGGGCGAGCGCCCGTTCCACCTGCTCATAGCCGACGCCGAAGGCACGAAGCGCCGCCGGGTTCGGAGCCACCCTGTACTGGCGGACCTCCCCACCCATCGGAATGACCTGGGCGACACCTGGAATGGTGAGCAGGCGGGGCCTGATGAGGAAGTCGGCCGCATCGCGCAAATCCATTGGCGAGGCCACATCGCCCGTGACGGCGACCATGAGGATCTGGCCCATGATGGAGCTGACGGGCCCCATCTGCGGCACGGCCGAGGCCGGAAGCTGGTCGCGCACCAACGAAAGCCGTTCAGCAACCTGCTGGCGGTTTCTGAAAATCTCCGTTCCCCAGTCGAACTCGACATAGACGATCGACAGACCGACGCCCGACACGGAGCGCACACGGCGAACGCCGGGCAATCCGTTCATCTGGGTTTCGATCGGATAGCTGACGAGCTGCTCGACCTCGGGCGGCGCGAGCCCCTCGGCCTCGGTCATGATTGTGACAGTTGGCCGGTTGAGGTCGGGGAAGACATCGACCGGCAGGCGGCCGATGCTGATGACGCCGAGCACGATGAGGCCGGCCGCCAGCGCCAGCACGAGCATCCGGTTGCGCAGCGATTGTGTGACAAGGAAGGTGAACATGGCCGCGCCTCACCTGACCTGATCGATGAGTTCGGCACCCTGGGTCACCACGCGCTGGCCAGCCTCAAGGCCGGCCTGCACAAGGACCCTGTCGCCATCGAGCGGCACGAACCGTACCTGGCGCGGCTCGAACCGTTCCGCCGAGCGATGTACGTAGATGATCGTCTGCCCGTTGGTGGCACGCACCAGGCTCGCTCGCGGGATCGCGATGCCACTGATCTCATCGTGAAGGGACGCCAGTACGGTCACGAACTGGCCGAGGCGAATAACGGTGCTCCCCGCGGTGACAGCAAAGTGGACCGAAACCGCCTGGTTGCGGCTGGCAAGACCCGCGCCCTGGTAGGCCAGCCCGAGAGACGTTCCATTCGCGGTTCTGGCGGTCGCGTTGCCAATCCCGGGCAGCGCCTCGAAACTGGAGGCTTCCAGCCAGAGCCGGTCTGGATCGACGATCTGGAACACCACGGCGCTGGGCTGGATCATCTGCCCGGTCACGGCCGACGAATCCGCGATGACGCCGGCAACAGGTGCGACGAGCGGTTCCGGCTCGCGGCGGGCCTGGTCGAGGGCTGCGCGGCGATCACGAAGGCCTTGAAGCTCGAGACGCGCCTCGTCGAGCTGGACCTGGGTTCCCGCTCCGCTGCGAGCGAGCGTTTCGAACCGCAGGATCCGGCGCTCAGCCACCGCGATGGCCTGATCGAGCTCGCTCTGCCGCTGGCGCATGTCGCTGCGATCGATCGCCTGGAGCGGCGGTGACACGAACGCGAGCACATCGCCACGCGACACACGGGTACCAAGCCTTGGAAAGCCACCCTCCGGCGGCTCGATCCGACCGCCTGCAGAGGCCTGGACATAGCCGCTTGCGTTCGGATCGGGAATGACGCGCGCCGGCAGTTCGACTACCCGGCGGTGCTGGGCCTCTGCGGACATTGCGGTCCGGATGGCGAGAATGCGCTGCGTTGGCTTAGGGACGAAGATCGTCCCATCAGGCAGGCGCCGGGCAAGATCGCCGGTCACCGAAACGACCGGCGTGGCTGGGCCGTGGTCGTGGCCGTCATGCGCCTTGGCAGGCGGTGAGCCGGTGCCGGCCAGCAGCATCAGTGCGAGACCTGCAATCCGGGTCCCCCGCCGACGGAACAGCAACGTCAGGAGGATGCCGGCGATCAGACCAAGCCCTGCCGGCAGGATGGCTGCGGACAGCGGTTCGAGGCGGTCGCGAACAGCGTGAGCAACAGCTTGAAGATTGCGCCAGCCTGACTGGGAAACTGGCGGTGCGGCGACGGCCTCGGCCGGCACATCCAGCGCCGTTGTCAGGATGTCGATCACGTCGCCGGCGGTCACCGTGATGATCAGGTCTTTCCGACTTGGTGTCGTTGCCCACGCGACAGGCGCGCCAAAGCCGCCATCGGCCCTGGGAGAAAGGGCAAGGGTGCCCGCGGGCGTGTCGACCTCGACAGTCGCCGATGTCACAGGTGCGTTGGTGGCGAAGTCGTCGATGAAGACGATGAGTTCGCCATTGCGCAGCGACGCGACCAGTTCGAACGCATCCGAGGCGGCCTCACCACGGGGCGCGGCGACGCTATCGGCGACGACAGGGGGTGGGGCATGATCATGCCCATCATGGGCTCGGCCGACGACGACGCTCGCAGCGAGCAAGCAGCCCGCCGCAATCAAGGTGCGGAATTCCATGGAAACGGTCCTTCACAAGACGCAATGCCGCAAAAACGGCACGGGCCGCGCGCCGCCTCAGGCAGCGCGCATCGTCAGGCGAAGGTTCGTGGAGGGCGTGGCAATCGCTCGGATAGAGTCGATGGGCCACCGGCTGAGCGTTCCGGCGCGGCTGTGCTCATCGTCCGACTGGTGGGACCGCAGGTCGCGGCTTCAGACAGAAGCGCACCGCAGCACATGCCGGCCGCCCCTTGGCAGCAGCCAGGCAGGCATGGGGGCATGGCCTGGGTCACGGTCATACCGTCGGCAGCCCTTGCTGCCACAATGACCGGCTTGACGTCGTGATGGACATGCTTGGAGACGCTGGTGGCGTGGACATCCGGGCCATGGTGGTGATGACCACCGGCTCCATGAGCCATTGCCGGGCGATCAAAGGCTGCGAGAGCGATCATGACGATCGCCATAGCCAAGACTCGCTGCAGATGGTTCAGCACTACCGACATCAAGCATCCATAGTGGCAAGGTCGAACGCCACAACCGCATTCATAGACCTTCCCACGATAGCAAGGTCAAGAGCCAAATCGCACGTCAGGTCCGGCTCCAGACCGACCTCCGTGCTCATCGGACGATCTGGATTGCCGCGAGATCAAACGCAATCCGGCCGAAAAGATGCGCAATCTCTCCGGATGCCCAGCCCTTGATCAATCGGATCCGACCCGATCGTCACCTGGGGCGGACAGGGCGTTGCCATCGGTTTTCGCCCGTGACCGCTTCATCGACCTGACGGCCCGGCACGGAGAAGCCGTCGAGAAAGCGGCACGGGTGATCGACCTATTGGCCGGGGTCACACTCATCGCGGTCAGCCTGCGGGAACTGACCTGACGGCGTTCCGCCTACCCCTTACGTTCCCCCTCCCACCAGGAGCCGAAGAGCCAGCCCGGCCACCGCAGCGCCGGCCAGGACGGGGATCATGCCGACCTTGAACCGGAACATCGCCACCGCCGCCGCAACCGCCAGGACAGCAGCATAGGGGTCGAGCGATGTGAACTCCGGCCACGCGATGGCGAGAGGTCCCGCCGAGAGAAGGCCGACCTTCCGGAAGATGACGTGGAGGCCGAACCAGACGGCAAGGTTGAGGATCACGCCCACCACTGACGCGGTAATCGCCGTCAGCGCCCCGGACAGCGCCTTGTTGGACCTCAGCGTCTCGATATAGGGCGCCCCGAGGAAGATCCACAGGAAGCACGGCACGAAGGTCACCCAGGTCGTAAGGGTGGCCCCGATGATGCCGCTGAGCAGCGGATCGATGCCGGGAGGTGCCCGGAAGGCTGCCAGGAAGCCGACATAGACCAGCACGAGGATCAGAGGACCGGGCGTGGTCTCGGCCATGGCGAGCCCATCCAGCATCTCTCCGGGCTTGAGCCAGCCGAAGCCGGTCACAGCCGCCTGGGCGACGTAGGAGAGCACCGCGTAAGCGCCCCCGAAGGTCACCACCGCCATCTGGGAGAAGAAGCCTGCGATGGACATGAACACGCTGTGCCCGCCAAACACCCAGGCCAGCAGCGCCACAGGCGCGACCCACAGCGTACCCCAGATCAGGAGGACCTTGGCAGCCCGTCCCCAGCCCGGCTGCACCTCCGGCTCCCGAAGCTCCAGGAAGGCGCCATCGATCACCTTGGCACCGCCGTGCCCTCCCCCTTGAACAGTTCAGGCCTCAGGCGGGTGCCCACATAGCCGATGACACCCGCTGCCAGGATGATGATGGGGAACGGCACCTGGAAGGCAAAGATGGCCACGAAGGACGCGGTTGCCAGCCCGATCATGAACCGGTTCTTGAGCGCCCGCTTGCCGACCCGGAGCACCGCCTCGATGACGACGGCGAGGACCGCAGCCTTCAGGCCGAAGAACACGGCATCGACCGGCGCTGTCCCCTGGTACAGGGCGTAGACCGAACTGAGCCCCAGGATGACCAGGAACCCAGGGATGACGAAGAGCGTGCCGGCGACGATGCCGCCCCTGACGCCGTGGAGCAGCCAGCCGATATAGGTGGCGAGCTGCTGCGCCTCGGGACCCGGCAACAGCATGCAGTAGTTCAGGGCATGGAGGAACCGCTCCTCCGAGACCCACCGCTTCTCCTCAACCAGCACCTTGTGCATGAGGGCAATCTGGCCGGCAGGGCCGCCAAAGCTCAGGAACCCGATCTTGGCGAAGACGGAGAACGCCTCGCCAGGCGTGGGGTGAGCGATGGAGGCCGCGTCGGCCGCGTCCGTTGCAGACACAATGGTCATGGTGATCAGGCCCCGCTGGTCGGGGTCGGCCAGTTGTGCGTCTCGTCGGTGGCGTCTCGGCACCAGCGGTAGAAGCTGTCGTAGAGCAGCATTCCCGCGTCCAGCTGTTCGAGGTCATCCCGGAACATCCGCGACAGGCCGAGCGACGCGGCCAGGAAGCCGGCAGCCTCGGGCACGAGGTCCAGACGCGCGGTATCGGCCGCCCGGACGATGGTCGCCAGCCGGTCCAGCGTCACGGACTTCAGGCCGAACTCCGTCAGCATGGTGTCGAAGGTGCAGGTGTCGCCCCTGTGGGTCCAGAAGACGCCATCGACATCGAAGGGGGTGGCCGCGAAGCGATCAGCGACCGCCGTGACCTCGGCTGGCGCGACGAACAGGAAGACCGCCGATGGGTCGATGAAGCGCCGGATGAGCCATGGGCAGGCGATGCGGTCCACCTTGGGGCGAGCCCTGGTGACCCAGACGGTCCGGCCCTGGCTGTCAGGCTGAGGTACCTTGTCGGGGGTAACGAGCAGAGCTCCGGCGTCCCGCCACGCCTCGAAGCCACCCTCCAGGCTGTCGGCCTCGACGCCCTCGTGCCGGAGCCATGCGACGACGCCCTGGCTGAGCTTGAGGCCCCTCTGGCAACTCACCACGACCGATTGGCCGGTGAACGTCTTGGCCCAAACTGTGACGGTCCGGAAGTCTCGCCTGATCGATCCAGGGATCATCCTCGGGTCGATCGCGACGTCGTCGTCAATGCGGACGTCGATGATGGTCGGCGCGTCGGGCAAGCCGATACGACGGGAGAGCTGGGATACGGTGATTTCGGTGGTTGACGGCATAGCGTCCGGCTCCTGGGATGGAGGTTGGGACGCGAACTTTGGGCTGTCGCCTCACGGGGACGTCGCGGAAGGACCCCTTGGTCAAGGTATCTCCCGGCGGCATAGGAACTGTCAACTGCCGAAGGGCCGGTGAGCGACGCGGTATGTTAGTAGCAGCGCACGGCTATGGCAGAGACGTGCCAACTCGTGACGCAGGGCACCGAGCACTCGGGCTCAATGCGCACGCCTCTGGCCAATATGGACACCCTGCTTCTGGCGCCAAAGCTCCGTCAAGGCCTCTGCAGTCATCGATCGGCCAAACCGGTAGCCCTGAAGGAAATGAACTCCGGCAGCCGTCACGAAGCGCAGCTCCGCGACCCGCTGAGCGCTCGGCCGGCGCCTTACGTCGGCGGCTGCAACCAGACCAACCTCGTTGTCTCCGGTATCAGCATGACCTTGCGGCCCGGCGTCTATTGCGGCGGTCTGAAGATCACCCAGGGTGCCAATGTGCGCCTGGCGCCCGGCGAGTACATCATCAAGGACGGCTCTCTCTGGGTCGACGGTGGCGCGTCGCTGAGCGGAAGCTACGTTGGCTTCTATCTGACCGGCAACGCCAGCACGATCCGCTTCGCAGCGCAGAGCACGATCAGCCTGTCGGCGCCGCGCGATGGCGCGCTGGCTTCCCTTCTCTTCTTCGAAGACCGGGCGGCTCCCGTCGGACGCCGTCACCTGATCTCGAGCGACGACGCTCGCCTTCTGCTCGGCACGATCTACCTGCCGAACGGACGCCTCAGGGTTGACGCCAACAAGCCGGTCGCTGACCAGTCGGCCTACACCATCATCGTCGCCCGCTGGATGGAGCTCGACGCCGGGCCAAACCTCATCATGAATTCCAGCTACGGCGCGACGGACGTACCAGTGCCGAACAATATCGGCGTCGTCGGCACGCAGGTGCAATTGTCGGAATAGGGCAATCGGCCAAGCGAACCTTGGACACATTCGCTGATCGGACCAACCGTTCTGCGCATCGCGGGATGTTGCCGAGATCAATCTCGGCGAAGGAACACATGAGGTCGAGGCGAAACTGCCGCCTGACCTCGCTGCGCAATCGGCTCCTTGCAGGACTGGGGCGGCGTCATGTGGTCAAGGGCTCGATCCCCTCCCCGCTCGCCATTTTGGCCTGCAATGCAGCGACTGCGGTGCGTTTCCATCCACTCAGGCTCATGATGTTGAAGCGGTAATGGCCGTGCCGGAAATGCGGCTCCTGACCGCTCTGAGCACCGTCAGGATCTCGCCTTGGGCGAGATCGGCCACGATCTGCGCCAGCCGTGGTAGCGGGCGCCGGGCGCTGATGGCGATCGAGATCGTCTGTGGCCGTGCTCCCTCGTCGGAAATCGGCACGAAGACCAGATCTCCCGCCAGGATCTCCGGAGCCATGTCGAGTTCCGACGTGATGGCGGCATAGGCGCCACTGACCGCCAGACGTTTGACCAGCTGCAGCGAATTGGTGACGACGGGCGGGTCGCGCTCGGAGAACATCCAGGCGTGCTTGTCCTCCAGATAGCGGCGGATCGCCAGCGACCGGCTCTGGGTGGCGATCGGGTAGGCCACAGCCTCCTTCAGCGACACCGACGACCGCCCGGCCAGCGCATGGCCCGGCGCCACCGTACATCCCAGAGGCAGATCCACCGACCACAGGACATGCAGTTCGCGCCGGGCCCTCAGGTTGAAGATGAGCGCGAGATCGGCGCGGTCATCCACCAGCGCCTCGACCGCCGCATCGGTCGACAGGATGTCGACCTCGAGCGCCACTTTCGGATAGGCGGCGCTGACCGTGGCCAGAAGGGCGGGCAGCAGCCCATTGGCGTGGCTGTCCATGGCCGCCAGCCTGACGTGGCCGATATCGAGGCCCTTCATCTGACGAACGGCGGTGAACAGTCCCCCGGCATCGCTGCGCCAGCGCCTGGCGAGCGAGACGACCAGACCACCGACCGGCGTCGGGCGCATGCCGGTCGATTGCCGTTCGAACAGCGGCGCGCCCAGCTCCTGCTCGATCATCAGGATCTGGCGGTCGATCGCCGACGCCGCAATGCCCAGTTCGCGCGATGCCGCCTGGATCGAACCATGGCGCGCGACTTCCTCGACATAGCGCAGGGCTCTCGGCACCAGTTGAAGCGACATGGTCATCCATTCTTAAAATGCGAATGGAGCATCGCTGATTTTGTGATGGCGGGCAATGCGGACCTCGCTCATCCTGCTGCCATGAGCACCCGGACGGCAGCCTCACCTTCTGGACGATCCAGCGCCGGCGCGGCGACTGACCTGCTGTCCGAGATCAATGCGGCAAGCCCGCAGGTAGCATCCCGTCTGGTGGCCCCTTTCATCGAGAATGCGCCGTGGCTCGCCGAGCGCGCGATCGGCCGGCGGCCATTCTCGAGCGTCGACGCTCTGCTGGACGCCCTGGCATCCACCATCCAAACCGCCGACATCGGCGATCAACTCAGGCTCCTCGGCGGCCATCCGGAGCTCGCAGGCGCAGAGGCCCGGGCTGGACGCATGACGGCGGAATCGACGGGCGAGCAAGGCCGCCTCGGTCTCGACCGGCTGTCCCCCGGCGACCTCGCCCGCCTCGACACGGCCAACCGCGCCTATCGCGCCCGTTTCGGCTTTCCCTACATCGTCGCGCTTCATCGCCACGGCGCGCTGTCCGACATCTTCCGTGACCTCGACGCCCGGATGGGCAACGATCCCGACACGGAGAGGGCCTGCGCCCTCAATGAGGTCATCGCCGTCACCCGAGGGCGCCTGATCCGGCATTTCGGTCCCTTCCCTATCCTCCCAACCGCCTGATCAAGGACGAGGAACCATGATGAACCGCCTCTCCCGCCGCACCATGATCCTGGCCGGTGCCGCCTCGCTGGCCGCACCGGGCCTTGCCTCCGGACAGGCCGTCTGGCCGACCAAGCCGGTCCGCATCCTCGTGACCTTCCCGCCGGGTGGCACCAGCGACATCGTCGCCCGCCTGCTCGGCCAGTACATGTCCGAGAAGCTTGGCCAGCAATTCCTGATCGACAACCGCGCCGGTGCCGGCGGAACGCTTGCCGCCGACATCGTCAAGAAGGAAGCGGCCGACGGCCACACGCTGCTGCTTGCCAACAATGCGCCCTTCACCATCTCGCCGACCCAGTTCCGGCAGATGCCCTACGACACGGTCAAGGACTTCACCCATGTCGCCTATATCGGCGCGTCGGCGCCTGGCCTGTTCGTCCAGCCGTCGCTCGGCATCAAGACGCTGAAGGAGTTCATCGACCGGGCCAAGGCGCAGCCGGGCCAGCTCAAATATGGCTCGTCGGGCGTCGGCTCGATCCATCACGTGCTGGGCGAGGCCTTGAAACGGCGCGCCGGCATCAACGTGGTCCACGTGCCCTATCGCGGCACCGCGCCGGCGATCCAGGACTTCAAGGCCGGCGTCCTGTCCTGCTTCTTCGATCTGGTGGCCCAGAATGTCCCGATGCTGCGGGCCAATGAGGCGATCGCTGTCGGCGTCGCGGCGCCCGAACGGATTTCGCAGGCCCCGGAGGTTCCGACCTTCCGCGAACAGGGCATGGATCTCGTGCTCGAAAACTGGCTCGGCATATCGGGACCGGCCGGCATGCCGGCGCCGGTGACTGCAGCCATCCATGCCGCTGTGGCCAACGCGATCGCCCTGCCCGCCGTCCAGGAGCGGCTGCAATCCTGGGGTGTCGAGCGCAAGCCAATGAGCACCGCGGATTATACCAAGTTCGTCGCCGATCAGATCGAGGTCTGGCGCCCCCTGATCATTGAGGCCGGCGCACAGGAGCGCTGACCACGATGAGGGCGATCATGGGCCGGATCTTCAATATCGAAGTGGCTTCCGGGCTGCTGGTCGTCCTCCTGGGTGCCGGCGGACTGTTCGCCATCGGCAATCTCGACATGGGTGTCGCCAACGATATGGGTCCAGGCTACCTGCCGCGGCTGGTTGCCTGGGCTCTGGTCGGCACCGGTGCGGTGATGACCGCGCTCGCGGCCTTTCGTGATCATCCGCCGTTTCCGGATCTCCACTGGCGGCCGACCCTGGCCATCTCGGCGGCCACGGCGGCCTTCGGCCTCATGATCGACCGCCTCGGCATGGTCATCGCCGTGGTCGCCATGACCGTGATCGCCAGCCTTGCCAGTTCCATCTCGCGACCGCGCGAGACGCCGATCCTGGCCGGTCTGCTCGCTGCGGGCGCCGTGCTCGTCTTCATCATCGGGCTCAAGCTCGCAATCCCGATCTGGCCGAGGTGATCGATGGATCTGGTCTCGAACATCGCGCTCGGCTTCTCGGTCGCCATCACGCCGGTCAATATCCTGTTCTGCTTTGTCGGCGTGCTGCTCGGCACGCTCATCGGCGTGTTGCCCGGCATCGGGGCCGTCGCGACGATGTCGATGCTGCTGCCGGTGACCTTCCACCTGCCGCCGGCCACCTCGCTGATCATGCTCGCCGGCATCTATTACGGCGCCCAATATGGCGGCTCGACCACCGCGATCCTCGTCAAGTTGCCAGGCGAGGCCTCCTCGGTCGCAACCGTTCTCGACGGCTATGCGATGGCCCAGAAGGGCCGGGCCGGCGCGGCCCTGTCCATTGCGGCGCTGGCCTCCTTCGTGGCCGGCTCGCTCGCCACGCTCCTGATTGCCATTGCCGGGCCGCTGATGGCCCAGCTCGCGCTGCGCTTCGGCCCGGCCGAATATTTCTCGCTCATGCTGCTCGGCCTCGTCGCCTCGGTGATCCTGGCTTCGGGATCGGTGGTAAAGGCGATCGTCATGATCCTGGTCGGGGTCTATCTCGGTCTGGTCGGGCCGGACGCCAATTCCCCCATGCCGAGGCTGACCTTCGGAGTTCCAGCTCTCGCCGAGGGGGTGAATTTCGTGGCCCTGGCTGTCGGATTGTTCGGCATTTCCGAGATCATCCTCAATCTGGAAGGTCATCTTGCGCGCGTCGCGCCGGTCGCCATGCGTGACCTGTTCCCCAATCGCGACGAGCTCAGGCGCTCGGTCGGCCCGACGCTGCGCGGAACAGCCATCGGCTCGATCCTGGGGGTGTTGCCCGGCGGCGGCGCGCTGCTCGCCTCCTTCGGCGCCTATGCGATCGAGAAGAAGCTGTCGTCCGAACCGGAGCGTTTCGGCCAAGGCGCTGTGGAAGGTGTCGCGGCCCCCGAGGCCGCCAACAATGCCGGTGCCCAGACCTCCTTCGTGCCGCTGCTGACGCTTGGCGTGCCGTCGAATGCCATCATGGCGGTCATGGCCGGCGCCATGACCATCCAGGGTATCGCGCCGAGCCCAAAGGTCATGACCGAACATGCGACCCTGTTCTGGGGCATGATCGCGTCCATGTGGATCGGCAACTTCCTGCTGGTCATCCTCAACCTGCCGCTGGTCGGCCTGTGGGTGAAGCTGCTCCAGGTGCCCTATCGCCTGCTCTATCCGGCGATCCTGTTCTTCTGCTGCATCGGCGTCTATTCGATCAACAATTCGGCCTTCGACGTCTATCTGGCGGTCGGCTTCGGCATCATCGGCTATCTGATGATCAAGCTGGGTTTCGAGCCGACGCCGCTGCTCCTGGGGTTCATCCTTGGGCCCATGATGGAAGAAAACCTGAAGCGGGCGCTCATCCTGTCCGGCGGCAGTCTCGAGCCGTTCTACCAACGCCCGATCAGCCTGACCCTGCTGGTCCTGACTGTGGGCATGTTCGTGCTCATGGCCTTGCCGAGCTTCAAGCGCACGCGCGAAACCGCCTTGAACGCCGATTGAGGATCGAACCCATGCCAAGCCCGCTCCGGGTCATCCTCAATACGTTTCTGTCAGGCCCGCAGGCCTGGTTCTTCGTGGCCGAGGACCGTGGCTATTTCGCAGACCACGGCATCGAGGTCGTCTTCACCCCGGGAGACACGCTCGCCAATGCCGTGCCGAAAGTGGCCAGCGGCGCCTATGACATCGGCTATGGCGACATGAATGCGCTGATCGAGCTGCACGGCGCCCGACCGGATGCGGCCAATCCTGTCGCCGTCTTCATCATGCACAATGCGTCGCCCTACACGATCGCCGTTGCCGCGGATGGACCGATCCGGACGCCGAAAGACCTGGCGGGCCAGCACCTGTTGACCCATCCGAACGATGCGGCACTGCGGATGTTTCCCGAGTTCATCCGCGCGACCGGCCTCGATGCCTCGGGCATCGCGATCATCGAGGACCGGCGTCACCACCGCGACCTCACAGCCGCGATCCTGCGCGGCGAGGCGGCCGGCCTGTTCGGCTTCGTCAACACTCTGGCCTCGGCTGCCATCGAGGCCGGCATCGCGCCGGCCGACCTTCGACATTTCGAATGGCGCCAGCATGTGCCCGCTTTGTGTGGCGCGGCGATTATCGCGTCGCCTGACCTCGTCGCGGAGCGGCCGGACACCGTCCGGGGCTTCGTCTCAGCGGTCAATCGCGCGGTGAAGGATGTGATTGCCGACCCTGATGCGGCGGTCGAGGCAGTTCGGCGGCGCGATCCAACCATCGATGTCGCGGCCAACAAAGCTCGATTGATGGGCACGCTTGCGCTCGAAATGGCCCATCCCGAGGGAGCACGGCTCGGACTTGGCGACATCGATCCCTTGCGTCTCGATGAGGCGATCGATCTGATCACCGCCGTGAAGGACCTGCCGGCCAGGCCCGAAAGCGGTCGGATCTTCGATCGCAGTTTCCTGCCGCCGGATGGCGAGCGGATCAGGACTTTGGCCAAAGCCTCGTGAGGACACTGAGATGCCCGGCGGAATTTCGCTCCATGCCGTTGATGTTGTCACCGGACGCGCCGCTCTTGGCATGGGCGTGACGATCCATCGCCTGTCACCGGAACCAGCCCTGATCGCCGAAGGCCGGCTTGGCGTCCATGGGACGTTGGACCATCCGGTTGTGGAGGGCGCGGGTATCGTACCCGGCACCTACCAGGCCCTCTTCGCCGTGGGTGCCTTCTATAGAACATCTGGCCAGGACAGCCCGTTTCTGGATGACCTGCCCTTCCGGTTCATCATCACCGATGCGTCCGAGCACTTCCATCTGCCGCTGAAATTCTCGCCCTGGGGCCTCGCTCTGTTCCGCGGCGTCTAGCCCTCCCGCCCCGACGGATATCGCCGGGTATCAGGGGTCATGCCTCGGGGGGCTATCACACCAACCAAAATCGCCTCTGATCTGCCCCCCGGCTTGCATCAAGCCGGGCAAGCCTCGCACCGCCAGACCAGAGCGGAAGGCGGCGGGCCTTGCGTGCCTGCCTGCCGGTGAGGTGGCGCTCCGGCTTGAAGTGGTTGCCTTGGTGCAGGCTGCACAAGCGGTGACGTCGCCATCAACAGGTCCCCTGGCGCGACAGGTCCCACCATTCACGGACGCCGCCTCCCCGGCGCCTCCATTCGCCCGTGCAAGCGAGCGTCGGCACGGCTGTTGCTGGCCAGACACCCTGCAGCGCCGCGATGTCGCGGCAGGAGGAGCGACCGATGGCAACATACGACACGATTGTTCGTGGCGGCAGGATCGTGACGGCCAGCGAAGTCTACCAGGCCGATCTGGCGATCAAGGACGGCGTGGTCGCAGCTATCGGTTACGACCTCGGGGACAGTGCCGAGGTCGTCGACGCAAAGGACATGCTGGTCCTGCCGGGCGGGGTCGATACCCACGTCCATCTCGACCAGACCGGCCTCGGGCCGGAAATGTGCGATGGCTTTGACAGTGGCACGGCCTCGGCGGCGGCCGGCGGCACCACGACCGTCGTGTGCTTCGTCTGGCAACCGAAGGGCGGCTCGCTCGCGCAGGTTGCTGCCGACTATCGCGTCAAGGCTGAGAAGGCGCGGGTCGACTACTCCTTCCACCTGACTGTCACCGACCCCACTCCCGAGGTCCTGGAGGTCGAACTGCCGCAGCTGATCGCCGAAGGCTGCCGGTCGGTGAAGGTCTTCATGACCTATGACGGAGTTCGTCTCGATGACCGCGAGGTGCTGCGCGTGCTGGCGGCCGCCCGCCGCAACCAGGCGCTGGTCTGCGTCCATGCGGAGAACCACGACCTCATCGCCTGGCTGACAGAGCAACTGGTCTCGGCAGGCCTGACAACGCCTAAATATCATGCATATGCCAAGCCGATGATCGCCGAGCGGGAGGCAGTGTCCAGAATCATCGCCCTCGCCGAGGCGCTCGATGTGCCCATCCAGATCTTCCATGTGTCGGGGGCCCAGTCCGCCGAGGAGATCGCCCGGGCGCAGGCCCGCGGCCTCAAGGTCTGGGGCGAGACCTGCGTCCACTATCTGACGTTGACGGCCGACGACCTCGACAGACCGGGCTTCGAAGGTGCGAAGTTCATCTTTGGGCCCCCGGCACGCACCGAAGCCGACCAGGAGGCGCTGTGGGGTTATCTGAAGCGGGGTGTGATCGAGGTCATATCATCGGATCATTCTCCGACCCGCTTCGACGATCCCAAGGGCAAGAAGTTCGCCGGGGACCCGGCTCCTTTCAACAAGGTGCCCAATGGCATCCCCGGGCTTGCGGCACGGCTTCCCGTCCTTTTCACAGAAGGCGTCTCCAAGGGCCGCATCGATCTGCCGACCTTCGTGCGGCTCACCAGTACGAATCCAGCCAAACTCTTCGGCCTATTTCCGCAGAAGGGTTGCCTTGCGGTCGGCAGCGATGCCGATTTCATCCTGTGGGATCCGCAAAAGACGGTCACGCTCACCAATGCGCTGATGCATCACGGGGGCGACTACACGCCCTACGAGGGCTACCAGACCCAAGGCTATCCGGTTGCAACCTTCCTGCGGGGACAACAGGTTTTCGACGGCTCGGCTGTCGTCGGCGCAGCAGGCGGCGGACGCTTCATCGCCCGTCCCCCCTACCCCATGATCACACCTCTCCAGCGGTTCCCAACGCCGTTCAATGCGGTCCATGCCACGCTGATCTAACCCAACGTCACCTCCGGCTTCGGCTGGCACGGCGCTTGCGAGTATTCCTGGTCGAGCGCAACGCCGCCACCTCACGCAAGGATGACGCAGAATGGCCTCCCCGACCCGCATTTCGCGCCGTACATTCGCAGCCGGTTCGCTCGTCGCAGTGACCGGGTTCCCCAATATCGTGCGCGGTCAGACCCGCGAGATCTTCGTGGGTGGGCCGGCCTCTCCGGGTCTGACGGACATCCTGTTTCCCGTCATCGAGCGCAAGCACAACATGAAGATCCTCTTCGAGGGGACCAACTCGCTGATCAACCTCGAGAAGATCCGCGCCAACAAGGCCCGTCCGACCATGACGGTGACCATGATGGACGATCCGGTCCTCGTCCTCGCCGAGCGCGAGAAGGTGATTCGCAAGCTCCCCGCCGACATCACCAACCTCGCCGATGTTCCGGCCGCCGCGAAGCCGCGCGACGCCATGTGGGCGAACTGGTGCCAGCCCATGTGCTCGTTCTCCTACAACAGCCGTGCCTTGCCGCAGGGTCTCGCCTCCTACAACGACGCCTGGGACCGCAAATTCCGCGAGCGCATCATCATGATCTCGATGCGGATCACCCAGGCGGTGGCACCGCTTGTCGCCGCCGCCTCCTACGCCACCAAGAAGCCTCTCGACCAGGCCCTGAAGGAATGGGGTGCGGGCATCGAGCGACTGAAGGAATTGCGCCCCAACGTCATTCAGGTCTCGTCAAACGCGCCGCAGGCCCAGCAGCTGCTGGAGACCGGCGAGTGCGACCTCTATATGGCTCCGGATTCGCGCACCACGCTGTTCCGCAAGGCCCAGGGCGCGCCGGTCGATCAGGGGCTGCCGAAGGAAGGCGTGCTCGCCATGCCGGCGGGCGTCGCGCTGGTGGAAGGCGGCCCCAATCAGGATCTCGGCATCGCCTTCATCAACGAGATGCTCAATCCGGAAACGCAGGCCCTCATCGCCCGCACCTTCTGGTCCAAGCCCACCAATGCCAAGACGGTGCTGCCTCCGGGCATCACCTTCCCCGAGCTCATCGCCCTCGACTGGGAATATTTCGCCGACAACCGGAACGCGATGATCGAGCGGTTCGAGCGGGAAGTCTCCTCGCGATGAGCCAGCAGGCGACGGCGATGCCGCCGGCGACCGAGGCAGAGCGGGAACCGAGCTATCTGGCGGTTTCGAACGTCATCAAGCGTTTCGGGGCCTCCACTGTCCTCGACAGCCTGAGTCTCGCCGTGGGCCGGGCCGAGTTCGTGTCGCTGCTCGGTCCATCGGGCTGCGGCAAGACCACTTTGCTCCGCCTGATCGCGGGCCTCCTGACGCCTGACCAGGGCGCCATCGAGGTGGGCGGACGCGACCTCACGCGGGTCGCCGCCCATCGGCGCAATATCGGCGTGGTGTTCCAGAACTACGCGCTCTTTCCGCATCTGACGGTCGCGGAGAACATCGCCTATGGCCTGAAAGCCAAGGGCGTGCCGAGAGCCGACCAAGCGAAGAAGGTCACCGAGGCGCTTGGCCTCGTGCGGATGGAGGCCTTCGCCGACCGCGCCGTCACCGCGCTCTCCGGCGGCCAGCAGCAGCGCATCGCGGTGGCCCGTGCGATCGTGGTCGAGCCGAGCCTCCTCCTGCTTGACGAGCCCTTCTCGGCCCTCGACCGCAAACTGCGCGAGACCATGCAGATCGAGCTGCGCCACATCCTGCGCAATCTCGGGATCACATCGATCTTCGTCACCCATGACCAGGACGAAGCACTGGTCATGAGTGACCGCATCGCCGTGATGAACGAAGGGCGGATCGAGCATCTGGGCACGCCGTCGGAGGTCTATGCCCGGCCGAAATCGCTCTACACGATGGAGTTCGTGGGACAGTCGAGCCGGATTGCCGGCGTCGTGAAAGGCGGCCAAGACGGCCTGGTCGAGATCGATACGCCTTTCGGCCTGATCCGAGCGCCGGGGAATTTCCTGGTCGGCAGCAAGGTTGTCGTAGGCGTCCGGCCCGAGGCGATCGCGGCGGGCGAAGGGCCGGCCAGCGATTACAACATGGTGCGTGGCACCGTGGCCGAGGTCATCTATTTCGGCTCCCGCACCCTCCTGCATTTCCGCACGTCGCGGGAGACGGATCGCCTGCATGTCGAGCTCAACCGGCTGCCGGACCAGGTCGAGCCGGGCACCGAGATGACCGTGCGCTGGCGCATTGAGGACAGCCGCCTCTTCCCGGCGCCCGCCGAGGCACCCCAATGACGCTCGCAAGGGACGACATCGCGGTGCCATCCGCTCCGATCTCGCGCCCGCAATTCGACGCCAAGGCACTGATCGCCGTGCCGGGGCTTGTCTTCATGGCGCTCGCCTTCGCGGTTCCGGTTCTGATGCTGGTCGGCGAGAGCTTCGTCGACCGGAACGGCTTCAGCCTGGCCGGTTACCGCAAGGTGCTGGGGGATCCCTATTATATCGGGATCATCGGCAATTCGCTTCAGCTTGCCTGCATCACCACAGCGGCATGCCTTGCCATTGGATACCCCGCCGCCTGGGCGCTGGCCCGCATCCGGGGCGCCTGGCAGGTGATCCTCTTCGCGCTGATCTTCCTGCCGCTGACCGTGTCCATCGTCGTGAAGACCTTCGGCCTGACCATCATGATGCGCCGCGATGGCATCATCAATTTCCTGCTGGTCAATCTCGGCTTCATCGAGCGCCCCATGCGGCTCGTCTTCACCGAATTCAGCCTCTATTTCGGCATGGTCAACGTCTTCCTGCCCTTCATGATCCTGCCGCTCTATTCGGTCATGCGCATGCTGGACCCGCGGCTGCTCGACGCGTCCGCATCGCTCGGCGCCGGCCCGGTCCACACCTTCCTGCGGGTGACCCTGCCTCTCACCATGCCGGGCATCATTGCCGGTGGGACCCTGGTCTTCTCAATCTCGGTGGCAGCCTATGTGACGCCCGGCCTGCTTGTCGGCGACCGCTTCATGACCATGTCGCAGGTGATGGCCAAGGCCTATCTGAACATCCGCGACTTCCAGCTGGGAGCAAGCATGGCGGTGATCATGCTGGTCATCTCGGCGGCGCTGATCCTCGCCTCCTCCTACCTCGTCCGGACGCCGGGCGGAGAGAGGCGCTGACCCATGGCCCTGTTCGGTTCGCTCTTCTGCCGTCTCGTTCTCGGCCTCGTCATCGCCTTTCTCTTCCTGCCGATCCTCATCGTCCTGACGGTGTCCTTCTCCTCCTCGGCGGTTTTCGCCTTTCCGCCGCCCGGCTTCTCGCTGCGGTGGTACGCATCCCTCGGCAAGGCTGACTCGCTGCTTCAGGCTGTCTGGCTTTCCACCCAGATTGCCGCCCTGTCCACGGCCATCTCGCTGATGCTGGGTACGCTCTGCGCCATCGCAATCACGCGGGGCATGATCCCCGGCGCCAAGGCGGTCGCGACCTTCATGGCCTCGCCGCTGATGTTGCCGGGCCTCGTGCTTGGCATCGCCTTCCTTCAGGCGGCAAGGGATTTCGGCCTGCGCGACACCTACACGACCCTGCTCATCGCCCATGTCGTCATCACTATGCCCTTCATCATGCGCACGGTGCTGGCGAGCCTGTCGCTGTTCGACTTCGCCATGGTGGACGCCGCCCGCATGCTTGGCCGCTCCTATCCAGCCGCCCTGTGGACGGTGCTGGTGCCGAACATCCTGCCGGGCTTTGTCAGCGGCGGGCTCTTCGCCTTCATCGCCTCCTTCGACAATTATCCGGTCTCGATCTTCCTTGTGGACGTGCGCACCAAAACGCTGCCGATCCAGCTCCTCAATCAGGTCGAGATGTCGCCCGACCCGACGGTTGCCGCGATCTCCGCACTGCTCATCCTTGGAACTATCGTTGCCCTGATCGTCTGCGACCGGCTGGTGGGCCTGAAGCGGATGGCCTCGATCTAGCCCCTAGCCACAAGCTCCTGGAGCGCCGCCATGACCTCTGAATCGGGCTCAAGGAGCCTCTTCGTCTCGTTGGGACCGCAGCGCTACCGTGTCGAACGCCCCTTCGGCGGTTTTGACCGCGGACGCGCTGTCGTCAGTGACGTCGCCTGCGACAGTCGCGGCCATGTCTATGTGCTGTTGCGGCTCGACCCCTTGGTGGATGAACCCGCGGACCCCGTGATCGAGCTCGACCCGCAGGGGCGGGTCGTCAGGTCCTTCGGCGCGAAGGACGTCCTTGATGCCCATATGCTGGCGGTGGATCCCGAGGATCACATCGTCGTCGTTGACCGGGATGCCCACCGCCTCGTCACCTTCACCCGCGACGGCACGGTGATAAGGAGGATCGGGTCACCGGAGACCCCCGGCGAGCCCTTCTCCCATCCCTCCTCCGTCGCCTTCGCGGCGGATGGCAGCTTCTATGTTGCCGACGGATACGGCGCCTCGCGTGTCCAGCATTTCTCGGCAGCGGGTGATCGTATCCGCAGCTTTGGCCGGCGCGGCAAAGCGCCAGGCGAGTTCAGCACGCCGCATGGTGTCTGGGTGGACGCAGACGGCCGCGTGCTCGTGACGGACCGCGAGAACGACCGCCTTCAGCTCTTTTCGGCCGACGGGCAGCCGCTGGACGCCTGGCCGGACCTGCCGCGGGCCATGGATGTCTGGAGCGACGCCGACGGGTCCATCTTCGTGACGGACCAGGTCCCACGGCTGTCGCGCTACGATCGTGACGGCAATCTTGTCGGCTCCTGCCGACCGGTGCTGAACGGCGCCCACGGCATCTGGGGCGACCGGAGCGGCAACATCTTCCTCGCCGAGATCAATCCGAGCCGCATCACGAAGCTCACGCCTGTCTAGAAACAGCTTGGCCTCGACTGGCTCGCGTCTGAAACAGCACGTGGCTCGCGACCACGCCTTGGCAACACGCGTGCGACGTAGGGCCCCGAAGTCACCTGGACGGCCTCGCGTTCGAAGCCACCCGATCCCGCGCGGCGCGCCAGCATCAGAGTTGCAACCGAGTCCGCAGTCGTCGTGCGTTGATCCGGCACCTTCCGGGCAGAGGCCGGCCGGCCCGCCGGCAGCAGCGGGACCGCCTCAGGAGCGACCGCCATCCACCGACAGGATCTGGCCACTGATCCAGCCAGCCTGATCGCTGGCGAGGAACAGCACGGCGTGAGCAATGTCGTCGGCCGTGCCGAGGCGCCGGACATGGATGGATTCGACAAGACGCTTCTGGCCGTCCAGGCCATAGGCGTTCCATTGCCGCTCTGTCGCCGGGTTGGAGCGCACGAATCCCGGCGCCACGGCGTTGCAGGTGATGCCTGACGGCCCGAGGTCCTGACTGAGCTGCTTGGTGAGCCCTACCAGCGCATGTTTGGCCGCGGTATAGGCCTGGATGCCGGTGAGGCTCGGGCGGAGCCCGGCGCCCGATGCGATATTGACAATACGGCCATGCCCCGCCTTCGCCATCGGAGCGCTGACGGCCTGGGCCAGCCAGAAGACACCATCGACATTGGCTTCGAACAACACGCGCCATTCATCCTCGGACACGGCCGCGATCGGGCGCCCGACCTGCCCGCGCACGCCACCGGCGGCATTGACCAGAATGTCGATCCGCCCGTGCGCCGCGACGACGTCGTCCACGGCGGTATGGGCGGCGGCCCTGTCGGACACGTCGATGACGCGGGCGTTGAAGCCCTGGGCCTTCGCGAACGCGCCGAGCCTGTCGGCATCGAGATCGGCGACGATGACGGTGGCTCCCGCTGCGCGCAGGCCCAGCGCGATGGCCTGGCCAATGCCTTGGGCGGCTCCGGTGACGAGAGCAACGCGGCCGGTCAGGTTGATCTGCATGTGTCGATCAGCTCCTGGAATGTCGTCATGGCCATGGGCTTCGAGCCGTCCTCGATGGCGTGGATCAGTTCCACCAGCTTGGCGATTGCCGGCGTGTCGACGCCGACCTCTGCGCCGAGCCTGGCGATCACCCCGATCTGCGGGTCGATTTCGGTGCGCCGCTTGCGCACCGCGAGGTCGCGCCAGATTCCCGAATGGGTCTTGGCGGTGTGGCGGTTGAATTCGGCCAAAGCCGCGATGGAGGCTCGCGCCCCCGCTTCGGATGCCCCGGGCGCGAAGAGCTCGGGGTCGAAGCCGTTGAAGCCGACGGGGACGACGCCCCGCGCCTTCGCGACCGCCATGACCTCGCGGCCGAGCTGTTCGAAGACGACAGTCCGGCGCGGATCGGCGAGATTCTCCGCCATCGAGTCATTGTTGAGCGCCGTGGCGAAGAGCATCGCGCCATAGGCGAGCTTGCCCCACAGATAGCCCCAGATGTTGTCGGTGAGCACCGCCGCCGGCTCAAAGACCATCAGGCGCTCGTGCATTGCCTTTGTCCGATCCCGCACGGAGCCGTCGATCTCGCCGACCACGACAGCGGCGCGGTTGCCGAACAGGATCTCGCCAGGTCCGTGCCAGTCGGCGCCGAAATTGACGAAACAGCCCATCGTCCGCTCCTTGCCGACCGCGTCGGCAATGGTGAGCTCGTTGAGGCCGTTCTGGGCGGAGAGGACATAGCCGTTTGCGGACAAGTGCGGCGACAGCTGTTGCAGGGCCGCCTCGGTCGCCTGCGCCTTCACGGCCAGGACGATGATGTCAAAGCGGCCGGTCACCTGGTCCGGCGTTAGCGCCGGCACGACCTGGGTGAAATCCTCGATGGGACCGGAAATGTGCAGGCCGCGGCTGCGGCAGGCCTCGACATGGTCGGCGACCTGATCGACCAGCACCACCGGCATCCCGGCACGCGCCCAATAGGCGCCGAGCGTCCCGCCGATGGCGCCGGCGCCCCAGATGAGGATGGGTGTCTCGGCCATCGGCCTGTCCTTCATGCGAGCGAAAACGGCGGCCCGACGGCCGCCGTTGCATCGGGTCATCGCGCCGGACGGATGTCCATGGCGAGCGTGTCCTCGTCCACCCGTGGCGACAATGTCACCTTGGCCTTGTTCATGGCCCAGGCGGAGGAGACCGCGACGATCGGCAGGCGCTGCTTGTCGGCATCGACCAGGGCATTGGCGTCCTCGAGGAGCTTGCGGCGCTTCGCCTCGTCCATCTCGATCGCCGCGTCTTGCAGAAGCTTGTCCACCTGCGGATTGGCGTAGCCAAGCACATTGAACGCGCCCATCCGCCGCTCGCGATCGTTGGAATGGGCAAGCGAGGACAGGGTGTAGTGCGCCTCGCCGGTCAGCGTGCCCCAACCGGACATCGACATGGAGAGTTCGCCGCGGGTGCGCGCGGGGAAGAACACGGCAGCCGGCATGCCATTCGGCTGCGCCTCGATCCCGACGGCGGCCAGCATCTGGGCGATGGCCGTGCCGACGTCGCGGTCGCCCGGCAGGCGGTCGTTGGTGAAGGCGAAGGGGATGCGGAAGCCGTTGGGATAACCTGCCGCCGCGAGGAGGCGCTTGGCCTCGGCCGGATCATGGCGCTGCGCCGGAAGCGCCGTGTTGTAACCGAAGATGGTGGAGGTCACCAACTGGTTCACCGGCTTGCCGAGCCCTTCCATGGCGACCTCGGCGAGCGTCGGGCGGTCGATCGCAAGATCGATGGCCTGGCGGACCCGGAGGTCGCGGAGCGGATTGGCCGGCAGGGCCGAGCCATCCTTGGCGGTCAGGCCGTTTGGCCGCTCACGGACATCCATCTCGAGGTTGAAGACATAGACCGTGTCGACCGTCTGCAAGGTGAGCCGGCTATCGCGACGCAGCGTCGGGACATCCGAGGCAGGGACGCGGGTGATGAGATCGAGCTGGCCAGCGCGCAGCTGCGCGACGCGGGCCGCATCGTTCGGGATCTCGCGGCGAACATGGCGCTCCCACGGCTCCTTCGGGCCCCAGTAGCCGTCGAACCGGGCGAGCACGAGCTCGCCGCGCGGCTGCCACGAGACATACCGGTAAGGACCGGTGCCGATGGCGGCGCGGCCGGAATTGAAGGCTTCGTTGGCATTCTCGCGCGTCAGGCCCGCCGCCGCCTTGGACGAAACGATGAACAGCCGGATGAAATCGTTCGGCAGGTTCGGTGCCGGCCCGTCGGTGACGACATGGACCGTGTGGGCATCGATGATGCGCGTTTCCTTGACGCGGCGGACATAGATCGTCGTCGGATTGGGCCCGGCAACCAAGGGAATCCGCTCGATAGAGAACTTGACGTCCTCTGCCGTGAAGTCGGATCCGTCGTGGAATTTGACTCCGCGACGCAGCTTGAATTCCCAGGTCGTGGCGTCGATGGCGCGCCAGCTTTCGGCAAGACGCGGCTCCAGTTCCAAGCCACGGCCGGACCAGACCAGCGTGTCGAAGACGTGCTTCAGGGCCTCGGCATGGGTGCCAGTCGCCGTGAAATGCGGATCGATCGAGTCGGGACCGCCGCGAACGCCAATGGTCAGGGTCTGGGCATTGGCGGACGGCGCCGTGCCGGAGAATAGGGTCGCGACGCCGAGCAGGCCGAGCATCAGGGAACGTCTGAGAATTCGCATGGGAATCTCCTGGTCGGGATACCGGGGGCCGGAAGCGGGCATCACCCGTCAATGCCCATTCAAAAGGCGTGCACACCACCTAGTCAATCCCTTGTGGAACCATTTCCTGCCGATATAATCAGCGGCATAACAAGGGAAGTTCTGTTTGGAACCAACTGTCGCAGCCCAGCGCATCGCCGAACCAGAGGTCGCAAGTCCCGAACGGCGTCTCGACGTCTTTACCCATGCGCGGCTGTGGAAGAACCCCTGCGGCTTCGCGGCCCGGTTCAACTATCTTGCGCTGCGCTACAACCAGCCGCTCTACGGCTGGATCGAGGAACGCTACGGCCTGTCGCGCGCCGAATTCGTCATTCTCTACAGCCTCGGCATCATGGACGGCGTGACCGCCTCGGAGATCGCCTCCTCGACCGCCTTCCCGAAGAACACGCTCAGCCGCGCCGTCGGGCTGCTCGGCAAGCGCGGCCTCGTGGGGCGCGGGGCCGATGCTACGGATCGCCGGGCCCAGCCGCTGCACCTCACGCAGGCCGGCCGGGACCTTCTGGCCGAGGCCATGCCGCGCTTCATCGCGCTGGAGGAGGAGATGCTGGAGCCGCTCTCCCTGATCGAGCGCGAGCAGTTGTCCATGCTGATGGCGAAGGTCGTGCTTGGCATGTTCCATTCTGGCGATACGGGGGAGTAAGGCCGCCATGCGTGTCGCCGAGATGAACTGGATGCAGGTCGAGGCCAGATCCCGTGCCGACCTGCGCGCGATCCTGCCGATTGGTTCGACGGAGCAGCACGCCGGACTGAGCCTGTGTGTCGATTCAATTCTGGCGGAGCGGGTGGCTGTCGAGGCCGCCGCGCCGCTCGCCATACCGGTCTTTCCGGTGGTGAACTACGGCTTCACGCCGAGCTTCGTCGACTATCCGGGGACAGTGACGCTGCGCCTGTCGACCTTGTGCGCCATCCTCGTCGACGTCCTCGACGGCATGGTCCGCTCCGGCTTCCGGCACATCACGCTCGTCAACGGCCATGGTGGCAATTCGCCGGCCCACGGCGCAATCCTCGAGTGGCTCGACCGCAATCGCGGCTGCCAGGTGAAGTGGCACAATTGGTGGAATGCGCCGAAGACCTTCGCCAAGGTCCAGGCCATTGATCCCGTGGCGTCCCACGCCTCCTGGATGGAGAATTTCCCGTGGACGCGGTTGCCGAATGTCGCGGCGCCCTCCGAACAAAAGCCGATGCTCGATCTCCAGCGTTTCCAACAGCTGGATCCGGGCGCGAAGAAGGCCATGCTCGGTGACGGCAATTACGGCGGCCTCTATCAGCGGTCCGACGCGGACATGCTGGCCATCTGGGACGTCGCGGTGGAGGAAACGCGATCGGTCATCGCGGAAGGCTGGGCCTGATCCATGCTCGGTTTCATCATCCAACGCCTGCTGCAAGCCATCGTCGTGATGCTGGTCATCTCGGTACTGGTCTTCTGCGGCGTCTATGCGGTGGGAAACCCGATCGATGTGCTGATCTCCCCCGACGCCACCCAGCAGATCCGCGAGGAGGCCATCCGCACCTACGGCCTCGACCAGCCGATCTGGCGGCAATATGTCGATTTCCTCGGTCGGCTCATCCAGGGCGATTTCGGCCGGTCCTTCGTCTTCGGTTCGCCGGTCCTGCCGCTCATCCTCTCGCGGCTGCCGGCGACGCTGGAACTGACACTGGTCGCCGTTGTCGGCGCGACCCTCGCCGGTGTCCCGCTCGGGATGTATGCCGGCTATCGTCCCGACAGTCTCGCAGCCCGCGCCATCATGGGCGTATCGATCCTGGGCTTCTCGGTCCCCACCTTCTGGATCGGCCTCGTGTTGATCTTCATCTTCGCGGTGCAGCTTGGAATCCTGCCCGCCGGCAGCCGCGGCGAGACGCGGGAGATGTTCGGCGTCTCCTGGAGTTTCCTGACCGCCAACGGCTGGCAGCACCTGTTCCTGCCGGCGCTCAATCTCGCCCTGTTCAAGTTCGCCATGATGGTGCGCCTCGCCCGCGCCGGCACCCGCGAGATCATGCTCACCGATACCGTGAAGTTCGCGCGCGCCGCGGGTGAAAGCGAGGCGACGATCCTGCGTCGGCACGTGCTGCGCCTGATCGCCATTCCCATCGTGACCGTGTTCGGCCTCGAATTCGGCTCGACCCTCGCTTTCGCTGTCGTCACCGAGACGATCTTCTCCTGGCCAGGCGTCGGAAAGCTGATCATCGATTCCATCAACACGCTCGACCGGCCCGTCATGGTCGCCTACCTCATGCTGGTCGCCTTCTTCTTCATCCTCATCAATCTCACCATCGATATCCTCTATGTCGCCCTCGACCCACGCCTCAGGTTGAAAGCGGCGTCATGACGACGAGTCCGGTCGCACAGTTCTGGAGCGAGTTTCGCGTCAACCGCGTCGCGGTGGTCGCGCTCGCCATCGTCGTCATCATCATCGCCGTGTCGTTTGTGGCGCCCTGGATCACCCCGCAGAACCCCTACGACATGGCCAGTCTGCGCCTGTCCGACGCCCGTCGGCCGCCCGGCTTCGTCAGTCCCGGCACGGGCATGACCCACTGGCTCGGGACCGACGGCCAAGGCCGCGACGTCCTCTCGGCGATCCTCTACGGACTTCGCGTGTCGATCGAGATCGGCCTCGCCGCCGGCGTGATCGCCTTCTCGCTGGGCGTGACGCTTGGCACCTTTGCAGCCTATCTCGGCGGCCGCATCGAGGCGTTGATCATGCGCTTCATCGACCTGCAGCTCTCCTTTCCGGCCATCCTTCTCGCCCTGGTGCTTGCTGCGGTCCTCGGCCAGGGCAAGTGGCAACTCGTGGCAGCGCTGGTGACGGCGCAATATGCCTATTTCGCCCGAACCGCCCATGGCGCTGCCTCGACCGAACGGTCGAAGGACTATGTCGAGGCGGCCCTGTCGACGCCGCTGAAGCCACACGTGGTCGTGCTCCGCCATATCCTGCCCAATTGCATGCCCCCGCTGATCGTCGTCGCCACGGTGCAGGTGGCCAATTCGATCGCGCTGGAAGCCACCCTCTCCTTCCTGGGTCTCGGTCTGCCCGTGAACGAGCCATCGCTCGGCATGCTGATCGCCAACGGATTTCAATACCTGCTGTCCGGCCGCTACTGGATTTCCATCTATCCCGGCATCGCGCTGATCGTGCTGATCTCCGCGATCAATCTCGTCGGCGACCAGGTGCGCGACCAGCTCAACCCGCGGCTCAGGCGATGAGCGCCCCCCTTCTCGTCGTCGAGGGCCTGACCACGGAATTCCCGACGCGGGCCGGCCTCGTGCGCGCCGTGCGCGGGGTCAGCTTCCATGTCGAGGCTGGCGAGATTCTCGGCCTGGTCGGTGAATCCGGATCGGGCAAGAGCGTGACGGGCTTTTCCATCCTCGGTCTGATTGATCCACCCGGGCGCATCACCGGCGGCTCGGTCCGGCTCGCCGGGCGCGAACTTGTCGGCCTGCCCGCCCGCGATCTGCGCGCCATGCGCGGCCGGGAGATCGCCATGGTCTTCCAGGACCCGGCTGCGACGCTCAATCCTGTCCTGCGCATTGGCGACCAGATGGCGCTGGCCATCCACGCCCACGAGAATGTCAGCGCCGCGGCGGCGCGGGCCCGCGTGGCGGAGGTTCTGACCCTGGTCGGAATTCCGGACGCCGCACGCCGGCTCGACGCCTATCCCCACCAGTTCTCTGGCGGCATGCGCCAGCGCGTGGCCATTGCCACCGCCTTGCTCAACAGGCCAAAGCTGATCATCTGCGACGAACCGACGACCGCTCTCGACGTGTCGGTCCAGGCCCAGATCCTCACCGAGATGCGGGCGCTGGCACGCGATACCGGCACGGCGCTCATCTGGATCAGCCATGATCTGGCGACGGTCTCCTCCCTCGCCTCCCGCATCATCGTCATGTATGCGGGCCGCGTGATCGAGGAAGGTCCGATCCGGCAGGTTCTGTCGGAGCCGCGCCACCCCTACACCAGGGGATTGCTCGATTCCCTGCCCGCCAAGGCCGTTGCAGGCGAGGACCTGGTGCAGGTTCCGGGCGCACCCCCGTCGATGATGGCGTTGCCGCCGGGCTGTGCCTTCGCGCCCAGATGCTTGCGGGCGGATGCGGCCTGCGAAGCCGAGCCCGAGCCGACGCAGATGCTCGATCGCCGCTGGCGGTGCCATCATCCGCACGTGGAGCCGGTTTCATGAGCACCGCGATCGTCGAGGTCCGGAACGTCTCAAGGCGCTTCGCGCCGACGCCGTCGATCGGCGAGCGTATCGCGGGGCTTTTCGGGGCTGAGGTCGAGAACCGGACCGTCCATGCGGTCGACCGTGTCAGCCTCGATATCTCCCCGGGCGATGTGCTCGGTCTCGTCGGCGAGTCCGGTTGCGGCAAGTCCACCCTTGGCCGGGTCATTGCCGGCATTCACCCGCCGAGCGATGGCGAGGCCTATGTCCACGGCGAACCCGTCATGGGGGGAGCGCGGCGCCGGGTGAAAACGACGACGCGCGTGCAGATGATCTTCCAGGACCCGTTCGGCTCGCTCGATCCGCGTTTCCGGATCGGCGCGACCATTGCGGAGGGGCCGATCGCCCACGGCCTGATCCGACGCGCCGAGGCGCGCGACGAGGTCGCCCGTTGGCTCTCGGCCGTCGGCTTGCCGGCCGATGCCGCAGACCGGTTTCCGCATCAGTTTTCCGGTGGCCAGCGCCAGCGAATCGCCATCGCGCGGGCGCTCGCCATGCAGCCCGACATCCTGGTCTGCGACGAGCCGGTCGCCTCGCTCGACGTGTCGATCCAGGCCCAGATCATCAATCTGTTCCTAAAGCTGCGGCGTGAGCTCAACCTCACCATGCTGTTCATCAGCCATGACCTCGGGGTCGTCCGGCACATCTGCGACCGGGTGGCCATCATGTATCTGGGGCGCATTGTCGAGATCGGCCCTACCCAGGACATCTACACGCGCCCCGCCCATCACTACACGCGCGCGCTGCTCGACAGCGTGCCCAAGCTCGTGACGACGGGCGACGAACTCGTCAGCTTCCGGCCGATCAGCGGCGAACTGCCCTCGCCGCTCGCGCCGCCCCCCGGCTGTCATTTTCACCTGCGCTGTCCCGCGGCCGACCAGCGGTGTCGCACGGAGGCGCCTGACCTCCGTGACCTCGCCGACGGCCGGCGCGCGGCCTGCCACCATCCAGTGATCGACGACAGTCGGTCCGCTCGGTGAGACCGCCAGCATCGTTCTGACCCGCCCTGCCAAAGATCAGATGGGCATTCGGGCGCTATGGCCGCAGGTGATCCTCGACCGCTCGCGCGGCCGAGGAAGCACTGTCCAGACGGCTTCGCTCAAGCCGCCTTGCTGGTCGCCGCCGCGCTGGCATTGACGGACGAGTTGGCGAGCGAGGTAAGGTCCTTGTCGGTCTTTTCCTCTTCCTCAAGCGTCTGCATCAAAAGCTTGGCGGCGTCCTGCTGGCCAAGCTGCTTGGCCCAGGCGATCAGCGTGCCGTAGCGGGCCATCTCATAATGTTCGACGGCCTGGGCGGTGGCGAGCAGGCCGGCATCCAGCGCCGGGCTGTCGCCGAAATCCTCCATTACCGCCTTGCCCTCCTCGATGATGCCGAGGATGGCATCGCAAGTCTTGCCGCGCGCAGGAGCGCCAAGGATCTCGAACACGTTCTCGATGCGATCGACCTGGCCTTCGGTCTCGTCACGGTGCTTTTCGAACGCCGCCTTGAGTTCCGCCGAATTGGCCGCCTTCGCCATCTTTGGCAGGGTTTTCAGGATCTGCTTTTCGGCAAAATAGACATCCTTGAGCATGTCAAGAAACATGTCATCGAGCACTTTGATCTTCGCAGCCATCACACAATCCTCTCGCGTTAGGAAACCCCCAGCCGGACCCTCCGGACTTGCTGCGAACGTCGGCTTCGCGGAGACGTTCCAAGGCGCGTCAGAATTTGCGGCCATGCAGTCCGGCCGAGGCGAAATGCGGGCTGGCGACGGTTCGTTGCTGCCGTGCACTCGAGACAAAGCGGCCCGGAGGGAGAGGCTCCGGGCCGAGTTATCATGGGAGGATGCACGGCCCTGATGTCGAAACGCGGCCGGAGGCACACGCGAATCGATGCACTGCACAATCACGCTATGCCCAGAAATGCGGCACGGCAACGCAGCAGGCAGGAGCGGGCGAATGGGAGGATGGCCTGTTGCGCCGGCGCATCAGTTTGTTGGATCAACCAGACAACCTGCGCGGGAACGATCGCGGCCGGCACGCGTTGGGCTCTCCACAGTCGGAGCCTGCCAGAAACGGGATGTGCCACATGATCGACCGCCGCCACCTCTTCACCCTCATGGCCGCACTGGCGGTCACGGGGCCTGCCCTCGCCCAGCTGCCGCCGGTCCAGCCGGATGGCGGAGCCGGCGGTTCCAGTTCGTCCGGTGGCGCGATGGGCGGCGGCATGTCGGCGGACGATGAGAACGCGCAGGGCGTCGAGGCCGGACGCGAGGGGCCGATGCGGCCAAGTCCGGCCAATCGGCAACGTGGCCTGCAGGATTCACAGGTCCGCGGCACCCCTCGGCCAACGCCCCAGCGCCAACCGTCGCGTCCCGCGCCGCAGCCGCGTCGCCGCCGTATCCGGCGCCAGAGGCGGCGCACCCAGTAGCGCTCTGCCAGGCGCATAGGCTGCCTGACGCATATGTCGTCTGCCGCAAGGACGGGGGCCAACACAGCATAAGCGTTTGCAATCCGCGCCCTCCTGCCCCGATGATCGCTGACGCGACAAAAAACCGGGACGGGATCGGCTCATGATGATGGCACTCAGCAGACTGGCCACACTTGTCGTGGCGCTCATGCTGGCCGCGCCGCTTCCGGCGACAGCTGGAAAGCGGGACAATACGCTGCGCTGGGTCTCGACCTTCTCGATCGCTTCCGGCGAGCCCTATTACAATTCCTTCCGCGAGGGCGTGCTGTTCATCGGTCAGATGGTCTGGGACACGCTGATCCACCGCGACCCCGACACGTCCGCCTACAAGCCCCTGCTCGCGACGGCCTGGCGCTGGATCGACCCTACGACGCTGGAGCTGGATCTACGCACCGACGTGACATTCCACGACGGCCGGGCCTTCTCCGCCGACGACGTGGTCTACACGATCAACTACGTCATCGATCCCGCGAACAAGGTGACCAATCCGTCCAACGTCAACTGGATCGAGCGCGCCGAGAAGACTGCCAGCCACCAGGTGCGGCTGATCCTGAAGGCCCCCTTCCCCGCCGCGATCGAATATCTCGCCGGTCCCATCGCCATCCTTCCGGTCGATTTCTACAAGGACGCCGGCGCTGACCGGCTTGTTCCGGCTGCCCGCCTGATCGGCACCGGGCCTTATCGATTCACGCGCTGGGAGCCCGGCAAGGAGGGCCAGTTCGACGCCAACCCGACCTATATGGCCGATAGTCCCAAGGGGCGGCCGGCCATTCCCCGGGTGGTGATGCGCGTCATTCCTGATGCCGCCACCCAGATGGCCGAGCTGATGGCGGGCCGCGTCGACTGGATCGGGCAATTGCCCGAGGATGCCGGGCGCCAGCTCGCCAGCGTGCCGAACATCTCGATGCTGGCCTCCGAGACCATGCGGATCATCTTCCTGCAATTCGACGTGCAGGGCCGCTCGGGCGCCAATCCGTTCCAGGACCTGCGCGTGCGCCAGGCGGTGGCCCATGCGATCAACCGCGAGGCGATCGTTGCGAACCTGATCGGGGCCGGATCGCGGGTCTGGCACGCCTTCTGTTTCGAGACGCAGGTCGGCTGCACGACCGATGTCCAGCGCTATGCCTATGATCCCGTCCGCGCCAAGGCCTTGCTGACGGAAGCGGGATTTCCCAACGGGTTCGACACCGAGATCCTCGGCTTCCGGTCGCGGCCGCGGATCGAGGCGCTGAATGGTTTCCTGACGGCGTCCGGCATTCGCACGCGGCTGCAGTTCATGGCCTATTCCGCCGTGCGCGACCGGCAACACAAGGGCCAGGCGCGGTTCGTCGACACGTCCTGGGGCTCCTATTCGGTCAATGACGCGTCGGCGATGATCAATCCGTTCTTCACCCACCTCGGCGACGACATGGTGCAGGACGCGGAGATCAAGGCCTGGGCCGACCAGGCGTCACGGACGATCGATCCGGAGGAGCGCAAGCGCCTCTATGGCCAGATCCTGCGCAAGATCGCCGACAACGTCTACATTCTGCCGCTCTACACCAACCCGTCGGTGGCCGCCTTCACCAGCGATCTGGCCTTCCGCGCCTGGCCCGACGAGAACCCGCGCTTCTACATGCAGCGCTGGCGCTGAGCCGGCTTAATAACAACGCGACCGCAGGAAACGACCCGATGACAATCCAATCCGACGTCAATGCGATGATCGTCGCGGCCCAGCCCGAGGCAGCGGAAGCCGGCGCGCTGATCCTGAAGGCGGGCGGCAATGCGGTGGATGCGGCGATTGCCGCTGCCCTGGTCCAGACGGTGGTCGATCCACTGATGTGCGGCATTGCAGGCTTCGGCTCGATGGGGATCTACAAGCCGGACGCGGGCGTCCACGAATATGTCGATTTCCATGCCCCCGCCCCTCTGAAGGCGACCCCCACCATGTGGGCTGACCTGATCGAGGGCGAGACGCGTGACGGCTTCGGCTTCATCCTGAAGGGCGCGGTGAACGATGTCGGCTATGGCTCGATTGCTGTTCCCGCGACCTTGAAGGCCTTCGCTACCGCGCACGCCACCCATGGCAAGCTGCTGTGGCGCGATCTCTTCCAGCCGGCGATCCGCTTTGCCGAAAAGGGCTGGATGGTGCGTCCAGCCGTCTATGGCTTCTGGAACGACGAGGGGAGCCTCGGGCGCGCCTCCAACCACGACCGGGTGAAGTTCACCGCGGAGGGCCGCGGGCTCTATCTGAGGCCCGACGGCACGCCGCGCCGCCTCGGCGAGACCATCACCAATCCCGGCTATGCCGCGACCCTGAAGCGCATCGCCGAGGTCGGTGCCGAGGATTTCTACACCGGCGCGATCGGACAGACGATCGCCGCCGACATGGAAGCCCATGGCGCGCTGATGGGCGCAGACGATCTCGCGCGCTACGAGCCGATCCGCCACGCGCCCATGGAAGGCACCTATCGCGGCCGGCGGATCGCCACCAACCAGCCGCCCGGCGGCGGCATCATGCTGTTGCAGATGCTCGGCATTCTCGAGCATTTCGACCTGAAGACGATGGGTCACAACTCGCCGGAATATATCCGCGTGGTCTGCGAGACCATGAAGCGCTCGACCATCGACAAGGACGCCCATGTCGGTGATCCCCGCTTCGTCGACATTCCGGTCGACCTCCTGCTGTCGCGCCAGTCGGCGGAGGCCGCTGCCGCCGAGATCCGCGCCGGCATCAAGGCGCATGTGCCGCGCTACAAGGCCAACGAGGTGCCGAAGGACACGACCCATGTCAGCGTGGTCGACGCACAAGGCAATTGCGTCACCGTCACCCATTCGCTCGGCATGCCCTCCGGCGTGATCACGGAAGGTCTGGGCTTCATGTACAATGGCTGCATGGGCGTGTTCGACCCGCGCCCCGGCCGCGCCGGCTCGATCGCGCCGGGCAAGAGCCGCTTCTCCGCCATGTGCCCGACCATCGTCTTCAACGAGGGCAAGGTGGAACTGGTGATCGGCGCGCCGGGTGGCACGCAGATCGTCATGGGCGTGCTGCAGGCGATCCTCAACGTGGTCGATTTCGGCATGGACATGCAGGAAGCAGTTACCGCGCCGCGCTTCTCGGCGACCTCGGACGCCATCGACGTGACCAACCGCATTCCGCGCTGGACCACCGAGCCCCTGGAGGCCATGGGCTATGAGGTGATCCGCAACCCGGCCAGCTATTATTTCGGCGTGGTCCACGGCATCCGCGTGACACCCGAGGGCACGCTGGAAGGCGGAGCCGATCCCGGTCGCGATGGCGTGGCCTATGGAGTGAAGGTCAAGCACTGATGCCGCGGCAGCGTGCCAACCCAGTATCCGTGTCTGCGCGGCAACATTCAAAGTCAATTGACGTTACGGGACGCTACCTGTCTTGTGCAAATCGGCGTTTCGATCTTCTATCGGTATCAGCAACGAGGGCTCTCCGATGAAATCCATTCTGCTCGCCAGCACCGCACTGGTCGCATTCGCAGGCGCCGCCGCTGCTGCCGATCTGGGTGCGCCGCGGTCTCCGGTCGCGGCGGCCGTGGTCGCTCCGGCGTTCAACTGGACCGGGTTCTATATCGGCGCCCATGCCGGCTACGGCTTTGGTCGCAGCACTGGCATTGACCCGGGGCTTGGGCCGTTTCCTGCCAATACATCGGGGCCGCTGATCGGTGGCCAGCTTGGCTTCAATTACCAGGTCAACAACATCGTTCTGGGCGTCGAAGCCGATCTCGCCTTTGCTGCGATCTCAGGCCGGAACGTGAATGTCTTCAACAATGACGTCCTCTATAGGACACATATGCTCGGCTCCCTGCGCACGCGGGCCGGCGTTGCTGTCGACCGGTCGCTCTTCTACCTGACTGGCGGTCTCGGCTTCCAGGGCGCTTCCTTCGCAACAACGATCGGCGGGGTAGCGGAGAAATATAGCCGGGTCGGCTGGACCCTTGGCGCCGGCTACGAATATGCGATCACGCAGAACTGGACCGCCAAGATCGAATATAACTACTACAATTTCGGCACGCGCACCCTCGGTCCCATCTATGTGGGCACGGTTCAGTCCGATGTGCATACGGTCAAGCTGGGCGTGAACTATCTGTTCTCGACGGGTCCGTCGGCCGTCGTCGCTCGCTACTGACCAAAGCTTGGTCGTGCATCGAAGAGGCCGCCCTCGGGCGGCCTTTTCTGTTTCAGCAGGCTCAGCCGAGAATGCCCGGCAGGTTGAGTTGGTGCTCCCGCGCGCAGGCGATCGCGTCCTCGTAGCCGGCATCGGCATGGCGCATGACGCCGGTGGCCGGATCGTTCCAAAGTACCCGCTCCAGCCGCTTCGCCGCTTCCGGCGTGCCATCGGCGACGATGACCATGCCGGCATGCTGGGAGAAGCCCATGCCGACGCCGCCTCCGTGATGCAGCGACACCCAGGTGGCGCCGGACGCGCAATTGAGCAGGGCATTGAGCAGCGGCCAGTCGGAGACGGCATCGGTGCCGTCACGCATGGATTCCGTCTCGCGGTTGGGCGATGCGACCGAGCCTGAATCGAGGTGGTCACGGCCGATCACCACCGGTGCCTTCAGCTCGCCCTTCGCCACCATCTCGTTGAAGGCGAGGCCGAGGCGGTGGCGGTCGCCGAGCCCGACCCAGCAGATGCGCGCCGGCAGGCCCTGGAACTTGATGCGCTCGCGCGCCATGTCGAGCCAGTTGTGCAGGTGCTTGTTGTCCGGCAGCAGCTCCTTCACCTTGGCGTCGGTCTTGTAGATATCCTCCGGATCGCCCGAGAGCGCCGCCCAGCGGAACGGGCCGATGCCGCGGCAGAACAGCGGGCGGATATAGGCCGGCACGAAGCCCGGGAAGGCAAAGGCGTCGGCGACCCCCTCCTCCAGCGCCATCTGTCGGATGTTGTTGCCATAATCGACGGTCGGCACGCCGGCCTTGTGGAAGTCGAGCATGGCGCGCACATGGGTCGCCATGGAGGCCTTGGACGCCTTGGTCACGCCGGCCGGATCGCTCTCGCGCTTGCGCTCCCAGTCGTCCAGCGTCCAGCCCTTGGGCAGGTAGCCGTTGACGGGATCATGGGCCGAGGTCTGGTCGGTGACGCAATCCGGGCGGACGCCGCGCCGGTAGAGCTCGGGGAAGACATCCGCCGCATTGCCGAGGAGCGCCACGGAGACCGCCTTCTTCGTGCGCTTGGCGTCCTCGATGATCTCCAGCGCATGGTCGAGGTCGCGAGCCTGGACGTCGACATAGCCGGTGCGGAGCCGAAACTCGATGGAGGACGGGCGGCATTCGACCGCAAGGCAGGAGGCGCCCGCCATGGTGGCGGCCAGGGTCTGGGCGCCACCCATGCCGCCGAGGCCGGCGGTCAGGATCCAGCGGCCGGAGAGATCGCCGTTATAGTGCTGGCGGCCCATCTCGACGAAGGTCTCGTAAGTGCCCTGCACGATGCCCTGGCTGCCGATATAGATCCAGGAGCCGGCCGTCATCTGGCCGTACATCATCAGGCCCTTGCGATCGAGCTCGTTGAAATGCTCCCAGGTCGCCCAGTGCGGCACCAGGTTGGAATTGGCGATCAGCACGCGCGGCGCATCGGCATGGGTCCTGAACACGCCAACCGGCTTGCCGGACTGGACCAGCAGGGTCTCGTCCGCCTCGAGCCCGCGCAGCGCAGCGCAGATCCGGTCGAAACTCTCCCAGTCGCGGGCGGCGCGGCCGATGCCGCCATAGACCACGAGCTCGCCGGGCTTTTCGGCGACGCCCGGATCGAGATTGTTCATCAGCATGCGCAGCGGCGCTTCGGTGAGCCAGCTCTTGGCCGAGAGTTCGGTGCCATGGGGCGCGCGGATCACGCGGGCATTGTCGATGCGGGTCATGAGGCGGCTCCGGACAGGACGGGGAGATGGAGGGGCGCGACGGCGCTGGCGACCGCGCCGGTGCGGACGAGATCGATGGCTGCGGCCATATCGGGATGGAAGTGCCGGTCGTGGTCAAGGGTCGGCACTTGCGACCTGACGAGCCGGCGCACGGCTTCAAGTGGGCTGCTGGAGGCGAGCGGCTGATGGAAGTCGCAGCCTTGTGCGGCGGCCAGCAATTCGATGGCGATGACGGCGGAGGCATTCTCCACCATGGGGATCAGCCGGCGGGCGCCATGGGCGGCCATGGAGACATGATCCTCCTGGTTGGCGGAGGTCGGGATTGAATCGACGCTCGCCGGATAGGCGCGCTGCTTGTTCTCGGAGACCAGCGCCGCCGCCGTCACCTGCGGGATCATGAAACCGGAATTGAGCCCGGGCCTCGGGGTGAGGAAAGCCGGCAGGCCGGAGAGTGCCGGATCGACAAGCATGGCGATGCGCCGCTCGGCGAGCGAGCCGATCTCGCAGACGGCCAAGGCGATCATGTCGGCGGCGAAGGCCACCGGTTCAGCGTGGAAATTGCCGCCGGACAGCGCCGTGTCGTCCTCCGGGAAGATCAGCGGATTGTCGGAGACACCATTGGCCTCGGTCTCCAGCGTTGCGGCCGCTTGGCGCAGGATGTCCAGCGCAGCCCCCATCACCTGCGGCTGGCAGCGCAGGCAATAGGGATCCTGCACGCGCTCGTCGCCGACGAGATGGGAGGCGCGGATGGCGCTCCCAGCCATCAGGGCACGCAGGGTATCGGCGGTCTCGATCTGGCCGCGATGGCGGCGCAGCGCATGGATGCGCGGGTCGAAGGGCGCATCCGAGCCCTTGGCGGCATCGGTCGATAGCGCGCCAGTGACGAGGGCCGACTGGAACAGCACTTCCGCTTCGAACAGGCCGGCCAGTGCATAGGCGGTGGAGAATTGCGTGCCGTTGAGCAGCGCCAGGCCTTCCTTGGGACCAAGTTCGGCAGGCGTGAGCCCTGCCCTGCCGAGCGCCTCTTCCGCCGAAACCCAACCCTCGGGGGTGAGCGCACGCCCAACCCCGATCATCACCGCCGTCATATGGGCGAGCGGCGCGAGGTCGCCGGACGCACCCACCGACCCCTGGCAGGGCACGAAGGGGATGACGTCCTTGACCAGCATGGCTTCGAGCAGTTGCAACGTGGCCGGCCGGATACCGGAGGCGCCCTGGGCGAGGCTTGCGAGCTTCAGCGCCATCATCAGGCGGACCACAGCGGGCGCCATGGGTTCGCCGACGCCAGCGGCATGGGAGAGCACGATGTTCCGCTGCAGAGTAGCGAGATCGGCCGCCTCGATGCGCACACTGGCCAGTTTTCCAAAGCCGGTATTGATCCCATAGACCGGCTCACCCTTGGCGACGATGCGGGCAACGGCGGCAGCGGCGGCCTCGACCTTCGGCCAGCAGGCGCCGTCGAGCCGTGCGCCGGCATGGCGATAGATCGCGCGCCAGTCGGCAAGTGGGGTCTGTCCAGGATGCAGCACGATGTCCGGCATGAGGATCACTCCTGTCATCGCGCTGGCAGGCGCGTTCATCTCATGTTATTATGTATAGACATAACGATGGCGATGACAAGCCGTTCCGGCCGCCTCTCAACGGAAAATCATGAACGCCTCCTCCCCTCCTCTGTCCCTGCATCAGCGCATCCTCGGCGAGATCGAGGGGCGGATACGGTCCGGGGAATGGCCGCCGGGGTACAAGTTGCCGGCGGAGGAAGAGCTTGCGCTCGCCTATGGTTGTTCGCGCATGACGATGAACAAGGCTTTGGGCGAGCTTGCACGAGCAGGCCTGATTGAGCGGCGGCGCAAGGCCGGCAGTTTCGTGTCGCAGCCACCTGCCCAATCGGCCGTACTCGCCATTCCCGATATCGGCGCGGAAGTGGCCGCGCTGGGCGTGCCCTATCGTTTCGAAGTCCTGAGCCGCGCGACGCGGCTTGCCACCAAGTCCGATCTGAAGCGGCTCATCCATGAGGGTCCGACCTCGGTTCTGGTCCTGCACGTGCGCCATTTTGCCGGCAGCCGGCCCTTCTGCCTCGAACGGCGGATCATCGATCTCGCAACCGTTCCCGACGCCACGTCCGAGCCCTTCCTCGATCTGCCTCCCGGCACCTGGCTGAAGGCGCGCGTGCCGTGGACCGCTGCCGAACACCGGATACGCGCGGTCGGGGCCGATGCGGCCACCGCCGAGGCGCTATCGCTCTCACATGGCACTGCCTGTCTCGTCATCGAGCGCCGAACCTGGAGCGATGGCTGCCCCGTAACCTCGGTGGAACTCGCCTATCCCGGCGATGCCAATGAGCTTGTCGCGGTTTTCACGCCGTTCCAGAGCTGAGTGAGGCTTGCGCGAACGCCCGGCACACGGCACTTTCGCCGCCCAACCTGTCGGCGTCGACGCGACGCCCCCTTGGAGACCGCAATGTCGATCCTGAAAGTCACCGCCGGCCCGTTCACCTTCACCGGCAAGCTCGAGACGGAAGCCGCGCCAAAGACCTGCGCGGCCTTCATCAAGCACCTGCCCTTCGTTTCGAAGATCATCCATGTGCGCTGGAGCGGCGAAGGCGTGTGGGTGCCGCTGGGCGATCTCGATTTCGGCGTGGGCTACGAGAACAACACCAGCTATCCGGCGCCGGGCCATTTCATCCTCTATCCGGGTGGGGTCAGCGAAACCGAGATCCTGCTCGCCTATGGCGGTGTGCAGTTCGCCTCCAAGGCCGGCCAGCTCTCCGGCAACCACTTCCTCACGCTGACCACCGGGCTGGAAAACCTCTACGCGCTCGGCCGCAAGGTGCTGCTGGAAGGCGCGCAGGACATTCGCTTCGAGGCGATGTGACCCTCATGCGGGCCGGCCCGAACAAGCCGGCCCCGCCAACCCGGAGGCCGCGATGATCCTCAGGCGGATCGTCTTCTTCCTGGCCCTGTTTGCCGGCGTGGCCGCTTCCCAATTGCCGGAATTTGCCCAGCAATACCGGCAGCGGCTGGGCGGCGCGATCGACGAGCTCGCGCGGATCATCGCCGAGTTCGACGCCGATGCGGCGCGCTCCCATATCAGCCGCGATGAGGGCATCCGGCGGCTGACCGCCAATGCCGATCCGTTCGTGCGCGAGCGCGGCGAGGCGATCAGCGGCGATATCGTCCGTGTCGGCACGCTGCAGAAGCAGTTGCAGGACTACGAGGCGGCCGGTCCCTTCTGGCGGATCGCCAGTTTTGCGCAGAACCATGACCCCGACATCGCCCGACGCGCGGCGCAGGCCTTCGAGCCGGCCGTGCCGGTGACGGTCGAAGGGCTGGTCCTGGCATTGTCCGGTTTCGGCGCCGGCTGGCTCGGCGGACGGATGCTGATCGCGCCGATCCAGCGCCGCCGCAAGGTCGTCTACAAGCGCTAGCCGGTCAGGGTAGCCGGCGCACCACCCCGTCCTTGATGAAGACCTGGAACGGCGTCGTGCCAGCTGCGCTGCCATCGAGCGCCTGCCAACGGCCGTTGGTGCAGAGGATCCCGCCCTCGGTCGGAACGGCGTCGAACACCACGCGGTTGCGGTAGACCGTGCCGTTGGGATCGATGGCGCTGAAATTGGTCCGGCACCGGCCGTCGGCCACCACCGGATCATAGCCATCGATCATGAAGCCGCCGCCGCCCGTGCTCGGAAACGGGTTCTGCAGCACCGGCCAACTGTCATAGGACTGTGCGGATGCCGCTGTTGCCAAGCCGATCGTTGCCGCTGCAATCAGGAAGATCGATGTCGTGCGCATGGTGGGGCTCCCGTCCCTGACGCGGCCCAGACGGCCGCTTGTGACGTGGAAACCCGTGGGAACCATTCCCGGATGCACCGCGTTGGCGATCACCCATCACAGGGCCGTGACCATCCACAATGCTCTGCCCTTGCCAAAGGCCCATTGCCGGCTGATCAATGGCTGAGGCGTTTCGACAAATGGTGTTCCCATGCATTCCTGCCCGAAGCACATCAAGCATCTCGTCGTGAAGCCCGGCGGCAAGGTGAAGCTCGACCGGATCGACCCGCGCGAGGTCGATTTCCTCGGCAAGGAGGACAAGGCACGCGCCCAACTGGCTGAGGATATCGTCGAGATCGACCGGCTGCAGGACCGGCTCTATGCCGAAGGCAAGCGCTCGCTGCTGGTTGTCCTGCAGGGCACCGACACGGCCGGCAAGGACGGCACGATCCGCGGCGTGTTCAACCAGACCGGCCCGCTCGGGGTCTCGGTGACGGCCTTCAAGAAGCCGAGCGAGGACGAACTGGCACGCGATTATCTCTGGCGCGTGCACCATGCCGCCCCAAGGCGCGGCACGATCGGCATCTTCAACCGCTCGCATTACGAGGATGTGCTGATCGCCCGCGTGCGGAAATTCGCGCCGAAGGAGGCCATCGAGGCGCGCTATGACCAGATCAACGCCTTCGAGAAGCTCCTGGTCGACAATGGCACGATCATCCTGAAATTCATGCTGCACATCTCGAAGAAGGAGCAGGCGGAGCGCCTGCAGGAGCGGCTCGACGACAAGACCAAGCATTGGAAGTTCAATGCCGGCGACCTGGAAGACCGCCTGCTCTGGGGCGAGTTCCAGAAGGCCTATGAGCTGGCGCTCGGGCGCTGCTCCACCGAGCACGCGCCTTGGCACATCGTGCCGGCCGACCGCAAATGGGCGCGCAACTGCATTGTGGCGGCGGTGGTGCGCGATACGCTGGAGAACATGGATCCGCACTATCCGAAGGTGCCGTGGAAGGCGTCGGATTTCGAGATTCCGTGATGGGCAGTTGTCTGTCTGCCGGCAGGCGATGATGGTCGAGCTTTCTGATCATCCGGCGCGCGCGGCCTTCACCTCTCCCCAACGGGGCGAGGTGAAGAGTGCGCCAGCTGCTCGAACGTGCCAAAGCCGGGCCAACAGGCCAAGCTCCGCCAGACACACCATTCGCGCCAAAGCAAGCGCTGCTACACCGCCATAGGCTCGATATCGCCCCGAGCCCAGCCTTCGCGAACCTCCGCCGCATAATCGGCGTAGCGGCCGGCGGCGATCGCCGCACGAGCTCCTGCCATCAGGTCCTGGTAATAGGCGAGGTTGATCCAGGTCACGAGCATCGAGCCGAGCATTTCCTCTGTGCGGATCAGATGGTGCAGATATGCGCGGGAATAGTCGCGCGCTGCGGGGCAGGATGACGCCTCGTCGATCGGCCGGGGATCGGCGGCGTGGCGGGCATTGCGGAAATTGATCTTGCCGAAGCGCGAAAAGGCCTGGCCGTGACGGCCATTGCGGGTCGGCATGACGCAATCGAACATGTCGACGCCGCACGCCACTGCGCCCAGCAGGTCGTCCGGCGTGCCGACACCCATCAGGTAATGCGGCTTGGCATCGGGCAGATGCGGCATGACCGTCTCGATCATGGCGAGCATCACCGCCTGCGGCTCGCCGACCGCCAGTCCGCCGATCGAATAGCCGGGAAAGTCCATGTCGGTCAGCGCCTTGGCGCTCTCGACACGGAGATCCGGGATATCGCCGCCCTGGACGATGCCGAACAGCGCCCTGCCCTTCGGTTGGGTCTCGAAGGCGCGTTTCGAGCGCTCGGCCCAGCGCAGCGACAGATGCGTGGACTTCTCGATCGTCGCGCGGTCGTTCGGCAGCGACACACATTCGTCGAGCTGCATCTGGATATCGGCGCCGAGCAGGCCCTGGATCTCGATCGAGCGCTCCGGCGTCAGCTCGAAGCGGGAGCCGTCGATATGGCTGGCAAAGGTGACGCCCTGTTCCGTCAGCTTGCGGAGCTTGGCCAGCGACATGACCTGGAAGCCGCCGGAATCGGTGAGGATCGGACCCTTCCAGCCGCCGAACTGATGGAGACCGCCGAGCGCCGCGACCCGTTCGGCTCCCGGCCGCAGCATGAGATGATAGGTGTTGCCGAGGATCACGTCGGCACCGAGCGCCTTGACCTGATCCATATACATGCCCTTCACCGTCGCCTGGGTGCCGACCGGCATGAAGGCGGGCGTGCGGATGTGTCCGCGCGGCGTGGTGATGAGGCCGGTGCGGGCAGCGCCATCGCGGGCGGTGATCTCGAAGGAAAAGCCGGTCGGATCGGTCACGGGATCTTAGGCCTCCGCGCGCGTCAGCAGCGAGCCGTCGCCGTAGGAATAGAAGCGATAGCCGGTTTCGATGGCGCGGGCATAGGCCGCTCTCATGCGATCAAGCCCGGCAAAGGCCGAGACCAGCATGAACAGTGTGGAGCGCGGCAGGTGAAAATTGGTCACCAGCCGGTCGACAGCGCGGAACCGGTAGCCCGGCGTGATGAAGATGGCGGTTTCGGCAGCAAAGGGATGGATCGTGCCATCCTCGGCCGCCGCGCTCTCGATCAGCCGCAGCGATGTCGTGCCGACCGCGATGATCCGGTTGCCGCGGGCATGCACCGCATTCAGCGCTGCCGCGGTAGCAGCCGTTACCTCGCCAAACTCGGCATGCATCCGGTGGTCGGCCGTATCGTCGGCCTTCACTGGCAGGAAGGTGCCGGCACCGACATGCAGGGTGACGAAATGCAGTTCGACGCCGCGGGCCTTCAGCCGTTCCATCAGGTCCGGCGTCAGGTGCAGCCCGGCCGTGGGCGCTGCGACCGAGCCCTCATCGCGGGCAAAGACCGTCTGGTAATCGAGCCGGTCCTGCGCGTCCTCCGGACGCTTGGACGCGATATAGGGCGGAAGCGGCACATGGCCGACCCGGCCGATGGCTTCGTCGAGATGAATGCCGGACAAGTCGAAGGCGAAGACGACGCCGTCATCGTCCTTGGAGATCACGGTCGCGGGCAGCGCGCCGAGCAGACAGGCCTCGGCCTTGGCCCCAAACTCGACGCGGTCACCGGGATGCAGTTTCTTGGCGCCACGCACGAAGGCGAGCCAGCGATCGGGGGCAAGCCGCTTGTGCAGGGTCGCCGAGATTGTCGCGGTCTGGCCGTCGCGCTCGCGGATGCCCTCGAGCTGGGCCGGGATCACGCGGGTATCGTTCAGCACGAGCGCGTCGCCGGGCTGCAGGAGATCCGGCAGGTCGCGCATGATCCGATCGTCGATCCCCTGCTCGCCGACCACCATCATCCGGGCGGAGTCGCGCGGGTTCGCCGGCCGGAGCGCGATCCGGTCGGGCGGCAGGTCGAAATCGAACAGATCGACGCGCATGGGCCTCAGGGCCTGAACAAAAGAAAACGGCGCCCGGATCGCTCCGGGCGCCGCGTCCCTAACACGATGGATCAGAGCTTGGCGATGACGTCGCCATAGGTGGCTGTGTCGTCAGCCGCAATCTTGGCGACCACGATCTTGTCGGGATCGCGCACGGGCTCGCCGCGCTTGATCGTGTCGACATTGTCCATGCCGTCCACGACCTTGCCCCAGACGGTGTACTGCTTGTCGAGGAAGCGGGCGTCCTCGAACACGATGAAGAACTGCGAATTGGCCGAATTCGGGTTCTGCGCACGCGCCATCGAGGTGATGCCGCGGACATGGGGCTCGGCGTTGAACTCGGCCTTCAGGTCCGGGTACTTCGAGCCGCCGGTGCCGGTGCCGTGCGGGCAGCCGGTCTGAGCCATGAAGCCGTCGATGACGCGGTGGAAGACGATGCCGTCATAGAAGCCTTCGCGAACGAGCTTCTTGATGTGATCGACGTGGCCGGGAGCGAGATCCGGGCGCATGGCAATGACCACCCGTCCCTTCGTCGTCTCGAGGATCATGGTGTTTTCGGGATCGAGGGCCATAAGACAAGTCCTTGGTGGGTGTTTCGATTAGCGGATGTCGGAAGCGATGCGCACGCGCACCATGCGGTCGGGCGGCGCGGAGACCGTGCCATTGGCGCGCGGATCGCCGCGCTTGATCTTGTCGACGAGGTCCATGCCCTGCACGACCTGGCCGAACACGGTGTACTGGCCGTTCAGGAACGAGGATTCGGCGAAGCAGATGAAGAACTGCGAATTGGCCGAGTTCGGCGACTGCGAACGCGCCATGCCGAGCGTGCCGCGCACGAAGGGCTCGCGCGAGAACTCGGCGGGGACATTCGGAAGCTGCGAGCCGCCCATGCCGGTGCCCTGCGGATCGCCGGTCTGGGCCATGAAGCCCTCGATCACGCGGTGGAACACGATGCCGTTGTAGAAGCCCTGACGGGCCAGAACCTTGATGCGCTCGACATGCTTCGGCGCGAGATCGGGCCGCAGGCGAATGATCACCGGCCCGTCCTTGAGCTCGATGACGAGCGTGTTTTCGGCATCGAGGCCGGCCGGCAGGCGGATTGCCTGGGCATGGGCCGATGCAAGGCCGGAAAGAAGCGTCGGTGCGGCAAGCGCCTGGGCGAGGAAGAGGCGACGGGTCACGGGAAGGTCTCCGGAGGGAAAGGGATGGCCTTGAGGCTGAACAAACGGCGTCAGGTCTTCTTGAGTTTCACCGCCAGCGCCCGGGCAACGGCGGGCGGCACGAAGCTTGTGACATCGCCGCCCATCTGAGCGATCTGACGCACAAGCGTGGCGGTGATGGGGCGAACGGTCGGAGATGCCGGCAGGAACACCGTCTGCACGTCGGGCGCCATTCCCGCATTCATGCCGGCCATCTGCATCTCATAGTCCAGGTCGGTGCCGTCGCGCAGACCGCGGATGAACAAGGTTGCCCCGACGCGCTTGGCCGCCCAGATCGCGAGATCGTCGAATGTATTGATCTTTAGGATGCAGTTCTCGGCCGCAGCAATCGGTCCGCAGACCTCCTGCAGCAGCGCCATGCGCTCGTCTGCCGAGAACATCGGCGCCTTGCCGGGATGGACCCCGATGCCGATCACCAGCTCGTCGGCCAGACGGCAGGCGTGGCGGACCACATCAAGGTGGCCATTGGTGACGGGATCGAAGGAACCCGTGTAGAGAGCGACGCGTTTCGTCATGGGCATCCGCTTAGCGAGGATGAAGGATTGGCGCAAGGGAACCATGCCCGTGCCCGCGTTGCGCTGGAGGGCACGAACTACAAGAATGGCAGCCCTTCAGGAGAATGACCATGTCCACCCCCACCGAAGCCCAGATAACTGGATGGCTCGCCGAACAGAAGGACCAGATGTTGGACCTTCTACGCGAGGTGGTGAACATCGATTCCGGTTCCTACGACAAGACCGGCGTCGATGCGGTCGGCACCCGGTTCCAGGAGTTCTTCGACGCCCACGACATCTCCAACTGGCGCGAACCGCATGAAGTGTTCGGCGACGCGATCCATGCAAGCGTCGGCGAGCCGGGCACCAATGAGAAGCCGGTGCTGCTGATGGGTCACCGCGACACCGTGTTCCCCAAAGGCGAGGTTGGCCGCCGGCCCTTCTCGCTCGAGGGCAACAAGGCCTATGGCCCGGGCGTCGCCGACATGAAGGGCGGGCTGGTGATGAATGTCTTCGTCGCGGCTGCCTTCAAGAAGTTCGGCGGGGCGCCCTGCCCGATCAAGGTGCTGATCACATCGGACGAGGAAATCGCCTCGCCCTCGTCACGCCCGGTGATCGAGCGCGAAGGCCGCGCCGCCCGCGCCGTCTACAATTCCGAGCCCGGCAGACCCTCCGGCAATGTGGTCACCGGCCGCAAGGGCGGCGTGTTCATGCGCTTCGACATCTTTGGCAAGGCCGCCCATTCCGGCGGCAATTTCGCCGCCGGCATCTCGGCCATCGGAGAGATGGCCCACAAGATCGTGGCGATCCACGCGCTGACCGATCTCGCCAAGGGTGTGACACTGAATGTCGGCCTGGTCTCGGGCGGCCAGTCGGTGAACACCACCGCGCCGCATGCGCAGGGTGAGATCGACATGCGCTACATCCAGCCGGCCGACCGCAAGGCCACGCTTGATGCCATCGAAAAGATCATGGCAACCGCCACCGTGCCGGGCACCACGGCGAAATTCGAGATCAAAGGCGAGTTCGCGCCCGTGGTCGAAACCGAGATCTCCAAGGCATTCTTCGAGGGCTACCAGTCGGCGGCCTCTGATGCAGGGCTGGCGGTATCTGGCGAATTTTCCGGCGGCTGCGCCGATTCAGGCTTCACCGCGAGTGTCGGCACGCCGACCATCTGCGGTGTCGGGCCGGTCGGGGCCAATGCCCATACGGTCGAAGAAGTGCTCGATGTCGACAGCCTGGTGCCGCGTGCGCAGGCCCTGGCACTGGCGATCCTCAGGACCAAGGTCGACTGAGGCCGTTGGTCAGTCCCGCTGATCTGAACGGCCAGGGCGGCAAGCGCCCTGGCCGTTTTTTCGATCAGGATGCGGCCGGCTCGCCGGCAGTCTCGTCGCCGGCGTCAGTCTCGTCGTCCTCACCTTCATCGGTGATGCGTTCAACGGAGACGACCTTCTCGGTCTCGTGCGTATCGAAGACGATGACGCCCTGGGTCGAGCGGCCGGCGACGCGGATGCCCTGGACCGGGCAGCGGATCAACTGACCGCCGTCGGTCACCAGCATGATCTGGTCCTTGTCCTCCACGGGGAAGGACGCGATCAGGCGGCCGTTGCGCTCGTTGACCACCATGGCGGTGATGCCCTTGCCGCCGCGACCGGTGATCCGGTACTCGAACGACGAGGTCCGCTTGCCGTAGCCATTCTCGGACAGGGTGAGCACGACCTGCTCGGCCGCCGACATTTCGGCATAGCGCTCGGTCGACAGCTCGCCGGAGCCGACGCTCTCCTCGTCGTCGCCCTCTTCGCCGGTGACCGCGCGGCTCATCTTCAGATAGGCCGAGCGCTCCTCCGAATTGGCGTCGAAGTGGCGCAGCACCGTCATCGAGATGATCTTGTCGCCATCGGCCAGCGATATGCCGCGCACGCCCATGGAATCGCGGCCCTTGAACACGCGGACCTCGTCGACGGGGAAGCGGATGCACTGGCCGCCATCGGTGGTCAGCAGCACGTCGTCAGCCTCGGTGCAGACCGCGACATTGACGATGCCCTCGCCCTCGTCGAGCTTCATCGCGATCTTGCCGTTGCGATTGACCTGAACGAAGTCGGACAGCTTGTTGCGCCGGACCGTACCGCGGGTGGTCGCAAACATTGCGTCCAGCGTGCCCCAGGTCTCCTCGTCCTCCGGAAGCGGCAGGATCGTGGTGATGCGCTCGTTCTGCTCCAGCGGCAGGATGTTGACGAAGGCCTTGCCACGCGCCTGAGGCGTGGTCAGCGGCAGGCGCCAGACCTTCAGCTTGTAGACCTTGCCGAGCGAGGAGAAGAACAGCATCGGCGTGTGGGTGTTGGCCACGAAGAGCCGCGTGACGAAATCCTCGTCGCGGGTCTGCATGCCGGACCGGCCCTTGCCGCCGCGGCGCTGCGCCCGATAGGTCGAGAGCGGCACGCGCTTGACATAGCCGGCATGGCTGACGGTGACGACCATGTCCTCGCGCTGGATCAGGTCCTCGTCCTCGAGATCGCCGAAGGATTCGATGATCTCGGTCTTGCGGGGGGTGGCGAACTCGTCCTTCACCTTGGCGAGCTCGTCACGGATGATCTGCTGGACGCGCGCACGCGAGCGCAGGATTTCCAGATAATCGACGATCTCTTCGGCGAGCTTCTTCAACTCGTCGCCGATTTCCTCGCGGCCGAGGGCTGTGAGGCGCTGCAGGCGCAGGTCGAGGATGGCGCGAGCCTGGGCATCCGACAGCTTGTAGGTGCCGTCCTCGTTCATCGGATAGCGCGGATCGTCGACCAGCTTGATCAGCGGTGCGATATCCTGGGCCGGCCAGTCCGGCGCCATCAGGCGCTCGCGGGCGGTGGCCGGATCGGGCGCGGTCCGGATGATGCGGATCATCTCGTCGATATTGGCAACCGCGGTCGCCAGGCCGCACAAGACATGGGCGCGCTCGCGCGCCTTGTTGAGCAGGAACTTCGTCCGCCTGGACACCACTTCCTCGCGGAAGGTGATGAAGGCGACGATCAGGTCCTTGAGGTTCATCACCTCCGGGCGGCCGCCGTTCAGCGCCACCATGTTGGCGCCGAAGCTCTGCTGCAGCGAGGTGTAGCGATAGAGCTGGTTCAAGACGACGTCGGCGACGGCGTCACGCTTCAGCTCGATGACCACGCGCATACCGTCGCGGTCGCTCTCGTCACGAAGCTCGGCAATGCCCTCGACGCGCTTTTCGCGCACGAGTTCCGCCATCTTCTCGATCATCGTCGCCTTGTTCACCTGATACGGGATCTCGTGAACGATGATCGCCTCGCGCTCGCGGCGCACCTCCTCGATGGAGGTCTTGGCGCGCATGACGATGGAGCCGCGGCCGGTGAGATAGGCCTGGCGGATGCCGGAGCGGCCGAGGATCAGGCCGCCGGTGGGGAAATCCGGGCCGGGGATGATCGCAATCAGGTCCTCGATGTCGATTTCCGGATTGTCGAGATAGGCCGAGCAGGCGTCGATGACCTCGCCGAGATTGTGCGGCGGGATGTTGGTCGCCATGCCGACCGCGATACCGCCGCCGCCATTGACCAGGAGGTTCGGGAAGCGCGACGGCAACACCGTCGGCTCGCTCTCGGAACCGTCGTAATTGTCGCGGAAATCGACGGTGTTCATGTCGATGTCGCCGAGCATTTCGCCCGAGACCTTCTCCAGACGCACCTCGGTGTAGCGTTCGGCCGCCGGCGGATCGCCATCGACAGAGCCGAAATTGCCCTGGCCTTCGATCAGCGGCAGACGCAGCGAGAAGTCCTGGGCGAGACGCACCAGCGCGTCGTAGATCGCGAGATTGCCGTGGGGGTGATATTTACCCATGACGTCGCCGACAACGCGGGCCGACTTGCGGTAGGGCTTGTTCCACTCATAGCCCGCCTCGTGCATGGCATAGAGGATGCGCCGGTGCACCGGCTTCAGGCCGTCGCGGGCATCGGGCAGCGCGCGCGACACGATCACGCTCATGGCGTAGTCGAGATAGGACCGCCGCATCTCGTCGGTGATCGAGATCAGGCGGATATTGCTGGGGTCGGAGGGCGGGGAACCCGCCGTCTTGTCGTTTTCGTCAGCCAAAATGAGCGATCCGGTGGCGCGGGCAGAACGCCCGCAGGATGGCTCAGGTTCTAGCCGATTCCGCCCGACATCTCCAACCTATTCGGCCAGAAATCCACCGGCATTTCATGCACGTTTTCAGCCACTTATCGACATACATCGAAGAAAGGTGATGGCACGCCGCCACGCCTCCCCGATTTCGGCCGATTCGGGTCCGCCGATCAGCCCGTCACGACCTGCAGCATCAGGCGCCCCGGCAGCAGCGTGAAGGCGCCGGCGGCCGCCCAACCGAGGGCCACTCCGATCATGTGCTTGCGGTGGGCGCTGATGCGATTCTGGCGGCGCGCCCGAATGCCAAGGACGAGGATCACGAGCGTGATGATCGACAGGACATGGATCGGGCTGAAGGGCCCGATCACCCGGATGCCGTGGAGCCAGAACGAACTGACTGCCGTGATGGCCATCAAGACCACCCAGGCCCAACCGATGACGCGGTGATAGAGGCCGGACTTCCGCCGATAGAACTGGAGAGCGGTCAACGGGACGAGGCTGAGGGCAGCCAGAGCATGGATCTGGACGGCGAGCGGCGCATTGAGGAGCGGGGCGAGAGTCATGGTGGCCTCGGGAAATCGATGATGTAATGTGAATACACATTACACTACGTTGCGTCAAGCAGGGTTGTTGCTGAAATCGATGACCGAGGATGGGATTGGGCTTGGGGTGCCGCGCGGGAGCGATTGTGCCGGTTTCGGTCCAGGCTCGAGGCACCAGGCTCAGGCGTTACCGCGCCACTCTGACCTGAGAACCGACATCAGCATCTGGTCGGCGCGCGTGCCGTCACGACGCTTGACCACCTCGCGCATCAGCCCCTCCTCGACGAAGCCGAGCGAGCGATAGACGTGGCGGGCACGGGCATTGTCGGTGAAGACTTCGAGGCAAAGCCGGTGGCAGGCGGTTTCGGCGAAAACCCAATCGACAACCGCGGCGAGGAATGGCCGGCCGAAGCCCTTGGCGGCGTCGACCGCCACAATGCGCTGAAGGCCGATATTGTCGGAGGGGTCCCGGAGATCGCGCAGGATAGCGAAGCCCGCCGCCCTGCCCTCGCCGTCCAGACCGATGAGATAGGCGAAATCGCCGGAGCCAAGAGCGGCCGTGTGGCGCTCTTCGCTCCACCGGCCGATCATACGCTCGTAGGCCGGAAGCCGTTCGGCCGCCATGATGAAGCCGATGTCGGCTTCGAATGCAGGACGGACCGAGACAGCCGCGGATGCCCCGGCCGTTTGCTGGAACCCGCTCAGAACGGGATCTCGTCATCGTCCATGCGGCCGCCGCCACCGGCGGGGGCAGCCGATCGGCGCGGCGCCTCGGCGCGGCCCATGCCGGAACGGTTCTCCATGGCACCCGACGAGCCGAAGCTGTCATCGCCATAGTCGGAGGAACCGCCGCTGTTGCGGCTGTCGAGCAGGGTCATCTCGCCGCGGAACGGCCGGAGCACAACCTCGGTGAAATAGCGCTCAGGCCCGCCCGAGCTGTCGGAGGCCTTGCGGGTCTCCAGCTGGCCCTCGACATAAACCTTCGAGCCCTTCTTCAGGTATTGCTCGGCGACCTTCACGAGGTTCTCGTTGAAGATCACGACATTATGCCACTCGGTCTTTTCCTTGCGCTCGCCCGAGGCCTTGTCGCGCCAGTTCTCCGATGTCGCGATCGAGAACTTGCAGACCCGTCCGCCGTTCTGGAACGAGCGGACTTCCGGGTCCTTGCCGAGATTGCCGACCAGAATGACCTTGTTGACGCTGCCAGCCATGGGCGCTCTCCTCCTGCCGGGTCGCGCTGCGGCCCGTCGAATCCGTTGTGGCGAGGCTTCCCACGTCCAGGCCCCGGCGTCACGTGACGAAGCCCGAACAGAGAGCGGTATCCCCACCTAATCCGCCTTGTTCTATATTTGTTCTTGATGGCCCGCGCAAGTCCGGCTAGCGTGGAACCAAGCTGATTCACCGAAATTCGGCTGTGCACGGGGCCGAACCTGTGCACAGCTGCCAATCTGCCGCGCCTTGCTACTGGCGGCGGGGTAGCCGCGTTTCTACCTTGGGGCTGGGTGCCGCGTCTCGCGCGATCCCTTTGCCGCGCCATTGCGTAACAGGGCTTCCATCCGGGCCCGGACCGACAAGCGATCGACCATGACCGACCTGTTCGACAAGTTTCGCGACGACGTGCGCAGGCGTGACCAGCGCCAGATCACCATCCGGGGTGCGCGCGAGCACAACCTGAAGAATGTCGATCTGGCCATTCCCCGGGATTCGCTGGTCGTTTTCACGGGCCTGTCGGGCTCCGGCAAGTCGTCGCTTGCCTTCGACACGATCTATGCCGAGGGCCAGCGTCGCTATGTCGAGAGCCTCTCGGCCTATGCCCGCCAGTTCCTGGAAATGATGCAGAAGCCGGACGTCGACCAGATCGACGGCCTGTCGCCGGCCATTTCCATCGAGCAGAAGACCACCTCGAAGAACCCGCGCTCCACTGTCGGCACCGTCACCGAGATCCACGACTACATGCGCCTCCTGTGGGCGCGCGTCGGTGTGCCCTACTCACCCGCCACCGGCCTGCCGATCGAGAGCCAGACGGTCAGCCAGATGGTCGACAAGACCCTGGCGCTGCCGGACGGCTCCAGGCTCTACCTGCTGGCGCCCGCAGTGCGTGGCCGCAAGGGCGAATATCGCAAGGAGCTCGCCGACTGGCAGAAGAAGGGCTTCCAGCGCGTCAAGGTCGACGGCACGTTCTACGAGATCGCCGACGTGCCACCGCTCGACAAGAAGCTGAAGCATGACATCGACGTGGTGGTCGATCGCGTGGTGGTGCGCGACGACATGGCGACCCGGCTCGCCGATTCCTTCGAGACCGCGCTGAAGCTTGCCGACGGCATCGCCGTGATCGAATTCGCCGACACCAAGACCGAGGGCGGCGAGCCGATGCGGCTGCTGTTCTCGGAGAAATTCGCCTGCCCGGTCTCCGGCTTCACCATTTCGGAGATCGAGCCCCGGCTTTTCTCCTTCAACAATCCGTTCGGCGCGTGTCCTGCCTGCGACGGTCTCGGCGTGGAGCAGCGGGTCGATGCCGATCTGGTCGTGCCCGACAAGGACCTGAGCCTGCGCAAGGGCGCGATCGGCCCCTGGGCCAAGTCCACCTCGCCCTTCTACACCCAGACGCTCGATGCCTTGTCGAAGCACTACGGCTTCTCGCTGACCGTGCCCTGGCACAAGCTGCCGGAGGTCGCCCAGAAGGCGATCCTGTTCGGCACCGGCGAGGAGGTCGTCACCTTCAAATATGACGATGGGCTTCGGTCCTACGAGACCTCGAAGACCTTCGAGGGCGTGGTGCGCAATCTGGAGCGCCGCCTGAAGGAGACCGAGAGCGACTGGGCGCGTGAGGAAATCTCCCGCTACGTGTCATCCGTGCCCTGCAAAGCCTGCCAGGGCTACCGCCTGAAGCCAGAGGCGCTGGCTGTGAAGATCGGCGGTGAGCATATCGGCATGGTCTCGCAGCTCTCGGTCAGGGTCGCCAATGAGTGGTTCGCGGCCCTGCCCGAGAAGCTGACGTCCAAGCAGAACGAGATCGCGGTCCGCATTCTCAAGGAAATCCGCGAGCGGCTGCGCTTCCTCGTCGATGTCGGCCTGGAATATCTGACGCTCGGGCGCAATTCCGGCACGCTGTCGGGTGGCGAGAGCCAGCGCATCCGGCTGGCGAGCCAGATCGGCTCAGGCCTCACCGGCGTGCTCTATGTGCTGGACGAGCCCTCCATCGGCCTGCACCAGCGCGACAACGAGCGGCTGCTCGGCACGCTGAAGCGGCTGCGCGATCTCGGCAATACGGTGATCGTGGTCGAGCACGACGAGGACGCGATCCTTCAGGCGGACTACGTCGTCGATGTCGGGCCGGGCGCCGGCATCCATGGCGGCCGGATCGTGTCGGAGGGTACGCCGGCGGAGGTGATGGCGGATCCGAACTCGCTCACCGGCAAATATCTGACCGGGGCCATGTTCGTGCCGACGCCGAAGCGCCGGAAGCCGCAGAAGGGCCGGTCTCTGAAGATCGTCAATGCGCGCGGCAACAATCTCAAGAATGTCGATGTCGAGATCCCGCTCGGCACCTTCACCTGCATCACCGGCGTGTCGGGTGGCGGCAAGTCGACCCTGCTGATCGACACGCTCTACAAGGCGGTGGCGCGCAAGCTGAACGGGGCGAGCGATGCTCCTGCCCCCTATGACCGGATCGAGGGCATCGAGCATCTGGACAAGGTGATCGACATCGACCAGTCACCGATCGGCCGGACGCCGCGCTCGAACCCGGCAACCTATACCGGCGCCTTCACGCCGATCCGCGAATGGTTTTCAGGCCTGCCGGAAGCAAAGGCGCGTGGCTACGAGGCCGGGCGCTTCTCGTTCAACGTCAAGGGCGGGCGCTGCGAGGCCTGCCAGGGCGACGGCGTCATCAAGATCGAGATGCACTTCCTGCCCGACGTCTATGTCACCTGCGACGTCTGCAAGGGCAAGCGTTACAACCGCGAGACGCTGGAGGTCGTGTTCAAGAACAAGTCGATCGCCGACGTGCTCGACATGACGGTGGACGAGGGCGTGGAGTTCTTCAAGGCGGTGCCGCGGGTGCGCGATATCTTGAGGACGCTGTCGGAAGTCGGTCTCGGCTATATCCATGTGGGACAGCAGGCGACCACGCTGTCAGGCGGCGAGGCGCAGCGGGTCAAGCTGTCGAAGGAATTGTCGCGCCGCTCCACGGGGCGCACGCTCTACATTCTCGACGAGCCGACCACCGGCCTGCATTTCCACGATGTCGCCAAGCTCCTGGAAGTGCTGCACGAACTGGTCAACCAGGGCAATTCGGTCGTCGTCATCGAGCACAATCTCGAGGTCATCAAGACCGCCGACTGGGTGATCGATATGGGCCCCGAAGGCGGCGATGGCGGCGGCGAGGTCGTGGCAGTCGGCCCGCCCGAGGAGATCGCCAGGGCCAAGCGCAGCCATACCGGTCGGTTCCTGGCCGAGGTGCTGGAGCGCCGGCCGATGAAGCCGAAGACGGAAGCGGCCGAATAGACTAGGGTTTGCGGCCCCCCCTCGCCTCAAAGCCTTTGCCCGCATGAGCGATATCGAGTTGTTCCAGCGCTTCGCGCTCGCGGCCGCCATTGGCGCACTCGTGGGTGTCGAGCGGCATTGGCAGGAGCGTGACGAGGCGGCCGGGCAGCGTACGGCGGGCCTCAGGACCTTCACGCTGGTCGGCATGCTGGGTGGGGCGGCAGGCCTGCTTGAACTTGCCCTGGCCACGGGCGGCGGTAACCACGGCCTGGTGATTGCCGGACTGTTCCTCGGCCTCACCGCCGCCATGACCGTCTTCAAGCTGCGCGAGGCGGTGGCCGAGCAGAATTTCAGCGTCACCTCGCTGGTCGCCGCCATGCTCACTTTCGCGATGGGAGCTCTCGCGATCCTTGGCGACATGCGGATCGCAGCGGCCGGCGGCGTGACCCTGACCGCGGTGCTCGCGAGCCGCGAAGCCTTGCACGGCCTGATGCGCAAGGTGACCTGGCCCGAACTGCGCTCGGCCATCGTCCTGCTGGTGATGACGGTGATCGTCCTTCCGCTGGTACCGGCTCAGCCGATCGGCCCCTTTGGCGGCATCTCGCCATCGCGCATATGGCTTCTGGCGATCCTCCTCGCCGGAATATCCTATCTCGGCTATCTCGCAGCGCGGGTCTTCGGAGCGACCCATGGTGCCCTGATCGCAGGCGCGATCGGCGGTCTCCTGTCGTCGACGGCCACGACGGTGACAAATGCCAGGCAGTCGATCAGCGAGACCGCAACGCCTGCGTCCGCGACCTTGCTGGCGGCTGCGACGCTTGCAGCAGGCGCCGTCGCCCATGTCCGAACCGCGGGCCTTGCCGTGCTGCTGGTGCCCGCCCTGGCGCCGACTGTCATTCCGGCTCTGGCCGCCGCAGCCCTGGTCATGGCGCTTGCCGCCCTGCTGGTCGGGCGAACGACGTCGCAGGGCGGGAGCCGGACCAAAGACGTCAATCCCTTCGATCTCTCGCAGATCCTGCAGACGGCACTGCTTCTCGGTGCCTGCGGATTTGCCGCCCGCGCCGCCTCCGCCTGGTTCGGCGAGAAGGGACTGTTCATAGCCTCGGCCCTGAGCGCATTGGCCGATGTCGATGCGACCACGGTCGCCGTGGGCAGCATGGTTCCGTCCGGTCTCGCAACAGCGACTGCCGCCACCGCGATCCTGATCGGTGCGAGCGCCAACACGCTGGCCAAGACGGCCTATGCCGTGATCCTGGGCAGCCGACGGTTCGGACTGGTCGTCGCCGGCGGTTCTCTGGGGGCCGTTGCCGCGGGTTCAGTCGCCTATTGGATGGCAGGCTGACGGCTGGATCACCCAAGGCCTTGGTTAATCTGCGCAAATCCTGCATAGCTGCAGTGCAACATAATCTCTTCGCATCTGCGAGATGAGGATTATCTCTAGGGGCAGAAAGCCGGGACTGAAGCCGACTTGATCCTGGAGATTAGACCATGCTGTACCTGTTCAACGCCCTTGTGTCCCGCCTGCACGCCTATGCCGTCTATCAGCGCACCAAGTCGGAGCTGACCCAGCTCGACGACCGGTCGCTGGCCGATATGGGCTTCCAGCGCGGTGAGATCGAATTCCTGGCCCGCAAGGCGGCCGAAGTCGAAGCCTGATAGCGACTGCGGGCGTCAGCGCGTCCTGACGGCCGTGCGCCACAGGCTCCACTGACGCCGCCATTGCGGCACGTCCAATCGCGTGCCGAACGGATCGGCGATGAGCCGGTCCATGCGGTCGAGATAGAGTCGGGCCAGAGCCAGCGGCAGGAATGCCGCCCTGACCTCGCCGGGTGCCTGGGCGACCAGAGCTTCGGCCTGCGCGCAATGATCGAGACCGACGTCTCGCATCCGCCCGAGCGCCGCCATCACGGCCGCCCCTGCCTTCCCCGACATCACATCCTCACGGCTCGTGCCGGTCTCCGCCAGAATGTCGGCCGGGATGAACACCTGGCCGCGCGCCGCGTGCAGGGCGAAGGACCTCAGAAGCCCCGCCACCGCATAGGCGATACCGGCATGGCCCGCGAGATCCGCCGAACCGGGATCGCGTCCATCGGCCAGGATCAGGGCGCCAAGCTGCATCAGCGCCGAGGATGTCTCGCCGCAATAGCCTTCGAGATCGCCGACGGTCGGCACGAGATCGTCGTAGAGATCGAAGATCCGCGCATCGATCAGGTCGATCAGAGGCTTGGCGGGTAACCGACGACGGGCAATCACGTCCAGAAGGGCGGCCGCAACTGGATGCCCCGTCGCCTCGCGCCGGCCCTCCGCTCCCAGCACATCGCGCCACCATTGCAGCCTCACCTCGCCGGGCAGCGGCTCGGATACGCGGTCGCGGGTTGCCGCAATCTCGGCGTTGAAGGCATGCAGCGCCATGAAATCGGCGCGGAACGGCTCGGGCACGAAGAGATTGGCGAGCCAGCGGTCCTTGTCGGCCGCGCGGACGAGATCGTCGCAGGCGGCAAAGGCCTTGGCGAGATCCGGCTCAGGGGCGGCGCCGGCCGCCATTCAGTCCACCGCAATCAGGGCAGCGGCAACACGGCGGCGCTCGCCCAGCATGATGTTGAAGGTGCGGGCCGCCGCCCCCGTCGCCATCACGTCGAAACCGATCCGCGCGTCGCGCAGCGGCCAGGCAATGGCATCGGACAACAGGACAGGCGCGACACCAGTCCCAATCAGCAGGAAATCGATCTCAGCCGCCTCGGCCAGCACCAGCCCGAGGCTCTCGGCCGTCAATTCCCCGGGCGCGGTCACGTCCCAGGCACGAATCCCGGAGGGCAGCGCCAGCACCGAGCCGCGATGGCTCATCTCGGCGAAGCGGAAACCGCCGCGGCCATAGGCATCGATCGGAAACCGGCCGGGTACGAACCCCTCGTAGAGCTTCTGCAGGGGTTCGCCGCGCGGCACGTCAGGCTTTGGCCTTCTGCAGCGCCGGCTCCGCCGACGACTCGTCGCGCGGCGCGGTTGCGCCGAAGCCGCCGGACCGCAGGCCGAGATAGATCAGCACCGGTGCCGCGATGAAGATCGACGAATAGGTGCCGATGATCACGCCCACCAGCATGGAGGCCGTGAAGCCGCGGATCACCTCGCCACCGAAGAAGAACAGGCCGAGCAGCGCCAGGAAGGTCGTCGAGGCGGTCATCACCGTGCGCGACAGGGTCGAATTGATCGCGACATCGAGCAGCTCGCCGATCGGCATCTTCTTGTGCTTGCGCAGCATCTCGCGGATGCGGTCGTAGATGACGACGGTATCGTTCAGCGAATAGCCGATGATCGTCAGCACCGAGGCGATCGACGTGATGTCGAAGTCGGACCGCGTGATGACATAGAAGGCGATAATGGCCACGACGTCATGGACTGTCGCCACCATGGCGCCCACCGCGAACTGCCATTCGAAGCGGAACCAGAGATAGATCAGCACCACCAGGATCGACAGCATGACGCCGATGACCGACATCTGCACCAGTTCCGCTGACACTGTCGGACCGACGACCTCGGTGCGGCGGACCTCATAATCGGCGTCGATCACCGCGCGCACGCGGCGGAGCGCCGCCTGCTGGCCCTGCTCACCACCCGGCTGCTCGCCGTAGCGCACCAGGACCAGATTCGGGCCGCCGAATTCCTGCAGTTGCAACTCACCGAGATTGGCAGCCGCCAACCGGGTGCGCAGTTCGGAGATATTGGCGGAACCCTGCTTGGTCTGAAGCTCGACCAGCGTGCCGCCCTTGAAGTCGATGCCGACATGCAGGCCGAGCGTCAGGAAGCCGATGACCGTGAAAACGGACACGAGCGTGGACGCCAGAAACGCCCACGGACGGAAGCGCATGAAGCCGAATTTGGTGTCGTCGGGAACCAGTCGCAGAAGGCGCACAGCTAGAAACTCCTGCGATCACAAAGGGATGCGTGCGGGCTTGGCCCAACGCAGCCAGAGGACGACGAGATAGCGCGTGAACGTCACCGCGGTGAACATGGTGGTCACGATGCCGAGGCCGAGCGTCAGGGCGAAGCCCTTGACCGGCCCGGTGCCGAGGAAGAACAGGATGATGGCGGTCAGGAGCTGGGTCACGTTGGCGTCGACGATCGTGCCGATCGCCTTGGTGAAACCGGCGTCCAGGGAGGCAATGACCGACCGGCCGAGACGCGCCTCCTCGCGGATGCGCTCGTAGATCAGCACGTTGGCATCGACCGCCATGCCGACGGTCAGCACGACGCCGGCAATGCCAGGCAGCGTCAGCGTCGATCCCATGAGGCTCAACAGGCCGAACATCATGATCACATGGACGATGACGGCGATGTTGGCGAGCAGGCCGAAGAAGCCATAGGTCGCGAACATGAAGATCAGCACGAAGATCGAGCCGATGATTGCCGCCTGGGCGCCGGACGCAATCGAGTCGGCACCGAGCGAGGCACCGACGGTGCGCTCCTCGACGACGGTGAGCGGCGCCGGCAGCGCACCGGCCCGCAGCAGGAGCGCCAGATTGGCCGAGCTTTCGGCGGTGAAGCGGCCGGAGATCTGGCCCGAGCCGCCGAGGATCGGCTCACGGATGACGGGAGCCGAGACCACCTTGTTGTCGAGGATGATGGCGAAGGGCCGGTTGACGTTTTCCTGAGTCGCCCGAGCGAACTTCGAGCCGCCGATCGAGTTGAAGCGGAAATTGACGATCCACTCCGCCTGCTGGGCGCTGAACGCGGCCTGGGCATCAACCAGATCGTCGCCTGCCACGATCACCCGGCGCTGGATCAGGTAGGGCGTCTGCGAGACGATACGGTTGCCGTCCTTGACCTCTTCATACATCACGACGGAATCGGCGGGCGCGCGGCCAGCCAGCGCTTCCTCGGCGCGCATCGACTGGTCGACGAGGCGGAATTCCAGCTTGGCGGTCTGTCCGAGAATGTCCTTCAGCCGCTGTGGGTCCTTTTCACCGGGAACCTGCAGCAGGATGCGGTCGATGCCCTGGCGCTGGATCACCGGCTCGGTGGTGCCGAGCTGGTCGATACGGCGGCGGACGATCTCGATCGACTGTGTGACGGCGCGGGAAATGCGGTCGCGGAGGCCCGCCTCGGTGGCGATCACCGTGAAGGCATCGCCCTGGCGGGTGACCTCGTAGTCGAACTGGCCGGTGGTGGCGAACAGGCCGCCGAGCGGCTGGGGCAGCTTGCGCAGTTCGGTGTTGGCGAGTTCGGCGTTCTGGCCCTCGCGCAGGCGCACGATGACGCCATTGCCCTGGAAATTGATGCTCTGGACCAGCACGCGCGCGTCGCGGAGAACGCGGCGGACATCGTCGCGCAGCGCTTCCATCTTGTCGCGGCGGACAGCATCGGCATCGACCTGCAGCAGCAGATGCACGCCGCCCTGCAGATCCAGGCCCAGCGTCATATGCGTGCGCAGCACCCTTGGCAGCTTGTCGACCCAGGCTTGCGGCATGACATTGGGGGCCGCCAGCAGCATGGTCACCAAAGCGGTGATCAGGATGAGCGACGATTTCCAGCGCGCGAAGTTCAGCATCGAACCTTGGTCCTCAGGCGATCGAAACGGCAGGCCGGATGGCCTGCCGCGATCCGGGCATTACTTCTCGTCGGCCGGTTCGCCCTTCGAGCGAACTTCCGCGACGAACTGACGCGCCGCACGGATGCGGACATTGTCGGCAATTTCGATCTCGATCGTCGCATCGTCGACAACCTTGGTGATCTTGCCGATCACGCCGCCGGTCAGGGTCACCTGGTCGCCACGGCGCAGATTCGAAATCATCTCCTGCTGGGCCTTCACCCGCTTCTGCTGCGGGCGGAGGATCAGGAAGTACATGATGACGAAGATGAGCACGAAAGGCAGCATCGACATGAGAATGTCGTTGGTGGATCCCGCTCCGGTCGCCTGTGCGAAAGCCGGGGTAATGAACATGGACGATCCTCTTCGGGAACTCCCTCGGCGGACGCGTCGGGAACTTGGAAATCGGGCGCGGACTATAGCCAGCAAGGCGTCGATTGCAACGCCCGCGGCCGGTTCGCAAGGCCCCATATGGACGCTTTGAGGCCATCATGCCAGCACCACGATTGAAAGCGTTGCTCCGGTGGTGCAAGGGACGGTCGAAACGACCGGAGTGACCTGACGTGTCTGACGAGCTTGCCCGCCTTGCTGCCCCCTTTGCCGAGACCCTTGCCCGCATCGCAACGGCGCTTGAGCGCTTGAGCCCTCCGAGCCCGTCCGTGCCCGATCTGGCGCTGGCCGATGCCTATGTCTGGAACCCGGTTGGGCCGAGGCTTGAGCCTGTCGCCAGGGTCAACCGCGTCGAGATGGTCCTGCTGCACGGCATCGACCGGGCGCGCGACACGCTGATCGACAACACCCAGCGCTTCGCGACCGGCCTGCCGGCCAACAATGCGCTGCTGTGGGGCGCCCGCGGCATGGGAAAGTCGTCGCTGGTCAAGGCCGCGCATGCGACCGTCAACCAGAGCCTGGTCGCCAGTGGTGGCCGCGCGATCCTGAAGCTGGTCGAGATCCACCGCGAGGACATCGAGACCCTGCCCGGCCTGATGGCGCTGATGCGGTCTTCCGACTACCGCTTCATCGTGTTCTGCGACGACCTGTCCTTCGACGCCAATGACACGTCCTACAAGTCGCTGAAGGCCGTTCTGGAAGGCGGAATCGAGGGCCGTCCGGACAATGTGCTGTTCTACGCGACGTCCAACCGCCGGCATCTCCTGCCGCGCGACATGATGGAGAACGAGCGCTCGACCTCGATCAATCCTGGCGAGGCGGTGGAAGAGAAGGTCTCGCTGTCGGACCGGTTCGGCCTGTGGCTCGGTTTCCACAAGTGCAGCCAGGACGAATATCTCGCCATGGTCTTCGGCTACGCCCGCCATTTCGGCATCCGTTACGACGACGAGGCGATCCGCGCAGAGGCTCTGGAATGGGCGACCACGCGTGGCTCGCGCTCGGGCCGCGTCGCCTGGCAGTTCATCCAGGATCTGGCGGGCCGCATCGGCCACCGGATCTGACGTCCTGAAAAGAGAAGGGGCGGCACCGCCGTGCCGCCCCGAAGATGACCGGTCCCTTTGGAGGTCGCAGGAGAGGACCGATCGACTAGACGTGCCGGCTCAGTTGGAGCCGAGATAGGTCATGGGGTCGACGGGCGTCGCGCCGCGCCGGATCTCGAAGTGAAGCTGCGGCGACGACACGTTGCCGGTCTGGCCGGCGGCGGCGATCGTCTGGCCACGGCGCACCTGTTCGCCGCGCCGCACGCTGATATTGCTGTTGTGGGCGTAGGCGGTGACGAAGCCGTTGGAATGGCGCACCAGGACCAGATTGCCATAACCGCGCAATTCGTTGCCGGCATAGGCAACGACGCCATCTTCGGCCGCCTTGATCGGCGTGCCCTCGGGAACCGCCATCTTGATGCCGTCATTGGTGCCGGCCCGGAAGCTGGTGATCACCCGGCCACGCACCGGCCAGCGGAACTGCGGCTCGCTCGATGCGGCGGCCGGAGCTGCGGCCGGGGCCGCAGCAGCCTGGGCCGGAGCCGGCTGCGCCGCCTGGGCGGGTGCCGGCGCCGGCTGGGTCTGGGCTGCAGCAAGAGCGGGGGCTGCCTCGCGGGCGGCCGGCTGAGCCGGTGGGATCGCGGCGGTCGCGCGCTGGTCGGCGCGCTGGCCGGCAGGCGTCGCCTGAACCTGGGCAACGGTGCGCTGAGCCTGTTCTCGCCGATCGGGTGCCGGTTGCGCCTGGGCGACCTGACCCGCGCCGGGGAGACGCAGGCTCTGGCCGATGCGGACCGGACGGCCCGACGGGATATTGTTGGTGCGTGCGATTTCGGCTGGCGTCGTGCCGTAGCGCGTGGCGATCGAGGCGAGGTTCTCACCCATGGCGACCGTGTGGGACACCGGGCGGGTCGCCTGGCGCGTCGGTGCGACCGGCTGGGCCTGAGCGACCGGCTGTGACGGCGCGGCTGCCCGCGGCTGCGCACCGACCTGCCAACCGGCACGAGCGGCAGGCACAGGAGCCGTTGCGGCCTCGTTGCGGGCCGTCGCCACCGGCGCGGGCGCGCGCGGCAGCTCGATGGTGCGGACCTGACGGACGGGCGCAGCCGGGGCTGCGGCCTGGACCGGGGCCGGAGCCGCTGCCACCGGGGCGCGCTGTTGGGTGGAACCGATCGAATAGGTGGGGATGACCACCGACTGGCCGGGGGAAAGCCCCTGCCCGGCCGACAGGCCGTTCGCCTGGGCGATGGCGGGCGCCGGCACGCCATAACGGCGTGACAGGCTGTCGACCGTGTCGCCGGAGCTCGCCTGAATGGTGGTGCCGCCGGCTGCCGACCAGCCGTTTGAACTGCCGGCGACCGGCTGGGCGCCGGTTGCCCGCGCAGCGGCCATCTGGCGGACAGCGGGCGTCTGCGGATTGGACGAACCGAAGGTCGAGCGCTGTGTCACCGTGCCAGTGGTGAGACCCGGATCCGCCGAATTGCTGCCAAAGGGCGAACTCTCGACTGCACCCTGCCGGCGGACCGGCGCTGCGATATCATTGGCTGGCGAGAGCGGCGCGCTGTCGACACGCGCGGTCGGCACCGAGGCAACGACCTCCTGGCGCGGGCTTTGGGCCACGTTGCCGGATCGAAAGGGATTTTCGTCGAACCGGGCCATGTCCGAACTGCAGGCAGCAGTCAGACCCGAAACAGCCACGAGAAGGGCTGCTTTCGACAATCCGAAAAACGCACGGGCACGCATTGGCACTCTCACGCGGTACGCAACTTGAGACGTGATGATTAAGACCCGTTCAGGTTAAGGTTCGGTTTGCGCGCCAAAGAAAAACGTAAACGACCGGTCGATTGTCCGCGCCGGTGCGTCAGAGCCGCTCAGAGCCTGCGGGCCATGCCGGGAACCGCCGGCGCGATCACCGCCTTGCCGAGTGACCGGCTGGCAACGCCTGTCGGACCGGCCTCGACGCGGACGATCTCGACGTCCTGGCCCGTGCCGATCGGCGCAACCACGATGCCGCCGGGTGCCAGCTGCCCGATCAGGCCCGGCGAGAGTTCGGGAAGCGCACAGGTGGCCATGATGCGGTCGAAGGGCTTGCGCAGCGGATGGCCACCCATTCCGTCGCCGAACACCACCTCGATCGTCTCATAGCCCAGGCCGCGGAGCCGGATATGCGCCTGGTCGGCCAGCGTCCGCCAGCGGTCGATCGTGACCACCTGAGCGGCAAGCCTTGCCAGCACCGCCGCCGCATAGCCGGAGCCGGTGCCGATCTGCAGCACGCGATGATGGGCCTGAACATCCAGCGCCTCGATCATCGATCCGGTCAGCGAGGGGGCGAGGATCGACTGGCCGCAGGCGATCGGCAGCGCGACATCGTCGTCGGCGAGCGCGAACAGGCCTGGGCTGAGGAACGGCACCCGCGGCACCTGTTCCATGGCCCGCAGCACTTTGTTGTCGCTCAGGCCCTTCTGCCGGAGCATCAGAACGAATTCGGCCGCCGCCAGGAAATGGTCCGGTCCGGGGCCGTCGTTCATGGCTGGTCCTTCAGGTGCCCGGCGGCCGGTCGCCGGCAAAGACAGCGGCGAGCCGCGTCATGGTCGGCTCGTCGGTCAGGTTGATCTCCAGCGGCGTCACCGAGATGCAGCCTTCCGACAGCGCCCAGATGTCGGTGCCAAGCTCGAGGCGCTGGGGCTTCCGCGAGAAAGCGATCCAGAAATAGGGATTGCCGCGGCCATCATGGCGGGGATCGATCGTCAGGATTTCCTGGTCGCGCCGCCCCTGGGCCGTCACCTTGATGCCCCGGACATCGGAGGGCTTGCGGTTGGGGAAGTTGATATTGACCAGCGTCCCCTTGGGCAGACCCTCTTCCAGAATGGTGCGGATGACGCCGGGGGCATGGGCTTCAGCCGTCTCGAACGGCACCTGATGGCGCGTCTCGGGGCCATAGGCCTGGGAGAGCGCGATCGAGCGGATGCCGAGGATCGTGCCCTCCATCGCGCCGGCGATCGTGCCCGAATAGGTAACGTCCTCCGCGACGTTCTGGCCCTTGTTGACGCCGGAGAGCACGAGGTCAGGCGGCTCGCCGGCCATCAGGTGCTTCACCGCCATGATCACGCAATCGGTCGGCGTACCCTTCACCGCATATTGGTTCTCGCCGACCTCGCGCAGCCGCAGGGGATCGTTGAGCGACAGCGAATGCGAGACGCCGGACTGGTCGGTCTCGGGCGCCACGATCCAGACATCGTCGGAGAGCGAGCGTGCGATCCGCTCGGCGGTGCGCAGGCCGGCTGCGTGGATGCCGTCGTCATTGGTGACCAGGATCCGCATCAGGCTTTCTCGATCATCTGGAGGCCGCCCATATAGGGCTGAAGGACGGCGGGAACGGCAATGCCGCCGCCGTCCTGCTGGTAGGTTTCCATCACCGCGATCAGCGCACGACCAACCGCCGTGCCGGAACCGTTCAGCGTGTGGACGAATTGCGGGCTGCCCGCCTTGCCATCGACGGCCTTGGGCCGGTAGCGCGCGTTCATCCGGCGGGCCTGGAAATCGCCGCAGGTGGAGCAGGACGAGATTTCGCGGAACGCCTTCTGGCCCGGCAGCCAGACCTCGATGTCATAGGTCTTGCGAGCCGAGAAGCCCATGTCGCCGGTGCAGAGCGTCACCACGCGATAATGGAGATCGAGGCGCTTCAGCACTTCCTCGGCGCAGGCGAGCATGCGCTCGTGTTCGTCGTTGGACTGTTCCGGCGCGGTGATCGAGACCAGCTCGACCTTGAGGAACTGGTGCTGGCGCAGCATGCCGCGGGTGTCACGGCCGGCAGCACCCGCCTCGGACCGGAAGCATTGGGTGCCGGCGGTGAGCCTGAGCGGCAGGACCTCCTCGGCCACGATCTCCTGGGCAACGAGATTGGTCAGCGTCACCTCGGCGGTCGGGGTGAGCCAGAGGCCCTGTTCGGTCCGGAACATGTCCTCGGCCGCCTTGGGCAATTGCGACGTGCCGTAGACGGCATCGCTCTTCACCAGGACCGGCGGGTTGACCTCGGTATAGCCGTGCGTGTCGGTGTGGAGATCGAGCATGAACTGCGACAGCGCCCTTTCCATGCGGGCGAGATGCTTCTTCAGCACGACGAAGCGCGAGCCCGAGAGCTTGGCCGCGACCTCGAAATCCATCTGGCCCAGGGCCTCGCCGAGCTCGAAATGCTCGCGGGCATTGGTCACCTGGCGCGGAGCGCCAAAGCGGTGATGCTCGACATTGGCGCTCTCGTCAGGGCCGAGCGGCACTTCGGCGAGAGGCAGATTGGGGAGCACTTCGAGGGCTGCTGTCAGATCGGCATTGGCCTTCTTCTCTGCGATTTCGGCTTCCGCCATCCGGTCCTTCAGCGCGGCCACTTCCGCCTTCAGGCTATCGGCCCGCGCCATGTCCTTGGCGCCCATGGCCTGGCCGATCTCCTTCGACGCGGCATTGCGGCGCTCCTGGCAGGCCTGGAGCGTGCCGACCGCTGCCTTGCGGGCATCGTCGAGGGCGATGAGCGCCGAGGACAGCGGTTCGCGGCCGCGTGCGGCAAGCCCCTGGTCGAAGGCCTGCGGGTTGTCTCGGATCCAGCGGATGTCGTGCATGACGGTCTCGGTCGCAACGGACGGGAAGCCGACTGCGATTCCGCCGGTCAACCCCGATAGCAAGCGGGATTAAGCGAGCCCTTGGGCTCTGGCAAGCGCCGTCCGTCAGCCATAGGCGCGCAGGAACGCCTCGCGGGCATCCGGCATGGTCAGGCCGCGCGGTTCGAAGACGTGGCGCGACAGGAAATGGCCGGTCAGGCGGAAGCCCGCGAGGACTGCGTCGCGGTCCATCGGCCCCTCCCCGGACAGGAAGGCTGGCAGTGCGAACAAGCGGTCCTTCCACGGCTCGCCCGCCTCCCGCGATACGGCTCTGCCGGTCTTTGGCGAGACATAGATGAGATCCGTGGTCTGGCCGGTCGATGCGCATTCGGTCAGATCGAGACCGAAGCCCAGGTCCTGCAGCACTTCAAGTTCCAGCCGGACGATCAGCGGCGCGGCAAGGCTCGCATCCGGCAAGGCATCGGCGATGATGGTCAGCACGTCAAACAGGCCGGGGCTCGCCTCGCGCTCGGGCATCAGACGGGCAAGCGCCGAGAGATGGGTGATGCCGGCGACCCCTGCCCTCGCCTCCATCAACCGCGCGGCCCGCGAGATGGTCGGTTCGATCGTGTAATTGCCGAGATGCTCGTCAAGCCTGGCGGTCCAGGTGGCCAGCACCGTGTTGCCGGGCTGGAGCATGGCCTGGTTGCGCCGCGAGCGCCCACCGCGCAACAGGCCGAGGTGGCGGCCGTGCTCCCGGGTGAACAGCTCCAGGATCACGCTCGTCTCGCCGTGGAGCCGGACGCCGAGCACGATGCCGTCGTCGGTCCACTGCATGGCGGCTTATCAGTAATCCGAGAGCTTGAGGTCGGGCGAATAGGAAATGCCCTCGACCTCGCGCATGATCGCCTGGCCGCAGATGACCCGGCCCTTGACCGGATCAAAGGTCAGGGTCGGCTGGCCATAGAGCTGCCAGCCCTTGTTGATGGCCTCGCTGATCCGGTGGCAGAACGCGCTGTCGTCCGGGCCGGTGATGTAGCGATAGAGCGTGGTGGTCTTCTTCGACGAGATCGCGGTCAGCATGATCGTCACCTGCCTTTTGGAAATTCGAGACCCATGCGCTCGTAGCGCTCGGGATCGTTGCCCCAGTCCTCACGCACCTTGATGGTGAGGAACAAGTGTACCGGAACCTCGAACAGGCGGCTCAGCTCTTCTCGCGAGCCCTTGGAGATTGCCTTGATCGTCTCGCCGCCCTTGCCGAGCATGATCTTCCGCTGGCCTTCGCGCACGACATAGATCGTCTGCTCGATGCGGATCGAGCCGTCCTTGCGCTCCTCATAGGCCTCGGTCTCGACGGTCGAATCGTAGGGCAACTCGTCGTGCAGGCGGTGATAGAGCTTCTCGCGGGTGATCTCGGCCGCCAGCATCCGGGCCGGGACGTCGGAAATCTCGTCTTCCGGATAGTGCCAGGGGCCAGCCGGCACGATCTCGGCGAGATGGCGCCTGAGATCGGCAACGCCCGAACCGGTCGTGGCGGACACCATGAAGGTCTTCTCGAAGCGGGTGCGCGTGTTGATATCGGCGGCCAGGTCGAGCAGCTTCGGGCGATCCAGAAGGTCGACCTTGTTCAGCACCAAGTCCTTGGGCTGGCGGACATCGCCAAGCTTCTCGAACATGGCCTCGACCTGCTCGTCGACGCCCTTGCGCACGTCGATTAGCACCAGAACGCGGTCGGCATCGGCGGCGCCGCCCCAGGCGGCCGTCACCATGGCGCGGTCGAGCCGACGCTTCGGCGAGAACAGGCCGGGCGTGTCGACCAGCACGATCTGGGCCTGGCCCTCCATGACGATGCCACGCACCAGCGCGCGCGTCGTCTGCACCTTGTGCGAAACGATCGTCACCTTGGCGCCGACCAGTGCATTGACCAGAGTCGACTTGCCGGCATTGGGCGCACCGATCAGGGCGACGAAGCCGCAACGGGTTGGATCGTCCGCGACGGTCTTGTCGCTCGGGTTCGTCTGGTCGCTCGGGTTCGTCTGGTCGCTCATGGCGTTCCGCCCTTCGTGTCGTCAGGCCAGACGCCCTCGCGTTTCAGCACGAAGGTCGCTGCGGCGATCTCCGCCTGGCGCTTGGCGGCGCCCTGGCCGAAACCGTCCTCGATGCCGGGAATGACTACGGCCATGGTGAAGATCGGCTGATGGTCCGGCCCGGTTCGCTCGCTGACGCGATAGACCGGGGTCGGCAGGCCGCGCCCCTGCGCCCATTCCTGCAGCGCGCTCTTGGCATCGCGCTGGAGCGCGGGGCCTGCAGCGAGCCTCGACAACCATAGCCGGGTCACGAAAGCTTCCGCCGCGCCCCAGCCGGCATCGAGATAGATCGCGCCGATCACCGCCTCGCAGAGATCTGCGAGCACGCTGGCACGGGCGCCGACAACGGTGCGGCTCTCGCTCGGGCCGACCTTGATCGCCTGGCCGAGATCGAGTTCGGCGGCGACCTCGGCGCAGGTTTCGGCACGCACCAAATCCGACAGGCGGCGCGACAGCGTGCCCTCGTCGTCGGCCGGCATGGTGCGGTAGAGCAGGTCCGCGACAGTCAGGCCGAGGACACGGTCGCCGAGAAACTCCAGCCGCTGATAGGACTTGTCGCGCTTGTCGGTACCGCTGACCGCGCTCGGATGGGTCAGAGCCCGGTCGAGCAGGCTCTTGTCGGAGAAGATGTGACCAAGGCGTGCCTCGACCTCTTCCACGCTGGGCCGCGTCGGTTTCGCCTTGCGCCCGGGAGCCAAGGCCGCGTTACCGGACGAGATTGGCAAGCCGGGTCCAGCGGATCGACCACGGCCAGCGCCAGAACGCCCAGGCGCGCTCGCCCTCCTCGATGGAGAAGAACAGGAGCTCCGCCCGGCCGACGAGATTGTCGAGGGGGATGGGACCGACCTGGCTGAGCACGCGGCTGTCGGTCGAGTTGTCGCGGTTATCGCCCATCATGAACAGATGGCCGGCCGGCACTTCATAGACCGGCGTGTTGTCGTAGAAGCCGTTCTCGTAGAGATCGAGCGTGTAGTGGACGACACCGTTCGGCAGGGTCTCGCGATAGCGCCTTGTGCGCGTCTCGCGACCGTCCTCCACCTCGACGAAGTCGTCGACGCGCTCGCGCTTGACCGCCACGCCATTGATGTGGACGACGCCGCCAATCACCTGGATCTTCTCGCCCGGCAGGCCGATCACGCGCTTGATATAGTCGACATCAGGCTCGCGCGGCAGGCGGAACACCACGACATCGCCGCGCGACGGCACCGATCCCATGATCCGCCCCTGGAACAGATTGGGCGAGAAGGGCAGCGAGAACTTCGAATAGCCGTAGGCGAATTTCGACACGAACAGATAATCGCCGACCAGCAGCGTATCCTTCATCGAGCCGGAGGGGATGTTGAACGGCTGGAACAGGAATGTCCGGATGACCAGGGCGATGAGCAGCGCGTGGATGACCACGCGGACGGTTTCGCCGATGCCGCCCTTGTCCTTGCTATTGTCCGCCACTGTCATCGCCTGCTGTAAGAGGTGACGCCGTATAGCCCGGCGGAGCGCCGTCACGCAATGACAAGCCCGTCAGCTGCAATTGGTCACCTGGTTCGAGCAGAGGCCGCTCCACCAGCCGCGCACGCCTTCGATCTCGATGAGGCCAAAGCCGCCGGAACAGGCATGCAGGCGCTGGATCACGTCGCCGGCGCCGGCTGGCTCACCGTTGGTACGACGGACCGGCCTGACCGCCGCATGCCGGCTTGGCGCCTGAAGGAGCTGCCCCACGGGCAGATTGGCATTGGCGAGCGCCGCGCCGACCATGCGCGCCGACACCCATCCCTGACCGCGATGGGGCTGCGGGCGCGAACGGGGATATCGCTCGCCATATTCGGCGCCCGGTGCTTTGATCGAGCGGATCAGGAACCAGCCGTCGCGATAGCCGGCGATCCTGAACTCGGCGCGATAGGTTTGGCCGGCGTCGCCGTCGCGACCGGGCGCGACCCAGGCGGGCGGCACGATGCCGACGACGCGCGAACGGGCGGAAGGCTCGGCGCGGACATTCAGCCCGGCCGGATCGGCATCGACCGACCATCCGGAAATCTCGCAGGGTTCGGTGCGCGGCGGCAGGCGCCGGCGCGCCTTGCGCGCCTCTTCCTGGCTCTCGACCATTGCCGTCCAGTCCTCGACGTCCTGGATGAACTGCGACTCGACGACCGTAGGCTCGCGGCCAACGAGCCGGTCGCCCTCGAAGGCAAGCGCCACCTGTACGGCCTTGCCGGTGTCAAAGGCGCTTCCGGGTGTTGCAGGATCGTCCGAACCCGAGCGGAAAACCGAGAGGAAGCCGATCATCTGCATGAAATCGACCCTGCGCACCTGACCGGCCACCCAGCGGCTGCCGGCTGCGATGCCTGCGTCACCGGCCCAAGCATGGCTGTCGAACGGCGTGACGTTCTCGCCCGTGATCCGGTAAGCGGTGCGGATGCGCTCGCCGAGCTGGAGCACGAAGCCGTCGCCGACCTTGTTCACCATGGGAAAGAAATAGGGCTCGTCCCGCGAGACGTCGTAAGGCACGAGGAAACGCGCCAAGACCATTTCCTGACCCTGGGATCTGCGCGTCAGCACGATGAGATTGACGCTCTGCTGGACACCCTGCCCTTCGCTGGCGCTCTCGAAGACCTTGGCCCTGAGCACCTGCAATTCGCTCGACCCGAGCGGATGAACCTGATTCTCAACGGTCTGGCAGGTCAGCGGGCTGAGACTGATGTGGCGCTGCGACATATGGCGCGCTGCAGCCAGGGTCGCGTCATCGCGAAAGTCGCGGTCGCCCATGGAACACGGCGGAAGGCTGGCCTGAGCGGCGGCGGGCAATGGCGCCGACAGGAGCAGAGCGGCCGCAAGGCCGAGCGGCCGGATCCGCTGACCGAGCGGTCGGGTGATGCTGTGTGACGACATGGCGGGCTCCTGAGAGTGCCGTCTTGTGTCACTGCGAGGCTGCACCGGCGTCACGCCGGCTCACAATCCGTGTTTCAGCAGCCGATGCCCGTTGAAACCAAGTCAGAAATCGACGCGCTGGCGGTTGCGCAGCGTGTTGCCGGTCTGGTCGCGCAGCTCCGGCGCGATGATCGGCGGCGCCGTGCCGGGACCCAGCGGGTCGACGGGCGCGGTCCGGCGCACGCGCACCGGTTCGCGGTTGCGATCGACGACGCTCGGAATGGCGCCAGCCTGCTGGCCCGACACGATCGTGCCGCCGAGAGGGCTGCCGCTGGTGGCGGCGCCCGAGCGCACATGGCTGACGTTGCTCAGGCTCGCGCTCTCGCGGGCACCCGGCGCCCGGCCCATCAGAGCCGAGGTCGTGACGGGCGGTGCCGTGCTGGTGGTCGTTGTGGTCGTGGACGCGCCGGACTGCATCGCCACCTGGCTCGATCCACCCACGGGCGGCAGAGCCGTGCTGGTCACGGCCTGGACCGGAACAGGCTGGGCGGGCGCCTGCGCCAGCGGCGTGGGCAAGTCCGAACTGGTCATGCAGCCGGCGAGCGTCAGGGACGAGGCGAAAAGGCACACGAGGCGCATGGACATTCCGATCATGAGGCGGGCTGAGCCGCCGGCATCAACTCATAGGGAGGCTTGAAGCCGGGCATGGCGGCGATCCGCTGGCGCCAGGCGTCGATATTGGGGTGGGATACAGAGAGATCGAAGCCGGTTTCCTCGGTCGGATAGAACATATAGCCGGCGAGCGACAGGTCGGCGATGGTCGGCCGCTCCGCCACGATGAAGCTTCGCCCGGCCAGGTGCTGCTCGACAATGCCGAGCGCCGTCTCCGTGCGCGCCCGCATGAAGCCGAGCACGGCCGGATCGGCTGGCTTGCCGGCGAGCGAGAACATGAACCGGTGGGTGGCGAAGTAGCTGGTGTATTTGTGGTTGTCGAACAGGATCCAGCGCAGGATTTCCAGTTCCTCATCCTCGTTCGCCGGCCCGAACTTGCCCGAACGGCGCGCGAGATAGGTCAGGATCACGCCGGATTGCGACAGACGGCGCCCGTCATGTTCCAGCACCGGCGCCTCGCCCATCGGATTGACCTCGGCGCGCCAGGCCGGATCGCGGGTGGCGCCAGCGAAGAACTGCACCGGCACCGGCTCCCAATCGAGCCCCGCCAGATTCAACATCAACGCCACCTTGTTGGCGTTGCCGGACTGGGCGAAGCAGTGAAGGCGGAAATCAGGCAAGGCGCTCCTCCGGGACCGGCGATACGGCATTAACAAGCCGCATCCCGTGTCGAAATCGAGGCAGGCACGCGTGCCGGCCCGCCCGATGGCTCAGTTCTGCTGGGCGGCGCGGGCCCGCCCACGGCGGCCTGTGGCAGCCGGCGTCTCGGCCGGCGCCTGTCCCAGCGCCGGATCGCGCGGCAGCGGCGGCGGCGTGGCATTGGCGACCGGCGGGCCGGGAGGAGCCGGCGGCGCAGCCGTCGAACACCCGGAGAGAATGGTCAGTGCGAGGACGGCGCAGGCGGCCGCGAGCGTCTTCGGCATGGATAGGCACTCCCCTTCAAGCGGCGCTCTCGTCGGCGCCATCGACAAATCGTCGCAAGAACCACCGTTGGGTTCAACGATGCTTCAACCTTAAGCCCCTTTTAAGCCGCCTCGCCTAGGGTTCAAGTCAACAGGGCCAACGCGCGCTGCGCGGAGACACTTATGGATATCGCAACAGTCATCGGACTTGTCGGCGCCGCTGCCGTCATCATCATCCTGATCATGATCGATGGCGGCAATTTCGGCCAATATTACGACAAGCACGCGGTGATCATCATCTTCGGTGGCGCGGCTGTCGCGACCCTGACGCGCTATCCGCTGCATGTCGTCATGCATGGCCTGCCGATGGGCTTCAAATGCGCGCTTGCCATGCGCACCATCCAGCACCGCGACCTCGTCGAGGAAATCGCCAATATCGCCGACGTCGCCCGCAAACAGGGCCCGAACGCGCTGGAAAAGCTGACGATCAACGATCCGGTGCTCGCCCAGGGCGTGCGCTATATCGCCGATGGCTACGACGCCGACTTCATCCGCCAGACGATGGAGACGGACAAGGACAACATCTACATGCAGCTGGACGAGGCGCAGAAGATCTATCGCTCGATCGGCGATTGCGCACCGGCCTTCGGCATGATCGGCACGCTGCTGGGCATGGTCAACATGTTCGCCAACATGACCGATCCGACCAAGCTCGGCCCGATCATGGCCATGGCCTTGATCGCGACCCTCTACGGCGCCGTGGTCGCCAACTTCGTCTGCATGCCGATTGCCGACAAGTGCCACGTGAAGATGGTGGAAGAGGATATCGCCCGCCAGATCATCATCGATGGCGTGGTGCAGATCCGCAATCAAAAGAGTCCGCAGGTGATCAAGGAAATGCTGCTCGCCTATCTGACCGAGCACGATCGCCACTCGCTGGCCGAGCCGGCCTGAGGATCCCATGGCCAAGCGCAAGGACGGTGGCGGTCACGGCGGTCACGGCTGGTTCGTCACCTTCGCCGACCTGATGGCACTGCTGATGTCATTCTTCGTCGTCATCGTCGCCTCGTCCAACCAGGACGAGCGCAAGAAGCACATGATGACCGGCTCGTTCCGCGAAGCCTTCGGCACGACCAGCAACACCGCACTGACCGGCATGATCGAGCTGAACGGCATTCCGACGCGCCCGCAGATCCAGAACGTCTCGACCACCCCGGAATCGCCAACCGACCGCCCCGGCCCGCAATTGCAGATGGCCGATCCCGATGCGCTCAAGCAGGCGATCGACCGCCAGATGGCGCTTGCCGCCGCAAGCCTGCGCCAGGCCATGCAGGCCATGCCGGAGATCGCCGAGATCTCCAAGAACGTCATCATGGAAGAACGGCCCGACGGCCTCGACATCCAGATCGTCGATCAGGACGGCCGTGCCATGTTCCCGCCCGACGGGCGCGAACCCTATGAGCGCACGCGGCAGCTGATCGCCGCCCTCACGCCGGCGCTTCGCCAGCTGTCGAACCGCGTGACGATTACCGGTCATACTTCCAGCACCCGCGTGCTCGGCCAGCCCGGCTATGGCGCGTGGGATCTGACGGCCGACCGCGCCAATGCCGTGCGCATGGTCCTGCAGGAGAACGGTCTGCCAGGCGACCGCATCTTCGCCGTCACCGGCAAGGCCGATACCGAGCCGATGTTCCCGGACGATCCCTATCTCGCCGCCAATCGCCGCGTGTCGATCCTTCTGATGAAGGAAGCCCCCGTGGCGCCGCGGCAGTTCCTCGGCAACTGAGCGACGTCCGCACAAGCGGCCCCCTCACCAGTCGTCATGCCCGCCCTCGTGGCGGGCATCCACGTCTTTCGTCCCCTGTGAACCCAGTTGAAGGCGTGGATGCCCGGGACAAGCCCGGGCATGACGGCGGGTCTGCACCCCGATTGCCGCAGGCAACACCCAACGCTACTACCAACCGATCCCGTTGAGGAACTCATCGACGATCTGGTTGAAGAGCAGCGCGTTCTCGAAATAGACGGAATGGCCGGCGCCGGCGACGACGTGGCACTTGGCGTTGGGCAGTGTTGCCGCCACCAGTTCGATGCCGCGCGGGCAGATCAGCGGGTCTTCGGTGCCGATGATGAACTGGACCGGACAGGTGATCCGGGCGGCGTCCGCGGCGCCACGGGTCCGCATGGCGCGGATGCGGTTGCCGACTTCTTCCTTGTTCAGCCCGAGCGACAGGCGATCGATCGCCTGATAGAGCGCATGCAGAGGCGGATTGTCCTCCGCCATGCGGGCGCCGGCGGCGCGATGAATACCGCGTGACGCCAGATCGGCGATGAAAGCCGGCATGGCCTTGCGCCAGATCTTCACCTCGGCATCATCAAACCGGTCATAGTCGAACGAGCCGGTGGTGCAGGCCATGACGAGGCCGGCGACCCGCTCAGGCGCCAGGAGCGCTGTCTCGACCGCGGTCCAGCCGCCCATCGACTGGCCGGCAATCACCGCCTTGTCGATGCCGAGATGGTCCAGCAGTGCCACGAGGTCGCTCGCATAGAGGGTTGGTTCCGGCACGCCGCCGGGCGTCGTCGAGGGCGGGAAGCCGCGGTGCGACAGGACCACCACTCGATGATCGGCGGCGAAGACCGGCGCTGTCTGCCACCAGCTCAAATGATTGCCGCCGAGACCATGGGCGAAGACGATGGCCGGCCCCTCGCCCGCCGTCTCGTACTGGATGACCGCGCCATCGGGGCGGGTCAGGCGGGCAGCGGTGAAGGCGGGAATGGGCTTGGTCATGGCGGTCCTCCGGGGTGGCGAGCCTAGACCGACAGGCCGGCCCGCCGGAAGGGGCCGGATGGTGCAATCCTCCCCGTCAACAGGCGGGACTTTGCATCGCGCGCCGCTCCGTCCATCATCGGAAAAAATCCGGGAGGAATCGTATGGCCTTGGTCGATGCTGGGCGCCTTGTGGCGCTGGTCACATCCATTTTTGAAGCTGCGGGCTGCGACAAGGCGGAGGCTGGCCGCATTGGCCATTATCTGACCGAGGCCAATCTCGCGGGCCATGACAGCCATGGCGTTGCGCGCGTGCCGCGCTATGTCGACTGGTTGGCCGAGGGCAAGGTGGAGGCCGGCAAGGAGGTGACGGCGGTGGTCGACACGCCTTCGCTCGCGGTGCTCGACGGCCATTACGGCTTTGGTCAGACGGTGGGGCCGCAGGCTGTGCGGATCGGTATTGCCAAGGCGAAGGCCCAGGGCCTCGCGGCTGTGGCGCTGCGCCATGCCGGCCATCTCGGCCGGATCGGCGATTTCGCCGAGATGGCGGCGGCCGAGGGCCTGGTCTCGATCCATTTTGTCAATGTGGTCGGATCCATCCTGGTCGCACCCCATGGCGGCGTCGACCGGCGGATCTCGACCGCCCCCTATTGCATCGGCGTGCCGCGGCCGGACGGCCAATCGCCGCTGCTGCTCGATTTCGCGACCTCGCTGGTTGCCGAGGGCAAGGTGCTGGTGGCCTCCTTTGGCGGCAAGCCGATCCCCGGCGACGCGCTGATCTCGCCGGATGGCTCCAAGAGCAATGACCCGGCCGTGCTCTACGGCCCCTACCCCTCAGGTCCAGGCCCACGCGACCCGCAGGCCGGTCCTGGCGCCATCCGCGCCTTTGGCGACCACAAGGGCTCCGGCCTTGCCTTCATGTGCGAGATCCTCGGCGGCGCGCTGACGGGCGCTGGCGCAACCGGCCCTGGCAAGAGGTTCTGCAACGGCATGATGTCGATCTATATCGACCCGAAGATCGTCGATCCCGATGGCTTCTTCCCGGCCGAATGCGCCGATTATGTCGCCTATTACAAGAGTTCGCGGCCGGTGGAAGCGGGCGGCGAGGTTCTGGTGCCGGGCGAGACCGAGGCGCGCGGCAAGGCGAAGAAGCTGAAGGACGGCGTGCCGCTGTCGGACGGCACCTGGGACGCGATCGTCGATACGGCAAAGCGGCTGGGCATTGGCGACAACGTCATCAAGGCAACGCTGCTGGCCAGCTAGATATTGCCGAAATCGCCGCCGCGCCCCTTGCCGGCGGCGAAGCGGGCGGCGCCGGCCGCGCCTTCCTTGGCGACCATGGGCGAGGACGTCCGCCATTCGTTGCGCAGCGCGTCCTCGATGCTGAGATCCCATTGCGCATAGGCTGACGCCCGGTCGGAGCGCAGGCAGCCCTGCGGGAAGCGGGCGATCTCATGCGCCAGCGCTTCAGCCGCCTCCCGTGACGTTCCCTTCGGCACCACCCGGTCGGCAAGCCCGATGCGGAGTGCCTCCTCGGCCTCCACCTTGCGCCCTGTGAGAATGAGGTCGAGCGCCCGGCCCTGGCCGACGATGCGCGGCAGGCGCACGGTGCCGCCATCGATCAGCGGCACGCCCCACCGCCTGCAATAGACGCCCATATAGGCGTCCTCCTCCATGACCCGCAGGTCGCACCAGAGCGCGATCTCCATGCCACCTGCGACCGCCGGTCCGGCAATGGCCGCGATCACCGGCTTCGACAGCATGAGCCGGGTCGGTCCCATCGGACCGCGCGGCCAGACGCCCTCGCCGTCCGGGATGTCCAGCCCGCCGCCGACCGTGTCGGTCTCGCCGGTGGCCGCAACCTTGAGGTCGAAGCCGGCACAGAAAGCCCCGCCTGCGCCCCAGAGCACGGCCACACTGGCGGTCTCGTCGGCATCGAAGGCTTTGAGCGCCTCAAACAGCGCGATGGCGCCTTCCGGGTTCATCGCATTGCGTGCCGCCGAGCGCGTGCGGATCAGCGTCGTCACCGGCCCGTTGCGCTCGATCGTCAGGTCGGTCATGGCCCTTGTCTCCTTGTTGGCGTCAGTCGACGATGCCGGGTGTGTCCATGACCATCATCGAGGCGGTCATCAGGGCGATCAGCTTGCGCTTGCCGTCGGTCTCGGCAAAGCACTCGCCGAGCGTGATGATCAGCTTGTTGCCGGGCCTGATGACGCGGCCGACCGCGATGAACCGCTCGCCCTTGGCTGGCGACATCAGGTTGATCTTGAACTCGGTGGTGAGCACGCCTGCCCCTTTGGGCATCAGCGTCATGGCGGCAAAGCCGCAGGCCGTGTCGACAATGGCCGAAATGGCGCCGGCATGGACGAAGCCGTGCTGCTGGAGGATTTGCGGCGCGAAGGGCATGACGATCTCGACATGGCCAGGCTGGACATCGCCAAGTGCTGCACCCAGCGTCGTCATCAGGGTCTGGTTGGCGAAACTGCGCCGTCCCCGCGCCTCGTAGTCGGGATCCTTCACGGAAAAATGCGGGACATCCTTAGTCATTCCGAACACCTTCGCTTGCATTTGGCGCGAATGGTCGCAAAGTCATTGGCCCGGCTGCAAGTTAACCGGACGAACGAGGACGCCCGATTGTTCAATTGGTACATGCCGCGCTTCACGGAAGCCGCCTGGCAAGCAGCAAGCGTCTCGGCCTCGGCCGCCATGGCCGCCAGCCTGACGATCGCCCACCGCATGACCATGCTGGCCGATCCGTCCGCCATGTCGGATAGCAAGAATCACGCGGAGGCCATGCGCATGGTCACCGAGAAGATGGACGCGGCGGCCGAAGGCTCGTTCGCGGCGGCGGCGGAAGCCAGCCGTTTCGTCATGCGCTCGGCCATGGGTCAGGTTTCGCCCGACGACATCGCCCACGGCCTGATGAAGATCGGCGTTGCCGCCACCAAGCCGGCGACCCGCAAGGTCAAGGCCAACGCACGCCGCCTGTCGGCAGGCGGCTGACCGCATTCAGGTCAGCCAGTTCACCAGCCAGAGCGCCAGCGCCGGGAACGCCACCACAAGGGCGAGCCTCACGACATCCGCCATCACGAAGGGCAGCACGCCGCGATAGGTGCGCGTGATCGGCACGTCGCGGGCAATGGCCGAGATGACGAAGACATTCAGCCCGATCGGCGGCGCGGTGAGCCCGATGCCGACCACCATCAGCACGAGAATGCCGAACCAGATGGCGATATCATCGGCCGGCATGCCGAGGTCGAGCGCCGTCACGATCGGGAAGAAGATCGGCAGTGTCAGGAGGATCATGGCGAGTTCGTCCATGACACCGCCGAGGATGATGTAGAAAATCAGCAGCGCGACGATCACGCCATAGCCCGGAAGCCCTGACTGGGCGACCATCTGCGCCGCCATGTCCGGCAGCTGCGACAGCGCCAGGAAGCCGTTGAACACCTCGGCGCCGAGCAGGATCATGAAGATCATCGCCGAGGTCTCGGCCGTCTGGATGATCGACTGCTTGATCTCGGCCCAGCCGAGCGTGCCCTGCAGCAGACCGACCGCCAGCATGGCGATGCAGCCGACGGATGCGCCCTCTGTCGGCGTGAAGATGCCGCCATAGATGCCGCCAACCACAATGATTGCGATCAGCATGACCGGCCAGACCGTGACGGCGACCGACAGCCGCTCGGCCCAGCCGATGCGCGGCAGGGCCGGCCCCGCCTCCGGCCGCAGCCGGACCACGATGGCGATGACGACGCAGTAGAAAACCGCCGCCATCAAGCCCGGGATCAGCGCCGCCATGAACAGTTTGGCGATGTTCTGCTGGGTGGTGATCGCATAGACGACCAGGATCACCGATGGCGGGATGAGAATGCCGAGCGTGCCGCCGACCGCGATCATGCCGGTGGCGAAGCCCGGATCGTAATTGTAGCGCTTGAATTCCGGCAGGGTCGCCCGCCCGAATGTCGCAGTGGTGGCGACCGACGAGCCGCAGATCGCACCAAAGCCGGTGCAGGCCCCAATCAGCGCCATGCCGAGCCCGCCGCGCCTGTGCCCGAGGAAGGCCGCCGCCGCCCGGAACAAAGCGGTCGACAGACCGGACTTCTCGGCCAGCGCGCCCATCAGGATGAACAGCGGGATGACCGAGAGCGTGTAATTGGCGAACAGGTGATAGGGCGTGGTCTTCAGATAGTTCATGAAGATCGGCAGGCTCGTGAAATGCACATAGCCCAGCGATCCGACGGTCAGCATGGCAAGCCCGATCGGCATGCGCAGGCCGAGGAGTACCAGCATGCCGAGGAAGCCGGTGAGAGCGACGCCTGCCCCGCTCATCGTCCGCCCCGTCCGAGTTTCATCATGGTCAGGAGCGTGACGAGCCCGAGGAAGGCCGCCATGACCGCGCAGGCCGCAATGGCCCAGCCGATCGGGAAGGCCAGGACCATGGAACTGGTTTTCGACGAGATGGCGTCATAGGCGCCGAGCGCCAGGCGCCAGGCAATCAGCCAGGCAAAGCCGGCATAGACCAGGTCCCAGAGCATATCGAGCGAGCGGTTGAACCAGTCAGGCGCGCGAAGCGTGAACGTATCGACGAAGACATTGCCGCGCCCGAGCTGGCAGAGCGGCAGGAACGAAAAGACCGCAACCGCGGTTGCGATCTGCACCAGCTCGAAATCGCCGGGAATGGCCGACCTCAGCGCCCAGCGGCCGCCGACCGACAGCGTCACCATCACGGCGGTGACCAGCATCAGCGCCCCGCCGAAAATGGCCAGGGTCCGCGCAATTGCGCCGACCCTGTCCACCGCCGCGCGGGCGGGACCCGCGCCATCATGCTCATTGGACGTCATCGAGGATCAGGCATTCATGTTCTTGGCGACAGCCGCGCGCACGTCGTCGACCAGCTTCTGACCGTCGATATTGCGCTCCTTCATGGACTTGATCCAGGCTTCCTCGACCGGCTTGGTGGCGGTGCGCCACTTGGCGACCTCGTCCGCCGACAGCTGGATGATGGTGTTGCGCGGCCGTGCCTTGACCATCTCGGCCACCGCCGTTCCGCGCTCGTCCCACATGGCGCCGGCCATGACGGCGGCAACCATGCCGGAATTGTCGTCGATCACCTTCTTCAGGTCGGCCGGCAGGCCCTCATATTTCGGCTTGTTCATCGCGAGGATGAAGGTGGCCGTGTAGAGCGTCGGCGAGCCCGGGAATTCGGTGTGGTTGCGCACCAGTTCGTGCAGGCGCAGCGACGGCACAACCTCCCACGGCACGACCGCGCCATCGATGACCCCTTGCGCCAGCGCCTCCGGCACCTGGGGCACCGGCATGCCGATGGCGGTGGCGCCAAGCGCCCGCAGCGCTTCGCCGGCCTGGCGGGTCGGGAAGCGGAGCTTCAGGCCCTTCATGTCGTCCAGGCTGCGGACAGGCTTGTTCGAATGGATCAGGCCATGGTCATGCGCCCACAGGCAGAGAGTGTGGACTTCGCTGAACTCCTTGACGAAATGGGTCGGGGCCAGTTCGGCCATGGCGCGCGAATTGGTGACGCCGCGCTTGCCCGCGATGAAGGGCAGTTCCATCGCTTCCACCGACGGGAAGCGGCCCGGCGTGTTGCCCGGCAGGGTCCAGACGATGTCGGCCACGCCGTCGCGGGCCTGATCGAACAGCTGGGGCGGCGCGCCACCGAGCTGCATGGCCGGGAAGATGTCGATCTTGATGCGGCCACCGGATTCGGCCTCGACCTTCTTCGACCAGGGCAGCAGGAAGCGAGCATGGGCATTGGCCACGGGCGGCAGGAAGTGATGCATGCGCAGCGTCACCTGCGGGGCCTGGGCGAAGCCCGAGCGCAGGGTGGCAGGAGCGGCAATGGCGGCACCGGCCAGGGCCAGTGCGTGACGGCGGGTCAGGATCTTTTGCGACAGGGGTATCTTGGAGGTCATGGGTCGGTTCCTCGGGACGGCTTGTGCCGGTTGGGCGCTCTTCGGCGCCTCTTGGTCTTCGATCACCGGAGGTTAGCGACCAGCCCGCGGGCTTCGCAACCAAATTAGTTGCGAAACCAACCAAAGGACGGCGAAAACCCGCTGGCGATCACATGGTGGCGCCGATCTGCCAGGGCACGAACTCGTTGTCGCCATAACCGAGCAGCTCAGACTTGGTCTTCTCGCCCGATGCCGTCTTCAGGATCAGCTCGAAGATCTCCTGGCCCTTCTCATCCAGCGACACGCCATCCAGGACATCGCCGCAATTGATGTCCATGTCGTCGATCATGCGGGTGTAGATGTCGGAATTGGTCGCAAGCTTGATCGAGGGCGTCGGTTTGCAGCCATAGGCCGAGCCGCGGCCGGTGGTGAAGGTGAGCATGTTGCAGCCTCCCGCAACCTGGCCTGTGGCGGCCACCGGATCGTAGCCGGGCGTGTCCATATAGACGAAGCCGGCGCGGTCGACCTTCTCGGCATAGTGATAGACGGCGCGCAGCGTCGTCGATCCGCCCTTGGCGGCGGCACCCAGCGACTTCTCCAGAATGGTGGTGAGGCCGCCCGCCTTGTTGCCGGGCGAGGGATTGTTGTCCATCGAGCCATGGTTCTTGGCGGTGTAGTCCTCCCACCACTTGATGATGCCAACGAGCTTTTCGCCGACCTCACGGCTCTCGGCGCGGCGGGTGAGCAGGTGCTCGGCGCCATAGATTTCCGGCGTTTCGGAGAGCACCGCCGTGCCGCCATGCTTCACCAGGATATCGACCGCCTTGCCGAGCGCCGGATTGGCGGTGATGCCGGAATAGCCGTCGGAGCCGCCGCACTGGAGCGCCAGGCAGAGTTCGGAGGCCGGCAGCGTCTCGCGCTTGGTCTGGTTGACGATCGGCAGCATCTCGGCGATCCGCGCCATGCCGGCCTCGATCGACTTCTTGGTGCCGCCGGTCTCCTGGATGGTCATCGACTGGAAATGCGCGCCGGGATGGATGCCGTAGCGCTTCATCAGGCCGGGGATCTGGAACACCTCGCATCCGAGACCCACGATGAGGACAGCGGAGACGTTGGGATTGGTGGCATAGCCCCAGATGGTGCGCTCCAGAATGTCGAAGCCTGCCCCCTCGCCTGCCAGGCCGCAGCCCGTGCCATGGACCAGAGGAATGACGCCGTCGACATTGGGATAGGCGTCCAGCATGCCGGACCGGTTGACCGCCTCGGCGATGAAGCGGGCGACCGAGGCCGAGCAGTTCACCGAGGTGAGGATCGCGATGTAATTGCGCGTGCCGGCGCGCCCCGTCGGCCGGCGGAAGCCCTGGAAGGTCGCGCGGTCAGCCAATGGCAGGATCGCCTCGGGCTCGGCGCCTTGGGCGAAGGCATAATCGCGGTCGAAGGTCGCGAATGCGCAATTGTGGGTGTGGACCCAGGCGCCGGGCGTGATGTCCTCGGACGCAAAGCCGATGATCTGGCCATATTTGACCACCGGCGCGTCCTTGGCGATTGGCTGCATCGCCATCTTGTGGCCCTTGGGCACCCGCGCGGTTGCCGAGACGCCGTCAACACGCTTGCCGGCATCGATCGTGTCGACGGCGACGACGACATTGTCGCCGGTGGCCAGGCGGATGAAGCGGGGCTGGGTGGTCATTGAGCCGTCTCCTCGGGGATCGTCTGGCTGGCGTCTTGGCGCCAGTCCACGCGCGCATAGTGGACTTTGGATCGATCCCAGAAAAGCGAAATGGTCGCAGGTCCGCCAGGGACTTGGGGATCGCCTGCCAACTCAGCCGGCTTTCAGGCCGCCCTTCGACTCAACGAAGAGGGCCACGTCCTCGACCCCTGCCCCGGTCTTGATGTTCGTGAAGATGAACGGCCGCGCGCCGCGCATCCGCCTGGAATCGACAGCCATATTGTCGAGATTGGCGCCGACCATGGGGGCGAGGTCGGTCTTGTTGATCACCAGAAGATCGGACCGGGTGATGCCGGGCCCGCCCTTGGACGGGATCTTCTCGCCCGCCGCCACGTCGATCACATAGATCGTCAGGTCGGCGAGTTCCGGCGAGAAGGTCGCGGCGAGATTGTCGCCGCCCGATTCGATCAGGATGAGATCGAGCTCGGGGAACTTGGCGCGCATCTCGGCCACTGCCGCCAGATTGATCGAGGCATCCTCGCGGATGGCGGTGTGCGGGCAGCCGCCGGTCTCCACGCCCATGATCCGCTCGGTCGGCAGCGCGCCGGAGCGCATGAGATATTCGGCATCCCACTTGGTGTAGATGTCGTTGGTGATGGCGGCGATCTCGTAGGTTGATTTCAGGCGCTTGCAGAGCGCGTCCATCAGCGCCGTCTTGCCGGAGCCGACGGGGCCGCCAATGCCGATGCGCAGCGGGCCATGGGGCGATTTCTGGGCGGGGCTCGTCATCGGATCAGCTCCTGAACAGGCGGGTATATTGGGTTTCGTGGCGCATCGACGCCAGATCGGAGCGCAGTGCATGGCCGCCGAGATCCTCGAGGGAGGTTCGGAGCGCCGCCTCGGCTGTGGCCTCCAGGATCGGCTCGAGCGCTGAGAGCGCCCGCTGCCCGTCGGTCTGGCCGAGCGGCACGAGGCGCACCGCGGCCGAGACCAGATTGGCGGCGACCGCATGGAGGTAGGCGTGGAGCGCCATGGCAAGGTCGATGTCGTGGGCGGCGGTTGCCGCGCCGACGGCCACAGGATAGGCCACCGGCCCGTCCCAGGCCTGCCGCACAAGAGCCAGTGGCGCAGCCGGCCAGGCGGCTTCGGTCGCCATCATGAAGGCATTGCCCTGCGCGGTCGTCTCCAGCCTGCGCTCTTTCGAGGGCTGGAAGGCCACCGCCAGTTCGGCCACCTCGGTCAGCGCGGCCAGATCGCCCGCCGCGACGGCCCGATGGGCATGGGCGAAGAAGGTCGCATCGGCCAGGCCCGAGCCATGGCGCAGCACCACCTCCAGCCAGTCGGTCAGGCTGCCGAGACTGGCGATATCGCCGGTCTCCACGGCCCATTCGATGCCGTGGGAATAGCTGAAGGCACCGACCGGATAGGAGGGCGAGAGCCAGGCCAGGAGCCGGTAGAGCGCCCCCGGCCGAAATCCGTCAGCCATGCTTGTGGCCGTGGGAATGGCCGTGACCGTGGTGATGGTCGTGACCCTTGTGATCATGGTCGTGGTGATCGTGGCCGTGATGGTCGTGGCTGTGGTCATGACCGCAGCCACAGGCATCGTCGTGGACGTGCTCGGCGGTCTTGACGCTCAAGACGTCGCGCGCGGCAGGCTTCGGCGCATGGGAATGGCCGTGATCGGCATGATCATGCTTGCCGTGGCCATGGTCGTGATGGCCATGGTCATGCCCGTGCCCATGGTCATGACCGGTCACCGTGCCATGGCCATAGGCGCCGCCCTCTGGATCGAAGGGCGCCTCGATCAGCACCACCTTGGCGCCGAGGCCACGCACCATGTCCTCGATGACATGGTCGCGGCGGATCCGGAGCTTCGAGCCCATGATCTGGGTCGGCAGGTGCCGGTTGCCGAGATGCCAGGCGACGCGGACCATGTGGTTCGGATCGGTGGTGCGGATCTCCACCAGCGGCTCGGCAGCGGCCACGACCTGGACGATCCGGCCATTCTCCAATTCCAGGCCGCAATCGGAGACCAGCGGGATGGCCTCGGCGAGGTCGAGCAGGAATTCCGTGCCCTCGACGCCCTCCATGGTCATGCGCCGGCGGTGCCGGTCGTCATAATCGAGCACCACGCGATCAATCACGGCGGTCTCTGCGAAGGAATGGGGCGGACGGACTGTGGTGGCGCGGATCATGACCCTATCTCTGCCACAGGGATTGTTGGCGTCAACCTAACCTAGCGTAATCGAGCCTTTGCAAAGGAACGCTATCCGGGATCAACTCGCGCATAACGGGAGACGGCGACGATGAACATCCATCAGTCAACAACTGCCTATGAAGCTTGGTTGCGCGACCAGATCGGCAGCGGGCTGGTCAAAGACGATCTCGAGAAAAAGCACGAGAAAATGGTCCACGACCCGTTCTCCTTCCTGCGTGCGACCTATTGGAGGTGGGCAGAGACGATTCTTGCCGATTGCCCCGAACTCGCCGATCTGCCGCAGGTCCTCGCGATCGGCGATGTCCACCTTGAGAATTTCGGGACATGGCGCGACCTGGAGGGCCGACTGATCTGGGGCGTCAATGACTTCGACGAAGCCGCGACGATGCCCTATGCGCTGGACCTCGTGCGGCTCGCATGCAGCGCGATACTGGCCGTCAAGACCGCTGGCAAGGATGACGAACTGGGTGGCAAGCGGATCTGCACCCTGATCCTGGACGGCTATCGCGATGGGCTCTGCCAGCCCGAGCCGGTGGTCCTCGATCGCGACAATGCCTGGCTGCGCAAGGCTCTTGCCTTGTCGAACGACCAGCGCCGGCATTTCTGGGAGAAGCTTGATGGCCTGGCGACCCAGCAGCCGTCGCCACGCTTCCGCAAGGCGCTGATCGACGCCCTGCCGGACTCCCACCATGATGTGGCGTTCAAGGCAAGCCACCGCGGCACCGGCAGTCTCGGGCGGCCGCGCCTTGTCGCCCATGCCGAATGGCTCGGCGGACCGGTGGTCCGCGAGGCGAAGGCGATCGTCTCATCGGCGTGGAACCGAACCCATCGACCGAGCGACACGACTCTGCACCTCAACAGGATTGCGCGCGGCCGCGCTCGCGCGCCAGACCCGCATTACAAGGAGGCCAGCGGCATTCTGGTGCGGCGCCTGTCACCCAGCAGCCGGAAGATCGAGGCCAAGCACGATCTCGATCTGCTGTTGCGCGCCCGCATGTTGCGCCTCATGGGCCGTGAAGTCGCCAATTGCCACGCCGACAATCCGCGCCTGGCGGAGAAGGCGCGCCTTCATGCCGAAGGCCAGACGCCCGGTTGGCTCCATGACTGCGCCAAGTCCGCCTTGAAGCGGATCGCCGACGACCATGCCGAGTTCGGCGCCTAGCAGCCGGCACAGAGATCGTCAGAACAGGAAATAGCGCTGCGCCATCGGCAGCTCCTTCGCCGGTTCACAGGTCAGCAGTTCGCCATCCGCCCTCACCTCGTAGGTCTCGGGATGGACCTCGATATGGGGTGTCGCGCTGTTATGGATCAGGCTCTTCTTGGAAATGCCGCCGCGGGTGTTTTCCACCGGCAGGACGATCCGGTCGAGGCCGAGTTCCTTGTGGCCGCCGCGCTCGTAGAAGGCCTTGGAGACGAAGGTGACGGATGAGGCCGTCATGGCCTTGCCGAAGGCGCCGAACATCGGGCGGTAATGCATCGGCTGCGGCGTCGGGATCGAAGCGTTCGGGTCGCCCATGGGGGCGGCTGCGATCGTGCCGCATTTCAGCACCAGCGAGGGCTTGATGCCGAAGAATTTCGGCTCCCACAGCGCGAGATCGGCAAGCTTGCCGACTTCCACAGAGCCGATGTGCTTCGACAGGCCATGGGCAATCGCGGGATTGATCGTCACCTTGGCGATGTAGCGCTTGACCCGGAAATTGTCGGCGCCTGTGCCGACATCCTCCGCCAGCGGCCCACGCTGGATCTTCATCTTGTGGGCGGTCTGGAAGGTGCGGATGATCACCTCGCCGATGCGGCCCATGGCCTGGCTGTCGGAGGAGAGGATCGACAGCGCGCCCATGTCGTGAAGGATGTCCTCGGCCGCGATCGTCTCCTTGCGGATGCGGCTTTCGGCAAATGCCACGTCCTCGGCGATCGAGGGCGAGAGGTGGTGGCAGACCATGAGCATGTCGAGATGTTCCTCGAGCGTGTTCACGGTGTAGGGCATGGTCGGATTGGTCGAGGACGGGATGACGTTCTCGATCATCGCCACCTTGATGATATCTGGGGCGTGGCCGCCACCGGCGCCTTCGGTGTGGAAGGCGTGGATCGTGCGGCCCTTGAGCGCGGCGATCGTGTCATCGACGAAGCCGGATTCATTCAGCGTGTCGGTGTGGATCATCACCTGCACGTCGTAGTCGTCGGCAACGCTCAGGCAATTGTCGATGGCCGCCGGAGTCGTGCCCCAGTCCTCGTGCAGCTTCAGCGCGCAGGCGCCGGCCTCGATCTGCTCGACCAGCGCGTCCGGCAGCGAGGCATTGCCCTTGCCGGCAAAGGCGAGGTTCATCGGGAAGGCTTCGGCCGCCTGCAGCATGCGCGTCAGGTGGAACGGGCCCGGCGTGCAGGTGGTGGCTGTGGTGCCCGAGGCCGGCCCCGTGCCGCCGCCGAGCATGGTGGTGAGGCCGGCCATCAGGGCCTCCTCGATCTGCTGCGGGCAGATGAAATGGATGTGGGTGTCGATGCCGCCGGCGGTCAGGATCTTGCCCTCGCCGCCGATCGCTTCCGTGCCCGGGCCGATGATGATGTCGACGCCCGGCTGGACGTCCGGGTTGCCGGCCTTGCCGATGGCGGCGATGCGGCCGTTCTTCAGGCCGACATCGGCCTTCACGATGCCCCAGTGGTCGATGATCAGCACATTGGTGATGACGGTGTCGACCGCACCGGCCTTGTTGGTCATCTGGCTCTGGCCCATGCCGTCGCGGATCACCTTGCCGCCGCCGAACTTCACCTCCTCGCCATAGAGGGTGAAATCCTTCTCGACCTCGACGAACAATTCGGTGTCGGCCAAACGGACCTTGTCGCCCACGGTTGGGCCGAACATGCCGGCATAGGAAGCCCGGGAAATGCGATAGGGCATGCGTCTCTCCTCAGGGCCTTGTCAGAGCTTGCCCATCACGTCCTGGCGGAAGCCATAGACGGTCTTGGCACCGCGATAGGGCACGAGCGTCACTTCGCGGGTCTGGCCGGGCTCGAAGCGCACGGCGGTGCCGGCGGGAATGTCGAGCCGCATCCCGCGCGCCAGCGCGCGGTCGAAGTCGAGGCCGGGATTGGTCTCGAAGAAATGGTAGTGCGAGCCGACCTGGACAGGACGGTCGCCGGTGTTCGACACGACAAGCGTGACGCTGTTCTGCCCGGCATTGAGCTCCAGCGTGCCCTCGGGCGTGATGATTTCGCCGGGGATCATGTCAGGTCCCCGCGATCATCAGGCCGAGACCGGCGAGCGCAGTGACCGCACCGGCGATGCGGGCGACGACCGGGAGCGCGAAGCGGGTTGCGCCCACTGTTGCGGCAATGCCGGCGGCATGAAGAGCAGCAGTCGCCAGCGCGAAGCCGGCCGCGTAGGTGAGGCCAGAGGCGTCCGCCGGCACTTCCGTGCCGTGGGCATGACCGTGGAACAGGCCGGCCAGCGCGATCAGCGCCATGCCGAGGGCAACTGAGGGCCGAAGTGCCAGGGCCGCAGCAACCCCCAGCGCCAGAACCGAGGCGAGAATGCCCTGCTCAACGAAGGGCAGGCCCATGCCGGCCATGCCGAGCGCGCCGCCGGCGAGCATCGCGCCGACAAAAGTTGCCGGCCAGACCCAGAGCGCCGGTCCACCGCGCAGGCCCGCCCAGAGGCCGACCGCCACCATGGCGAGGATGTGATCGGCGCCGCTCAGGGGATGGATCAGGCCAGCCGTGAAGGCCGAGGTGGAGCCAATGCCGGTATGGGCTTCGGCGGCCGTCGAGGCGAAGCTGGCGGCGACCACGGCAAGGAGGGCAAGCTTGGAGCGCAGGTGGGACATGATGGCCTCCGGATCAGCGAATGGGATTATGGACTGTGACGAGCTTGGTGCCGTCGGGAAAGGTGGCCTCGACTTGGATGTCGTGGATCATCTCGGCAATGCCGCTCATCACCTGATCGCGGGTGATGACATGGGCGCCCGCCTCCATCAGGTCGGCGACCATGCGGCCGTCGCGCGCGCCCTCGACCACATAGTCGGTGATCAAGGCAATCGCCTCGGGGTAATTGAGCTTCACGCCCCGTTCCAGCCTGCGACGCGCCACCATGGCGGCCATCGAGATGAGCAGTTTGTCCTTCTCGCGCGGGGACAGGTTCATGGCATTTCCTCAGCAGGACCAGACGCGGGGAAGCGGCCCGCGCAGGTGTTCGAGCAGCGTCACGAGGAGCTTCCTCAGGGAGAAGGGATCGGCCGAGACAAGCCTCAAGGTCAAGAGGCCGTCGAAGGCGCTGGCCCCGGATTCGACATCGTCAGCCGCGGCGGCGTCGAGCACGGCGCGCAGCGCCTCGAGCTTCGTCTCAGCATCGGGGCTGGCCAGCACGACGCTGGCAATGGCAAGGCCGGCACCGGCCGCCGCCTTGCGGGCAATCTGGTCGGCGAGATCGCCCTCCACTGCCAGGCCCTCGGCATAGACCAGCCGGCCACCCCGGCGGATGCGCCAGCGGTCGAACAGGAAGGCTCTGTCGACCGTCTCGCCACGCGCCAGACGTCCGAAGACCACGGCCTCGACGGCCAGGAACGTCGAATCGGTGGCCATGGTGACGTCGAGCCGCCGGTCGAGCGCAGAACCGTCGAACAGGATCGCCTCCTGCGGCAGCCAGTCGAGCGAGGCGCCCTCGCCCACTTTGATCGTGGTATGAAACCGGCCCTTGTCGCCGCTGGACCGATAGACCTTCTCGGCGGCCTGCGTGGTGACCACGGCGCGGGTCTGGGGACCGGCATCGATTGAGAGGTCGAAACGGTCGCCGCCGGTCAGGCCCCCGGCCGTGTTGATGATCACGACCTCGAGCGGGCCGCCGCGCTCGGGTTTCGGCATGCGCAGGCGCAGCGCCGCTTCCTGATACGAATCGTGGATGGCCGTCACGTCGCCGCGGCGCAGGAACGACAGGCGCCCGACGCCGTGGGCGCGTTGCATGGCACCCGCGGTCCCGGCCCGTGCAGCGGCGCGGTCCCAGTCGGCCGCCAGCGCAATCGTCATGCCCCACCTCTTCGCAGGCGATCTTGGAGCCCGCCCGATGCGGCGGCAAGCCTGGAAAATGGGCAAAGGCCGCGCGAAGAGGCGATTCGACGGGGAACCACCGGGTACAGTGCGCGTTGTGGACCGCAGATGTGGCAATCGCGCACAGCGGCATCAGCGAGAATCGGGCACTGTCGGCGTACCGTTAACGGTCGCAGGCTTCACCCTTCGTTAACCTCTCGATGTCAGGCTTCAGACTGACGTGCATGCAAGTGTGAGCGAGTTGTCCGCAGGTAAACCTCGGAGACCATCCATGGCCGACGCGCAGTCATTGCTCCCCATCCCGGATCGCTTCCGCATGCCGGCCGAGGTCGGCGCGGACGAGATGGTGGCGCTGCTGGGCCGGCTCATGCCGCAATCGGATTCCGAAGCCTTCTCGGCGCTGCGCAAATCATTTCCCTGGGCACCGCTCTGCGAGCGCGTTGCGGCCATCTCCCGCTGGCGCAAGCCCTGACCTTGATCAGGCTGCCGGGGGTGTCTCCGGCGGCGCATCGGACACCGGCGGCGGGGCCGCGGCCATGGCATCCGCTCTTGCCAATTCCCGCGCCTTGCGGACGCCGAACGGCAGCGACACGAGATAGGCGAGCGTTCCGAAAGCCATTGTCGCCCAGGGATAGCTGACAAGCAGCGCGACGAAGGCAATTGCGAGCACAAAGAGCGGCAGGACCCGCTCGCGCGGGATCCTCGCGGTCAGCTTCTTGCCGGAGAAGACCGGCAGCCGCGACACCATCAAGAGGGCGATCACGATCGTATAGGCGGTGACCAGCAGCGGATGGATCGTCCAGTGCGGCACGCCCACATGCTCGACATAGATCGGCAGCATGACGAGGATGGCACCGGCCGGGATAGGCACGCCAGTGAAGTAATTGGCCATCCAGGCCGGCTGGTTCGGGTCGTCGATCTGCACGTTGAACCGGGCAAGCCGCAGCGCGCCGCAGATCGCGAAGACCAGGACGGCAATCCAGCCGATCGGGCCTGCATCCTTCATGCCCCAGAGATAGAGCACCAGCACGGGCACCGCGCCGAACGACACGAAATCGGCAAGGCTGTCGAGCTCGGCACCAAACTTGGACGTGCCCTTGAGCATGCGCGCGATGCGCCCGTCCATCGAATCGAGCACGGCGCCAGCCAGGATCAGATAGACCGCGAAGTCGATCCGGCCCTCGAACGCCATGCGGATCGCGCTCAGACCGGCGCAGAGCGCCAGCAGCGTGATCAGGTTCGGGATGAGGAGACGCAGCGGCACCGGCCGGAAACGCCGGCGAGGCGGCTCGTTCTGGTCGGGCGCGAAGGGCTGGAACAGCGATGACATGACGCGACCTTAGCCGGGATTTGCGATCACGTCAGCCGATACGCACGGCGCGGGACGGCTCGGCCGATGTCATGTCGGCCAGCACCGTCTCACCGGCGATCGACCGCTGGCCGACCGAGACCAGCGGACGCGCGCCCTCGGGGAAATAGACGTCGACGCGGGACCCGAAGCGGATCATGCCGAATCGCTCGCCGGTGGCGATCGGCTGGTTTTCGCCGACCCACCAGACGATGCGCCGGGCGATCAGGCCGGCGATCTGCACGACGCCGAAATCGCCATGGGCGGTCTTGATGGCGAGGCCGTTGCGCTCATTGTCCTCGGAGGCCTTGTCGAGATCGGCATTGAGGAATTTGCCGGGACGATAGGCCATCTTGGTGATCGTGCCGGCGATGGGCGCGCGGTTCACGTGGCAATCGAACACCGACATGAAGATCGAGACGCGCGGCAGCGGCGCCGTGCCGAGGCCGAGCTCGACCGGCGGGACGACGTTCGACACCAGCGACACCCGGCCATCGGCCGGCGCGATGACAAGGCCGTCGCGCACCGGCGTGACCCGGACGGGATCGCGGAAGAAGAAGATCACCCAGACCAGCAGGGCCAGCATCGGCCAGGTGAGCCAGGCCCCGAACCAGAGCAGCAACAGCGTGCCGGCACCGGCAATCGCGATGAACGGATAGCCCTCGCGATGAACCGGAACGATGACGGTCGTCTTGATGCTGTCGATAATGGACATCGCTACCTCGTGGCGCCGTGGGCGCGCTCTCGGGAAGGGCCGTGGTCAACGGCGATAAGTGACTGAACCGGCCGGAAGTCCGGCCGGCATCAGGTCAGGCGCCGGTGGATCAGGCGCCGGTGGATCAGGCGCCGGTCTTGGGCGGCTCCGGGGGCGGATCGCCAGGCTTGTGCTCGATGGCGAGCGGCGCCGGATCGACCGGGGGCGTTGCGGCGGCGGCAGCAGCAGCAGCAGCAGCAGCTTCGGCCTCGGCAGCAGCCTGCTTGGCAGCCTCCTTGGCGGCTTCCTCTTCGGCTTCCGCCTCGGAATCGACCATGCCCTTCTCCATCCGGCCGACGACGAAGATGCCGACCTCGTAGAGCAGACAGAGCGGGATCGCGAGCGACAGCTGGCTGATCACGTCGGGCGGGGTGAGCACCGCCGCGATGATGAAGGCGATGACGATGAAATAGCGCCGCTGGGCCCGCAGGAACTTGGTGTCGACCAGGCCGATCTGTCCGAGCAGCGCGATGATCACCGGCAGCTGGAACGAAATGCCGAAGGCGAAGACCAGCGTCATGATGAGGCTGAGATAGTCCTCGACCCGGCCGAGATACTGGATGGCCGCGGCGGTATCGGTCGGCGCCTGCTGCATGCCGAGCGAGAACAGCATCAGCGCGCGCATGACGAACAGCACGACGAACAGGCCGCCGGCAAAGAAGCAGATCGGCGTCCAGATCAGATAGGGACGGAAGGCATCCTTCTCGTGGCTGTAGAGGCCGGGCGCGACGAACTTGTAGAGCTGGATCGCAATGACCGGGAAGGCCAGGAAGGCGCCACCGAACATGCCGATCTTCAGCTGGGTGAAGAAATATTCCAGCGGCGCCGTATAGATCAGGCGCACTTCCGAGCGCGGAATCTTCAGATAATCCGCCGCCCATTCGTAGGGCAGCATGAGGATCTGGAACACCTGTTTGGCGAAGACGAACGACAAGATGAAGCAGACCAGGAACCCGAGCATGGCCTTGATCAGGCGTGTGCGCAGTTCGATCAGATGCTCGATCAGCGGCGCCTTGGAGGCGTCGATCGCCTCTTCGTCCCGCTTGATCTTGTCGTCCTTGGTGTCGGCGAGAGTCATTCCGCGGTCTTCCGGGCACGCTTCGGCTTGACCGGAGCCGGCTCAGGCTCAACGGCAGCGGGGATGGATTCAGGCGGCGCGCTTTCGGCGGGCGCGGCCTTGGCGCGCGAGCGCTGCTTCTTCGGCTCGGGCTCGGCGGGGCTTTCGACAACCGGCGGCGGCGCCGGGGGTGTCACAGGGGTCGAGAAGGCATTCTGGATCGAGTTCGGATCGGCCGAATAGCTCGGCGGAACCGGGATCTGTGCCGCGACATCTGGCGTCACCGGGCCGACGAGGTTGGCGGACGGCGCGGCGGGCGCCGGCGTCGTGGTGCCCTTCACGTCGTCCACAGCCGACTTGATCTGCTCGCGGGCGTAATCGATCGGATTGAACGCCGGCGTCGTTGTCGAGACGCTGTCGGTCACGCTCGACAGCGACGACTTGACCTTGTCGACCTCCGCCTCCTGCAAGGCCTGGTTGAACTGGTACTGGAAATCCGACGCCATGCGCCTGAGCTTGGTCAAAGCCTGACCAAGCCCGCGCAGGACGCCGGGCAATTCCTTCGGACCGATCACGACCAGCGCCACTACGCCGATCAGGGCGATTTCGCCCCAACTCAGGTCGAACATATCATCTCACCGTCCGGAGCACCGGCCTTGGACAGGAACAGCCCGCGGCCAATGCCAACCGGCCACTTGTCGGTTCAGCTGGCCTTGGGGGCCTGGGCGGGAGACGACGGCTGGGCAGCAGCCGTCTCGGGCGTCTGCGGAGCGACCGGGTGATGGTCGATCGTGGTCGAGGGCGGCGTCGCGGCGGGCGGCGCCGGCGGAGTGACCGTATCGTCCTCTGCCATGCCCTTCTTGAAGGCCTTGATGCCCTTGGCGGCATCGCCCATGAACTCGGAAATCTTGCCGCGACCGAACAGGAGCAGCACGACGATGGCCACCAAAATCCAGTGCCAAGCGCTAAAGGAACCCATCATTCACTCCTCGGTAGCCGCTGCGCGGTCATGAGCGACCTGGCGCGCGGCACGTTTCGTTTGCGGCGTGTCAGCCGCGTCGGGGGGAAACTATGCTTCGGGTACGGCAAAAACAAGGACTTCGGATGCAGCAACGTCAACGCCGATGTCACGACCTTCGATCAAGGTTTCCGCGGAGCGCACCCGCGCCTTGAGCGGCTGGTCGAGACCGTCCACCGCGATTTCGAGGAAATCGACCTCACCGAGGAAGCGTTTGGCGATCAGACGGCCCGGAACACACATGCCCGGAGGCCTTGCGAAGATGGCCTGCGGACGGATCGCGGCCAGGGCAACGGCCCCCTCGGCAAAGCCCGGTGCGGCGAAATAGCCCACCGGCGTGACAAGCTTCCCGCCACGGACGATGCCGGGCACCTCGTTGATATCGGAGAAGAATCGGGCTGCGTCGAGGTCGATCGGCCGGCGATAGAGATCGCCTGCGCTACCCTGCTGGACGATCCGGCCCGCGCGCATCAGCACGATGCGGTCGGCCATGCGCATGGCCTCCTCGGGGTCATGGGTCACGACGATGCAGGTGGCGCGCGTCTCGCGCATGACGGCGAGCGTTTCCTCGCGGATCAGGTCGCGCAGCCGGCTGTCGAGGCCCGAGAAGGGCTCGTCCATGAGGAGGATGCCGGGGCGCGGCGCGACAGCGCGCGCCAGCGCCACCCGCTGCTGCTCGCCGCCCGACAGGGCATGGGGATAATCCATCGCATGGGCGGCAAGGCCCACACGGTCGAGCGCCAGGCGCGCCACGCGCTCGGCTTCCGCCTTTGGCAGCGCCTTGAGGCCGAACATGACGTTGGCAAGGTTGGTGAGATGAGGAAACAGCGCGAAATCCTGGAAAACCAGGCCGATGCCGCGCCGCTCGGGCGGCACGAACCCGCCGGGGCCGGCGACCTCGCGACCATCCATCAGCACGCGGCCAGCGATCGGCTGCTCGATGCCGGAGGCGATGCGCAGCAGCGTCGTCTTGCCGCAGCCTGATGGGCCAAGCAGGCAAACGATCTCGCCAGGTTCGATGGCCAGCGTGACATCGTCCAGCGCACGCACCTTGCCATAGGCATGCGAGACCCGGTCGAAACCGAGCGACTGCGCGATGGCAGGTCCTGCCGTGCCGCGGCGGCCCCAGCGCGCGGCGGCCTCGATGCCGGGAAATGTCATCGGGCAGCCTCGTCATCGTCGAGGCCGGGCATCAGCGACAGGTCGAGATGGCCCTGGTCGTCCGGCTCCTCGTCGTCGCGGAGTGTCGGATCGTCGGAGGGCATGGGGATCTGGAAGCCAGGCGGCAGGCGGCCATCGAGCAGGCCGGCGGCCTTCAGGTCGTCGAGGCCCGGCAGATCGCCAATGGCCTCCAGGCCGAAATGTTCGAGAAAGGCCTGGGTCGTGCCAAAGGTGACGGGGCGGCCGGGGGCCTTGCGGCGGCCGCGGATACGCAGCCAGCCCGTCTCGAGCAGAAGGTCGAGCGTGCCCTTGGCAACCGCGACCCCCCTCACCTCCTCGATCTCGGCGCGCGTCACCGGCTGGTGATAGGCAACGATCGCCAGGGTCTCGAGGGCGGCGCGCGACAGCTTGCGCTCGTCCACCGTTTCCTTGTGCAGGAGAAAGCTGAGGTCCTCGGCGGTGCGGAAGGTCCATTTTCCGCCAACCCGGACAAGATTGACGCCACGGGACGAATAGAACGCCTGGAGCGTGACCAGCAGCCAACGCAGATCGGCGCCGCGCGGCAGGCGCTCGGCCAGCTGCTCCTCGCTCAGAGGCTCGGAGGCCGCGAACAGCAGCGCCTCGACTATGCGCAATTGCTCAACCGGTCCCTCGACGATCCCGAGAGGGTTGCCGAAGGACGGTTCGTGGTCGCCGGGCCCTGAATGGGGATCGCCTGAACTCATCTGGCCGCTTCTATCACGTCCGCGGCGGAGCGGAACCGGAGGGTTCGCGGCGCCTGCGCATGAAGAGCGGCGACAGCGGCCGGTCCTGGTGAACCTCAAGGACACCTTCCCTGATCAATTCGAGCGAGGAGGCAAAGCTCGATGCCAGCACGGTCGCCCGGCGCTCGTCGGTGGTCAGATACTGGATCAGGAAGGCATCGAGCGGTGTCCAGTCCATGGCCGTGCCGATCAGCCGCTCCAGGATCTCCCGGGCCTCGCCCAGCGACCAGACCTGCCGCTTGGCGACATGGACATAGGACAGCGCGCTCTTCTGGCGCTGCTGGGCATAGGCGGTCAGAAGATCGTAGATCGTCGCGTCCCAGCGGCTCTGCGCCACCGCCACGACCGGCTCCGGCGCGCCGCGCGCGAAGACGTCGCGGCCAAGGCGATGGCGGTTCATCAAGGTGGCGGCAGCTTCCCGCATGGCCTGCAGGCGCTGCAGGCGGAACGCCAGAACCTCGGCCATTTCCAGGCCGGAGGGCTCATCGCTCTTGCCGGGATTGGGCAGCATCAGGCGCGACTTGAGATAGGCCAGCCAGGCCGCCATCACCAGATAGTCGGCGGCAAGCTCCAGCCGCATCTTCCGGGCTTCGTCGATGAAGCTCAGATATTGCGTGGCAAGCGCGAGGATCGAGATCTTGGCGAGATCGACCTTCTGGGTGCGCGCGAGCGCCAGCAGCATGTCGAGCGGGCCCTCGAAACCGTCGACGTCGACGACGAAAGACGGCTCCGCCTCGCCGCGATCGACTGCGTCGAACGGCAGCGCGCGCGGTGCGACACGGTCGGTTCCCTTGGCCATGGCGGGAAAATGCCGCATGGGCCGGGCAAAGTCCAAAGGCTTGTCGAAAAATTCAGACGCTGAGCGCGTGGCCCGCCGCGAAGGCTGTGGATGACGCAACCTCCGCGCGCTTCAGGATGTCGAAGAAGCGACTGGCGGCTTCCGGCTGATCGAAGGGCTCGACCTCGTGGCGGATGCGGGCGAGTGCCGCCTCCGCGCGCCGGCGTGCCTTGCCGGCGAGCACGGGTGTGGCCGAGGCGACCTCGACCATCTCGGCGAGCTTGCCGTTGCAGTGGAGGCCCATGTCGCAGCCGGCGGCAAGAGCGGCGCCGGTGCGCTCGGCGAGCGTGCCGGACAGCGCGTTCATCGAGAGGTCGTCGGTCATGACGAGCCCGTCATAGCCGATGGAGCCGCGGATGATCTGGCGCATCACCGTGCGCGAGGTGGTCGCCGGGCGCTTGGCGTCGATCGCCGAATAGACGACATGGGCGGTCATCGCGAGCGGCATGTCGGTCAGGGTGCGGAACGGCTTGAAGTCGGTCGCTTCCAGCGTCTCGCGCGCGGCATCGACGACCGGCAGTGCAGCATGGCTGTCGGCCCCTGCCCGTCCGTGGCCAGGAATGTGCTTGATGACCGGCAGGACGCCGCCGGCCATCAGGCCCTCGGCAGCCGCCCGTCCAAAGGCTGCCACAGGGTCCGGGCCCTCGGCATAGGCGCGGTCGCCGATGATGTCGTGGGCGCCGGGAACCGGCACGTCGAGCACCGGCAGGCAGTCGACATTGATGCCCAGCGCCTTCAGGTCATGCGCGATCAGGCGGGCGCCGAGGCGCGCCATCTCGCGGCCGAGCATGGGATCATTGGCGGCAATGCGGGAGAAGGTCCGGCCTGCCGGATATTTCGGCCAGTGCGGCGGTCCGAGCCGCTGCACCCGGCCGCCCTCCTGGTCGATCAGGACGGGCGCGTCAGCCCGCCCGCTGATCGCGCGGAAACTGTCGACGAGGCGTCGGATCTGGTCGGGATCGGCGCAATTGCGCCGGAACAGGATGAGGCCCCAGGGATCGAGATCGCGGTAGAAGGCGATCTCGTCAGGCGTCAGGGCTGTGCCGGCACAGCCGAGGATCACGGCATGGACGGCCATGATCGCTCAGTTGATCACGCAGGAGCCGCCGGATGACTTCAGCCGTTCGCAGAAGCTCTGGGCCTCGGCGCGGGAGAACGGGCCAACCCGCAGGCGATGCCACGTACCGCGGCCCGGGATTTCCGCCGACCGGATGTTCGGCTGGCGGCCCTGCAGCACCGAATAGCGGCGCTGGGCGCTGGCAAAGGCGTTGCGCGCCTCGCTCTCCGACTGGTGCGACGAGATCTGGACGAAGCTGCCGGAACCTGACGTCGAGGCGGTGGTCACGGGGGCCGCCTGAGTCTGTTGCGGAGCGAGCGCGGCGGTGCGCTGGGGCGCCAGGCTCAGCGGCGCGTTGGCCGCGGGCACGACCGAGCGCTGGGCAGCCTGCTGCTGGCGATTGGCTTCAGCCTGGGCCGGCGGAATGATCCGCTGGGTGACGACCGGGCGGGGCTGCGGCGCGGGCGCCGATGCCGGCCGGGCATCTGCGGCGGCCAGGGCGGGCGCTGCGGCCTGCGGCTGGGCCGGGGCGCTCGGCACCACGGACATGGGTGACGGGCTGGACACCGGCAGGCTGGATACGGGCGACGGGCTGGCCACGAGCGGGCTCGACACCGCCGGACGCAGTGCCTGGCCGGACAGCGCATTGTCGGGACCGACCGGAACGGTGCGGACGCGGCGCGGCTCCTCGCCGGGATTGATCGGTTCAGGCCCGGTCTGGCGCAGGGCCACGATCGACTGGGGCGAGCCGCCTGGAACCGGCACGGCCTGGACATTGCGAATGGGTGGCTGGCCCGGATCGATGACGCTGCCGATCGGCGCGGGTGTGGGCGCTGCGGGCGCGGTTGCCAGCGGAATGACGCGGGGTTGCGGCGGAACCTGAACCTGGGATGCCTGCTCGCGTGGGGTGACCGGACGCTCCTCGCGGGACACGACGCGCTCGCCACCGGGAACACGATCGGTCACCGGCTTCGGGTCCTGTGCCTGCTGCACGGGGACGCGCACCGGCTCGGGATTGGCGCGCACGGTGCGCGGCTCACCGGCCATGCCGGCCGAACCGGTCAAGGCACGGTAACCAAGGACACCGCCGCCGCCGAGAACAGACAGGCCGACCACGGCCAGAACCGCGGTCACGCCAGCACGGCGCCTGCGCGGTGCAACCGGCTCGGAATAGTCGATGTCGCGCGCCGGGACGTGAGCATCGTCGGCATAGGCGGGCTCAGAGGCCGGAGCCGCAACGGCGGCCGGACGTGTGACCTGCCAGGCAGCGGCTCCCAGGCCGACAGCGGCGGCGCCTGCGACGGCATAGGGCGCGATCCCGGCGGACTGCGCATAGGCCTCGTTCTGACGGCCGTGACCGGACGGCTGCGCTGCGGCATCGTGCTCGCGCAGCAGCCGCTCCAGTTCGTCGATCTCGTTGCCGATCTCGGGCTGATAGGTGCCACGCAATCCCTCGGACGCCGGCGCCGCAACATGGCGATCCTCGTCCTCGTCGAACATCGGCTCATGCTGACCGACGGCCTCGGCACCAGGCGCCGGAGCAGCGGCCGGACGGCCTGCGGGATGATGACCGGCACCGGACCGGGCGTAAGTCTCAAGCTCGGCCTCGAGATCGTCCCAGTCGACGGCCTCAGGCTCGCCAGCACCGCTCAGCGGCATGGCGGGAATATCGATCTCATCCGCATCATCGTGATGATCGGCACCGGCCGCCAGCGGCGGTGCACTCTCGAAGGTCGGTTCGGTGCGCGCGGCATCGCCGCGCGTCCGGGCCACACTCTTCAAGAGATCGGCATAGGAATTGTCCTGCCCCATGATGCGGGCAAGCTCGGCCAACGGATCGCCCGCAGGCGCCCTGCGGACGGGCTCCGCTGGCTCGTCCTGGCGCTCGTAGGCGTCATAGTCGCGATAGCTGCGCACAGTAGAATCGTTGGCCATGGGCCTCGCCGTCGGTTGGCCCCGCGACATTAGCACGCGCGGCGCGATCAACGCATCTCTTCGACGGCCTCAACACCAAGGATCGCAAGTCCCGACTTCAGAACGGCCACGATACCCTGGACCAGCGCAAGGCGCGCCGTCGTCATTAGTGGATCATTTTCGATAATGAAGCGTAAATGCGGCGAATCTTTTCCCCTGTTCCACTGCGAGTGGAAGTCGGAGGCAAGCTCGTAGAGGTAGAAGGCGACGCGGTGCGGCTCATGGGCCTGGGCCGCCGTCTCGATCAGGCGCGGGTACTGGGCAAGCCTCTGGATGATGCCAATCTCGCCGGAATCGTCGAGCCTGGCGAGCTCAGCGTCACCCAGCGCCGATGGCGACAGATCGAGATCCGGCATGGCCTCCCTGGCATTGCGCAGGATCGACCGGCAACGGGCATGGGCATATTGGACGTAGAAGACCGGGTTGTCCTTTGACTGCTCGACGACCTTGGCAAGGTCGAAGTCGAGCGTCGCATCATTCTTGCGATAGAGCATCATGAAGCGGACGGCGTCCGGACCGACCTCCTCGACAACCTCGCGCAGCGTGACGAAGTCGCCGGAGCGCTTCGACATGCGCACAGGCTCGCCATTGCGGAACAGGCGGACCAGCTGGACCAGCTTGACGTCGAGGCTCGCCTTGCCACCGGAGATCGCCTTGATCGCCGCCTGCATGCGCTTCACATAGCCGCCGTGATCGGCGCCCCAGACGTCGATCTGGGATCCGAAGCCACGCGCCGCCTTGTCCTGGTGATAGGCGATATCGGAGGCGAAATAGGTGTAGGAGCCGTCCGACTTCATCAGCGGACGGTCGACATCGTCGCCGAAGGCCGTCGAGCGGAACAGGGTCTGCTCGCGCTCTTCCCATTCGTCGTCATCGGCGCCCTTGGGCCGCTCCAGCACACCCTCGTAGATGTTGCCCTGGGCGCGCAGGGTCTCGATGGCCGCGCGCACCTTGTCGACCGGGGCCTGCAGCGAGCGTTCCGAGAAGAAGACGGCGTGACGCACGTTCAGAGCGGCCAGATCGCCGCGGATCTCCGCCATCATCAGGTCGATCGCCGCATCCCGGCAGATCGGCAGCCATTCGACTTCGGGCGCATCCAGCAGGCTCCGGCCATGGCGAGCGACGAGTTCCTCGCCAACCGGCTTCAGATAATCGCCGGGATAGAGCCCCTCCGGGATGGTGATCGTCTCGCCGAGCGCCTCGCGGTAGCGCAGATAGGCCGAGCGGCCGAGCACCTGAACCTGGGCGCCGGCATCGTTGATGTAATATTCGCGGGTGACCGAATAGCCGCCAGCGTCCAGAAGGTTCGCCAGCGCATCGCCGAACACCGCGCCCCGGCAATGGCCGACATGCATCGGGCCGGTGGGGTTCGCCGAGACATATTCGACATTGACCATCTGCCCGTTGCCGACCGCGCCACGGCCAAAGCCCTGGCCTTCGCGGACCGCGGCCTCGAGCACCTTCGGCCAGACACTCTGCGTGAGGGTCAGGTTGATGAAGCCCGGGCCTGCAATGTCGACCTTGGCGACGTCGGGCAGAACGGCAAGCTTGGCCGCGATCTTGTCGGCAAGGTCGCGCGGCTTCATGCCGGCATCCTTCGAGAGCACCATCGCCGCATTGGTCGCGAGATCGCCGTGGGTCGGATCGCGCGGCGCCTCGACCACGACGCGATCAAGGGCGGCCTGCCCCAGAACGATGCCGTCGGCGGCAAGCGAAGCCACGGCCTCGCGGACATGGGCGGTGAAGGCAGCGAAGATGTTCATTCCGGACCCTGAGATAGACGGAGGCCGGCTCTACCGCAGATCGGGAGTGCGATCAAACAGCCGGCGGTGCTCGTCGAGCGCGTAGCGATCGGTCATGCCGGCAATGAAGTCGGCGACACGGCGCGCGCGGCGGGCTTCATCGAGGTCGGCGATATCCGCCGACCACAGCGGCGGCATGGCGACGGGGTGATCGAAGAAGGCCTTGAACAGGTCCTTGACCACCATCGCCGCCTCGCGCCGGACCGGGATGACCCGGGCATGGCGATAGACATTGGCGAATAGGAAATCCTTGATGCCGCGGTCATAGTCGCGGATCTGCTCGGAGAACTGGACCAGCGTGCGACCACAACCGCGGATGTCATCGACCGTCTCAGGTTGCACCTCGGCGATGGCACGGGTCGCCTCGGTGATGACGTCCTCGACCAGCCGGGTGATCACCCGCCGCGTCAGTTCGTTGATCTCGCGCGCCTTGTCGAGAGCCGGATAGAGGTCTCTGATCTGTTCCAGGAAAGCTCCGGCTAGCGGAACCGCGTGGCCGAGGTCGTCGAGGGCGAAGAGCCCAGCCCTCAGGCCGTCGTCGATATCGGCCGCGTCATAGGCGATATCGTCGGCAATGGCCGCAGCCTGCGCCTCGGCGCTGGCATGCGAGCCAAGATCCAGCGGATTCAGCGCGTCATATTCGAGGATTGCAACGGGAATACCGCGTTCGCGATATTTCGGGATCGGCTGGCCGTCCGGTTCGAGCAGCGGGCCATTGTGCTTGACCAGCCCCTCCAGGCTCTCCCAGCAGAGGTTGAGCCCGTCGAAGCCGGCATAGCGCCGCTCCAGCCGGGTGACGATGCGCAGCGACTGGGCATTGTGGTCGAAGCCACCATAGGGCCGCATGACCTCGTCGAGCGCGTCCTCACCGGTATGGCCGAACGGCGTGTGGCCGAGATCGTGGGCGAGCGCCAGGGTTTCGGCCAGATCCTCGTCCAGACCCAGCGCCCGGGCGAGCGAGCGGGCGATCTGCGCCACTTCGATCGTATGGGTCAGCCGCGTGCGGTAATGATCGCCCTCGGGGGCGACGAAGACCTGGGTCTTGTGCTTCAGCCGCCGGAAGGCCGTCGCGTGCACGATGCGGTCGCGGTCGCGGTGAAACTCGGTGCGGGTCGGCGAGACCGGCTCGGCGACCAGCCGGCCCCGGCTCTGCCGTGAATCCGAGGCATAGGGCGCCAGTGGCGGATAGAAGTAGCTCGCGACGGCCATGCGATCCCCGAACGGGCACCAATTGCGGGCAGATGTACCCGTTGACCCCTGCCACAGGCGCACATACCTATTGGGCATGGCTCCTGCAAGGAGCGAAGCCGTGTTTCCGGCCTTGAACCGGGGAGACAGACATGACCGAAGCCGTCACCGTCACCGATCGCGCCGCCGAGCGCATCTCGAAAATCCTGGGCACCGAGCCGCCTGGATCGATGCTGCGCATCTCGGTGGAGGGCGGCGGGTGCTCCGGTTTCCAATATAAATTTGATTTCACCACTGACCGGAACGACGACGATCTGGTGATCGAAAAGGCGGGCGCGACCGTCCTCGTCGACGAGATTTCCCTGCCCTATATGGCCGGTACCCGGCTCGACTGGGTGGAAGACCTGATCGGCTCGGCATTCAAGCTGGAGAACCCCAACGCAACCGCAAGTTGCGGATGCGGCACGAGCTTCACCGTCTGAAGCTCAGTAGAGCGTCTGCTTGTGGCGCTCTTCCAGACCATTGTCATACTCAGCCCCGCCAGCCTGGCCCGCCGAGGCGCCCTTCAGCATATCCCCGGCCGAAGGCAGCTCCCGCCTTGAGCGGTGGCGCGCAGCGTCCCAGAGCGCGGAGCGGTGGAGCGCCCGGGCACACTGGAAGAACACCTCTGTGATGGTGATGACGAGCGCGGTCACCGGGATCTTGCCGTCCACGGCGTAGCGGCCAAGCAGAGCTGGATCAGCGGAGATGCGCGCCGTCCCGTTGAGGCGCAGGGTCTCGTTGACCCCAGGAACCAGGAACAGCAGGCCGACGCGCGGGTCGCGGACCACATTGCGCAGGCTGTCGATGCGGTTGTTGCCGCGCCGGTCGGGCATGACCAGGGTGCGTTCATCAAGCACATCGACGAAGCCCGGCGCATCGCCGCGCGGCGTCGCATCAAGGCCCTCGGGGCCGACCGTCGCCAGCACGCAGAACGGCGAGGCCGCGATCAGGGCCCGGTATTCCGGCGTGAGGCTGGTGGTCTCCTTCAGAACGGAGGCCTCTCCCACCGTGCCATAGAGGGCCTTCAGATCCGCTTCCGTGTCGATCCACATCGCCCATGTCCCCCCGGTCGCGCTAAGGTGGTCGAAGCCAGAATCGCGAGAGCGCCATGATCATCGCCACGTGGAACGTCAATTCCATCAAGATCCGCGTCGAGAACACCATCTCCTGGTTGAAGGAGCGCAACCCCGATGTCGTTTGTCTGCAAGAGCTGAAATGCGTCGACGAGGCGTTTCCGCGGGAGGCCTTCGAGGCGGCGGGCTACAATGTCGCGACCCATGGGCAGAAGACCTACAATGGCGTGGCGATCCTGTCGAAACTGCCGCTTGAGGACGTGACCCCTCGGCTTCCTGGCGACGATGCCGACGAACAGGCGCGCTATCTGGAAGCGGTGGTGTCGACACCGGCGGGCGCCGTGCGGATTGGCAGTCTCTATCTGCCGAACGGCAATCCGCTCGGCACGGAGAAGTTTCCCTACAAGATCGGCTGGATGAACCGCCTGATCGCCCATGCCCGCAACCGGCTGACGCTCGAGGAGCCGTTCCTGCTGTGCGGCGACTACAATGTCATTCCCATGCCTATCGATGCCAGGAACCCGAAGGACTGGGTCAATGACGCCCTGTTTCAGCCGGAATCCCGTGGCAAGCTGCGTGAACTGGCGGCGCTCGGTTTTACCGATGCCATCCGCGCCTGCGACACGTCCGCGGAGCTTTATTCGTTCTGGGACTATCAGGCGGGCGCCTGGCCCAGAAATAATGGCATCCGGATCGACCATCTGATGCTGTCACCCCAGGCCGCCGACCGGCTGGTGACGGCTGGCATCGACAAGCATGTGCGCGGCTTCGAGAAGCCGAGCGACCACGTGCCGGTCTGGTGCGAGATCAGGGTCTGAGGCTCTAGCGCCGCGCGACCGTCATCGGCATGCCGCCCTCAGGGCGAAGCGTCAGCCGCGTCGTCGGCATCGGCCGGTGGTCCGGGATAGGCGTGAAGCGGACGGCGCGCATCAGGGTCGCGAAGATCACGACAGCCTCGATCTGGGCGAAGGCCGCGCCGATGCAGATGCGCGGGCCCGCACCGAACGGCAGATAGGCGCCACGGTGCAGCGCGCGGGCGAGATCGGGCCGGAACCGCTCGGGCGCGAAGGCTTCCGGCTCGTCCCACAGGCGCTTGTGGCGATGAATGGCGTAGACCGGCACATAGACCGGCATGTTGGCGAAGATCTGGTCCTCGCCGAGAGTCGTCGCCTCGGTCGAAATGCGCGGGATCAGCGGCGCCGGCGGATAGAGCCGCATCGCCTCCTGGATCACCTGCTTGCAGTAGACAAGCGCCTCGACATGGGAAGCCTCGATCGGGCCATCACCAGCAACCGATGCCACCTCGTCCAGCACCTTGCGCTCGACCTCGGGGGCATTGGCGGTCAGCCAGATCGCCCAGGTGAGTGCCAGCGCGGTCGTCTCATGGCCGGCGACGACGAAGGTCAGGAGATTGTCGGCCAGTTCGGCATCCGTCATGGCGCGGCCGGTCTCTGGATCCTTGGCGGCGATCATGAAGTCGAGCAGATCCGGCACCTCACCGGGATGGGCCCGGCGCTCGGCGACGACGCGCGCCATCTCCTTGCGCAGGAAGCCGTTGCCGGCGCGGGCGCCCTTGCGGCCTGGATAGGGGACCCATTGCGGCAGGCCGAGCACCGCATAGGCCGCGACCCAGCCGATCGTATCGAAGTAGCGGGTGATCTCGGTGCCGAAGCGCTCGATGTCGAAGCCGCCCCTGCCCGACAGCATGGTCTCGACGATCACATCGAAGGTCGTCTTCATCATCGCCTCGGCGATGTCGACCGTCCCCTGGCCCTTGCCGGCGAGGTCCCGGGCCGTTGCCTCGGCGGCTTCCGCGAAGGCCGGCACAAAGCCGAGGATGGTGCCATGGCGGAACGGTGGGGATGAGGCCCGGCGCTGCCAGCGCCAGTCGGCGCCCTCGGCCGTAAAGATCGACTTGGTGCCAACGGCGGCTCCGATGGCCCTCTGGACAATCGGCGCCTTGGGGAAGATGTCAGCCTTGCCGACAAGCACATCGTCAACGGCGGCCGGATCCATGACGAACAGCAGCGGCCGACCGGCAAAGTCGAGGCGCATCGAGCGTTCCTCGAAGAGCGCTCGCGGCCAGGTCTCGAGAGGGTTGCGGATCAAGGTGCGCAGGAAGCGCCAGGGGCCAAGCCGCTCTGCGGGATGATCGAGCCCCTGAGGAGCGAAGCGCGCCTGGATGTCCTGCGCGTTCATACCGTCCTCAGCGCCTTGGCGCCGTCTTGAGCCAGGCTTCCACCATGCGCAGCGCCACGCCGCGCTCATCATCGGAGGCCGACCGCATGGCCTCGTCATACATGACAGTGACCCAGGTATCCTCTTCGCTCGCCGCTTCCTTGGCCAGCGTCAGGAACATCAGGCCGCGCGGTGCCTGGCGCGGCACACCGGCGCCGGTGAACAGCATGTGGCCAAGCACGGCCTGCGCCTTGTAATGGCTTTTGCCGGCGGCCAGCGACAACCAGCGCGCCGCCTGGCGGGGATCGCGCGTGGTCCCCTGCCCTTCGAGCAGCAGGCGGCCAAGGCGGAACTGGCCATCGGCGTCGCCGAAGGTGGAGGCCGCGTAGAAATAGAGTTCGAAGGCCCGCTGCGGATTGGCCCGCACATAGGTGTTCGGAATGCCTTCGATCAGATAATTGCCCATCGCCACGAAGGCGGACGAAATGAACCGGGCGTCCGGCGAGTTCGGGCTTTCGTCGCCGCGCTCGATTGTGATGCGGCGGAAGGTCTCGAAGGCCTTGAGGTCGTTCTGGGCGACGCCGTCGCCGTCCATATACATCCGCCCGAGCTTCCAGGCGGATGCGGCATGGCCACCATTCGCGGCGAACTGAAGCGCCGACACCGCTTCATCCGTCCGGCCGTCGCGCAGCGCCCGCGCGCCTGCCCGGAACGCTTCCAGCGGCGAGCGGTCGTCTGTGCGCGGCACGCCATCGAAGGCAAGCGCACCCGTCGGCACGGCGGGGCTAAGAGCCACCACCAGCGCCAGGACGAATGCGCGAACCTTGAAGGCGTCAGACATCGGCATAGACGTGCTTTTCCCCTGCCGCACCCGGGTGGGTCACGGCTCCATCGACCGCTGGGCCGACCTGCTGAGCGTATTTCCAGATGGCGCCCGACCCGTACTCGGTGGGTTTCGGGCCCTGCCACTCCTTCTTACGCGCCCGCAATTCGGCGGCCGTAAGGCGAACTTTGAGCGTTCCTTTGACGGCATCGATCTCAATCATGTCACCGTCGCGAAGAAGCGCGATCGGACCGCCGACCTGAGCCTCCGGCCCGACATGGCCGATGCAGAAGCCACGGGTCGCACCGGAGAACCGGCCATCGGTGATGAGCGCCACCTTGTCGCCCATGCCCTGGCCGTAGAGCGCCGCCGTGGTCGCCAACATCTCGCGCATGCCGGGGCCGCCCTTGGGGCCCTCATAGCGGATCACGATGACCTCGCCGTCCTTGATGGTGCGGGCGGTGACGGCTGCGAAGCACTCTTCCTCGCGGTCGAAGCAGCGGGCTGGCCCCTTGAACCTGAGCTTCTTCATGCCAGCGACCTTCACGATCGCACCGGCAGGCGCCAGATTGCCCTTCAGGCCGACGACGCCGCCGGTCTTGGTCAGCGGCTTCGACGTCGGATAGACGACATCCTGGTCCGGGTTCCATTTCACCGAAGCCAGGTTCTCGGCAATCGTGCGGCCGGTGACCGTCATGCAGTCACCATGGAGGAAGCCGCCGTCGAGCAGCGCCTTCATCAGAAGCGGAATGCCGCCTGCCTCGAACATGTCCTTGGCGACATATTTGCCGCCTGGCTTCAGGTCGGCGATGTAAGGCGTCTTCTTGAAGATCTCGGCGACGTCGAACAGGTCGAACTTGATGCCGCACTCATGCGCCATGGCCGGCAGATGCAACGCCGCATTGGTCGACCCGCCCGAGGCGGCGACCACGGTCGCGGCATTTTCCAAGGCCTTCCTGGTGACGATATCGCGCGGGCGAATGCCCTTGGCGATGAGTTCCATCACCTTCTCGCCGGCGGCGTAACAGAAGGCGTCGCGGATATCGTATGGGGCCGGTGCGCCGGCCGAATAGGGCAGCGCCAAGCCGATGGCTTCCGACACAGTCGCCATCGTGTTGGCGGTGAACTGGGCGCCACAGGCGCCGGCGGACGGCGCGCCGACGCGCTCAAGCTCGTCCAGGTCTTCGGCCGACATCTCGCCGACCGAATGCCTGCCGACCGCTTCGAACAGATCCTGGACGGTGACCTGTTTGCCGCGGAACGTGCCTGGCAGGATCGAGCCGCCATAGATGAAGATGGACGGCACGTTGAGGCGCACCATGGCCATCATCATGCCGGGCAGCGACTTGTCGCAGCCAGCAAGGCCGACCAGCGCGTCATAGGCATGGCCACGCATGGAGAGCTCGACGGAGTCGGCGATGATCTCGCGCGAGGGCAGCGAGGCCTTCATGCCCGCGTGGCCCATGGCGATGCCGTCGGTGACAGTGATCGTGCAGAACTCGCGCGGCGTGCCCTGCGCGGACTCGACGCCCTTCTTCACCGCCTGAGCCTGACGCATCAGCGCAATGTTGCACGGAGCCGCCTCGTTCCAGCAGGTCGCAACGCCAACGAATGGCTGGTGGATCTGCTTGGAGGTAAGGCCCATCGCATAGAGGTATGAGCGATGGGGAGCGCGGCTCGGACCCTCCGTGACGTGCCTGGACGGAAGCTTCGCCTTATCAAACGTCGGTGCGGTCATTTCGTTCCCCATGACTGTGCCGTCATCGCTTCCGCATGGAGAAGCGTTGGGGAAAGACCTGACATCGACCGGAGAGCTTGAAAAGGCATCAACTCGACTGACCACGCCTGCGAAAAGAGAGCGCCCATGCCGAAATCCCAGCATTTGCAGGGAAACTCGTCGCTTTGGGCTGTGGCGGGATTGCGGCGGATTATGGTGAACAATGGCTGCGGCCATACGCAGTTTTGAGGTGTTGCAAAAAGGAGACGAAAACAGCGCCCCGCGCGATAAGGCAGAGGCACCGACAAAGAGAAAGGCGCCGGTGTTACCTGGCGCCCCATGTCGATCTGTCAGATGGTCAAGAAGGAGTCAGGCGAGGTCGCTGAGCCTTGCCAGCGCGGCTTCCACCTTGGCCTTGCGCTCCACCGCTTCCGCGCGCTTGTCGCGCTGTTCATCGACCACGTCATCAGCGGCGCGCGCCATGAAGTTCGGATTGTTGAGCTTGGCATCGCAGCGCGCGATGTCGCCCTCGGCCTCCTTGAGCGCCTTCCCGAGACGGACGGTCTCGGCGGCGACATCAACGATCCCGGACAGCGGCAGCGCGATGGTCTCGCCTCGGACGACGATCTGCACCGAGCCCTTCGGCGCGGCATCAGCCTTGGTGACGTCGGACAGACGGGCCAAGCGATTGAGCAGGTCGCCATAGCGGACAGCACGCTCCTGGGTCCGTGCCGAGGCACCCACCAGAACCAGCGGCAGTTGCGCGCCGGGCGCGACGTTCATCTCGGCGCGGATCGAGCGGATGGCGGTGATGGTGTCGACCAGCCAACCGATCTCGGCCTCGGCCTCCGGGTCTTCGAGACCGCTCAGGACCGGCCATTCTCCCAGCGCCAGAACCCCTGCACGCGCCGGCCCTTCCTCTCCCGTCACTGCCCACAGTTCCTCGGTAATGAAGGGCATGAACGGGTGAAGCAGTTTCAGGATCTGGTCGAGCGTCCAGGCGGTGGCCGCCCGGATCTCGGCCTTTGCGGCTTCGTCGCTGCCGGTGAACACCGGCTTGGCGAATTCGAGGAACCAGTCACAGAAGATGTTCCAGACGAAGCGGTAGGCGGCGCCTGCAGCTTCATTGAACTTGTAAGTCTGGATGCCGGCCTCGATGTCACCGACCGCCTTGGCGGTTTCGCCGACGATCCACTTCGCCAGCGTGGACTGCACCTTGGCCGGATCGAAGGTCGCAACCCGCTTGCACTCGTTCATCTCGGCGAAACGAGCGGCATTCCAGAGCTTGGTCGCGAAGTTGCGATAGCCCTCGACACGGCTGGTCGCGAGCTTGATGTCGCGGCCTTGCGCTGCCATGGCGGCCAGAGTGAAGCGCAGGGCGTCGGCGCCGAACTGGTCGATCAAGTCGAGCGGGTCGATGACGTTGCCCTTCGACTTCGACATCTTGGCGCCCTTCTCGTCACGGACGAGGGCGTGGATGTAGACCGTGTGGAACGGCGTCTCGTCCATGAAACGCTCGCCCATCATCATCATGCGGGCGACCCAGAAGAAGATGATGTCGAAGCCGGTGACCAGCACGTCCGTCTGGTAGAAGCGCTTCACTTCCGCCGTGTCATCTGGCCAGCCGAGCGTCGAGAACGGCCAGAGCGCGGAGGAGAACCACGTGTCCAGCACGTCCTCGTCGCGCTTCAGGAAGTCGCCGCGGTTCTCGGGTTCGCTGGCGAGGCGATAGGCCTGATCTTCCGTGAGGATTTCCTCCTGCACATAGATCGGCAAGGCGGCCTCGTAGGCTTCGTCCTCGCTCGCCTCGACGAAGACCTTGCCGTCGGGCCCGTACCATGCCGGGATCTGGTGGCCCCACCACAGCTGGCGCGACACGCACCAGGGCTGGATGTTCTCCATCCATTCGAAAAAGGTCTTTTCCCAGTTCTTCGGCACGAAGACGGTACGGCCCGAGCGCACGGCTTCGAGCGGCGCCTGAGCCAGCGTCTTGGCGTCGACATACCATTGGTCGGTGAGGAAGGGCTCCACCGGCACACCGCCGCGATCGCCATGCGGCACGGTGTGGCGGTGCGGCTCGATCTTGGCGAGGAAACCGCCCTCCTCCATGATCTTGACGATCAGCTTGCGCGCTTCGAAGCGATCAAGACCGTGCAACTGGCCCCAAAGGTCCTGCTGCAGCGGCGTGGCCTCGAGGCCCTCAAGAAAGTCCTGATTGTCCGTGAGATCGACCTTGGCCTCGACGGTGAAAATGTTGATCGCCCTGAGGTCGTGGCGCTTGCCGACCTCGAAGTCGTTGAAATCGTGCGCAGGCGTGATCTTCACGGCGCCGGAGCCCTTTTCCGGGTCGGAATATTCGTCGGCGACGATCGGAATCAGCCGGCCGGAGATCGGCACCACGACATTACGGCCGATCAGTTCGCGGAAGCGCTCGTCATCGGGATGAACGGCCACGCCGGTGTCGCCGAGAAGCGTCTCGGGACGGGTCGTCGCCACCGTCACATAGGTCGACGGGTTCTCGGCATCATAGGCCACGCCCTCGACGGGATAGCGGAAATACCAGAGGTTGCCGTTGACCTCGGTCTGGACGACCTCAAGGTCGGAAATGGCGGTCAGCAGCTTCGGGTCCCAGTTGACCAGCCGCTTGTCCTTGTAGATCAGCCCCTGCTTGTAGAGATCGACGAACACCTTGAGCACGGCCTTGGACAGGCCCTCATCCATGGTGAACCGCTCGCGTGACCAGTCGCAGGAGGCGCCGAGGCGCTTCAACTGGTTGACTATCGTGCCGCCGGATTCTTCCTTCCAGGCCCAGACCGACTTCAGGAACGCCTCACGGCCCATGGTGCGGCGGTCGGTCTTGTTCTCGGCAGCCAGCTTGCGCTCGACCACCATCTGGGTGGCGATGCCGGCGTGATCGGTGCCGGGCTGCCAGAGAACGTCCTTGCCGCGCATGCGCTCGTAACGGCAGAGCACGTCCTGCAACGTGTTGTTGAGCGCGTGGCCCATATGCAGCGAGCCGGTGACATTGGGCGGCGGAATGACGATGCAGAATGGATCGGCGCCGGCGCGGTCGGCCCGACCGGCCTTGAAGGCCTCGGCTTTTTCCCAGGCCGCCGACATGCGGGCCTCGATATCCTTCGGCGTATAGGTCTTCTCGAGCATGGCGTTCCGGTCGGTCGGGGCGTCGGCGCGGACGGCGCTCAGACGCGGCATTGTCGGGGAGCGCACCAAAGCCGCGCTGCCGGCCAGAAGTCAACATTTCTGCCATGCGCCCTCGCCGCTTGCCGTTGCGCAAGCCTTGACCGCATAGCTGCCTGATGGCGGTTGCAGCGATTGATGACGAGACGGGCGCCGTTCCCTGGCGGGCGCTGTTCGTGCTGGGCATGGCGTCCTTCGCCTCGTCTTCGGCACTGCGCTTCTGCGACCCGCTGCTTCCCAAGATTGCCGATGCCTTCCAGACAACGCCCGGATCGGCGGCGATCGTCGTCACCACCTATTCGGTGGCCTATGGCGGGTTCCAGCTGCTGACAGGACCGCTCGGCGACCGTTACGGGAAGGTGCGCATGATCGCTGCCGGCGCCTTCCTCTGCGGGCTGTTCACGCTGTTTTCCGCCTATGCGACCAGCCTCGGCCAGTTGGCGACGTTTCGCTTCCTCGCCGGCCTGACGGGCGCCGCGATCATCCCGAACTGTCTGGCCTTCATTGGCGACACCATCCCGTTTGCCCATCGCCAGGCCGTGATGGCGCGCTATGCCATGTTCATGAGCATGGGGGCCATCAGCGGCCAGGCGATCGGCGGCCTCCTGGCAGATGCCTTCGGATGGCACGCGGCCTTTGTGCTGGTCGGGACATTGCTGATCCTTGCGGGTGCCGTGCTCGGGGTCCAGCTCAGGGTCAATCCCGTCTTGTCGCGCCGGACTGCTGTTCCGGAGGGCGGTCTTCGCGGTGCATTCCTGCAGATCCTGCAGATCCGCACGAGTTCTGCAGCCCGTCTGCTCCTCGGCACGGTCACGCTCGAGGCAGCCATCCATATCGGTGCCATGGCGTTTGTCGGCGCGCATCTGCGCCAGGCCTATGGCGTCAGCTACACGGCGATCGGCCTCCTGACGGCGCTCAGCGCCGCGGGTGCCGCATCCTATTCGCTATTCGCACCGATGTTGCTGCGCCGCTTCGGCCAGCAGACACTGGTCGGCAGTGCGGCATTCTTCCTGATGGCCAGCTTCGGGCTGCTTGCGCTGACGCCGCCGCTCTGGGTTGTCGCGATCGCGCTGACTGCTGGCGGACTGGGCTTCGTCCTGCTGCACAATTCGCTGCAGAGCAATGCGACGCAGATCAATCCGGAAGCCCGCGGCGCGGCGCTCTCAACCTTCGCCTTCTCGTTCTTTGCGGGGCAAACGGTCGGGGTGGCAGCGGCCAGCTGGATCTACGACCATTTCGGCGCGCCACCGCTGTTCACGATGGCGGCGATCCTGATGCCAATGCTGGTGTTCTGGTTCCGCTCGCGGCTTGGCGCCCTCTGGGCGCGCTGAGGCTCAGCGCTGCGGGCCGCCGCGCGAGACCCGCTCGATCTCTGCCCGGACAAGACGCTCCACCAGTTGCGGCAGATTGTCATCGAGCCAGTTCTTCAGCATCGGCCTGAGCATGTCCTTGATCAGGTCTTCGATGGTGCGGGCATTGTTCGACAGCATGGTGTTGGCGAGCGACCCGAAGGCCGCGCCGACAGCAGCATGGGCATCCGCCGACAGCAGCGGCTGACCGGCAGCAACCGGTTCGGGCGGCGGCGCATAGTGACGCTGCGGCGGTGGCGGCGGGGGCTCAACCGCATCCATGAACGCGATATCGGCCCGCTGCGCGATCGGCTTGATCATGCCGACCATGTCCGGCACCGCATCATCCTTGGTGAGTTCAAGGATGTCGGGCTCGGGGGCCCGGGGCGGCGGCGGCGGAGGTGCTGCCTTGACCACTGGCGGCGGAGGAGGGGGCGGCGGTGGCTCCGGCTCCACGTCCATCGCATCGAAGCCTGCGAGCAGCGCGTCGATATCGTCCTGGGATTTCGGGGCCTCTTCGGCAGCGGCAGGCGGCGCAGCGGCAGGAGGCGCGGCGGCCGGGGCCTTGGCTGCCGGCTTCTGAGGCTCGTCATCGGCGATGATCCGTCGAATCGAGGCCAGGATTTCCTCCATCGACGGTTCGTTTGCCTTGGCCGCCTGTGACATCCAATTCCTACCTTGCAGCCGCTGATCGATGGCCGGTGCGAAGGCACGGGGCGCAGCCGGAATCGATGCGAATCAACAACTGGAACTATGCACGGGAGTCGTGCCGCGGCCAATCGTAAGGCCCGCCAACGGTCTGTCAGCGGGCCTTACGATTGGGGATAAAGATTTAAGAGACTCTTGCGGCGGTCAGCGACCGTCCGGCGTCCGCACGCCTGACCACAGATCGCGCACCTGCTGATAATGCTGGGTCGGATCGAATATCTCGGTGGCAAGGGCCAGACGCGAACCGTTGAGGCGGCCCATGGCGGAGAGAACCGAGTAGGACAGCACGACCCGGTCGCGCTGGGCGCGAACGAGAGCAACGCGCGCTTCGGTGAGGTTCTGGGTCGCATTCAGCACGTCGATGATCGTGCGCTGACCGACCTTGTATTCCTCGCGGATACCGTTGACCGCAATCTCCTGGGCACGGACCTGAACCTCGGCGGCCTGGATCTGTGCCTTGGCAGCAGCGAGCGCTGCCCATGACTGCGAAACGGCCTGCCGGACGCTCGCCTGAGCCGTCTCGATCTGGATGCGGCGCTGGCCAAACGTTTCCTTGGCCGAGCGAATCGTCGCGTAATCGCGGCCACCGTTGGCGAAGATCGGAATGGTGAGCGTGACGCCCACATTGGCCGACATCGACTGGCCGCTTGTCTGGGCCTGCTCGGCAGCCCTTGTCAGGGTCGCACTCAAGCCGAGCGTGGGATAAAGTGCAGATTCAGCGATACGCACTTGGAGAAGCTGTGCGTCAGCACCGTGCCGGGCGCCTCGAATCGCAGGATGCTCGGACTGGCCGGCGATGATGGCCGGCTCCAACGCGCCCGGCAGCAGCCGTTCGATCGTACGGGCGGGCGACAAGCGAGCGGGAGGTGTTCCGACCTGCTGTACATAAACCGACCGCGAGTTAGCCAGATCGGATTCGGCGCCGCTTGCGGTTGCAACGGCGGCCTGCAAGGCCGATTCCGCAAGCGCCACATCCGTACGCGTCACTTCACCGACCGAGAAACGATCGCGCGTCGCGCGGAGCTGCTCGCGAAGCACCTCAACATTGCGTCGCCGCAGGTCGAGCACGGCCTGCTCGCGCAGCACGTTCATGTGGGCCGTAGCCGAAGCGAGCAGAACAGTCTGTTCGGTATTTCGGAGCGTTTCCCGGGCCACCATCACGTTCTGGTCGGCTTGTCGAACCGTGTTGGTCGTCCGGTTGCCGTCGAAAAGCGGTTGAGTAACCGATAAGGACGCGGCACGCGGAAATGTGCGCACCGTGGACTGGGCGCCACTCAACGGGCTGTTGGTGTAGGGCGTAGCTCCGCGGCTCGACTCGGCATATTGCCCGGCAGCCGTCACGGTCGCGGTGACCGACGGGCGGTAGCCCGAAAGGGCAGCCGGTACGCCTTCGTTGGCCACACGAACGCCGGCGCGAGCGGCATTCAGGTCTGGATTGTTGCGGTACGCCTGAATGAGCGTCTGCTCGATGGATTGGGCCCGCGCGGAAGCGGAGAGCGCGATAGGCGAAAGGATCGCGGCGGAAAGTAGCGCCGCGGAGCCTACACGATTCAACGTGGCTCCGGTCATACGAAACACCTGCATTTTGGCGTCACTCCGGGCTGTCCGCCACTGCCCAGAGCCTAATGATTGATTCGTTAACGAAATCACGAAAGCGATGGAAGGCCCGCGATGGCTTAGGCCACGTTAAGTCGGCGAGTGCGGTGCGAAAGACACACTCTTTGTCAGAAAATGAACTCGCGTGTGGCGGCAAAGCCGGGCAGAGCCGGAATGGCGGCATCGAAGACCTGCCGGACACTGATTTCGCTGCCGAGGCGGCTGTGCACCAGACATTTCGCCGACCGCCCCTTGCCGACGACGGCCACCAGGCGCCCGCCCTCAGCCAGCTGGCTGGTGAGCGCGGACGGCACGATTTCGACGGCCCCCTGCAACAGAATGACGTTGAACGGCGCCATGGCCTGAGCGCCAGCTGCAAGCGGGCCCTCGATCAGCTCCACATTGGTGAGACCGGCCAGATTTTGGCGGGCCAGACCTGCGAGCGCGCCGTCTTCCTCGAGAGCCACGACCCTGGCGGCGAACTGAGAAAGAACCGCGGCGGAGTAGCCGGTTGCCGTGCCGACATCGAGGACGGATTCGCCGGGCTCGATCGCCGCGGCCTGAAGCATCTTTGCAAGCGCCATGGGCTCCAGAATGTAGCGCGGCGTGCCAGTGCCATCGGACACCATGACGTCATCGTCGATATAAGCGAGATCACGCCGGCCCTCTGGCACGAAGGTCTCGCGCGGGACGGACGACAGGGCGTCGACGATTCTGTGGTCGGTGACGTCGTTCACGCGAATCTGCGTGTCGACCATGGTTCTGCGGGCGCGCGCGTAATCGATCATCGCGATGTCCTCGAAGCGCCGCACTCAGATGGCCGCGCTGTTTCGTCTTAGCGGGTGTGCCGGACGGAAGGCAAGGCACCTCGTCCGTCCTCCAAGCTCGGTTGCGATGCCGGGATCACCATGCTAGAGCGAGCCCACTCCGCGCCGGCTTGCCGGCGTTACCTCGGACGGCCTCGTGGCGGAGTGGTTACGCAGAGGACTGCAAATCCTTGCACCCCGGTTCGATTCCGGGCGAGGCCTCCACTTCCTTCCCCCAACCCATTGAAAACGCTGAGTTTCTCGACCTTCGCCGACCCCCTTGTGTCCTTCCTTATGCACTGGGGACCAAATGCGGACGAAGATCGAGACTCACGCCATGCCCGGCGGAATCACTGAGGGCACCGCGCATATCGGCGCGCACCGTTTCCAATTCGCGGCCCATGCGGCGAGCGTCTTCAAGCTTCATGACGAATCGGGCGCTTGCTTGCCGGTCCATGATGGGACCGGCTTTGAGGTCGCGGCGCGCATTGAAAGGGCCTTGGGCGACATATGGCGGCAGCACCTTGCAGGTGCCCGCATGCAGTCGGCTGCAGTTGGGCAGGCGGCACGGCGGAGCGTGCAATGAGCGAGACCGTCCGCGCCATCAACTTTCTGTCAATCGTCGTCGCCACTGGCTTCGGTGGGTTGATCCTAGGACCGCTTGGCCTTGTTCTAGGCTTCTCTGCCTGCCTTGCCGTGTTGCAGGCCGTGAACGGCAGCCGCGCCCTTTGGGCCGCGATCCTGTCGGCCAATGTCTACACGGCCCGCAATCCTGTCGGCGCGGCCATCATCGCCGCGACGTCGCTCATTGCCGGGGCCGCGATCGGCCTCGCTCCCTTCAACTCTTATCGCGGGTGAACCGATGCCTGTAGCAATGACGATCGAGGTTTGGGGCTTCTCTTTTGAGGAGCTTTCAGCAGAGGCCAAGTCCCGAGCCCGGGCATGGTTCATCGAACACAGCGCCCCCGAAGAAGGCGATCCGGTCATTCTGGTGACTGACCATATGATTTCGGCGGCTGGGTTCCTCTGGTCGGAGGACGGGCGCTTCCTGCGGTAACCCCCGCGCTCACATAGTTGGCCCGACAAGGCTCGCCCGGCACCCCGCCGCGCGGGCCTTTCGTTTGATGGCGCACAATGTAAACACGGATTACACCGCAGTGATGCAGAAATGACACCGTGTCACTATACTTGCCCTGTGCTCAATGATATTCTTCCGTCCATAGTCATCTGAGGTCTTATGTACAGCCTCAGCGCTCTATGGAGAGTGTCTCTTGCCTACAGTCGTTAAGGAAATCGAATCTCCTCTTCTTCCCGCTGGCAAAGCGATGGAAGCTTTGCATGTTTCGCGTGGCAAATTCTATGATTTGCTGAACTCAGGTCAGCTGAAGGCCGTCAAGATGGGTGGCCGGGCATTCGTCCGGGTGAGCGAGATCCACAGGTTCTGCGAAAACCTCCCGGCATATACCCCGCGCACGGGAGCGGCAGCATGAGCAAGCGCAAACAGACGGCCCTGATCCCCGCTGCCGAGGCCGCGCTCGCCGCAAGCCTCCCCGCTGGCGTCCGTTACCTCATCACCCCGGCCACGACCCTTGCCCTTCATGGGGCGACCGAACGCCTGCAAGAGGTGATCGAAGACGAACTGTTCGGTATCTCCCTATTTGTCGGGGCTCAACTCCGTCTCATGGCGGGTGCCGAGGCGAACGAAGAGGCATTGGCGACCCTGTCCAAGGCGCTCCTCGGTGCCGCCATGTCCGGCCTCTCGACTGAGCTTTGGTCGGAAGCCTCGGCTGAGGTCAACGAGCCCGGCAGCCGCCGCGCCCTCGAAATCGCCGAAGCCGTCAACGCTCAGGCGCCGCGCGATCGACGGAGCCTGTCATGACCCTGCAGATTGACGGCCTAGACCTCGACCACGACGCGGCGCGGCGCCTCGCCGATAGCCCGGCAGGCCGGGCGCTCACGAGCGCTGTGCAGGCCTTCGCTGCGGCGTTGCCTTTGGACGCCCTTCGCAAGCACCACGATGAGCTTCGCGAGATCATCGAACGGCACGAGCGGGCCGAAGAAGAGGCCGCGCGCCGGGCCGAACCTCAGCCCCAACCCGGCAAGGTCAGGTTGGAAATCAGCCCCGCCAGCGACCCCGGCACGCACGGCTTCATTCTTGAGACGTCGAGCGACCTTGTTATCGCGGCGATTGAGGGCGACCCCGGCGCCGCTTGGAACATCACGGTGCGCGGCCTCTAGGTCGCGCCCCTTCCCCTCCACCGGGCATGCGCGGCCCACAAGCTTGAAGATTGACGACGGCGCACGGAGACCCAGAAGACCGGACACACCACCATGCATGCCCCTGCCCTCGCCGACCTCATCGCAGCCGCCGACCGCCTGAAGGCCCGCGCTGCCCGCCACGGCTACACCATCACCCCCGCCTCTATCGTCTCGCTCCTCGCCAATATCGCGCGCCGGGCAGGGCTCGAGCCGGACGCCCTATCGCGGCGACTCACCCAGTCCATAGGCCCAGACGCGGCCCGGTGCCCTTACACGGTGACGGAGTGGCTTGTGGCTCGCGATGCCGAGCGCTGGCGGGAAGAGAACCCGGAGGAGACCCGGGCAATCGAGATCCAAAGGACCGGCGGCTGCCGCTGGGCTCCCATCCAGGTTCGGGGCCGGACCTTCGCCCGCCTTGATGCCAACCTCTCCCGTCACGCCCTGATCCGTGGCGAGGCAAAGCCGGGCCGCGTCGGCGAGATCCTCGACCATGCGCGCCGCGCCTGTCGCGCCGCGGTCGGCCCCATCGAAGCGGCGATCGTGGTCGGGTTCCGGCTGGCGATGAGGCTTGATGCCGAGCGCATCAGGGCCGTTCTCGGATCCTCCGCCGTCTGGTGCGGCATGGCCCGGCCCGATGGCGAGACGCTCGCGACCTACAGCCGACACAACGCCTTCTGATCGCGGCAGCCCCGCGCACCCTTCAAGGAACCCTGATGCAGATCGACCCCCATTTCTGGGACCGCAACCCCCATGTCATCCCGCACCTGCAGGCCTTCGGGCTGGAGCATGCCTTCGCCTTCACGTCGCGCGGCCTCCAGATCCTGCGGACCCGGCACGGCCTGCCCTACAGCCTGTGGTCTGTTCGGGACTTTCTGACCATCGGCCCCGGCGCGAAGACGATCGACGTCATCGGCGACGGCTTCACCTGCAAAGCGGAAATCAGGGCTCTGTGGCAGGCGTGGCCCGGCAAGAGGATCTTCCCGGCGGGTGTCCTGTTCACCCCGGATCTCGCACCTGGCGATCAGGGGCTCTTCTGGAACAGCTGGAGCGGCTGGGCCGTGGCGCCGGATGGTCGGGCCGATTGGTCACTGATCGAGCGCTTTATCCGCGACCGGATTGCCAGCGGATCAGAAGCCCAGACCGCCTATGTGCTCGATTGGCTGGCTCAGATGGTGCAACGCCCGGCGGAGCGGCCCGGTACGGCACTGGTGCTTGAAACCGGCGACAGCGACGTGCCCTTGCTCTTGGCCCGGATCATCCGTCGCCTTGCCGGTTCGCACAGCTACAACGTCGATCCGATCCTCTATGGCGGTCCTATCCCGTCGCGCGACCTGCTGATCGGTCACGCGACGCTAGCTCTCGACACCGGCACCAAGCCGCGACTGGCGAAGCTTCGGCGGTTGCTGGCAGGCGAGGCCGTGCGGCCGCAGCGGGATTACCGGCCTCAGATCAACTACCAGCGCTTCATGCTCTCCGCCGCGCCGGGGGCTACCCCGGATTGGCCTGAGCTAGTGCCCATCACGGCGGGCCGGTTCGGGCGCACGCTGGACGAGTTCAACGCCATCGAGGCCCAGCTGGAGACGGGCGCCGGGGGCTTCCTCGCTCACCTGATGGGCCGAGATCTCAGCCGGTTTGATCCGCGCGCGTCGATAGCGGCTTGATCGCAACCCCTCACAGAACAGGAGAACATGACCATGGATTACGGGTGCAACAAGGTCGACGCGTTGCGGCAACAGGGGTTCCGAATTGGTGCCGCTTGCTTCATCCACCTTGCGGCCCAGATCGATCAATCGGCGGTGATCGGCGACGGTTCCGAGGTTCACGCCCATGCCCTAGTCGACCGCGGCGTGGTCCTAGGCCGTGGCGTCAAGGTCGGTCGGGGTGCAACAATTCGCAATGGCGCGACGATCAGCGATGGCACGGTCTTAGCCGCCGAAAGCGTGGTGGCGGCAGGGGCGCAACTGGGCGCCGGGGTCCGCGTCGGAGGACAGTCGGTCATCGGCCTCGGCGCGCGCGTGTTGGACGGTGTCACCATCTCCGGACCGGTCAAAGTCGGCCCCGGCGTTACCATCGGGCGCGGCGCTAGGCTGGGGTGCAGTCCGGCGCGCAGCGTGATGGATCTCCAGCGTTGGACGGTGCGCGGAGACGTCCCAGACGCGGCATCGATTGAGACTTTCGAAGATTACCAGCGTTTCGCCAAACGGGTCGAGTTCACGGCGTAACCACGAGACCAACGTCGCCGCACGAGCGGGCGACAAAAAGAAGGGCCGGGCGAGGCAATCACCCTCGCACCGGCCCGCATTCACAAAGCAAGACAATGACTTACCCTATTTCAGACAGCGTATCAACCCCGGATCAGTCCGACACCGTCACGGTATTGAGGTCGAAGGGCCCTGAACTCCGGAAGACCATCAAATGGGATCCGAAGACCAAGTCCGGCAAGGTCACCAAAGGCTATGAGAACGCCAAGCGGTTCTCCTTTGAGATCGCGCCGGTCACTGACCTGAACAGCCTCGGCATCCTCATCGGCACCCTGTCCAAGGACCCCCGGACTTCCATCGTGTGGGGACACCCTGCGGACGGCATTGACCTGGCCGACACGAAGCGCGGCACGGCCACCCTTCGCGAGGTGCCGAGGCGCTGGACCTCGTTCGACATGGACAGCTTGCCGTTCGATCCGGACCTCTTCGACCCGATGAAGGAGCCTGAGGAGATCGTGCGGTTGGGTCGATCCTTCCTGCCGCCGGAGTTCCATAAGGTCCGGTGTTTTTACATGCTCACGGCGGGCTTTGGGCTCAAGGCCGGGATCGGGAAGATTCGCCTGTTCTTTTGGCTTGATGCCGAGGTCACACAGGCCGGAATGCGCCGATGGGTCGGCGGCGACAAGATGGGCGAGCGCCATGTTGACGCCTCGGTGTGGCGCCCGAGTCAGGTGATCTATACCGCGCGTCCGGCGATCGAGGGTGGCGGCAAGGATCCGCTGCCCAAGCGCTTCGGGTTCCTCGATGGTGCCGAGGCCGTGGCCGTGCCGCAGCGCGTGCTTGATGAGACCGATCTGGAGCGCCAGTTCACGACCGAGGGCGCGCGCCTCGTGCAGGAGGAAGAGGACAGCCTCGACGCCATCATGGAAATGAAGGCGTGGCTGGCATCCGAGTGGCGCGAGGCGGGCGCGGGTTCCGAAGGAACGCGCCGACCGTTCATCATGCAGCGCTCCAACCTGCTGATCGATTACAACCTCTCCATGGACACGGCGGTCGGCCTGTTCGAGGAGCTGTTCCGCGAGAACGGCGTCGATGAGGAGATGGTCGGCGAGATCCGCGATATTGTTGAGCGCTTCGCTCGCAAGAGGACTTTGCCGCCCGGATGGTCGAAGCGCGTGATCGGCGCTGGGCAGTTCAATGCCGTGACCGATGAGGACGACGCAGGCGCACCCCAGACGCGCACCGCGGGCGGCAAAGCCACCGAGCCCGAAGCCGAGCCCACGACGTTGCGCGGATGGTTCCTCCGGTACAATCGCAAATATGCGCGGGTGAGCATGGAGGGCGCATCGAAGGTCGCGACAATCGTCGAAGACTCGCGAGGCATCCGCCGGTTCACGCTCTCATCCTATGAGCATTTCAGGCAGCACAGGGGGGAGGACGTCTTCTATGTGGACAGCAAGGCGGCGAGCCTCGCACACGGCTCCCGCGACGTTGATGCCCCGGAATCGGATGAGGAGACGCGCAAGCCGATCCAGGTCGCCAGCGCTTGGCTCGCGAGCAAGGTCGCCCGGAAATACGAAACGAGCGAGTTCCTCCCGGGCAAGCCGCAGGCCGAATGCGGAACGGCCTTCAACACTTGGATGGGCTGGGGGGTGAAGGAGAAGCCCGGCGGCAGTTTCGACATGTTCACGGACCACGTCCTCAATACCATCTGCAGCGGCGACAAGGCGCTCGACACTTGGATATGGGACTGGCTGGCGTCGATCTTCCAGACACCCATGGAAAAGCCCAGTGTGGCCGTGGCGCTAGTCTCGAAAGAGCACGGCACGGGCAAGACGATCTTCGGCAAGGTGATCGGTCGGCTCCTCGGCAACCACTACACGTCCATGTCTAGCTCGGAACACCTTCTCGGCAGGTTCAATGCGTCCCAGAGCAATGCCCTTCTGATACAGGGTGAAGAAGCGTTCTGGTCGAAAGATAAGAAGGCTGAGAACAAGCTTAAGGATCTGATCTCCGCCGACGAAGGTCAGATCGAGCGCAAGGGGGTTGATGCCGCACCGGCCCGGAAATTCGCCCGGTTGCTGGTCACCACCAACGCAGACGCGGCGATCCCCGCCGTTGTAGGCGAGCGGAGGTGGACAATTTGCAGGGTGTCCCCGAAGCGGACGCAGGACACGGGCTTCTTCAAGGCCATGATGGTTGAACTGGAGAACGGAGGGTACGAGGCGCTCTTGCACCACCTCCTCCGGCGCCAGATCACGACGGACCTGCACAAGCCGTATGTGACCGAGGAACTGCAGAACCAGATCGATCACAATCGCCCGGCGTGGCAGGACTGGGTCGCCGATGAACTGCGAGAGCAGGAACTGTGGCACCGGGACGGTGACGAGAAGGGCCGTATCTTCCTCGACAGCAAGGAGATCCTGAGCCGCTACCGGGACGGCACCAAGCTTCACGGCGAGCGCTACCATACGAAATGGAGCCAGCTATTCCCCGAGCTTGTTCGGATCGGCATGGTGGCGCCGGGATACAAGGGGAAAGGGTCGCGCGGCCCCGCCGATCCCGAGACCGGGGTGAGGCCGTGGGGTGTCTACCTCCGACCTCTGGACGAGGCCGAAGAAGCCTTCACCAAGGCGACGACCATGTGATTGCCGCGACGATCGGGGGCGCTTCGGTGCCTCCGATCTGGCCCCTGCGGGTAGGGACCATTTTCAGGAAAGCACGTTTCGGGGACAGACCAACAGTCTTCACTATTTGCGGGCCGACACGACGTCACGGACAGCGTGTAAATTCCGACACGACGTCACGGACAGCGTGTAATTATGTCCCACGGTCCCTGTCACCAGATCTCTCATGGGACCGAAAAAGAGACGGGAATTGTCCAGTATAATCAAAACCATAACTCATATTCTTATACTCTGTCCCCTATGTCCCCTAATAATAGAGATATACGGGAGGTACATATAATAGGCCGGATATACATGACAGCGTGACATGCGCACCCCGTATATAGCTCCTGTATAGCGAGTGCACCAAAACAGGGGGACAAATGGGACGGCGGGACAAGCCCATATCGGCACCACCTGAGAGTGAGCGCGGCTGACACGGTGCCACTAGATACCCGGCACCCAGCGCACCCGGCGTGGTCATGCAACCGGCTCCCGATCAGTCGCCCGATAGCTAGCAGCTGCAAGGCGGAGCGACGGTGGAGCGACGACGGAGCGATGGTCAGCGGCGCGCTGCTGGTCCGCAAGGATCAGGGTTCCGGCTGACCTGAACCAGCGTGATATTGCCGTTATAGATTCCAGCGCAAACCGGTTGCCGGGCGAAGTATGCCCCGGACAGCACGGTCACCAGACCAGCGAAGGCTCCAGTAGCGACACCACCTGCGTTCGTGAATGAATTTCCAGCGATATTGACCTGCAATTGGCGGCTCGCACTTCCACCCGAGCCGACAACCGCGATGCTGATAACCGGCCCTTGGACCCAGACCATACGCTGTTGGGCTTGGGCTGGCGCGGCAAGGGCCAAGGCGAAGAGTGCGGCGGCAAGAGACTTCTGGATCATGGTTCCCCCAACGTCATGTCACCTGAGCGGACCACGTCCCGGGATCTCTCGCAAGTCAGTTTGATCCGCTCCAGGTCGCTCGGCATTCTCCCGCCGTGACCGGGAAACGGGGGCAGGACGGCAATTGACAGCACCTCGGCTAGGGTGATGCCGGAGAAGTCGAGATCGCCCGTCCTAGGCTTATTTCTGGCGATAGTTTAACCGATCCTTGCCAAGTAAGACTTTCTTATAGGTGCCCCTGAATACTGACACGCTGTCAATATAATAAAAGTGACAACCCGTTGATATCACGCGCTTTTCTCAGTTTGACGAGATAGCGGATCGGCTGTATTCTTGAATAGTCGATTGAGCCGGTTCGTCCTTGCTGGATCTCGACAATTGCGGACCCGTCCTTATTGATAAGACCTTGTCCGGTCTATGGGTGGGACGGGTCCGCCATCCTCACAACCTGAACCTAACCACCCTGCCCGGCTCTCCGGCGCGGGCCATTTGCGCTATGGCGCTGGAGAACACCCCATGTCCCGAACGAAACACACGGCAGCCGCCGCAGACGCTGAGGCTATGGCCGACGCTGCCCTCTCGACCGATGATGCCGAGCCCGGCGTCTACTCGACCCTGTCCCCGGAAGAGCGAGTCGAACAGGCCAAGATCGACGCGTTCCATGCGCGGCTGCTGCAGGAACGTCTCGACCAAGCCACGGCCTCGCATGCCGACCTGGTGGCGAAGAATGAGCCCTCAACCCGTGAACGGCTGGCGGCTGAGATTATCCCATTGGAACGCCTCGAGGAGGTCTGTCGCGACTTCGACATCGCGGCCAATTGCCGAGCCGACTTTGCTTCGCGGCGGCTGCCCAAGGTCGAGTTGGCCGACTATGCGACCGATGGTCTTTCGGCGGCAAAGTGGGTTCAGGCCCGCGCGCACATCCCGGCGGCTCGCATCGTCGCCAAATTCCTCCGGCCCGAGCCTCCGCAGGCTTTCGGATCGTGGTCATGGGATCCGCGCCGCTGGCAGTGGCTGGACAACACTGGCAACCCTCACAACCCGGCCCGCGCGGCCTGATCAAGGATCCTGAACCATGTCCGTCCCGAATGAGCGTGCCCATCAGGGCACCGTCGACTCCCTCGTGCACATTCCGCTGTTCCTCCAATCCGGCGAGGGCTCCTATTCCACCGTCCCGCGCGTCATCGCGGCTGGCCAGATCCTCCCGACCGGCGCTGTGCTCGGAGAGGCCGACACCGGCCCCGATGCTGGCATGGTCAAGCTGTCGGACCCGGCGGCGACCGATGGATCTCAGAAGCCGCGATTTGTGAACGTGCACCGCATCAACACGGCGGCATCCGGCGCCAACGGCCCGGTCAATCTGTCCGTCGCGACGGGTGGAATGCTGAACGAGGCGGCTCTCGTCTATGCGCCCGGCTGGACAATGCTTGACCTGAAGATCGCGCTCCGGGCCGTCGGCTTCGGCGTGAAGTCGCAGGGCTTCTCAGGATAGCGCCATGGCCAACGTGTCCATGCATGTTCAGGCTGACTTCGGCCCGCTCACCGCGGCCATGGCCACACTGAGCAACGGTGAGATCGTGAAGGCGATCCGGGCAGGCGTTGACGGCGCGGCGCGTGATGCCCGGCGCGAAACCATGGTTGCGATGGCGGCTGACATGGGCATTCCTCAGTCGCGGTTCCGCGACGCCACGCCTCTCGTGCAAGGCTCCAGCGCGGCCACGCTCACGGCCACATGGCGGGTGAGCAAGCTGCGGATCGGCATCGCGAACGTGGCTGGCGCGTCCATCAGCAAGGGCAGCGGCCTCTCGGCATCGGTGCACCGGCTCAACCCGGGCAAGTCAACCGCGCTCCGCCTGCCGAAGGCGTTCCAGGTCAAGGCCAACGGTGGATCATTCATCGCAGTCCGCAAGGGTTCGGCGAGGAAGCCTATCAAGGCGATCTACGGTGAACACCCGGCGACGTCGCTGGCTCAGCCCGGGCCGGTCCAAGAGCTGTGGAAGCGGACGGCAACGCGCTCGCTCTCGGAGCGGCTGGGCACTGCGGTGCAGGCTGCCCTCGACAACCGGCGTTGAAGCCCGGCCCCGGCCCCTATCGTGTAGGTGCACGATACCTTGTGACAATGGTTGTGCGATTAGCGCACGAGTCGCCCTCCGGCCCGCCCGGTAGCTGCGCTGTCAACCGATCAGTTGAGACATCAGTTTGGTCTGGTCATCGGTGATGCCCTCGACCACGGCGACCCCCACACCTGCCGCCCCTGTAGGTGTGGGGATAGCCCGGCCCCCGCCCCCTGTGTCAGCTGACCTGATGTCATCGTGTACATGCACGACGCATCAACCGGACATCACCGGCCACGACGTGAAGCAGCGTCTGACTTGTATCATGCGACATCAACCACCCACGCAATGAGCGCATGGCTCGACGCGTTGTCATACGCGTCTGGGGTCCTCCTAGCGCATAGCTGATATGCGTTGCGGTCCGCGGCCCCACTTCTTTCGTTCGGTCTGGTCATTTTTTCACGAAATATCAGTTACTTAGCAGCCGTCGTTACGGCGCTAGGGGTCCAAAAGTGGACACCCAGTTCCCTCCGAGGCGCTCCGAGCCATGTCCAAAAGCACGACGAAACCGACGAAGCCATCGAAAGCTGTATCACCCGGCACGATGGGGCCGAAGGAGATCGCAACCAAATACGGCCTGTCATACCAGACGGTAGCCCGCAAGATCCGCGAAATGCTGCCCCAGGTTGAGCCCGGGCGCTACGACTCCGAATTGGTCGACATGGTGATGCCGGAATTGATCGCGTCGATCGACGTGGGCAAGGCCATGGGCGCCGCAGCTGGAGGCGACAAGGACAGCAGCCTTGCGGGCCTCGGCATCACGCCACGAGGCGAGAACGGCGGCAAGATCCATGCGCGCAACGATGCGAGTGAGCGGCTCGCATTGGCCAAGATACAATCGGAGGAGGCTAAGGCAGCGAAAATGACGCTGGCTGTCGAAAAGGAGCGCGGCAACCTGATCGACAGGGAAGCGGCTCGCCGCGCAGGTGCCAACTTCGCGGCCCGCGTTCGACAGGCCCTGTTTTCCGTGCCGATCCGCGTCTCGACACGCCTCATCGGCCTGCAGGACGCGGCATCAATCGCGCGGATCATTGACGACGAGCTACGCGATGCCCTCGGCACGCTCGCCGACCTAGAGGATATTCCCAAGCATGCGCGCGACCAATGACGCGGACGATATTCTTAAGGCGATGCTCGCCGCGCTTGTCCCGCCGAAGCGCATCACTCCGGGTGAATGGGTAGAGAAAAACCTCGAGCTTCCGGCATCTGCAGTCGCCATCCCCGGCCCCATCAAGCTGTTCCCTTATCAAAAGGCCATCCTTGATGAGGTGTACAATCCTAGGACAACAACCCTCGTCCTTAAGACAGCGGCCCAAATCGGAAAATCGTTGCTCATGGACTCGGCGATCTCTTATCTCGTCGCCAACGAGCCCGGCCCCATGCTTCTGGTGCAGCCGACAACCTCAGCGGTTGAGAGCTACGTGCAGACTAGGCTTGTGCCGCTCTTCGCGGGCTGTCGCGCGCTGCCAAGGATCGACGGCCCCCTAAATCGGCTGAACTTCGACGGCGGCACACTGCACAGCGGCAGTTCCCACAAAGCCGAAGATCTGGCATCGAAGTCCATAAAATATTTGTTCCTCGACGAGGTCGATCGCTTCGCCCAATCCGCAGGATCCGGCACCGGAAACGGAGAAGGGGATCCAGTGCAGCTAAGTATTGCGAGAACCACCTCTTTTCCAGAGACGAAAAAGATCATCCTCGCCTCGACCCCGACATTTCGCGGCAGCCGAATTGAGACATGGTTCAATCGTGGCGACCAGCGCGAATACAGGACGTCATGCCCTCACTGCGGCGGGATATCGACATTCGGCTTTGACGAGCTTCGGTGGACGAAGGGCAAACCCCAGACAGCACACCTCGAATGCCCGGCATGTCTGGAGAAGATTCACGAGGCCCAACGCCAAGAAATGCTCCTCAGCGGGTTTTGGGAGGCAAATGCAGAAGGCGAGCCCGGCACCGTCTCGTTCCACCTGTCCGCCTTCGCCAACCCTCGGAAGGCGCTATCCGAGATTGTTCAGGAATACGAAGCCGCCTTGGCTTCCGGCGCGCTGCAGGCGTTCCACAATCTGGTCCTTGGGCTCTCGACCTCGGCAGAGGAACTGTCCTTGTCGGACGGGGACCTACAGGCCCGGGCAGAACAGATCAGCCTCGACCTGATCCCCGATCAAGTCGTTGCGTTGACATGCGGGTGCGACGTTCAGGGAAACAGAATCGAGGCGACCATCATCGGACATGCCGCGACCGGAGAGTCGTGGGTCCTCGACCACAAGATTCTGTTCGGCGACACCTCCGGCCCTGAGCCGTGGCGCCAGCTGGAGGAGCTTCTAACCGGCACTTGGGTGACCGAAGACGGAAAGCACGAGGTGACGATCTTCGCCACCCTCGTGGACTCTGGGTACATTTCCGAGACGGTCTATCTGGCCTGCCGCCACCTCAGATCGCGCGTCCCGAGGATCTACCCGTCGAAGGGTACCGCGGGCTTTGACAAGCCCTTCGCGCGTCAAGGCGCGTTCTATGACCCGGCGGGCAGGATCATGCTTGTCGGTGCCGATCGCGCGAAAATGGACGTGCAGAAAAGGCTCTCGGAGGTCGAACACGGCCCCCGTTATCTGCATTTGCCGGACCACCTGCCGGAAACCTACTTCACCGGCCTGACCTCGGAAAAGCTAGTCCGGAAGGTGGACAAGCGCGGTTACACGAAACTGATCTTCGAAAAACTGCACCCCAGCATCCGAAACGAGCCGCTCGATTGCGCGGCGCTCGCTCTTGCTGCGGCACACCTCCTGAAGCTGGAGCGGATCAAACCCCGCCCCCGGCAAGCCACCTCGACCCACCACACAAGCGCACCGGCCAAGCCAACCATGGCCGAACTGGCGCGCGCCCTCAATCAAGCTACCAATGGAGTCCCCAATGGCACGAGCCCCCAAGAATATCCCGGCAGCCGCCGCTCTTTCCCCTGACGTCGTCACGGCCCAGATCCGCGCCGCGGTAGACGATGCCGTGATGGCCGACCGGATCCGCATCTGGTCCATCATGGAAACCGATGCCGCAAAGGCACGCCCGGCGCTCGCCGCAGAACTGGCAATCATGCAAGGCATGTCCGCTGAGAACGCGCTGACGATCCTCGGCAAGGTGCCCGCCGAAGACCCGACCTTCGCCGCGATCAACCGGCAAGCCGACGCCTTCACGGCCCTGATGGCCCAGGTCGGCAGCACCGGCATCCCCTTCGAACCGACCGCCCCGGCAGCCGCCGCGCGCGCTGGCGAGTTGAGCCCGGAGCGCGCCGAACAGATCGCCCATTTCGCCAAGAAGGCATCCGGCCTGCCGTTCAACCCGGGCTTCTGAGGATCTCAACCATGGAAATCACCCACAACCTGCCGGAGCTTCCGGCGGGCACGGCCTCGGCTGTCCCGACGTCTGGCGTCGGCCCGGTCACGGCTGGCTTCATGAGCGGGAGCGACGGGAAATCCGGACGGCTCTCATGGGCGCGCTACGCCAACAATACCGGCCTCGGATTCGGATGGAGCTATCAGGCGGCTGTCCCTCACGCGGAAGGCCCCCGGATCTCGGCAGCGCTGACGGATCTCCAGACCGGCAACAGCTTGGTCGCGACGATTGTCGATCAGGCCGCGACGAGCATTTGCGGGGAAGGCCTCACGCTCTCCTCGCGGATCGACGCCACGGCCCTCGGCATCACGCCCGACGAGGCGAAGAAGCTGTCGCGCGACATCGAACGAGAGTGGAACGGCTACGCCTCGTCGCCGCTCGAATGCGACCTGGCAGGTGTCAGCGATTTTCATCAGCTGGCTTTCGCGGGCTGCCGTTCGTATTTGCTCTCTGGGGAGATTTTGACCTCCAGCGAGTGGTATCGCGACGGCCTGTCGCGCTACGGCACCAAGGTTCGGCTCCTCGACCCGCTGCAGCTTTCCAGCCGCCACGAGAAGCAAGGCCCGCTGGACGGCCCGCGCTGTTACCGCGGCGTCTGGCTTGACGCGAAAGGGCGCGTCACCGGCTACAGCGTCATGCCGAAGCCTGCCGGGTCCAATATCTCCAGCGGGATCCCGGTCAACGTCCGCGCCCGATCGGCATGGGGCCGTCCTCAGGTCGCGCTGATCTTCGAAGCGACGGCACCCGGACAGGTTCGCGGCGCCAGCCCGTTGGTCGCGGCGGCAACGCCTGCCCTCGACCACGCGAACGCCCTAGAGTTCACTCTAGCCTCGTTCCTCCTCAGGTCGCAGTTTGCGGCCACTATTGAGTCGGAACTGCCTAGCAACCTTGCTTTGGCGGGACTTGGCGTGAATGACGAGCTTTCGGCAACCTTGCCGGGATCGCGCGGCACCGGCATTTCCCCGTCGCTGACGAACGGGACCACCCTCGATGCCATGATGGCGTCACGGGCTGGCTTCTATTCCGAAGCAAAGGTCCAAGCCAATCCCGGCACATTCTCGCACCTGCACCCCGGCGACAAGCTGAGATTCAACACGGCGGACGCCAACGGGAATGATTTCGAGCCGTTCGAACGTTCCTTGGCTCGATCGGCAGCGGCTGCCGCCGGGTTGGCCTACGAAACGGTGAGCGGCGACTACAGCAAGACCTCGTTCTCAGCGGCCCGCCTCGCCATCCAGGTTCCGCATAGGATCACGCTCCGCCGTCGGAAGGTCATCGCGCGCTTCTATCAGCTGCACTTCGAAGCGTGGCTTGAGGAAGCGGTTGCCACGGGCCGCGTCGTGCTGCCGCGTCGTCTCATGGGCGGCTTTTACCCCCACCGCGCGGCCCTGATTTCTGCGGTTTGGTCTGGAGCCGGTGCGATTGTCGCCGACCCGCTGAAGCAGGCGCAAGCCGACGTCCTGAGGGTCGAGAACCACCTCGACAGCTTGACAGCGATCCACGCGGCTCAGGGCAGTGATTTCGAGCAATTCGTTGAGCAACGGAAGCGAGAGAATGACCTCCTCCGCGCCGCAGGCCTCACCCCCGCCGACGCCATCCCCACGAGGCGCGGCACCCGCGACCCCAACCATGCGGAGCGAGACTAATGGCCATCACGACCACCTATGACCCGTGCGCCCGGCTGGCGACGCTCCGGAACGCCCTAGACGAGTTGCTCACCGGCCAACGCCTGATGCGAGCCCGCGATAATACGGCGAGTGGCGACCGGGAGGTCGCGTTCGCAAATGCCCGGCCCGAAGACCTTCGGGTCGAGATCCGGCGCCTCGAAATCGAATGTGCCGCCGCGCAAGGCCAATCAACGGCCCGATCGATCCGCGTCGGCCCGACATCCATCCCCGGCTTTGACCGGCGCAACAGGTATCGCTGACATGGCGCGCCCTACCCTACGAACCGACCACGAGATCGCCAAGGCGGCATCCATCTACAAGGTCATCCCGGTTGCCTTGTTCGAAGCCTGCCGCCGCGTCGAAGCGACCCAGCCGGATCTCGGAACCATCCCTTTCGAGATCGCGTGCATCAGCCTGGCGCGCCAGCTGGACGCCGACGGCTACAGCACCCCCGGCGTTGCCGCCCCAGCCGCTCCCGCCGCGCCGATGCCACCCCCGGCCCCTCCCCGGGCCAAGGATCCGCGCATCGCGCTGTTGAAAGAGATCAGCGCGCTCCCCGAAGCCCAGACAGCGCCCGACAGCCTGATCGTTGAGCTATCGGTGACGCCCGGCATGACGGCCCAGACGGCGAGCGCGTTCCTTCGATCCCGGCAACCGGCAACGCCCCTCGTGCTGCCGCCGGTCACCGCGGCCCCGGCGCCTCTCGCCATCCGATCGCTGGAGCTTGCGTCAAGCACGGCGCGCGCCTCCGGCGACTGGGATCGCGTCAACCGCCTCGACACGGCACTGGCAGCCGTCCGGCGCGGCGTCCCCGTCGAAAAGGCCTGTGCTGCGGCTGGGGTGGAACCTCCCCGGCTGATCCCGACAGAGCCCCTCGATACCGCGGTGACCGCGGCCAACCGAGCTACGGCTGGGAAAGAAGCGTCATTGCGCGCTTGGGCGGCTGGGGTCCGCTCCTAGAGCCCAGACGGCGCGCCGCACCTACCACAACGACCACTCAACCGACCACCCAATGTCCCGCGCCGATGAGCCGGGCAACGCTGAAGGATTATCCAATGCCTGTCACCTACAAGCTTTCCGAGCCGCTCCAGACCCACAAGGGTGAGATCCGCGAACTCGTCTTCAAGGCGCCGCGCGCCCGCGCGTTCCTCGACTACGGCACCCCGCTGGTGACCACGTTCACCGAGAACCGGGATGGAACGGTGAGCTATCGCAACAGCTTCGACTATGCGTGCTGTTTCAAGTTCATGGCGGAAATGTCCGGCGTCGATCAGTCCGACCTGGAGATGATGGCGGCTGCCGACCTCAACGAGGCGCTTGCGTCCATGGTGTCGGCCTTCGCTCCGTCCGTGGGGGCGAAAGACCCTTTGGAGAACTCAAACAGCTGATGGCTCACCTCATCTTCGGGCTCGAAATGGCCCCGAGTGAGGTCGAGAACATGCAGCTGGACCGGATGATCATGTACCTCGAAATGGGGTCCAAGTACCGGAAACAACAGGCTCAATTGAGCAAATGACGCCACGGGGCGCGCGAATGCGCTCCGGACGGCCTCCTATGGGATCACCCACATGAGCAATCCGAGCGTAACGGCAACAGTTTCAGCCGTAGACAACGCTACAGCCGTCTTCCTGAAGGTCGCGCAGGAAGCGAAGCGGCTATCCGACGCGTTCAAGCAGATCGGCGCGGCCAATATCCAGATCGGCGGCATCGATCAGGCAGCCTCCAAGGTCGGCGCCCTCAACACGGCCCTTGGCCATACCGTCACGATGCAGTCGCGGCTGGCGTCGGGCTTCCGTGCGATCGGCACGTCTGTCGGCGCAAGCCTTGGCGGCGTCATCGCCTCGCTCCCGGTGCAGATGGCCCGGGTCGCGCGTGAGATGGACACCATCCGCACCGACCTCAACGTCTTCGGCGACGTGTCCGGCCCGGATCTCGCCCGAGCCGAAGCGATCGCGCGCAATTCCCGCGCTCTCACCCCCGAAGGCTACGCTGGCAACATGCGTGGCATCATGGAGTTGATCAAAGCCGGTATCCCGCAGGCGTCGGCAGCTTCGGCCCTCGACCATGTGCAGATGTACGCGCGCATGACCGGCCAACCGATGGCCAAGGCTGCCGAGGAACTCGCGCAGATAGTCTTTATGCAGCGGCAGGTTCGGGCAGAAACCGAGCGCACCGTTGGCGAGGGTCGCAACCGCCGGACATATCGCGTCGGCGATCAGATCCCAGTCGAATTGGCGACCTCCAACGAGGTTCAGACCGCATTCACCGAGACATCGGGCCGCTTGCTTCGCGTCAACCGCCTTGCCCCCGGCGGCATGCAGCAAACCGCCCAATTCTATAAGTTTGCCCAGCCTGCGGCGCACGGCTTCCAGGTTCCCGCTGATCAGCTTGATGCCATGGGCATCGCGCTGGCGCGCAACGGCATCATGGGCGCCGAAGCCGGTAACGCCCTCCGCTCCGGCTGGGCACGTCTGGCAAGCCCGCGTGGCCCCGGGCGCACGGCACTGGCAGCCAATGGCATCCGCTGGGAAGATGTCGTGTCGATCGACCCGACGCTGATCAATGCGCGCGGCTTCAACTCGGCACTCGAAAGCCGGATTGGTCGGCTCTCTCCTCAGCATCGCAGGCGGTTCGAGGCTGACTTCGCCAAGTATCAGGCGGACCTTGCCACGGCGCGCGCGCTTCAGGATCCGGAGGCACGCAAGAACGCTGAGAACGCGGCGCTGGAGGCCCAGCGTGAACGGCTGGGTGCATCACTGCAGGCAACCGGCGACCGTCGTTTCAGCGACCGCGCGAAGCAGCAGAATTTCCTGAGCACCTACATGTCGAACGCGGCGACACAGGTCGATCTCATCAAGATGATCCGGCAGCTTAAGGAAAAAGGTGCGGGCATCGGTGCGTTCAACAACATTTTCGGTCAGGAAATGGGTTCGCGTCTGTTCGCAATGCCAATCGAACAGCTGGATTCGATCCAAGGCGAGCTTGAGAAACAGCGCGCGGCAGAGGTCTTTGCCGAGGCGCGGCGGAAGCTGTTCGAAGCCTTCACCACGTCGCTCAATGACCTTGGGTCGGCAACCAACTCGTTCCTCGACCGGATCACCAAGCCGTTCACGGACGTTCTCACGCCCATGTTCAACCGGGCTGCCGCCGGGTTGAAGAGCCTCACCGGAAGCCTGACCGACACGCAGGCCATGGCTCTCGGTGCCGGGTCCGTCATCGCGGGTCTCGCCACCTCTATCGGCTTGCTGCGTGGTGCCGTGGCCTTGCTAGGCCTTGGCGGCGCGGGTGCTGGTGCAGCTGGCGGCATCGGTGCGGCAGCTGGTGCGGCTGGCGTGGCGATCAGCGGCCTGATCGGCTGGATTGGCGGTCTGGGTGTCGCGGCCTCGCTGGTGGCCGAACGCCTTCGCGTCGCTCTTGAGCCGACGATCCGGCGCGACATCGAGGCCCGAAACAACGTGCCCAACCCCGGCGCCGCGATCGGCGATCAGCCCGACCTGGCGCTCAGGCAAGGGACGGTCGACGAAAACCGCAGGTGGCGTGAAGCCAATCAGCGGCGATCGGCAGACCGGGACTTCTACGGCCCCGATTCACCGCACACGCCCAACTACACCCCGTCGCGGGATCCTGTCGGCGATGCCGTGGCGACATTTGTCCCGGCGGCGCTCCGGCTGTTCCGTGACACGCTCTTCCCCCAGCCGGGACGCGCGGGCCTCTGGGAAATGGGCGGAGGCGGCAGCCCGGCTCGGATCCCGTCAACGATCCCGAACCTCGACCCTGCGGACTATGAACGCAGCTACCGAGCCCAGCGGGAGCGCGACCGAGATCCGGAAGGTGCACGAGGCCGTGCTTTCAACCGGGTGCACGGTGACACGCCTCAATCGAGCGTGTCGGTGACCGGAACTGCCGAGGTGCGGAACGAGGTGAAAGTCTCAGTTGAGGCTGGCGCCATGTTCGCGGTGCACGTTGCCCAGATCGCCCGTGACGCGGTCATGCCGCTGATCAACGGCGTGAACACCGGCCGAGGCATGGGCGGATCGCAGGGTGTCTCGGCACCTGGTGCAACGGCCACGCCCTCGACAGGAGTCCAATGATGATCGGGGGCACCTTCTTCACCAAGGCGCTGGGCAAGATCCATGGCGGCATCGATCAGGCCTTCGGCGAGCCCGTGCAACTGCAACCGCAGGTGACCAAGCCCAACTACGGCACCCAGCCGGATCCGTCACGCCCGCCGGTCACGTTCACAGCCGTCGTGCACTTGGACAGCGGGCCGCGTCACCTCGGCAAGATGGGCTCACGAGACCACGAGCCGATCGTGACCACGCGCGGCCCTTGCCTGCACTTCGACGCCTCGCAGCTGCCCTATCAGCCTCAGCGTGGCGATCGGATCCTGCACCTGAACTCGAGCCGGGTCTTTGAAGTCCGAACCGTCCTGAAATCCGGCACGGGCCGCACTGAACTCGAGTTGACCCAGCTGGGCATCGATACGCCCGACCCTCTGTAAGCCATCGCGCCGCGCCGGTCCCTCCGGTGCGGCGCTCCTCTTTCGGATACCCAAAGACCGGACACCCCATGACCACCTATGACGCCATTCTGATCGCCAGCGCTGCCTTCGCGCGCGGTGCCTTGATCACGCTCGCAGCCCTCTTCGCGCTCCAGGTCGGCCAATCCCCGGCCACCGCGGCGACAACCGCCCAGATCATCATCGGAGATCCGCAATGAACTATTCCGGCGACCCGGCGCTCACAGCCGTTGCCCTTCTGAAACAATCCATCGGCTCCCCGGATCCGCGCGAAGCCCTGTCGGCCATCAACCGCGCGGCCATGACGATCCCTGTCACCCATGGCGGGATCTTGGCCAAGCTGGAGACGTTCCGCGATATCCTCGAAACACGCCTCCACCTCCCCGGCGCCGCGCCTGCGGCCCGCGCCCTACTGGCGATCGAGGAGAACGCGGGTTCGGCCACGCCTGAAATGCGGGAGGCGCTGTCGCTGTCTCTCCCGGCCCTGATCAAGGCCGACCCGCACGAGGTCGCGGCATTGGCCGTGTCCGTTTCCATCGCGCTGGAGCGTCTGGCGCGCCTTTGAATTGAGCCGGGCCGAAAGGCTCCCACGGGTTGGCCCGGCTCAGCGGCGGGGCTGTCGGGCAGTCAGGCCCCGCCGCACCTATCTCACGAGGAACCAATGTCACATCAGATCGTCGCCGCGCCGTTCGGCTGGCTCATTCGGAGCCGTGGCCGTTTCCATGGCATCTGCCCGGCCTACGGCGTCCGGACCGGCGCAACGCCCTATCGCGAGGAAGCCATCGCCGACCTCGCCGACGCCACCCTCGACGCCTTCCTGTCCGGCATGGAGCCGGGAACCCTGAGCCTGCGGGAGCGCGCCCGGCTCTCATGGATGGCTGTTCGGGGAGAGGCAGAACGTTTCAGGCTTCGGGTTGAATGCTCGAATTTTCCGGATAACTGCCGGGAAGGCTAGAGCAAATGGCATTCCGGTGGCATAAACGCCGGTGATGTCACGGAAAAACAAAGCCAAGCCGCCCGCTTCTATTCAAGTTGGCCGGCTGCCGGTAGAAACTATCAATAGGACGCTAGGTACCGAATTAGATGCGGGAGAAGTCATTTTCTCCAGTCGTGCACAGCAGCACGCCCAATCGCGCCACCCCAATGACTATCCGCTAATTTTGCCGCACATAGTCTCGCTAGTGGCGGACCCGCTGTATATTGGCGACGATTGGAAAAACGGCGGCAAGATTGAATTTATCGGAAAAATACCGGTGCCGGACGGCACATCACATGTGCTTGTCGCAATTTCTATTGAGCCTGACGATCATGGGAATTACCACATCGCCAGCGCTTATCGAATTGCAGAACAAACTGTGATGAAGCGGCGCGAGAAAATGCACTTGCGCAGCCCCAAATAAGCGAAAAGCCCGGATTGCTCCGGGCTCCATTTCGCCGAGATGAAAGCTGGCAGGGTGCTAAATCCCTGCATCTCTTCACCCTTTCGGGCTACTATACCTCCCCTTTTGAAGGGAGGTGTGTGGGGAAGCCGTTCCCACCTCAAATCTCATCACGTATCATTTGGGTATCATTCGATGTCCCAGTTGTCAAGAATCTGGAACCGAAAAACCCACTGACACAAGGACAACGTCCCCAAGCCCTAAGGGTTCCTAGCACACCGAATTGCAACCGGCCCCGAACGCACTCCCCGGAATATAGGCCGAAAATGCCACATTTCTAGACCACGAGGGATTTACCCAACTCGTCGGCTAGCCGCCATGCTACTCACGCGCCCGGCAATGACCGGCATGACCGCCATGGCGACGCCCGCCGTGTGACCGCCGACGCTTGAGGGACCGAAGCCCATCGTGCGGGGCTTCTTGTTTCCGGGTACCGATCATCATCGGCATATGGTTGCGGCACCCGGTGCCAGAGCCATACACAGCCGCTCGGATGATCATCATCCGCCGACCTTGACACCCGGCCCCCTCCCCGTGTTCTCGTCTTGTTCTCATGGACGAACCCGGCAAGCTGGCCACCTATCCCTATGTCATCCTCCGCCTGCGGTGCGACCCATGTCGGCGCGCCGGGCAATACCGCATCGCGCGTCTGGGACAGGCCTTCGGCGCCGACATCGGCCTCGATGAGCTTCTGGTGCGGCTGACTAAGGATTGCCCGTGGCAGTTGGCCCGGGATCCCCGGAAGTATGAGCCGCGGTGCCTCGCCTATCTGCCGGACATCGAGGGCCGTCCAAGACCGCCGGACATGCCACCAGGTGCGGCGAAGCTCCGCGTGGTGAAGGGCGGAAAGTCATAGCGTGCACCGGTTAGATGCGTCATTTTGTCCGCCATTGAGGCAATTCCACAATTGCTCAGAATGTAGCGTGCAAGCTAGCTTCCCTTACGTCGTCTCTTGAGTCGAGCGACCTGCAACAAGGGACAGGCCCGTATGACGATTGTGCGCTTCCCCGGAGCAGGACCGCGTCCGCCCGATCCCTCCGCCAGCGAGCTAGCAGAGGCGATAAAGAGGGCCGCGTTGGAGATCAGCAGCGCGATGGTAATCCTAAGCGAAGACACCCTTGCCGAAAGCAAGCGAATGGTGATGGCCGACAAGCTCCTCGTCGCCAGCACTGCACTTCGGGACGCTCTCCAGCACTATAAGGATGGCCTTGGCGAGGCGCTGCACGACCTGATGCACGGCGAAACAGACAATCGATCGACTGGCGACTAGCGCCGCAGTGTGATGTCCAAGCTTCGCGCCTTTGCCCGGGCGAAATCGCAAAGCTCGCGTTTCTGCTGGGTGTTGGCCATGTCCCACGACTCTTTCATAAATTGAGCGTGGTCACGCAGGATCGCCGCGACTTCGGGCCTCCGGTCAAAAGCCGTGAAGACCTCGGCTTGGCGACGTTCGAACCGCATTGCGCACCCGGCCCCGAGCGTAAGGACTGTGGTCGCGTCGATCGCGGCTTCAGCGGACGCCTGTGAAATTTGAGCGGCAGCCGGAATAGCGGAGATGGCGACGAACAAGGTCGCAATAGCAAGGCGCATCGGGGACCTCAGGCCGCAAGTGACGTTGCGTCAATAGCCGGAGCCACAGGCGAGAAGCAATAGTCGGCCCACGCCTGCATGAGCCCCTTCCGCTTCTCCAGCGCATCGCCGCGCGAATAAGCCTGCTCCACGGCATTGCCGACCACATGGGCCAAGGCAGCCTCGGCAACCTCGCGTGGCGTGTCGGTGACCTCGCCTGCCCATGTGCGGGCCGTGCTGCGGAAGCCGTGCACCGTCGCCTCGACCGGCGTCTCTCCGTGCTTCATGCCGACGATCAGTTTCCGCAGGCGCATGGCTGCGGCCATGTTGGATAGCTCCTCGCCCTTCGGCCCGGGGAACACCAAGCCCTTGCCGCTCTCAGGCCGGTTCTGATTGCCGAGGAGCCGCAGCACCTGATCGGACAAGGGGACAACGTGAACCTTGCCCGCCTTCATGCGCTCGCCCGGCACCGTCCATAGACGGCGGGTGACGTCGATCTCTTCCCAGCGCGCGCCGCGCGCCTCGCCCGTGCGAACCCACGTCAAGATGATGAACTCTAGCAGCCGGTACGATTGCCCATAGGACGATCGGAGCTTCGCCATGAAATCCGGCATCAGCTGAAACGGGAGCGCGGCATTGTGGGAGACCACGCGTTTCCCCTTCGGCAGAAGATCCTTCAGGTTCCCCTGCCACGCGGCAGGATTGAAACCCTCATATCGGCCATGTGCCCGGGCATGGGCGAAGACACGTTCGGTCCTCTCGCGGACGCGTGTCGCTGTCTCGTGCTTCTCGCTCCAGATCGGCAACAGCATGTTTTTGATGTCGACCGCGTTCAACACGGCGATCGGGCGATTCCAGATCTCAGCGGCATAGGTTCGGAGGCTGTTCTCGAATTGGCGGCTATGGACCTCAGACCGCCAGATTGGCCGCAGCGATTCCATCATGGCCGTGGCCTCGTCGCCGAAGGTCACCACGGCGGCAGGGGCCGCGCTGGCGGGCTTCAGGACGATTCGGGGATCTTCGCCGCGCTCAACTGCCTGACGGGCCTCCGCGGCCTTCTCCCGGGCCTTGGCGAGCGGCACGGCCTTGAACGAACCGAGGCCCACCATGTTGCGCTTGCCGGAACGGACCCAAGCGAAGACCCAACTTTTTGCGCCGGTGTCCGAAACAGCGAGATAGAGCCCGCCACCATCCGAATGTCGCCCGGGTTCAGTGAGCGTCTCGACCCGGCGGGCCGACAATTTGTTGACCTGACTGGCCATGCGTTCGCTTCCTCGCTGAGCCTTCGAACGATCCTTGTGCACTTTCTTGTGCACTCGGCGACGGAGATTGAGCCATACCGAGGAATACAGGGCCGTACAAGGGTGCACGCTTGACACGGTGCACAAGATGCGATTTACCTGTCTTTGCAAAATACAAGGGAACAGCGAAGAACAGCGCGAAACTCCAGAGAACAACGGGTTCTAAATAGGGCGAGGCCTCCACCTCCCTTCTCCTGAAATCTTTCGCTCGGCGAGCATTCAGCCCGATAATGTCGAAAGGCTCGCATTTCGGCCTAGGTGGCCGAAATTCTGCCGTTTCCCTGACCGTCGACATGCACGTCGGGCCCAATTTGCGGGCTCGGCTGCAAGGTTCTTCACAATCGTCACTTGGCAATCGTGTCAGACCTGTGTTAGACGCGCCGCTCATTCGCGAAAGCGATGATCCTCGGTAGCTCAGTGGTAGAGCAACCGGCTGTTAACCGGTTGGTCGCTGGTTCGAATCCGGCCCGGGGAGCCACTTTCGAAAAGGCGGATCTGACGTGTGTCAGGTCCGCCTTTTTGTTTGGCTCCGATGGCCCGATCGCCGCCACGTGCTTTCAGCAGGCACGCCTGATCCGAAGCCGCCTCTGCGGTGTATAGGCAGGATGACCCTGCCCTCCCCCACGCTGCTCTGGTTTCGCAACGACCTGCGCCTTGCGGATAATCCAGCCCTTTGCCGGGCTGCCGAGACCGGCGCGCCCGTGATTGCGCTCTATGTTCTGGAGAATGCTGCGGGCGGACGCGCACCAGTGGGTGACGCCGCGCGCTGGTGGCTATCGCGAAGCCTTCAATCGCTCGGCCGCGATCTGGAAGCGCGGGGCGTGCAATTGGTGCTTCGGTCGGGCGATGCACGCACCATCGTGCCTGATCTGGCCCATTGCCTTGGCGCGGGGCTGGTGGCCTGGAACCGGCGCTACGATCCGGTGGGTATCGCGTGCGATTCGGCCATCAAGGCCGATCTAAAGGCCACTGGCGTCGCGGTGGACACCTTCGGCGGAAGCCTTCTGCGCGAGCCATGGGAGGTGAAGACCCAGGCTGGCGATCCCATGCGGGTGTTCACGCCCTTCTGGCGCGCCCATCAACGGCTCGGAGAGCCAGGCGCCAGCCTGCCGGTGCCGGCGGTCCTTGTCGGCAGCAGGACGCCCGTCCCAAGCGAAGAGCTTGCAAGCTGGGGGCTCGAACCCACATCCCCCAATTGGGCTGCGGGTTTTGCAGAGGTCTGGTCTCCCGGAGAGGCCGGGGCCCGTGCACGGCTAGCGGACTTCCTGGACGCCGGCCTGGCGCGCTATCCCGACGAGCGCAACCGGCCCGATCTTGCTTCAACCTCCCGTCTTTCGCCGCATCTGCGCTTCGGTGAACTCTCCCCGGTGCAAATCTGGCACGCCAGCGAACATGCGGGCGCGGCGTCCGGGCGGGCTGGAATCGACAAGTTCCTCTCGGAAGTCGGCTGGCGTGAATTTTCCTATCACCTGCTCTTTCACTGGCCACGCCTGGCGCAGGACAACTTCCAGGCGCGCTTCGACGCCTTTCCGTGGCGGACCGACCCCGCTGGCCTCGCCGCCTGGCAGCGCGGCTTGACCGGGTATCCGCTGGTCGATGCCGGCATGCGCGAGCTCTGGCAGACCGGATGGATGCACAACCGCGTGCGCATGGTCGTCGCCTCGTTCCTCATCAAGCACCTGATGATCGACTGGCGCGAGGGCGAGGCCTGGTTCTGGGAGACGCTGGTCGATGCCGATGCCGCCAACAATGCGGCGAGCTGGCAGTGGGTGGCCGGTTCGGGTGCCGACGCCGCGCCCTATTTCCGAGTTTTCAATCCGGTCAAGCAGGGCGAAACCTTTGATCCCAAGGGTGATTATATCCGCCGCTATGTGCCGGAACTGGCACGATTGCCCGATAGCGCAATCCACGCGCCGTGGCAGGCTGACGACCAGGTCTTGAAGGGCGCGGGCGTCCGACTGGGCGTGACCTACCCGCGTCCGATCGTGGACCATGCCGTGGCCCGCGCCCGGGCGCTCGACGCGTTTCAGGCGCTGCGTGGCCGCGATGACGTTTGAGCGGAACGTGTTGCCGGTCGCAACCGTTGAACAAACGGGAAAAATGCATAACCTTCTGGTCCGTGCCTCGTTCCGCCGCGCTCGCATTGTCGACAACGCAACCGGAATTGGATGCCGCGTTGCCATGCCCCAGCGCTCACGTGCCATCGGAGCGAAGCCGACATGGTTTTGCGCCGGACTTCAACAGCGAGCATGTTCATGACCACTGGTACCGAGCGTTCTGCGCCGTTTTCATCCGTCATCGAAGTGACCCGCGAAAGCCTGCGCATGGCGACCGCAGGCCTGCCGCTGATCGTGCGTCAGGCCCTCAAATATCCGCTCGACATCCGGCGAGGCAGGCTGACAGTGACGCTTCCCGACGGGCGGCGGCTGGTGTTTCGGGGCGCGGATGACGGGCCTTCGGCCGAGGTCATCATTCGTGACTACCGATTCGCGCGCAGGCTGATTCTCGACGGCGATGTCGGCTTTGCCGAAGCCTTCATCCGCAACGAATGGGACAGCCCGGATCCTGCGGGTTTCCTCTATTTCTTCTGCGCCAATACCGAGGCCGTGCGTCGCCTGACCCGCTTCAACCCGCTTGCCCGGTTGGTGCAGCGCTATCGCCACTGGCGCAATCGCAACACGAAGCGCCAGGCGAAACGCAACATCGTTGCCCATTACGACCTGGGCAACGCGTTCTACAAGGCATGGCTCGACCCCTCCATGACCTATTCCTCGGCCTATTTCGGCGCGGGCGCAGCTGACCTGCCGTCGGCCCAGCACGCGAAATACCGGATGCTCGCCGACCAGCTGCAGCTCAAGCCCGGTGACCATGTGCTGGAGATCGGCTGTGGCTGGGGTGGCTTTGCCGAGGTGGCGGCGCGTGACTACGGGGCCCGTGTGACCGCACTGACACTGTCCGACGAACAGCATGCCTTTGCCGTGAAGCGGATGGCGGAAGCTGGCCTTTCCGATCGCGTCACCATCAAGCTCCAGGATTACCGTGACGAGACCGGCACCTATGACGCCATCGCATCGATCGAGATGTTCGAGGCCGTGGGCAAGGAATATTGGCCGGTTTATTTCAGCACGCTCGCGGGATGCCTGAAGCCGGGCGGCCGGGCCGGTGTCCAGGTCATCACTCTCGCCGAACAACTCTGGGCCGACTATCTCAGGGAAATCGACTTCATTCGCGCCTATGTGTTTCCGGGCGGCATGCTGCCGACAGCAAGCCATATGCGCGATCTTGCCGGCCAGGCCGGGCTGAAGGTCGATGGCGAAACGGCCTTCGGTGGGGATTATGCGGCAACCCTGAAGACCTGGGCCGACAGGTTCACCGCCGTCTGGCCCGATCTGACCCATCTCGGCTTCGATGAACGGTTCCGCCGTTTGTGGGTCTATTACCTCGCCTATTGCGAGGCGGGATTTCGCGCAGGCACCATCGATGTGAGACAGTTCATCTTCGCGCAGCGGTGATCGCAGAACGGTTGGTTTCTTCGCCGGATGGCGGGTTGAGCGTCAGGACCGGCTCAGCTAGCGTCCGGCGACGTTTGCGGAGCCCGCGATGCCTTTCCTGCCATCCGTCGTCGATGCCATCGGCAAAACGCCGCTCATCAAGCTCAAGGGTGCGAGCGAGGCGACCGGCTGTACCATCCTTGGCAAGGCTGAGTTCCTGAACCCGGGCCAGTCGGTCAAGGACCGGGCCGCGCTGTTCCTGATCCGCGATGCCATGGCCAAGGGCCTGGTGAGGCCGGGTGGCACCATCGTCGAGGGCACCGCCGGCAATACGGGCATCGGGCTCGCCATGGTCGGACGGGCGCTCGGGCTTGAATGCGTCATCGTCATTCCGAACAGCCAGTCCCGCGAGAAGAAGGATGCGCTGCGCCATCTCGGCGCCCGCCTGATCGAGGTGCCGCCGGCTCCCTATGCCAATCCGAACAATTTCGTCCGCGTGTCCGAACGCACCGCTGCGCGGCTCGCCAAGGAAAATCCCAACGGCGCGTTCTGGGCCAACCAGTTCGACAATGTCGCGAACCGGCAGGCCCATATCGAAACCACCGGCCCGGAGATCTGGCGCGACACAGACGGCAAAGTCGACGGCTTCATCTGCTCGGTCGGCTCCGGCGGAACGCTTGCCGGCATTGCCATGGCGCTCAAGGGCTTCAATCCCAATGTGACCATCGGTTGCGCCGACCCTCTGGGCGCCGCCATGTATTCGTGGTTCACCCGTGGCGAACTCACGGCGAGTGGCTCGTCGATCGCCGAAGGAATCGGACAGAATCGCGTCACCCGCAACATCGACGGCGCGCCGGTGGACGTGGCCTTCCAGATCCCTGACGACGAGGCCATTCCGGTCATGTTCGACCTACTTGACCACGAGGGCCTCTGTGTCGGCCCCTCGAGCGGCGTCAATGTCGCGGGTGCCATCAGGCTTGCGCGTCAGATGGGTCCCGGCCATACGATCGTGACCATTCTCTGCGACTATGGCTTCCGCTATGCGTCGAAGATCTACGATCCGGCGTTCCTGCGCTCCAAGGGCCTTGGCGTTCCGCGCTGGCTCGAACGTCCCGATGAACCCGTCGTCGACCTGATAGAAGGCAGCTGAGACCCAATGCCGACCGAGTTTCTGTTTCGCGACGACGCCTATCTCACCGAATGCACCGCGACGGTTGTGGGGATCACCGAGAAGGATGGGGCCTTCGGGGTTCAGCTCGACCGGACCGTGTTCTATCCCACCGGCGGCGGGCAACCGGGCGACGTCGGCACGATGGTCGTGGGCGACGCGGAGCTTGTGGTTGCGACTGCGGTCTATGGCGAGACCAAGCAGGATATCGTTCATGCGCTGGCGCCTGGGTCAGCCGCTCCGGCTATCGGATCAACGGTCACCGCCAAGATCGACTGGCCGATCCGCTACAAGCGGATGCGCATGCATACCGGCCTCCATCTCCTGTCCGTTGTGCTGACCTATCCGGTGACGGGCGGGTCGATCGGCACCGACGAGAGCAGGCTCGACTTCGACATTCCCGAGGCCGGTATCGACAAGGACGACGTGACCGAGAAGCTGAACGGCCTGATTGGCCGCGATGCCGACGTGACCACCCGTTGGATTACCGATGCCGAGCTTGAGGCCAATCCCGGCCTGGTGAAGACCATGTCGGTGAAGCCGCCCATGGGGTCAGGCAAGGTCCGGCTGGTTGCAATTGGCGACATTGATCTGCAGCCGTGCGGCGGCACACACGTCAAGAATACGAGCGAGGTCGGCCGGCTGGTCGTCTCGGCGATCGAGAAAAAAGGCAAACAGAACCGACGCGTGCGCGTCGTGTTCGGCTGAGGAACCGCTTGATGACCGCCCTTCCCTCTTCCTGGCTCCGTTCCACCGACTGGCTAGCCGACCACCTCCAAGCCCCGGATCTGGTCATCCTGGATGCCTCCTATTACCTGTCGACCATGAACCGCGATGCCGAGGCGGAATTCCTCGCCGGCCACATTCCCGGCGCCCAGCGTTTCGATATCGACAGCGTGAAGGACAAGGATTCCGATCTGCCGCACATGATGCCGCCTTCGGCGGTGTTCCAGTCGGCGTGCCGCAAGCTCGGCATCGGCGACGGCAAGTCGGTGCTGGTCTATGACGGCGCAGGACTGTTTTCGGCACCCCGCGTCTGGTGGATGTTCCGCACCTTCGGCGTCGAGCGCGTGTTCATTCTCGATGGCGGCCTGCCCAAATGGGTGGCCGAGGGTCGCGAGGTCGAGGCCGGCCCCGCCAAGGCGCGCGAAGAGCGCCATTTCACGGCGCGGCGCAACCATGGCGCGGTCGCCGATCTCGGCGATGTCAAGAAAGCCCTGGCCTCGGCCAAGGTGCAGGTGGTGGATGCGCGCCCAGCCGACCGCTTCCGTGGCGAAACGCCGGAGCCGCGCGCAGGCTTGAAATCGGGTCATATGCCGGGCGCACTCAACCTACCCTTCGGCAAGATCGTCAAGGACGGCCGCCTGGTGTCGCAGGAGGCGATCAGGCGGGCATTTGCCGATGCTGGCGTCGATCTCGACCGGCCGGTCATCACCAGCTGCGGGTCGGGTGTGTCTGCGGCGATCCTGTGGCTTGCCCTTGATGCCATCGGCAAGGAACCCGCTGGCCTCTATGACGGCTCCTGGGCCGAATGGGGCGGCCTTGACGATTGCCCGGTGGTCACCGGTACGCAGACGTGAGCCAGCTGCTCCAGCGCGTCGCCAAGACTTGATTGTCAGGCGACCAGGGACAGGAGCGACAGCCCAAAGGCAGTCAGGCAGACAATGACGCGAGCACGGTGCCAGGCCGCCCAGCGTGCGAGGGCGGCCGGCAGCTCCGTGGCAGACACGGCGCGCCGCAGGAAGGCTTCATTCGCCGACTTGAAGAACGCGAGGTAGATGGCGACCAGACTGCAGGCCAACACCGCTGACGCGATCGCCAAGAGACTGCGCGGCGAGAAACCGCCGGACTGCAGGGTCACCTGAACGGCAGCCAAAATCGCCGCCGGCGGAACCACCATGGTCAGCGGCGCGAAGAACCGATAGAGAAGCGGCCCGTATGTCGGGTGCAGGCCGAAGAACGTCTCGGCCGGCAGTGTCCGCCAATAGGGCACGAGCAACCGGTCTTCGGCCAGCAGGGCACCGGCGAGAAGGCCGAGGCTTGCGGCCGCCAGCAGGGGCAGCAGGTGGCCCGCCAGACCGGACATCGGCCACCTCCTCCGGCTTGACGCCCGTCAGTGCAAGATCTGCGACAGGAACAGCTTGGTGCGCTCGTGCTGCGGGTTCGAGAAGAACGCATTGGGCTCGTTCATCTCGATGATCTGCCCGTAGTCCATGAAGATCACGCGGTTGGCGACCTGACGGGCGAAGCCCATCTCATGGGTGACGCAGAGCATGGTCATACCTTCCTCGGCGAGGCCCACCATGGTGTCGAGCACTTCCTTGACCATTTCCGGATCGAGCGCCGAGGTCGGCTCGTCGAACAGCATGATCTTCGGGCTCATGCAGAGCGCGCGCGCAATCGCGACGCGCTGCTGCTGACCGCCTGACAGCTGGCCTGGATACTTGAGCGCCTGCTCGGGGATGCGGACGCGCTTGAGGTAGTGCATCGCCACTTCCTCGGCTTCCTTCTTGGGCATCTTCTTGACCCAGATCGGCGCCAGCGTGCAGTTCTCGAGGATGGTGAGGTGCGGGAACAGATTGAAGTGCTGGAACACCATGCCGACCTCGCGACGAATCTCGTCGATCTTCTTGAGGTCGTTGGTCAGTTCGATCCCGTCGACGACGATCGTGCCCTTCTGGTGCTCCTCCAGGCGGTTGATGCAGCGGATCATCGTCGACTTGCCGGAGCCCGAGGGCCCGCAGATGACGATGCGCTCGCCGCGCTTCACCGTCAGGTTGACGTCCTTCAGCACATGAAACTCGCCGTACCATTTGTGCATGCCCGTGATGTCGACTGCGACCTCATTGTTGGTCGTCGGCATCTTGGCGATAGCGGAACTGGTCATTCGGGACTCCTGAAAACCTTGTTCTTGTGCGCCGGCGATCAGCGGCGGCGGCCGGTATTGAGGCGGTTTTCGACAAAGATCGAATACCGGGACATGAAGTAGCAGAACGAGAAGTAGATGATCCCGGCAAAAGCGAAGCCGGTGTAGAGAGTGACCGGGCTTGCCCATTGCGGATCGGTGAAGCCCGCACGCAGGCCGCCCAACAGGTCGAAGATCGCGACGATCGACACCAGCGTCGTGTCCTTGAACAGGCCGATAAACGCATTGACGATGCCGGGAATGACCAGCTTCAGCGCCTGGGGCAGCACAATCAGTCCCATCATGCGCGGATAGTTGAGGCCAAGCGCCTGAGCGCCTTCGAACTGGCCTTTCGGGATCGCCTGCAGGCCGCCGCGAATCGTCTCGGCCATATAGGCGCCGGAGAAGATGGAGACGCCGACCAGCACGCGCAGAAGCGCGTCGGGGGAACGCTCGAGGAACAGCGGCAGCAGATACGTCGCAAAGAACAGCACTGTGATCAGCGGAACACCGCGCACGACCTCGATCAGGGCAACGCTCAGGAAACGGATCATCGGCAGCTTCGAGCGGCGGCCAAGCGCGAGGGCGACGCCGATCGGTAGGGCCGCAACGATGCCGACCGTTGCAACAACGAGGGTCACCAGCAGGCCACCCCATTGCCGCGTCTCGACGATCGGCATTGTCGGCTCGGCAAACAGGCCGGTGCGGACGAGCAGCATGCAGCTGACGCCAACCGCCAGAATGCCTGCTCCATAATTCAGATACGGCGCGACCGGCTTCTTCTCGATAACGCTGAGGACATAGGCGACCAGCAGGACGACAGCGAACATGACCGCGAGCCAGCCGATGACGCTCAGCCACGGATTGATGATCGACCCGCCATAGAGCAGCGTGAAGGCCAGGATCGGAAAAGCGCCGAAGAACAAGACGGCGTTCAGCGCCTTGTAGGGCACTTTTGGGATCAGCAGCGGAACGAGCAGCAGGATGGCGATGATGTAGGTCAGATTCACCCGCCAGCGGAACTCGACCGGATAGAAGCCGTACATGAACTGGCCGAATTTCGCCCAGATGAACGGCCAGCAGGCACCGACGGCCCAGCCAACCTTTGCATCCAGACAGGCTTCCCGGTCGGCTCCGGTCCAGACTGCCCGCACGATCGTGAAGTCAACGAACGACCAGACGAGCTTGTAGGCGATATAGGCGCCGACCAAGGTCAGCACCGCATTCGGGATCGAGGAGAACAGATTCTTGCGCACCCAGCCGACCGGTCCGACCAGCGAGGCTGGCGGCGCGTCGGGCGTGACAAGTTCGGAGCGGACAAAGGAGGTCGTCATGGTGCCGGCCTCACCGTTCCACCAGCGCAATGCGCTGATTGTACCAATTCATGAAGATGGAGGTGATGATCGACACCGTCAGGTAGCAGCCCATCCACATGGCGATGATCTCGATTGCCTGTCCCGTCTGGTTCAGGATCGTACCGCCGACCGACACCATGTCAGGATAGCCGATGCCGACAGCCAGCGACGAGTTCTTGGTCAGGTTGAGGTACTGGCTGGTCAATGGCGGGATGATCACCCGCATGGCCTGGGGAATGACAATCAGGTTGAGGATACGGCCCTCGGACAGGCCGAGCGAACGGCCCGCCTCGGTCTGGCCGTGGCTCACCGCCTGGATGCCTGCCCTGACGATCTCGCCAATGAAGGCGGCGGTATAGGCAACGAGCGCGATGACGAGGGCAATGAACTCGGGGATGACCGTCGTGCCGCCGGACAGGTTGAACCGGCCCTTGGTCGGATATTCGAAACTGATCGGCATGCCCGTGAGGAAATAGGCAATGATCGGCAGTCCGAGGATCAGCCCCCACATGGTGAGCGCCACAGGGAACTGCTGTCCTGTCTCGGCCTGTCGCTTGTAGGCCCAGGAACGCACCACAAAAGCCGCGATCACGCCGACGATGAGTGCGATGAGGATACCGACAGCCGCATCACCGAACATCGGCTTCGGCATGGTGAGGCCGCGATTGGACGCGTAGAAATTGCCGAAAATCGAGTAGGCGTCGCGCGGGCCAGGCATTGTCGCCAGCACCGCCAGGTACCAGAACAGGATCTGGAACAGCAGCGGCAGATTGCGGATCACCTCGACATACCAATAGGCGATCTTCGAGATCACCCAGTTCGGCGAGAGGCGCGCGATGCCAACCACAAAACCCAGGAACGTTGCCAACACGACGCCGACAACGGCGACCAACAGGGTGTTCAACAGGCCAACCACGAAGGCTCGGCCATAGGACATGGCCTCACCCCAGGGAATCAGCGTCTGGGAGATGCCGAAGCCGGCGGTGTTGTTGAGGAAGCCGAAGCCAGCGGCGATGCGCTGGTTGGTCAGATTGGTGACAGCGTTGCTGACCGCCGAATAGATCATGAAGATCAGGATCGCGAGCGCGACAGCCTGGAAGATGTAGCCTCTGATCTTCGGGTCGTTGAAGAATGCGACTTTGGGCGCAGTTCCCCCTTGAGCCGGCAATGTGCCGTCCGTCATTTTTGCCGTCCCCTTCTCCGCCGGTGAGCGACCCTGTCGTGTTTGCTATCGAGCAATTCGCGGGCCATTCGTCTTCACCGAATGCACCCCGGATCGTGGACCCGGGATGCATGTCGTGTCTAGCTGGTAAGATCGATCCTGTATCAGCGGATCGGCGGCGCGTACTGCAGACCGCCCTTGTTCCACAGCGCATTCAGGCCGCGGGCGATGCCGAGCCGGGTGCTGGGGCCGAGGTTGCGGTCGAAGCTCTCGCCGTAATTGCCGACATGCTTGACGATGCGAACGACCCAATCCTTGGTCAGGCCGAGCGCTTCGCCGAGATTGCCCTCGATGCCCAGCGCGCGCCGAATCTCGGGGTTGGTCGACTGCAGCTGCTGATCGACATTGGCCTTGGTGATGCCCAGTTCTTCAGCAGTGACCTGTGCAAAGAGCACCCACTTCACGATGTCGAACCACTGGTCGTCGCCATGGCGGACGACGGGGCCGAGCGGCTCCTTCGAGATGATTTCCGGCAGAACCACGTGGTCATTGGCGTTCGAAAGGTTGAGGCGCTGGGCGTAGAGGCCCGAGGCATCGGTCGTGAAAACGTCGCAACGACCCGATTCGTAGGCCTTGATCGTCTCGTCGGCCGTCACGAAGACCACCGGCTCGTACTTCATGTTGTTTGCACGGAAATAGTCGGCGACGTTGAGCTCCGTCGTGGTGCCGGTCTGGACGCAGACCGAAGCGCCGGACAGTTCGCGGGCGCTCTTCACGTTGAGCGCCTTGCGGACCATGAAGCCCTGGCCGTCATAATAGTTCACACCAGCGAAGTTGAGGCCGAGCGAGGTGTCGCGCTGGAGGCTCCAGGTCGTGTTGCGCGACAGGACGTCGATTTCACCCGACTGGAGAGCGGTGAACCGATCCTTCGCCGACAGCGGCGAGAACCGCACCTTCGTCGGATCATTGAAGATCGCAGCGGCAATGGCGCGGCACAGGTCGACGTCGAAGCCAACCCAATTGCCCGCGCTGTCGGGCTGGGAGAAGCCCGCCAGGCCCTGGGTCACGCCGCACTGGACGAAGCCCTTGTTCTGAACATTGCGCAGCGTGGTATTCGCCGTCTGCGCAGAGGCAGCGGTGGCCGCGAGGCCGAGCGCCGCGCCGAGCGCGATGGTTGAGACGATCCGTTTCATGGTGGCAGCCCTTCCACTCTTGTGGTTCGGTCGATGAAGCTTGCGAGGCTGGTTCGCCCGGATTTCGGCCATAAAGGCCGCTTCCCCCCTGGCCAGCGCGCCGGTTCTAGCCGCCGCTGAGCCTGGAGACCTCGCATTCCTGCATCACAGGCCATCTTGGAACGAGGGTCAAGGGCTTGACTGACGCAGAGGCGGTCGCGGAAATGCCTTCCCCTTCCCTGCCGGCGACAGTCGCCGCATCTCAGAATTCGAGGCATTCATGTCCGGCCCCACTGATCCCAAGCGCCTGTCCGAGCGCACCCGACTGGTCGTCGGCGGCCGCAAGCCTTCCGAACAATTCGGCTTCGTCAACACACCGATCTACCGGGGGTCGACTGTTCTCTATCCGACCTATGAGGAGCTTCAGGCCCGGCGTCAGCGCTTCGTCTATGGAACCTACGGCACGCCGACGACCCAGGCGCTGGAACAGGCCTGGAGTGACATATCAGGCGCGGCAGGTACGGTGATCGTGCCCTCGGGCCTCGCGGCCATCGTCGTCGCGCTGCAATCCTGCCTGAAGGCCGGGGATCATCTGCTGGTGCCGGATTCGGTCTACCGCCCGACACGCAATTACTGCGATGGCGTGTTGAAGCGCTTCGGCGTCGAAACAACCTATTACGATCCGCTGGTGGGTGCTGGCATCGGCGACCTCATGCGCCCCAATACGACGGCCGTGTTCACCGAGGCGCCGGGCTCGCAGAGCTTCGAAATGCAGGACATTCCGGCCATCGCCGAAGTCGCCCACAAGCACGGCGCCGTGGTGCTGATGGACAATACCTGGGCAACGCCGCTCTATTTCCCGCCCCACGAGCGGGGTGTCGACCTCGCCATCGAAGCCGGCACCAAATATCTCGGCGGCCATTCGGACATCCTGATGGGCCTGGTCACCGCCAACGAGCGGTGCTGGAAGCCGCTGCGCCAGACCTTCGACGCCATGGCCATCGGTGCGGGCCCGGAAGACCACTTCCTGGCACTGCGCGGACTGCGCACCATGAAGCTTCGGCTCGACGAGGCCCAGCGTCAGGGCATGGCCATGGCCGAATGGCTGGCCGCGCGTCCCGAGGTCAAGACGCTTCTGCATCCGGCTTTCCCGTCGCACCCTGGCCACAATATCTGGAAGCGTGATTTCAAAGGTGCATCAGGCCTGTTCTCGGTAATTCTTCATCCTGTTTCTCAGAAAGCCCTAGCTGCATTCCTCGATGGCCTCGAGCTGTTCGGCATGGGCTATTCGTGGGGCGGCTACGAGAGCCTGGTCGTTCCGTTCGACTGCTCGACCTACCGGACGGCGACGACTTGGAACCCCGGCGGCACGGCGCTGCGCTTCCAGATCGGACTCGAAGACGTTGTCGATCTGCAGGCTGATCTCGCAGCCGGCTTCGAGCGGATGAAGGCCGCGTCCTGACGGCCAGACAACGCCTGCGCGGACACGTCAACGCCCGCGCAGGCGCCCTGCCAAAGCTGTGACCGCCTGTCGCAGGCGCCGCGCCGGCATTGGAAACGGACGTCGATCCATGCCCGGCGAGAAGACCAGGCCCCGCCGGGCGAACCATTCGCGGGTCATCAATGTGAACCAGGCGCCCCAAGCCGAGCCCACCACGATGTCGGTGGCATAATGGGCATCGACGGCCACCCGGCTGACAGCCACCAGAGCGGCGGCCGCCAACAACCAGTTGCGCCACCGGGGAAACAGGCAGGCAAACGATACGGCGATGGCAAAAGCCGTCTGCGAATGCCCTGAGGGGAAGCTCGCATAGGACGCCTTCCATGCCGTCAGATCGAAATGCAGCGAGCCGAACTCCTGGAAGTAGCGAGGACGGCCACGGCCGATCAGCCGCTTCACGACGGCGATGATGATCCCTGATCCGGCGACCGCAATGAACACGAAGGCCAGACGGGCCATCAGGGCCAGCACGACCCGGTCGGCGAGACGCTGAACCGGCGGCATCACTGCCACTATGACGAGGATCGCCACACCGCATGGCCAGAGCAGCCAGCCGGACTTGCCGAAATCGGTGACGATCTGGAAGAAGGTCGCGAGATGCCCCGTGATGCCGTATTGCAGGGGCTGCAGGACCGGATCGAGATAGGCCATGCCGGCCAAGATCAGCGCCAGCGCGATCGCGGCCGCAGCGAACCGCTCCGGCCATCCCGGAAAGATCCGCAAGGCGGGCGTGGCTGTCGGCCTGACCGGCCGGAACAGTCGCACGAGCCCGGCGCGCAGCATCTCCCATGAAGCCGCGGCGCGGTTTCGGAACGTGGTCAACTCGGGCGAAGGCACTGGCATTGGCGTCATGGACGTCTCGGCAAGGCGACCTTTCGGTCTTGAAGCAAGGCTGGAGACAGAGGCGGCGCTTTGGTCTGCCGACCGCCTTCTAGGCGAAGGTCACGGGCATGTCACGCAACAGCCTCGTGAGGCCTAGGCGCTCTTTGAGGTGGCGGTCGCGCGCCTGACCGTGTAGAGCCCGCGCAAATCCACGTTCCAAAGCTCCGGACCCCCGTCATGCTCGGATATGCAGCGCTTGCCGGCTTCATCGCCACCATTCCCGCAGCCAACTGGCTGATCAGCAACATCGGCACGACCTGCGTTCCCAATGGCCCCTGCCTCATCCCGGTCGGCTTCGGCCTGATGGCGCCGTCCGGCGTGCTGATGATCGGCCTGGCCTTGGTGCTGCGTGACCTGGTGCAGCGGACGCTTGGACTGTCCTGGTCACTGGCTGGCATCGCAGCCGGCGCGGCGCTCTCCTGGCTGGTTGCGGCGCCCTCGCTGGCGATTGCCTCGGCGGCCGCCTTCATCTTCTCCGAACTCGCCGACACGGCAGTCTACACGCCGCTTGCCCGCAAGCGACTGATCCCGGCCGTCCTTGCCTCCAGCCTGGTCGGCACGGCAATCGACAGCGCCTTGTTCCTGTGGCTCGCCTTCGGCTCGGTCGCTTTGCTGCCGGGCCTGGTGTTGGGCAAGATCTGGATGGTGGCCGCCGCCACGGTCGCGATCTGGCTGTCGCGTCGCCATCTGGACCGGCTGACGCCAACGCATTGACGCTGACAGTCGGCGCACCCGACACAGTCCCGAGATCAAAAGGAAAGGTCGCCCGGATGCGGCCTTTCGGCGTTCCGTTCGCCGGGGCTCAGTAGCGGGCGACGACCGCCGAGGGACCGGTCGAGAACAGGTAGTTCACGCCAATTTTGACGGTGTGGACCTGCGGGGTCGCGCGAATGAACTCGGCAGCAGCCGAGGTCGTGTACGTCGCAGAGCCGAAATTGTAGTACATGTACTCGAGCTTTGCGGTCCAGGTCGGCGCAAAGGCGTATTCGACGCCGGTCCCAAGCGCAAAACCGAGGCGGGTACGGCTGGAGGTGACGCCGACCGGGCCGGGCACTGCGCCGATCGAGACCCCGCCATAGGCAAGACCGCCCGTGACATAGAGCAGTGCCTTGTCAAAGGCCAAACCCGCCCTCGCGCGCGCTGTACCAACCCAATTGACGCGGGTGTTGTTGGAGAACACTGGGTTCACGTTGTATAGGCGGCTATCGCGGAAGCCGGCCGCGCTCAGATCGGTCTCTAGGCCGAGAACAATGTTGTTGAACTGCCAATTGTATCCCAACTGACCGCCACCGAACACGCCGTTTGGCGACGCCGGCTCATTTGTCTGGAACGTGCCCGTGGGTGTGAACAAACTGCCACCGGTCCGCCCCCATCCGTAGCCCACGTGAGCGCCGAGGTAGAAGCCTGTCCAATTGAAGACCGGAGCCACTACGGCAGCAGCGATCGGCATGCGCGGGGCGCCAAGATCAGCGGCCTGAGCAAACCCGACCGAAAGGGCGAGAGCGGATGCGGTGGCAATCAGGTGGCGGTTCATTGAACCCTCATTACGTCAGGACATGTACGATAGCAGGGAGTAGCTTCCGTTAGCGTACCCCAATAGCAACACTCGGAATGCGCATTGGGCGGTCGCAGTGGCAACCCGGATAGCCTCGGAAGCAGCTTCGGAGCCAACTCAGGCACCGCGCGGTCGTCGCCGACCACCATGACATGGAACGGAAACTGACGATCCCGGCAGAGCTCGAACCTGCGACCAACAGCTTAGAAGGCCTGAGGTTGCCCAATGATTTCAACAACACTCTGATAAATCCAATTTCGAGCGCGATATTGAATTCGTTGGGCGATTCCGAGGTGTCAGAATGCTTCGCCGATGACGGAACGACCGCATCGCCTAAACTCGGCTCCGGCGGATCTCTGTGGCGAAGATCACTCCGAAGCGGCTCCACCAGAACCGCACTGTCTCGTGGGTGATGGCGATACCGCGTTCGTGAAGCAGGTCCTCGACGTTGCGCAGCGACAGCGGGTAGCGGACGTACATCATCACTGCCAGGCGGATTATCTCAGGCGATGTCTTGAGGTAGCGAAAATGCGGGAGTTCTGCTTGAGCCGAGCCAACCGTCTTGGCCCCATGCCGGCAACCCGATTTTCCTTTGGCAGCCCCAAACACCTGAGGTTTGGATGGGTCCCGAAATGACATTGCAAGGATCTCGACAGCCGAAGGGCGCTGGCGCATCCTGTTCCGGGGTGGGCCGAAGGGCGACTAGCGACGGGAGCGGAAGGCTCCCGTTGGACCATTCTTGAACCCCAACGGGAGAGACCCATGCTTGAGACCCTTGCCCTGATGGCCTTCTTGAACACGGCGGAGCCCGCAGCCCGGCCGTTGACGACCCCAGTCACGGAAAATGGACTTCTGGAAATGCGTCGGCGCGGCGGATTTCGCGGATTTCGCAGCTTCGGCGGCCGGGGCAGCATCGGCCGCGAGTTCCGGCGCCAACAGCGCAGGTGCATCCGGCCGGACGGCACGCGCCGCAACTTGCCCAGCTGCCAGGGCGGATTCGCTGCCCCTTCCCAACCAAGGTTGCTCTGGTAGGGCGTCGGCTCGGATAGGCCGCACGCGAGTTCGGCAATCTGCAGGCACTTCTGTGCCGCAGGCGATCGCGGCCCTCGGCATTCCGGTGCTGTCAAACCAACCAAAACAACCTCAGAAAGCCCCCTTCCCCGGCACTGATCAGGTCGTGCATTTTCGTTGACGCGCCCCAGCACCAACGTTCATCTTTTGCGACGCGACAAACGAGACCTTCGCGCGATCTGGAGGAGTAGACGATGCGATGTCTGGCCGTCTCGCTGACCGTCGTGATGGCGGTCTCGGCTGTTGCAGCAACGGCACAGGAACGCCTGCCTCTCTTCGATGCCCATGTGCACTACAGCCATGACGCTGTCGAAATGATCCCTCCAGCTGCTGCCGTGGCCATCCTTCGGCAGGCGGGGGTCCGCAAGGCCTTGGTCTCGAGTTCAGATGATGAGGGAACGCAGCGGCTGTGGCGCGAAGCACCTGATCTGATCGTTCCCTCGTTGCGCCCTTATCGCCGCCGTAGTGACACCGCCGGATGGACCAATGACCCGACGATCATCGCCTATGTCGAGGACCGGTTGAGCAGGTACAGATACAGGGCACTTGGCGAGTTCCATGCATTCGGATCGGATATCGACAAGCCGGTCGTCCAACGCATGATCGCGCTGGCGCGCCATCACAAGCTCATGCTGCGTGCCCATTCCGACGCCGATGCGATCGACCGCATCTTCAAGTCCTATCCGGAAGCTATCGTTCTTTGGGCCCATTCCGGTTTCGACCGCCCCGAACGCGTGCGCGAAATGCTGCACAAATATCCCAACCTCTGGGCCGACCTTGCTTTCCGCAATGATCATGCGAGCGGAGGTGTTGTCGCAGCGGACTGGAAGGCGGTGTTCGAGGAGTTCCCGGATCGATTCATGGTAGGCACCGATACATTCACGCCGGAGCGCTGGCACTATATTGGTCCACACGCAGATTTCAGCCGGCGCTGGCTATCGAGCCTGCCCCGGGATCTGGCCGAACGCATCGCCTACCGCAACGCCGAGGCGATGCTTCTGAAAGTCGCGCCAGGGCCCGGACTACAACAATGACCTGTTCCGGCCCGCAGATCATCGCTGCGGTTATCCTCCTCGCAGCGACATCGGCGCACGGCGATTGCCTGCCTCAAGGCTCAGGAGAGCCGATGAAAGCGCCGCCGCAAGGGTCCGTGCGCGCAGCGATCGCGACAAGCCCGGCGAACATCACCGTCGGCATGCCTTTTGATGTCGGGATCGCACTTTGTGGGGCAAGCAGCCGGATTGAGCGGATCGCCATTGATGCGACAATGCCAGCCCATCGCCACGGCATGAACTACAGGCCGACGATTGTCGCGGTCGGAGACGGCCGCTATCAGGCGACGGGCATGTTGTTTCATATGCCCGGCCGATGGGAGATCGTCGTCACGGTGTTTGCAGGCGCACGTCCGGAGCGCCTGACCTTGGACATGGACATTCGGTGACGCGCCGAACCATCGCTCGAAGAGGATGCCTGCTGACAGCTTTCCTCGTGGTCGCAGCCTTGCTGACAGGCGAACAGGCGCGCACCAACGAGCTTGTTCTGACTGATAGCGAGATCGCCGAGCTGGTGCGGCATGGACCTTGGCCGGTCCCGAAATCGCCCGATCCGAGCAATCGTGCATCGGGCAAGCCAGAAGCGATCGAATTCGGACGCATTCTGTTCTTTGACAAGCGTCTGTCCCGCACCGGAACCGTATCCTGCGCGACGTGTCACCGCCCTGACCGGGGCTGGACGGACGGTCTTCCGCAAAGCCGCGGCCTTGCCACCGTCGACCGGAATGCGCTGCCGCTTTTCGATGTCGGTCGCCAGCGCTGGTTCGGCTGGGATGGCCGTTCCGACAGTCTCTGGGCCCATAGCATCGGTCCCATCCTCGATCCGCGCGAAATGGGAGCAGATGCAAGCCATCTGGCGCGAGTGATTGGCACGGACCCGGTTCTGTCTCGGGCCTACCAGGGCGTGTTCGGATACACGATCGATCCGTCCGGCGCGGACAGGGTTCTGGCCGATGTTGCCAAGGCCCTCGCCGCCTTTCAGGAAACGATCGTCTCCGGCCGAACGCGTTTCGACGAGTTTCGCGATGCGCTCGCTCGTGGGGATCGCGTTGCCGCTGCCCGCTATCCACAGCAGGCACAGCGCGGTGCCGCACTGTTCGTCGGGCAGGGGAAATGCAATTTCTGCCATGTTGGCCCGGCCTTCACCAACGGCGAATTCGCAGATGTCGGAGTGCCATTCTTCATCGAGCCGGGCCGCGTCGACCCCGGTCGGCAACAAGGCATTCTGCTGTTGAGGTCGAGCCCCTACAACCAGCTCGGTCTGTTCAACGACGACCCGGAGCGGCGGGATGCCTGGGCCACCCGCCATGTCGCCGACCTTCATGCCAATTTCGGCGCGTTCAAGGTGCCGACGCTTCGCAATCTGACGCACACCGCGCCCTACATGCACAATGGATCGAGGGCGAGCTTGACCGATGTCGTCCGGCATTACTCCGAGATCGATCTCACGCGTTTGCACACGGATGGTGAGCGTATTCTACAGCCCCTGCGACTGACGGAGAGCGAAATCGCCGATCTCGTCGCTTTCCTCCGAAGCCTGTCGGTGGATTGATCGCGACCTGACCCCGGCATTCCTCCGGCCATGGGGCGGATTCGTGGTTTGCTTGATCCAAGACAGATCTTTGGACCGTCCGAGGGTAGAGTTTCCGGGCTCAGATCAGTTGAAGCGCTACCCGTTTGAAGCGCCACTCATCCTGGGTAAAATTCTGCATTCACACTCAGCCGCAAGGGGTGCGGCCAAAGACTGTTCTTGGCCCCCAGCCGAAGGTCCGAAATCTGCTTCTGGATGCGTGAGCGCACTCACGACCACACACGGCCGCTCAGCCCAAGCCGTGGATCGTGCCATCCTGCTGAACAAAGATCGCTTCCACACCCGCTTTTCGCGCCAGCTCAAGTCCTGACACGAGGCCTGCCACCAGGAGGGCGGTTGCCCAGGCGTCCGCCGCCATGCATGTCGTGGCGAGCACCGTCACGGATGCGATCCCGTTGTCGAGTGGGCAGCCCGATTCCGGCACGATGGTGTGCGACACCCTTCGGCCGTCGATCTCGTGGAAGTGCCGGTAATTGCCGGAAGTGGCGACTGCGATGTCGCTCAGTTCGAGCACACCCATAGGCTCCCGCACTCCGGGAGTTGGGCGCTCGTGGGCGACGACCCAGGGGGAACCGTCCGGTTTTGCTCCGCGCGCGCGCATCTCGCCGTCGATTCCCACCAGCCAGTCCCTCATGCCGAAGGCGTTCATGACGCGGGCCAGCTCATCCACGCCAAAGCCCTTGGCGATCCCGGACAGGTCGAGACTGATCGCCGCCCGCTTCCGGACGCGATGTTGCAGCATGTCCACGTCGAGGACGTCATGGGCGGCGAGTCGGACTGGTGGCAAGGCGGCGATCAGGGCGCCGTCCGGTGCCGTGGCGGCCGCGCCGAACCCCCAGGCGCGCAGCGCATCGCCAACTCCGATGTCGAAGAGGCCTTGCGATTGCCGACCTATCTCGATTGCCGATGCCAGGACCGTCTCCAGTTCACCCGGGACGGACACCCATGCACCGATATCTGCCGCGTTGAGCCTGTTCAGATCGGAGCTGGCCTTCCAGCTCGACATCTGCTGGTCGACATTGCCCACCGCCTCCAACAAGGCGCGAGCGAGCCGGCTCTCGTCGAAATCCTGCCGCGCGAAGTAGACGCAGGAAAAACGCGTCCCCATCGTCGGGCCACTCAAGGTCCTGCGCGAAGGCGCAGGACCTGCCGAGGGACATGCCTTCTCAATAGACATCGGCAACATAGCGACCCTCTTCCTTGAGCCGGGCCAGATCGAGGCCCGCGGGTTTCAGGATGGCCTCGAGCGTCCGCTCGACACCGACTGCCATGTCGCGGCCGCCGCAGACGAGGATCTGGGCGCCCTTCCGGATCATGTCGAGCAGTTCCGCACCGTCTTCGGCCAGCCTGCCCTGGACGTAACCGCCACCCGGAACACGGGAGAAGGCCGTCCTGAGCGCCGTCAGCCGCTGATCGGCGAGACATTCCGTCAACTCCTCCCGGTAGAGGAAGTCCGAGGCAGGGTTGCGTCCACCCCAATAGAGGTGGATGGGACGCCCGGTTTCGTTGTGCCGTGTGAAGCCGACCAGGGGGCCGATGCCGGCCCCTGCTCCAATGAGCACCAACGGTGCCTTGCCCGCAGAAGGACGAAACGCCGGGTTCGGCCTGATGAAGCTCTCGATCCGCCCGCCGAGGTCGAGGTCGTGCAGGAAGGTCGAGCAGTGGCCGCCGGGCTGCTTGCGGACACAGATCTCCAGAACGCCGTCGCGGTTCGCCGACGCCAGGGAGTAGTAGCGCGGCCTGTCGCTGCCAGGCGGAATGATGCCGACGATGTCGCCGGGCTCGAACTGAGGCAGCCCAGCCGGAAAAAGGGTGCGCCACCAGGCGCCGTGCCGGCTGTCCGCCGGCATGGCGAAGGACAGGATCGCGGTGGGTGCCTGCACCTCTGCACCGTAGTCGACGCGGCGGACGAGTTCGAGCGAGAAGGTCTTCGGCCTCGCGGCAACTGCCTTGAGGTTCAGGTCCAGACCAAGCGCAACGCCGAGGTCTTCGCCCCAGCGCGCAAACTCCTGCGCCGACTGGCGATCGATGCGGCAAAGGGAAAGAAGGGATGGCCAGCCCCGGGCGTCCAGAGCAGCGGAGACGGTGTCGGCGAAGCCGCAGAACCGCGGGAACTGACGATCGCCAAAGCCAAGGACGGCAACAGGCAGTCGCATGTCGAGGCCATCAAGGCGCGCCAGGAAGGCCGAGGCCGACGCAGGCGCGGTTCCCTCGCCATAGGTCGCAGGCAGGATCAGCATCCGCGCTGCCTTTGGATAAGGGGAGCCGATCGCATTCATCGGCACCGTGCGCACCCGCTGCCCCGCTGCGGTCAGGGACTGGTGCAGCGCAGCCGCGAAGCCCCAGGTACTGCCACCTTCGCTGCCAACGAGGATGATGGTCTCCGCAGAGGCTGCGCTGGCATTGCCGGGGAAACGTGGCATCGCCTTGAACCGGCGCCACCAGATTAGCGCGCCGGTGGCTGCGAAGAGCGGCACGGCGGTGGCAGAGAGACCGAGCAGCAGGCCAAGCGGCCAGAGCCCCTGGCCAGTGTGAAGCATGTAGACGAACTCGTAGAACCGGCTGCCGGCGGCATGAGCCTCGAAGGTAAGAACCTCGCCTGTCGCTGCGTCGATCTGGCTGACGCCGCGGGACGTGGTCAGCGTGTAGGTGTCGGTCGGATCGCCCGCATAGGGAAAGGCCAACTCCCTCAGATCGGCGAGATCAACGGCGGCAAGTGCCGCGACCTTTCCGACAGGCAGGCGTGGCCCGCCGACACCCTCGCTGCTCTTCGAGGCCTGCGCAGAGCCATCGGGAACGAGTTCGAAGGTCGCAAGCGCCATATAGGTGCCGGTGAGCGATGACAGCAGCAGGGCGACCATCGTCAGCCTGCCGATCCCCGCGTGCCAGCGCTGCATGGGCGTGCCACGGACCGGCCGCAGGATCGCCCGCCAGCCTCCGAGCCGCGCCATAAGCATCAAGGCGCCAGACATGGTCAGGATGACCATGGCGGCCGCGCCAAGGCCTGCTACCGCTCGGCCCGTCTGGCCGAGCAGCAGCGAGCGATGCAGGTTCGTGACCATGCGGGTGAAGCCCGACGGCGCATGCGGCCCGAGGGCCGCGCCCGTTTCGGGATCGACAACTTCGGACCCCGCGCTGGTCCCGTCAAAATAGGAAACGACGAGGGTGCCCGAGGCTGTCCGGACGATCTTGTCGACCTCCGGCCGCCGTGCCGCGACCACATCGGCCAGTGCGGCAATCTCGGTGTGGCCGGACCGGACGGCTGGGGCCGCCATCCATTCAGATACCGGATTGACCGACAGGATGGCTCCCGAAAGCGCCAGGACCACCACCAGGATGGCAGCGGCGAGACCGGTGACCGAGTGAAGCGTGCGCAGCATGACGGGTGCCCTCGTGCTGGTCACATGTCGAAGGCGAAGGACTGGACGTAGCCGCGGCCGGCGATCGCCCGCCCGGCATTTCCGGCAGCGAGCGGAACGGTCACGTCGGCGGGCACGTCGCGCTCATTCTCGACCGCACTGTCGATCTGGATCTGGTAGCCGGCGTCAATCAGGGCGTCGGCGATGTCGACACTGATCCTGAGGGTCTGGCCACTGCCGACGCTGGCGCCCGTGGTCCCGTCGATACGACCATTGGAGCCACGGAACCAGCCAGTGAGATGCCTGTGATACTTGGCCTTGCCCCCGGCCACCCGCAGTGTGGAATGAAAGCGTCCCTGCGGGTCGATGAGGTAGATCGCGAGATAGGCGCCGTTGCCGCCATAGGCCTTCAAGGTAGTGGTCAGGCGCACGGGACGCGCTTCCGCCGCTTGGGGCAGGACGATGCCGGCGAGGCCGATGGCGGCGGCAAGGCCGAGGCCGAGGATCTTGTGTGTCATGGACGGTCTCCGGGTTTGTCTGGCATCCGGAGTCGTGCGCCGCGAAACTGACGATGGCCTGACGTTGGGCGACAAAGACCGTCAGCTGGCGTTCAGCATGGCGCCTTCGGCAACAAGACGCTGGCCTCGAATCCGTCGACCATGCCTGGGGCAGGCGATCGAAGCTCCAGCCGCGTCCCGATACCCTCGGCAATGGCCGCGACAATCGCCAATCCGATCCCGGCACCGTCTGCGTTGGTATTTCCACGCTGAAACGCCTTGGTCATGAGGGCAAGGCTATCGACCGGAACCACCCGGCCGGAATTGGAGACGCGCAAGAGGCCACCGGCCGTCAGCGACACATGGACCGGCTTGGACATGTCTCCGTGTCTGACAGCATTCTCGATGAGGTTGCGGGCAAGGATGGCGAAGGCGTCGATGTCCAGCCACGACAGGAACGTTCCGCTCTCGGGGACCTCGACGATCAGTCGGTCCTCGACACCCGGTGTGCCCTGGAGATCGGCGAGAACAAGGGACAGCGCCTGCGCGAGATCTTGTGGCCTGTCGGCCTTCAGGCGTCCGCTTTCGGCCTTTGCGAGTTGCAACAGCTTCTCAGACAGCCTGGTCAGCCGACGCAAGGCCGCCTCGATAGCGGTGGCGCGGTCATGGCTCTGCCCGTCCGGCAATTCAGCGAGAAGCCTTTGTGTCTGGGCAAGTGCAGCAGCAACAGGCGTTCGCAGCTCGTGGGCGCTGTTGGCGGTGAACCTGCGCTCTCCTTCAAGCGCCTGCTTGAGCCGCTCGATCAGCTGGTTGACGGCCTCCGCCGCCGGGGCGATCTCGACGGACAGAGCGCTGGTATCGACCGGCGTCAAATTCCCACCGCCGCGCGCTTCGATGGCGCGCTGAAACGCCCCGATCGGCCGGAACGACCGGGCAACAAGAAGCCAGATGACGGCCGCGATCAGGGGAAGAAGCACCCCCAGCGGCCAGACCAGCATCCGTGTTGCCTGCACGACCGTCGCGCGCCGATGCCCTGGACGCTCCGCGGAGGTCACGAACAGTGTGCCGCGAATGGCGGCCTCCGTGTAGAGCCGGGTCACGGGGCCGTCGGCAAATCCCGGCTGGATGGTGCTCGGGAACATCGCAAGGTCCGCGTCGTGAGACATCAGCAGCACACGCCCCGCGGCGTTGCGGACGATGTAGGCGATATACTCCCGGTGTGGCCCGACAGAGGCGACGCGGTTTGGCGCGCTGTCCGGGGGGCCGTCCGTGCCGCGCTCAAGGATTTCCGCATAGGCGAGCGGAAGGACCCCCTGCGCAACCTCCTGCAAGGCGCTGTCGAAGACCTCGCTGATCTCTTCACGCAGGACGAAACCGGCCGCGACCGTCCCGGCGAGCCAGCATGCCGTCACGCATCCCGCCAGCGCGAGGGCAAGCCTGCGTTGCAGGCTGAGCCTCGGATGCGGGAACAGCTGCCTCATCAACGATCTCCGGTACTGTCTGTGGCGACGCTCTGTCCGAGCCGGTAGCCCATGCCACGCACCGTCTCGATCATCGCGTGGCCGACCTTCTTGCGCAGCCGTCCGACATAGACCTCGATCGTGTTGCTCTCGATCTCGGTGTCGAACGAGTAGAGTCGCTCCTCCAACTGCGCCTTGGACAGAAGCTGGTGCGGATGCTGCAGCAGGGCCTCGAACAGGGCCCACTCCCGCGCGGTCAGCGCCACGCGGCGGCCGGCGCGTTGAACGGACCGGCCAGCCATGTCGACCTGCAATTCGCCGAGACGGACGATCGGATTGGGATTGCCCGCATAGCGTCTTGCGACCGCACCCAGTCTGGCCGTCAGCTCCGACAGGTCGAAGGGTTTGACCAGATAGTCGTCGGCGCCGCCGTTGAGGCCGGCGATCCGGTCGGAGATCTGGTCGCGGGCGGTCAGGATGATGACCGGGGTGTCGTCCCCCGCGAGGCGCCTGCGGCGCAGAAAGTCCAGCCCCTGACCGTCGGGCAGCATCAGGTCCAGGAGGATGAGTTGATAGGTGGCGACGCGGAGATGGTCGCTCGCGGCATCCAGTCTGGTCGCCCAATCGACGCTATGCCCGTCTGCAGCGATCTGATCGCGCACCGCCGCCCCGAGAAGCGTATCGTCTTCAACGAGCAGAACGCGCATGTGCAGGGTCCCGGTCCATGGTCATCCGGCACGACGCTAGCCCCGGAAGCTGACGATCGGCTGAATAAGGTTCGTCCGGCGGTTCAGGCTGGCGTCAGGTCAATATGGTCCATCACCACACAATGACCAATGCCGGCGAGGAGTGCACGATGAAGCGGACCCTGGGAGCCAGCGCTCTGCTCGTAACAGCCCTTTGGGGCGGCATGGCTGCGGCAAGCCCGCGCTGCACAGCGCCCATGGCCGACTGGCAGCCCCGCGACGCGCTTGTCGAGCGCCTGAGGGTGCGCGGCTGGCAAGTGACACGCATCCGGACGGATGATGGCTGCTACAAGGTCCATGCCGTCACGGCCGATGGACGACGGGTCAAGGCCAAGTTCGATCCGGCAACACTGGAGATGCTGCGGGAGGAAGCCGACCGGTGACCGCCCTGCGCACAGTGCTGTCAGACCAACCAGTGAGCGTTACTGGTTGATGTGGTTGTGGATCGAGCCGTGGAATTCGGCAAATTTCTGCTGACTTTTCATCCGCCGAAACCGCAACGTTGCGAGTTCTCTGTGTCGGAAGGGCTGGTGGGGGTTCTCCGCGCGATTGTTCAGCCAACGCCTGATCTCGCGCTTTTGGACCGCGCCCGATGTCTTCAGTGCTGCGCCGTAGGACGCCAGGCGATCCGTCACGCTTGCTTCCACAACACCATGACGACTGAGCGAAGGCGCTTACCCGTTAAGGCACCTGATCAGCCTGACTTTCGAGCGACGATAAAAATCCGAGGATCTTTGCGACCTGTCCCATGTCGCTCCCTGTCGAGGACATTGAAGCTTGCGTCAGCGATTTCGGCTTCGAGGGCTGGGGCTGCAAAAAACGATACGAATGGCGCCTGCCCGGCGAAGCGCATCAGCGGCACCACGATGCGGATCAACGGGTTCATCTCAGACAGGCAGGGGGTCTTGGAAATAAACAGCCCGCCCGGCTTAAGGAAGCGGTGGATCCGCGCAAAGGCGGCCTGCCGATCGGCAATCAGGTGCAGAAGGTTGAACGCAAGGACTGCATCGTAAGAGCCGACCAAATCGGGACCGCTTTCGGCAGCCGCAACTGTGAACTCAGCGTTCTCGCACCCCAACGCGGTGGCCTTTTCCCGCGCGATGGCGACCATCTCGGTCGAAGAATCACTTCCAACGATATGGCCAACGAACGGCGCAAGCTTAAGCGCGGTCGTGCCGGTCCCGCATCCGAGTTCGAGCACTGTGTCGGACGGGTTGAGGAAGTGTCGCGTGCGCTCGCTGGTGCGCTCGTAGCCGGGCATGTCCTTTATGTGAGTTGCCGCATATTTCCGCGCAGACCTGTCCCAGAAGCGGGTGTCATCGATAGTTCGAAGCATGATGGTCTCCTTCTGAAGACCCATGACCTAGTTCATGCATGATTTTGGGGTATTGCCGAAATTTGTACAAAGAATATACGAATTCGCATGAGCAAAATGGATTGGAATCAGGCTCGTGCTTTCTCTGCGACGGCAGCTTTCGGTTCGCTTTCGGGTGCGGCGCGCAAGCTCGGGCTGACACAGCCCACCTTATCGCGCCAGGTAGCCGCGCTGGAGGCAGCGCTCGGAACCACCCTTTTTGAGAGGATCGGCAAACGGCTCGTCTTGACTGACGCCGGCCTCAGTCTGCTTGACCATGCGCGCGCGATGTCGACAGCGGCAGAAGCGATGGCGCTGGCCGCCGCCGGCAAGTCTCAAGACATCCAGGGGCGTGTCACCATCAGCGCGACGGATGCGGTCTCGGCCTACCTTCTCCCGAGCCTGCTGGCTCGCGTTCGCGCGATGGCACCGCAGATCACACTGGTCATCGTCGCCTCGGACTCAATCAGCGACCTCAGAAAGCGCGAGGCCGACATTGCCATCCGCCACGTGCGTCCGACCGAACCTGAACTCATCGCCAGGCTGGTTGGAGAGATGACGGCCCACTTCTATGCGGCTGAAAGCTGGGTTGCCGAGAACGGGAAACCGGAAAGTGTCGCGGAACTCTGTACCCTCGAGGTACTGGGGTTCGACCCCGTTGATCAATTTTCGGGGCACTTGCGCGCCGCCGGTATACCCGTTTCGGCAGACCAATTCCGGATTGTCTCCGACAATTCCGTCGTCCTGTGGGAAATGGTGCGGCAGGGCCTCGGCATCGGCATGATGTTGCAGGAAATTGCTGAACTCATGCCAAACGTCGTCCGTTTGCTACCTGAACTGCCTGGGACATCAGTGCCCGTCTGGCTGGTGAGTCACCGCGAGTTGCACACGAGCCGGAGGGTCCGATTGGTGTTCGATCTACTGGCTGAGGAACTTAGTCGCAGCACCGCAGCGACAGCGGGTAGCGGGTAGCGGACAGACATCATCACTGCCAGGCAGATGATCTCAGGCGACGTCTTGAAATAGCGAAAATGCCGGGATTGCTTATCCGCTCCGGCTAGCGGCCCGCCCCTACGACAGCAACCCGATTTTCCTCTGACAGTGCCCGCCTGGCCGCGATAGCGACATTCACAAGACGGTTTGTGTTCACTCGGTGTTGTCTGGCGGGACCCAACGCTCCCGCCAATCAAGCATCCGTCATTGAAAATGCTGGCGATCCCGGCAGGGCTCGAACCTGCGACCAACAGCTTAGAAGGCTGTCGCTCTATCCAGCTGAGCTACGGGACCGGATAGCAGGCGCGGCAGACCGGTGCCCCCTGCCCGCGACGGAGCGGGTCAGTGAGTCCAGGCGCCGACCCGGTTGAACTTGAAATTGTCGGAATAGGCGGCGAGCCGGCGCTTCGGCTCCTCGGCCTCCGACACCTGATAGGCCAGGCCATTCTTCTCGGCATAGGCAATGGCCTCTTCCTTCGTCTCGAAGGTGAGGCGCAGCTGCTGGCGCATGTCGGTGGAGCTCGTATAGCCCATCAGCGGCTCGACCACGCGCGGCGTCTCCGGCTCGAAATCCAGGCGCCAATCGTGAGTCTTGCCCTGTCCCGACTGCATGGCGGTCTTGGCTGGCTTGTAGATACGGGCGACCAATGTGAACCCTCCGGATCTGGTCGGGGCGACTGGATTCGAACCAGCGACCTAGAGTACCCAAAACTCTCGCGCTACCAGGCTGCGCTACGCCCCGTTGGCCACGGCATAGCCGAGGCTGCGGCCAGCAGCAAGCGCGAAGCCCGGCTTGTGCCGGCCCAACCGCGTCAGCGCTGGAAATACGGGTGTTCGACCCGGTCACCCGGTGCGATGCCGAGACGCTTGGCGGTGCCGCCGATCACTTCCAGCACGCCGCGGACCGGGCCGCCGGACGAGATGGTCGCCTCCGAGAGCGGCGTGGTGTTCTCGGCGATATGGCGGATCGTGCCATCGGCACGGATGAACACCATGTCGAGGGAGATATAGGTGTTCTTCATCCACATCGAGACTTCGCTCTCGCGAGCGCCGAATTCGAACAGCATGCCCTTATCCGGAGCCAGCTCGCGGCGGAACATCAGGCCACGCGAGCGCGCTTCGGGCGTATTGGCAAGCTCGAGCGTGAACACGTGGCTCTGGCCGCCGCGGGTGACGATCGTCAGACGGTCGGAGTCGGCCGCCGACGCGGCAGGGATCGAACAGACCAGGCCACCAAGGAGAACTGCACGACGCGAAATGGGGAACGCAGTCATCGCGCCATCACCAGCTTTCAATGGGCCGCCGGGAAGGATGGACCATCCGGCCGAACCTCGGCCGCCATCAGCCCCTTGGAGCCGTCGCCGAACCGCACGAGAACCCATTGTCCGGGCCGGAGCTCGGTCAGACCGTAGCGGCGCAGGGTCTCCATGTGGACGAAGATGTCCGGCGTGCCGGGTCCGCGGGACAGGAAGCCGAAGCCGCGCAGCCGGTTGAACCATTTGACCTCGGCCCGCTCCAGCCCGCTGGTCGGCGTGACCGAGACATGGGTGCGAGGCGGCGGCATCTGCGAGGGATGGATGGCAGTCGAATCGTCCATCGACAGGATTCGGAAGGTCTGCAGGCCGCGCTGGCGGGCGGTTGCCTCGACGACGATGCGTGCGCCCTCATAGGCGGTCTGGTAGCCGTCGCGGCGCAGGCTGGTCACGTGGAGCAGCACGTCGGCGCCGCCGCCATCGGGCACGATGAACCCGTAACCCTTGGCGACGTCGAACCACTTGATCGTGCCAGCAATCTCAACGAGATCTCCGGGCACATCTTCAAGGTTCGGCTGGTCGTCGAGCCGACCGTGCATGTCGTTCTTCGTGCCGAAGCCGTCCGGATCAGAGCCGTCCGCCGCCATAACTCTCACCGCCGCTCAATCGGGACCGTTGGCCTCAGTCCCACCCCGCCTGATTCTCACTGCAGAGGATAACACCGCTCCGTGTGTGGCAAAGCCCGAAATTCCAGCGCTCCCACGGCTTTCGTGGCTTTTGGTGGATCGGTTCTTGACGCAACATCAGTGACGTAACGGAAGGTCAAGGCTGTCGGCGAGGCGCGACAGGACATCGCCGATATCGGCGGAGATGACGAGGTCGGCGATCTCATCGAGCGGCGTCGGTTCCCGGTTGATGATGACAAGCTTCGCACCGTTGCGCCTGGCCGCAACCGGCAGGCCGGCCGCCGGGTGGACCACCAGCGACGAGCCAATCGCCAGGAACAGGTCGGACGTCAGCGACCAGTCGAGCGCGCGGCGCATCTCCGCCTCCGGCATGGCCTGGCCGAACGAGATGGTCGCCGACTTCACCGGGCCGCCGCAGGCCGAACAATCCGGCGCCACGTTGCCCGCGGCCTCATAACGGGCCCGCACCCAATCCAGTTCGTAGCGGTGGCGGCATTCGAGGCAGGTCGCGTAGCTGCCATTGCCGTGCAATTCGACCAGATGCTGGTCGCCGACACCGGAATCCTGGTGCAGGTTGTCGATGTTCTGGGTGATGATGCCCGTGAGGTGGCCAGCCGCCGCCATCGCTGCGAGCACTCTGTGGCCCCTGCCCGGCAAGGCGTTGCGGAAACTCTCGTCCATGACGAACTTGCGCCGCCAGGCCTCGTTGCGCACGGCGCGATCGGCCACGAAAGCATCGAACGGGATCGGCTTGTTCTTGGTCCACAGGCCGCTGGGCGAGCGGAAATCCGGAATGCCGCTCTCGGTCGACAGACCCGCCCCGGTGAATGCCACAGCGCAGCTGGATTGCCGGACAAGGCTTGCCAGATCAGCTATTGCTGGTGTCCATTCGCCGTCCATTCCATGCCCTCAGCCTTGAGCGGAGCCAAAGATGCGCTACCTTCACACCATGGTCCGGGTGACCGATCTCGACCAGTCCATGGACTTCTACTGTAACAAGCTCGGGCTGGTTCAGGTGCGCAAGAACGATTTCGAGCAGGGCCGGTTCTCGCTGGTGTTCCTGTGCGCGCCCGAGGACAAGGAGCGCGCGGCAGCCGACATCGCCGCCGGCCGCCGTGACGCGCCGATGCTCGAATTGACCTACAACTGGGACCCGGAAACCTATACGGGCGGCCGCAATTTCGGCCATCTCGCCTATGAGGTCGACGACATCTACGCGACATGCGAGAAGCTGATGCGCTCGGGCGTCACCATCAACCGCCCGCCGCGCGACGGCCGCATGGCCTTCGTCCGTTCCCCGGACAATGTCTCGATCGAGCTGTTGCAGAAGGGCGATGCCAAGGCTGCCGCCGAGCCCTGGGCCTCGATGCCCAATACCGGGGTCTGGTGATCGCTTGCTCCAGCTCAATCCCGATCTGATCGACACCGGCACGCCCCCGATCCCGGCGGCGCGCGCCTGGATGACCCGCTACGACGGTGGCTTCGGACCGCCGATCGACTTGTCGCAGGCGGCGCCCGGCTCCGCGCCGCCGGCCGAACTGCTCAAGCGCCTCGGCGAGGCCGCCGCCCGTCCCGACATCGCCCGCTATGGCGCGATCCTCGGTGATGCCGACCTTCGCGAGAGCTATGCCGCTGAACTCTCTCATCTTTACGGTGGAGAGATCGCGTCCGCCGATGTCGCCATCACGGCGGGCTGCAACCTCGCCTTCGTGGCGGCGATCCTCGCCGTGGCTAAGGCCGGCGACAATGTCATCCTGCCGGCCCCCTGGTACTTCAACCACCAGATGACCCTGCAGATGCTGGGAATCGAGGCACGGCCGCTGATCTGCCGGCCGGAGGACCGTTTCGTGCCGGCCGTCGCCGCGGCCGAGGCGCTGATCGACGGGCGAACCCGCGCCCTCGTGCTGGTGACGCCCAACAATCCGACTGGGGCGATCTATCCCGACGGGCTGATCGCGGCCTTTGCCGGGCTTGCGCGTGCCCGAGGCGTCGCGCTGATCATCGACGAGACCTATCGCGACTTCCTCGCACCCGGTGCCAACCGCGCCCATGGCCTGTTCACCGAGGCCGGCTGGCGCGACCATGTGATCCAGCTCTACTCGTTCTCCAAGGCCTATGCCGTGCCTGGTCACCGGGTCGGTGCCATCACGGCAGGTCCCGCGCCCATGGCGCAGGTCCTGAAGGTGCTCGATAGCTTCCAGATCTGCGCGGCGAGACCCGCCCAAGGCGTGCTCGCCTGGGCGATCGGTGCGATGCAGCCCTGGCGGGCTGAGGTGCGAGCCGCGATCAACGGGCGCATCTCTGCCTTCGAAGGCGTGGTTTCCAGCTGTCCGGGCTGGGAGATATCCTCGATCGGCGCCTATTTCGCCTATGTCCGCCATCCCTTCGACGGCGTACCGGCCGAGCGGGTGGCCGAGGCGCTGGCGGCGGAACGCGGTGTGCTCGGCCTGCCCGGTTCGTATTTCGGGCCGGGCCAGGAGCGCCACCTGCGCTTTGCCTTCGCCAATGCCGATGTCGCCGCCATTTCCGGCCTGCCGGCACGCCTCTCCGGCCTCTCTGTCTGATCCGGGCGGCGAGCGGACCATGCCGGAGGCCACGCGAAATGGCGCTCCGGCAGGCCCACGGGATATCAAGGGTTTAGCCCTGATCAGGCGGAGCCATCCTGGAACAGGAGAGAGGCCTCCGTCCGGCTCTAGAGCTCCATCACGGTCATGACGCCGGGCACCGCCTTCAGCGCGCCGGCGATCTGCGGCGACACCGCGTAGCGGCCGGGAAGCTTCACCTCCACCTCGCTCAGCGCATCGGGGAGGACCAGCACGATCGAGACCTCGCCGTCGCCCTTGGTCATCAGCCGCTTGGCGACGCTCTCGACCGGCGCCGGCCCATCGACAAAGACGCGGAAGCCCTTCTGCACCTTGATGGCGGCGGCCTCCAGCGGCTCAACCGTCAAGAGCCGCACGCGGACCTCTTCGCCCTGCAGCTCCGCGCCGACCGACATGAGCACAGCCTGGCCGGGTTCGAGGAGATCGCGATAAAGGGCGAGGCCTTCCGAGAACAGCACGGCCTCGTAATGGCCGGACGGGTCCGACAGGGTGACGATGCCCATCTTGTTGCCGGTCTTGGTGCGGCGCTCCTGGCGCGAGGTGACCACGCCGGCGAGCCTGCCGGCGCTGGCGCCCTGGCGCACCGAGCGGGCAAATTCGGCGAAGGGCTCAATGCGCATGCGGCGCAGCGCCTGCTGATAATCGTCGAGCGGGTGGCCCGAGAGGAAGAAGCCGATCGCCTTGTACTCCTCGTCGAGCAGGCGCCCTGGCAGCCAGGCCTCGACCTCGGGCAGGCGCAGAGGGGCCGGGCCCGAGCCGCCGAACAATTCGTCCTGGCCAAGCGCCCTGCCCTCGGCCCGGCGCTGGGCCTCGGCCAGAACCTGGTCGACCGCGGCGAGCGCGCGCGCGCGGTTCGGCTCCAGCGCGTCGAAGGCACCGGCACAAGCGAGATTTTCCAGCGTCTTGCGATTGAGGCTGCGCGGATTGATGCGGTTCGCGAAATCGGCGAGATCGGCGAAAGGCCGGTCACCGCGCGCCGCCACGATCGCCTCGACCGCCTGGGTACCCACACCCTTCACCGCCGCCAGCGCATAGAGGATCTTGCCGTCGGCGACGTTGAACTCGACGCCCGAGCGGTTGACGCAGGGCGGCTCCACCGCGATCTTCAGGCGAACGGCCTCCCGGCGGAATTCCGACAGCTTGTCGGTGTTCGACATGTCGAGCGTCATCGACGCCGCGATGAACTCAACCGGATGGTTCGCCTTCAACCATGCCGTGTGGTAGGAAACCAGCGCATAGGCGGCTGCATGGCTCTTGTTGAAGCCGTAATCGGCAAACTTAGCCAGCAAATCAAAAATTTCGTCGGCTTTGGATTTGGTGATGCCATTGGTCACGGCGCCCGAGACGAAACGCTCGCGCTGCTGGTCCATCTCCGCCTTGATCTTCTTGCCCATGGCGCGGCGCAGAAGGTCGGCTTCGCCCAGCGAATAGCCCGACAGGATCTGGGCGGCCTGCATGACCTGTTCCTGGTAGACGATGATGCCGTGGGTCTCGGACAGCACCTGCTCCAGCAGCGGATGGGGATATTCGGCCTTTTCCAGCCCCAGCTTGCGAGCGCAATAGACCGGAATGTTGGCCATCGGGCCCGGCCGGTAGAGCGCCACCAGCGCGATGATGTCCTCGAAGCGGCTCGCCTTCATCTCGACAAGCGCCTTGCGCATGCCGACGCTTTCCACCTGGAACACGCCGACCGTCTCGCCGCGCGCCATCATGTCGTAGCTCTTGGCGTCATCGAGCGGGATGCTGGCCAGTTCCACGTCGACGTGGCGCTGCTTCAGGAGGTCGATCGCCTTCTGCATCACGGTCAGGGTCTTCAGACCCAGAAAGTCGAACTTCACCAGGCCGGCCTGTTCCACCCATTTCATATTGTACTGGGTGACCGGCATGTCGGTCTTGGGGTCTCGGTAGAGTGGCACCAGCTCGACCAGCGGCCGGTCGCCGATGACGAGACCTGCGGCATGGGTGGAGGCGTGGCGGTTCAGGCCCTCAAGCTTCACCGCAATATCGAACAGCCGGCCAACCACCGGCTCCTCCTCGCGGGCGGCCTGCAGCTTCGGCTCGCCCTCGATCGCCTTGTCGAGCGTGATCGGGGCCGCCGGGTTCTGCGGCACCAGCTTGCAGAGCTTGTCGACCTGGCCATACGGCAGTTCGAGCACGCGGCCGACGTCGCGTAGCACGCCCCTCGCCTGCAGGGTACCGAAGGTGATGATCTGGGCCACCTGGCTGCGGCCATAGCGCTCCTGGACGTAGCGGATCACCTCGTCGCGCCGGTCCTGGCAGAAGTCGATGTCGAAATCCGGCATCGAGACGCGTTCCGGATTGAGGAAGCGCTCGAACAGCAGGTTGAACCGGAGCGGGTCCAGATCGGTGACGGTCAGCGCATAGGCAACCAGCGAGCCCGCGCCCGAGCCGCGGCCGGGGCCAACCGGAATGCTCTGGGCCTTGGCCCATTTGATGAAGTCCGACACGATGAGGAAGTAGCCGGGGAACTTCATCTTCTCGATGACGCCGAGCTCGAATTCGAGCCGGTCGCGATAGGTCTGCTCGGTCAGGCCCTCGGCCGGACCATGGGCGGCGAGCCTGGCATCGAGGCCCTCGCGCGCCTGGCGGGCAAGCTCGGCGCCCTCGTCGACGGGATCGCCGCCGACCCTGGTGAAGCGCGGCAGGATGGGCTTGCGGGTGCGCGGCCGATAATGGCAGCGCCTGGCGATCTCGACCGTCGAGGCAATCGCCTCGGGCAGATCGGTAAACAGCTGGATCATCTCGGCCTGAGTCTTGAACCGGTGTTCGGGCGTCAGCTGGCGCCGCTCGGTGTCGGACAGGAGGCGCCCCGCCGCGATGGCGAGCAGGGCGTCGTGGCTCTCGTAGTCCGAGATCGATCCGAAGAAGCACTGGTTGGTGGCCACCAGCGGCAGGCCGCGTGAATAGGCCTCCTCGATCAGCGCCGGTTCCACCTGGCGTTCGCTCTCCAGGCCGTGGCGCTGCAGCTCGACATAGAGCCGATCGCTGAAGATCGCGGTCAGACGGTCGAGCCGCCCCTTGGCGAGATCGGTCTGGTTGTCGTGAAAGGCCCGGTCGATCGGCCCGCCGGGGCCGCCGGTCAACGCGATCAGGCCCTCCGCATGGGCCTCCAGAATTTGGACGGTGACGCTGGCGTCGCCGACATCGCTGGAGGTCATGAAGGCACTGGACGACAGCGCCATGAGATTGCGGTAGCCGGCCTCCGTCGCGGCGATGACAGCGATGCGCGGCTTGATACCGGCAAGGTTCGGCCGGCGCGGATCGACCTCGCGGTCGGCGAAGTCGACGCCAAGGGTCAGGCCGACCAGCGGCTGGATGCCGTAGCCGGCGACCTTGTCGGAGAATTCGAGGGCCGCGAACAGATTGTTGGTGTCGGTGACGGCCAGCGCCGGCATCCGGTCGTGGGAGGCGAGCTTGGTCAGCTTGGCAATCGACAGCGCGCCCTCGAGCAGCGAGAACGACGAATGGACACGCAAGTGGACGAAATTCTGCTCGGCCAAGGCCTTGGGTCTCGCTGTACTGTGGTGTGAGTCTGCCTCTCGCTTCACTCTTGCCCGCTACCGGAGCGGCGGGCAATGCGGATTGCGCGCTGGCCATGCGCGATACACAATCCAGTCTCGCGCTTGCTGCCACAGGCTCATGCCAGGCCAGCGGGCGGGTCTTCGACAGCGCGCTTCTCGGTCTTGCCGGAACCAGTTCCGATGTCCTTCGATCCCGCCATCATCCTTCATCATGATCGGCTGACCCGGCACTTCAGCGGCTGGCCATCGTTCCACGACGCCGAAGTGATCGATATCCATCTGTGGCGCGGGCAGATCGCGCCTGGCGACTGGGACGATTCCAACATCATGCCTGTCGCGACCGTCACGATCCGCGTGCTGCGCGCGACCCAGGAGGTCTGGCAAGGGCCGGACGTGCTGGCGGTGCTCCGCTTCCATGACGTGGATGCCATCCATCTCGACGACTTCAACCACGACAACATGATCGTCTCGCTGACGATCACCACCGAGGAACGCGGCACCTTCACTTCGGGCGAACCGCTGCCGCCACACCGCGTCGTGACCTTTGATCGCGGCTTCGGCCTCAGCGCGCGGCTTCGTTGCATGAGCATCGAGGTCGTATCGGCAGAGCCCGTTGGACCGGGTCCCCTGCCCGGCCCGCCCTATCCCAAGCCTCAGAGCCCCTGAAAGGCCTGCGCCCATACGGCCACCATGCCGGTGAAAAGCCCGAGTGCCACCAGAGCTGCTGCGTCTTCGATCATCGTGCGGATCATGGGTCTCTCCCTCGTCCTGTTGTGACGTGACTGCGTTGACCCAGGGAGCATGTACCGGTTTTGTTCTCATGACAAGCAATGAGAACAAACGAGCAACAGAGAGAGTCAACAAAAGCTGAACACAGCGGAAAATGGCGCAATGGCGCCAGTTGTGAGGCCCCGTCCGACGACAAGCGCGGCAACCGGCCTTCGTCTGGAGACCAACACTCTCTGTCGTCATGCCCGGGCCTGTCCCGGGCATCCACGACTTTGGCATCCCAAGAGCAGAAGGTAGACGTGGATGCCCGCCACAAGGGCGGGCATGACGTGGTTGCCTTGCGGGATGCCCCCGGGACGCTTGCCACACGCACACCCTCATGCCTCGGGCGCGAGGGCGATAGTCCGGGCCTCGAAGGATAGGCCACGAGGCCAAGAGGTCCTTCGAGACTCGCCTCCGGCGAGCACCTCAGGATGAGGGTGGAGAGGAAGCGCTATCCCAGAGAGATCCAAAAGCTCGCGGCTGAACGCCCCCCTAAAGCTCCACCACCAGCCCGTCGCGGATGGTCACGCGCCGATCCATCCGGCCGGCGAGTTCCATGTTGTGGGTGGCGATGACCGCCGCGAGCCTGGACGCCCGGACCAACTGGCCGAGCGCGGAGAACACGTGGTCGGCGGTCTTGGGGTCGAGATTGCCGGTGGGCTCGTCCGCCATCAGGATGCGCGGAGCGTTGGCGACGGCACGCGCGATGGCGACCCGCTGCTGCTCGCCGCCCGACAGTTCCGAGGGCCGGTGCGACAGGCGCTCGCCAAGTCCGAGATAGCCGAGGAGCTCGCTGGCATTGTTGCGGGCGACCTTTTTCGACAGGCCGCGGATCATCTGCGGGAGGACGACATTCTCCAGCGCGGAGAATTCCGGCAGCAGGTGATGGAACTGATAGACGAAGCCGATATCGATGCGGCGGATGCGGGTGCGCTCGGAATCCGACAGTTTGGACGTGGCGCGCCCGCCAATATAGACCTCGCCGCCATCCGGGGCTTCGAGCAGGCCGGCGAGATGCAGCAGGGTCGACTTGCCTGTGCCAGAGGGCGCGATGAGCGCGACGCTTTCGCCGGGCCAGACCGCGAGCTCGGCCCCTTTCAGGATTTCCAGCGGCGCGCCGGCTTCCGAATAGCGGCGCTCGACGGCATGGAGCCAGAGCACCGGCGCTTCGCGCTCGCCCGTTCCGGCCGGCTTTTCGATTGCGGCTTCACTCATAGCGCAGGGCCTCCACCGGATCGAGGCGCGCGGCGCGCCAGGAGGGATAGAGCGTTGCGAGCAGCGACAGGGTGAGCGCCATGAACAGCACGGTGAGCGTCTCGCCGGTCGACATATCGGCGGGGATCTGGGTGAGGAAGCGCACGGTGGGGTCCCACAGCGTGGTGCCGGTGACCCAGGAGACGAATTCCTGGATCTTCTCGATATTGAGGCAGACCAGCACGCCGAGGGCGAAGCCGGCGAGCGTGCCGACCACGCCGATGGACGCGCCGGTGATCAGGAAGATCCGCATGATCGCGCCGCGCGTCGCCCCCATGGTGCGCAGGATGGCGATGTCGCGGCCCTTGTCCTTCACCAGCATGATCAGACCCGAAATGATGTTCAGCGTCGCCACCAGCACGATCAGCGTCAGGATCATGAACATGACATTGCGCTCCACCTGGAGGGCGGAGAAGAACGAGGCATTGCGCTGGCGCCAGTCGACGATGAACACGGGCCGCTCGACCTTCTCGGAGACCAGGCGCCGGTACTGATCGATGCGGTCCGGATTGTCGGTATAGACCTCGATGGAGGAGGCATCGCCCTCGCGATTGAAATAGGCCTGCGCCTCGGTGAACGGCATGAACACGAAGGCGGAGTCATATTCCGTCATGCCGACCTCGAAGATCGCCACGATCGGATAGGCCTTGATGCGCGGCGTCATGCCCATCGGTGTCGGCGTGCCGCGCGGTGAGACGAGCGTCAGCGAGTCGCCGAGCCGGAGCGACAATTGCGCCGCCAGCCGCTGTCCCACCATGACGCCCTCGATCGTGTCGAAATCGTCGATGCCGCCCTGCTTGATATTGCCGGCGATCAGCGGCAGGCGGCGAATGTCCTCGGCGCGCATGCCGCGCACGATGGCGCCGCCCGCATTGAACGGCGATGAGGCCAGCGCCTGGCCCTCGACCACCGGGGCTGCCAGCCGGATGCCCGGCACGCGCATCAGCCGGGCGGCAACATCGGAGAAATCGGTGAGCGGGGTATCGATCGGCTGCAGCACCATATGCCCCTGGACACCCAGGATCTTGCCGAGCAGTTCCTTGCGGAAGCCATTCATCACCGCCATCACGATGATGAGGGTGGCCACCCCCAGCATGATGCCGATGAAGGAGAAGCCGGCAATCACCGAGATGAATCCCTCCTTCCGCCGCGCGCGCAGATAGCGCAGCGACAGCATCCATTCGAAGGCGGAGAAGGGTTTGGTTCCGGTCGGGTCAGACATCAGGCTGAAAGGGCTTTCGGCGGCCGCGGAGCGCGGACCGTCATCCCACAAACTATCTGATTCAGGCTCAATCGCGACGGCCTCGCGGCGGATTTTGCTGTTGTCCCCGAAAAGCGCCGATCAGGCAGCGTTCACCCGGCGGAACCGGTTGAAAAAGGCGAAGGGCGCGCCGGAAAGCAGCACGTCCAGATAGCGCAGCGACTGGAATTCGCCGTTGAGGGATACACGCGGCAGGGCTGTCAAATGGTCGCGGTGCTCGGGGAAGATGAGGCCGGGACGCGTGGTGACGGCCGAGCGGAAGCCGCATTCGGCGGCCATCTGGAAGTCGCGCGGGCCGGCCGAGGTCGGGTCGCCCACCGGATAGGCGAAATGGCTGACCTCTCGGCCGAGCTCGCTGGTGATCCGATCCTTCGAGCCCAGCATCTCGGCGCGCGCGGTGTCGCAGTCGAATTTCGCCAGCATGTAATGGTTGACCGTATGGGCGCCTATGGTGACCAGCGGATCGCTGGCTAGCGCCCTCACCTCGTCCCAGGTCATGCACAGCCGGCGGCAGGTGTCGCGGAAATCGAGCCCGTGGCGCGCGGCGAGATCGCGGACATAGGCGCGCAATTCGGTTTCGGGCAGCGAGCGCAGCCACCAATAGATCTCGCGCCAGGCCTCGCGCTTCAGCGCCGGGGTCGAACAGTCGAAATGGACGGTGCGGCCGGCAATCTGCGCCGTCACCGAGCGCTGGGTGCGGATCGTGTCCTCCAGCACCAGCCACCAGAGCTCGCCCTCCTGGTCGATGAAGGCGGTGGGCAGATAGAGCGTGAACGGCACGCCGTGGCGCTTCAGGATCGGCCAGGCATAGTCGGCATTGTCGCGGTAGCCGTCGTCGAAGGTGAAGCAGACGAACGGCCGGATGTCACCGCCCCCGGCCAGCCGGTCGCAGGCCTGGTCGAGCGACAGGGTCTCGAAGCCTTGCGCCCTGACACGCTCGATGACGCTTTCGAGATAATCGGGGGTGACTTCCAGCAGCCGGTTCGGTGCGAACTCGCGCGGCTCGGCCGGGCGCACGTGATGCAGCATGAGGATCGCGCCGACGCCGCCGAACACGGGCCGCAGCGCACGATGCGCCCCCGTGAACCAGAGCGTTTCCAGCCCCGCCTTGTAGACGGATGTCTTCAAAGCCCGCATTGACCCCAACATGATCAGGGGGCCGGCGCCATCCGCGGCGCGCTCCCTTGCAGGCACCATGAGGCGTGAGTGTTGAGAATTGGTGAGGAGATCCGTTGAGCAATAGATGCGCCGGTCAGAGGTCAAAGACTGTGACACCAGGCTGCCTACTGGAAAAACAAAGGTCATCTGCTTCATTTGCCCGATTGACCGACAATATTCCCTGATGATGCGCCAAGCCGGAATGTTGACGTAACGCGGCGATCTCAGACGAGCGCTGCGACCTGCCCATGGCCGCCGGACGGGCGGTCGGCGAGGAAATCCATCAGGGTGGTGACCGCCGGAGATACCAGGGCGCGCGGGCTGTAGGCGACGATGCGCATGGGCATGGACCAGGTTTCGTCACCGGCGAGACGCAGACGCCCGGCTGCGACAGCGTCGGCAGCGGTCGATTCCGGCAGCCAGGCGATGCCGTGACCTGCAACCGCCATGCGGAGCAGGACCTCGGCGGCATCCGCCTCGCAGATCGTCTGCATCCGGGCCTGACGGGCGGCGAGGATGGCGTCGACCAGACGCCCGAGAAAACTGCAGCTCGGGTAGCGGACGAGAGCGGAAGGCCCGCGGGCCTTGCCCGCCAGAACCAGATGGCGCTCGTTCGACCGGCTCGAGACATAGGGCCGCAGCCATTCCAGGCCGAGATCCACCTGACGATAATGCGCGGGGTCGAGATGGAGCGGATGATCGGCATGGTCGAACGAGATGAGAATGTCCGACCGGCGCGTCACGTGATGGGCCCGCATCTCGTTGATGGAACCGGACACTACGCGGCATGACCGCGCGCCGCTGGCGACCGACCACACCGTCCACCATTGGGGGAAGCGCGCCAAGGCAAGGGAATGGGGCAGCGAGAAGCTGATCATCGCCCGGCCGTCATCAGACGGGGTGCCGCTGAGGGCGCCGCGCGCCACCATCACCTGGCGGATGATGGCATCGGCTGCATCGACGAAGCGTTCGCCGGCATCGGTCAGGCGAACGGGATGGGCCGAGCGATCGATCAGGCTGGTGCCAAGCCAGGCTTCCAGGGATTGGATGCGACGGCTGAAGGCAGGCTGCGAGCTGTTGCGGCGCTCGGCCGCCAACCGGAAATTGCGAATGTCGGCCAGAGCCAGGAAGTCGTGAAGCCAGCGAAAGTCCATGGGATTCCCTGCATAAACCGCGGCGTCCACATCCCCACCTCGTTCAGCGGCGGATATGACGCAAGGTGACCTAATGCATATCGGCCATCATCGGGCGCCACCTGTTAATGCAAAGATTGCATTATGATCTTCCAGAATACTGATATGCATTAAGCACAGCAACCAACGACTGTGTTTGCGCTTTTTATGCTTCCTGCCGTTCATCACGGATTGACAATATGCCCGCCTCGCGCGGCGCTCACCTGTCCATTGCTCGAATGCCCGACATGATTGCCAAGACCATCATGATTAATGCCCGTTCTCCCGCCAGGGTGCATCGGCTCAATCCACCATCAGGATTAACGGCCATTACCGCAGCCCTGACCGCCAAGCCGGACAATTTTCAACAAATCTGGGCCAGTTTCGCCCCGATTTTGATGGCTAGCCCCGGGGATCTGCCTTTCTATGCTCGATGATCTGAAGCACCTTGCAACCGAACGGGAGCCGGACAAGCGGCTGGCACTGCTGCGCAGCATCACGGACCTCTATCTGGACCAGGTGACGCCGCCCTCCGATTCCGAGGAATACCTGTTCGGCGAGATCGTCACCCGCGTGCTTCGCGACATGCCGGACGACCATCGCGTGTCCTATTCGGAGCGCATCGCCCCCAGCAGCCGCGCGCCGGTCAATGTGCTCGGCACGCTCGCCCATGATCCCCAGATCGCTGTCGCCGGGCCTGTGCTCAGCCAGTCGCCGATCCTGCCGCATGTCCAGCTCGCGGAAGTGGCCAGCACCGGCTCGGATGATCATCTGCAGGCCATCGTCCGCCGTGCAAGCCTGCCGGCATCGCTCACCGACATCCTGATCCAGCGGGGCAGCCGAATCGTCCGTCACGGCGTCACCGGTCACCCGCGCGCCGAGATCTCCCGGGATTCGATGTCGACCTTGATCGGGCTTGCCCGTTACGACGTCACGCTGGGCGCCCTTCTGGTCGATCGGCCAGACCTGTCACCGGAGGCCGCACGCAAGCTGGCGCCGCTCGTCTCGGAAGCGCTGGCCTTGCAACTGTCGCTCCGCCAGGCCCGCTCGCCCACACGCCCGCAGCCCACCTTCGAGCACCAGACCGCCAAGCGCATCGCGGATAACCTCGAGGCGGAAGAGATCCTTGCGGCGATTGGCACCGCGACGATCGCGCTGGGCGATGCATTGGCGCGACTTTGCGACCAGAAGCGGATCTTCGACGTCGCGCTGGTGATCGGCAAAGCATCCGGTTTCCAGGCCGCCTTCGTCCTGCAGACCCTGGTGTCCAAGGACATCAATCTCATCATGGTGCTGCTGCGCTCGCTTGAACTGGACTACAGCGTGCTGGAAGGCGTTCTCATCCTGCGGGCCGATCGCCGATGCGAGCCGTTGAACATTCCGGCCGATCTGGCGGATCGCTATGACGCGATCGAACTGGCGGAAGCGCAACGCGCCTTGCGATTTCTCAAGGTGCGCATGACGACGCGCTTCTGAGCGCTGGCAGGCTGCTGGAGAAGCGCGGACCGCAGGGTCACCATCTTCTCGTCCATGCGCGCCCTGCCCCGCTGAAGCCGCATCAGACCTGCCCATCCGGCCGACTGGACATCGACGCCCGCGCAGGCTATCGCCGAACGCCCCGCAGGGCATCCAACGTCATGCCGCGGTCACGGCGGCATCACACTGGAATACCGGCATGCAGAAAGCCATTCGATACTTGCGGGACAATCCGGTTTTTTCGGTTTTCTTGCTGGCTGCCCTCGTCTCACGCCTGGTTTTCTGGCTCTATACAGGCCGCACCTGGGAAGACGCGCTGATTACGCTGACCTCGGCACGCAATGCCTGGGAGGGTTACGGTCTCACCCATCACATCAGCGAGCCGCGCGTCCAATCCTTCACCTCGGCGGCCAGCATCCTGGCGCCGCTGATCGGCGAGGCGGTGGGCCAGGGGCTCGCCTTCCAGAAACTGGTGAGCCTGTTCGCCGTTATCCCGGCGCTCTATTACGCCAATGAGATCGGCCGGCGGCTGGGCTTCTCCACCGGTGCGCTGATCATGGTGCTCGGCTATCTCGCACTCGACCAGCACCACATCTTCTTCGGCATGGCCGGCATGGAGACGCAGGTGGTCGTCGCCGTGGCGCTGGCCAATGCCCATTATCTGCTGGCGTCCCGCTGGTGGCGGCTGGGCTTTGCCAGCGGCGCCGGAATGCTGTGCCGGCCGGAATTCGTCTTCTGGCTGCCGATCGTCGGGCTCACCGTGCTGCTGATCGACTGGCGGCAGGTGCCGAAGGTGGTGCTCGGAACGTTGCTGGTCGGCGGGCCATGGTTCCTGTTCGCGACGCTCTATTACGGCTCGCCGGTTCCCCACACGATCGTCGCCAAGAGCCAGTCGTTCCAGATCGTCACCGGCAGTTTCGGCTGGCTCGCCCCGCTCGAATACGTGCTGCAATGGTGGCGCCATTTCGCGCCGTTCTGGCAGATGACCTTCATCGACAAGGCGCCGCTGCCCGATTATGTGCTGCTGCCCATCGTGAGCGTGGTGATCGTGCTCTGCCTCATGGGTCTGGTGCGCGCCGCGCGTGAAGACAAGCGCGTGCTGGCCATCGCCGGCTTCGGGATTGTGTTCCTCATCTATCGGGCAAGCGCTCTCGTGCCGGCCTATTACATGTGGTACCTGCCGCCATTCACGGCGATTGGTGCCGTCATGGCCGGCTATGGCGCGTCCTGGCTCAGCCAGCGGACCAGCCTGGTGCTTGGTTCGGCGCTGGCCTTTGCCTATGCCATGCATATCCCCTTCTCGTTTCCCATCGAGAAGGAATGGCAGACGCAGATCGAGGACAGCGTGCGCACGCCCATCGGCCTTGCCCTGAACGAGATGATGGGGCCGAACAACACCGTCAGCCTTGAGCCGCTCGGCTATATCGGCTGGTTTGCCCGCAACAAGACGACCTATGATTTTCCGGGCCTCGGCTCGCCGATAGCGGTGGCAGCCCAGCGCGGCATGAAGCCGACCGGCACGCTGGAGGGCATCGTGGATGCGCTCAGGCCGACCTATGTGGTGATGCGACCAGCCGAACTGACGCTGCTGGCCGAACGGTTTCCGCAGGCGCTCGCCGCCTACGCGGAGATCCGGCGCTTCGGCGGGCCGAAGCCGCCGCTCAGCCGCTGGGGCCTCCATTACAGCACCGGCGACAACCTGTTCATCCTTCTGAAGCGGCGATAACGCCGACTCCGAGCACAAAAAACCCGGCCCTGTCGCCAGGGCCGGGTTGATGGGTCGGGCCAGTCGGCCCTCGCCTCACTCGGTGGCGAAGCGGCCGCTCGGGGTGACCGTGACGGTCGAGACCTGGCAGAGGTCGACGCCGCGCGTCTCGCGGCGCTGGCCATTGGCGAACACGACGCGGATGTCAAACTCGCAAGCGCGCGTGCCGCGCGGGAAGGTGATGTTGCGGCGGGTGCCCGACGGCATCACGCCGTCGCCCAGGATGTCGCGGCCCCAGCTGTCACGATTGGACGCGCTGACATAGACCTCGTCGATCTGAGCGCCCGAGCGGTTGACCATCGCGAAATTCTGCTGGGCCTGGGCATGGGCCTCGACGGAGGCAAAGAGAGAGGCTGCCGCGAAGGCCGCCAGAGCAAGGGAACGCATTGAATCGTCCTTAAGGGAACCGTCTGGCGCCGGCGGTGCTGAAGAGCGACGGTATGACTGATCGGTGCACAGCGCGGGCGGACAGTGAGTGGCCGCCAACCTTACGTCAATCCGCAAAGACACCGCTTTCTACCGTCGCCCACAGTCATGCGCGCCAGATATCGGCCCGTCGGGCCATCGGTCGAGAGACGTGCTGCCGCCACGTCGATCAGCCTGTAGAAAGAACCTCCCGTTCCCTGGCACATCCCATGCCCTTACTCCTCACCACGGTCGCCATGGTGGCGTTCGCCGCCAACTCGCTTCTGGCGCGTCTCGCGCTCGCCGATGGCGCGATGGGGCCGCTCGCCTTCACCGGCGTGAGGCTGGTGGCGGCAGCCGTCGTTCTGTCCCTGCTGATGGCGCGCGAAGGCAGGCTCGGCCGCGGGCTTCCCGGCAGCTGGGCATCGGCGCTGGCGCTGGCCGGCTATGCGGTCGCCTTTTCGCTGGCCTATGTGCGGCTGGGGGCGGCCATCGGCGCGCTGATCCTGTTCGCCATGGTGCAGATCACGATGATCTCGTGGTCGCTGATGCGTGGCGAGCGGCCGGGCCTGATCGAGTGGCTCGGCATCGGCGCGGCCTTTGCCGGCTTCGTGGCGCTGGTCTTCCCGCGCCTCGGCGCGCCCGACCCGCTGGCCGCGGCCCTGATGACACTTTCGGGCCTCGCCTGGGGCATCTATTCGCTGCGCGGCAAGGGCGAGCCCGATCCGATCGGCGCGACCGCCGGCAATTTTCTGCGGGCGGCACCGCTGGGCGTCGCGATGATCGCGGCGGCGCTGACCCTGGAGACATGGACCCTCTTGGGCCTCGCGGCCGGCCTTGCCTCGGGCGCGCTGGCCTCCGGGCTTGGCTATGTCGTGTGGTACCGTGCTGTCAGGGGCGCCACCGGCGCGCAGGCCGCCGTCGTCCAGCTGACCGCCCCGGTGATCGCAGCTGTCGGCGCGACCCTGCTGCTCGGCGAGCCGCTGACGCTGCATCTCGTCGGCTCCGGCGCGCTGATCCTGCTCGGCGTGCTGGTGGCGGTGGTTTCGCCGAAGCGGGCCGCTGCCTGAGCCTGTTTTGTCCGCCCTCGCCCACCGTGGTAAGCCCGAAACATCGATGCACGACGGGGACCGCCTTGCAGGCTCGATGGTTCATCCTTGCTGCCATGCTGCTCGCGCTCGCGACGCCCGCCGTCGCGCAGGCACCCGACGGCGAGACGCTGGAGCAGTCGCTCTGCCGGCTGATCGAGGGCAATGCGCGTACCCGCGGCCTGCCCGTCCATTTCTTCACCCGCCTGATCTTCGCCGAGAGCGGCTTCCGCCTGCGGGCGGTGAGCCCGGCGGGTGCGCAGGGTGTGGCGCAGTTCATGCCCGGAACCGCCGCCGAGCGCGGCCTCGCCGATCCCTTCGATCCGGAGCAGGCGATTGCCCATTCGGCCTCGTTCCTGGCCGACCTGATGAAGCGCTTCGGCAATTGGGGGCTGGCCGCCGCCGCCTACAATGCCGGGCCGAACCGCGTGCAGGGCTTTCTCGAGGGACGCTCGCTGCCGGCGGAGACGCTGGACTATGTGTGGAAGATCACAGGACGCTCGCCGGAATCCTGGCTCGAGGAGAGCCGCCGGCCGGTTCAACCCACGGATGGCCTGCACGATCATCCACCGCAGACCTGCCTGATGGTGACGGCGCAGATCCGCCGGCCCGGCGGCGCCGGCACGCCTGCGATCGCGGAAGGCCCATTTGCCCCCTGGGGCGTGCAGCTTGCCGGCCATTTCTCGCGCTCGGTGGCGCTGGCGAGCTATGGCCGCGCCCGGGCCCGGCTCGCCGGCATTCTGGGCAACGTCCAGCCGATGATCCTGGGGTCGCGGCTCCGCAGCTTCGGCCGGGCGACCTATTACCGTGTCAGGGCGCCCGCACCATCGCGGCGGGCAGCCGACGCCCTCTGCGAGCGCATCCGGGGTGCCGGCGGCGCCTGCGCAGTGCTCAGGAACTAAACGGCCCTCTCGCGGGTTTTGCGCGGGGCGGCGCATCGTGCGAGGGTCCTTGTCCTCGATCGCCACAGGAGCAGACCATGGGTTGGGCCATTCTCGGACTGATCGTCCTCGCCGTCGTCTATGTCATCTTCACCTATAACGGCCTCGTGGGCTTGAGGCAGCGGGTGGCCCAGGCCTTCGCCGACATCGACGTGCAGCTGAAGCAGCGCCACGACCTCATCCCCAACCTGGTCGAGACCGTGAAGGGCTATGCCTCCCACGAGCGCGGCACGCTGGAGGCTGTCGTGAATGCCCGCAACGCGGCGGTAGCCGCCCAGGGTCCGCAGGCGCAGGCCGCCGCCGAACAGCAATTGTCGGGCGCTGTCGGCCGCCTGATGGCGCTCGCCGAGGCCTATCCGGACCTGAAGGCCAGCGTCAATTTCCAGGAGCTGCAGCAGCAGCTCGCCGATGTGGAGAACAAGCTCGCCGCCGCCCGGCGCTTCTTCAACAATGCTGTCAGCGAATACAATGCCTCGATCCAGGCCTTTCCAGCGGCGCTGTTCGCAGCGTCGATGGGCTTTCAACCGCGCGACTTCTTCGACGTCGGCACGGAAGCGCGCGCCCAGCTCGACCAGGCCCCGACCGTCAAGTTCTGAGGCTTAAGTCATGGTGGGGCAGGCCTTCGGGCTCTATGGCCATATCCGCCGCAACCGCATCCGCTCGGGCTTCCTGCTCGCCGGCCTGTTCGTGCTCGCCTATGCCATGGCCTATGGGCTGATCCTGGTGGCCTATGGACTTGGGTTCGTCACAGCCGGTGAGAGCGCGGCGGCTGCGACCGGGCGCACCTTCCTGGTCGCCCTGCCCTTCGTGACGCTCGGCACGCTCGCCTGGGTGTTCATCGGCTTTCGCTTCAATGTCGGAATGATCGGGCTGATGTCGGGCGCGCGCGGCATCGGCCGCGAGGACAATCCGAAGCTCTACAAAATGCTGGAAAACCTCTGCATCTCGCGCGGGTTGACCATGCCGAAGCTGGCGATCCTGGACAGCGAGGCGCTGAACGCCTTCGCCAGCGGGGTCAACGAGAAGCAGTTCACCATCACGGTCACCACCGGTCTGATCGCAAATCTCGACGATGCCGAGATCGAGGCGGTGCTCGCCCATGAGCTGACCCATATCCGCAATGGCGACGTCAGGATGATGATCATCGCCGTGGTGATCGCCGGCGTCCTGTCGCTGGTCGGCGAGATCGTGTTCCGGATGTTCACGCAAGGCGGACTGCGGTTTTCCTCGTCGTCCAGCCGCGACGACCGCAAGGGCGGCGGCGCGGCCGTGCTGATCGGCATCGCGATCATCGTGGCCTCCTGGGTGCTGGCGATCATCGTCCGCCTCTCGCTGTCCAGGGCGCGAGAATACCTTGCCGATGCCGGCGCGGTGGAGCTGACCAAGAACCCGGACGCCATGATCTCGGCGCTGCTCAAGATATCCGGCCGCGCCGATATCGACGGCGTGCCGTCGGGCATCATGGACATGTGCGTCGAGAACGACCCGGACAATGCCTTTTCCGACCTGTTCTCGACCCATCCCTCGGTCACCAAGCGCGTGCAGGCGCTGGCGGCGACCGCCGGCGGACGGCTGCCGCAGGCCATGCCGCCACGTCCGCCCGCCATGGCCGACCGGGAGGCGCTGCCCCAGATGGTGGAGGCGCGCGGCCCCTGGGGTATCCGTCCACCGCACTGAGCGACAGAGCATGTGGGAAACACATGGGAAAACTGGCTTTGCGGTTTGGTGAGGCTGGACGCCGCAGGCTCTCGCATGGATGCTCTGAAGCGGATTCCCGGAGACCCCATGTTCCAGCGTCTTGCCAGTTTCATTGCCCATCCGCGCTTCGAGCGGGTGATCCTCGTCCTCATCCTGATCAATGCGGTGACGCTGGGGCTGGAGACGAGCCCTGCTGCCGTGGCGGCGGTCGGACCGCTGCTTGATGCGATCGACCGGGTGATCCTTGCGGTCTTCGTGATCGAGCTGATCGCCCGGATGGCGGTCAATGGCCGGCACTTCATCCGCGATCCCTGGAGCGTGTTCGATCTGATCGTGGTCGCTATCGCGATCATCCCGGCCACCGGCGCGCTCTCCGTGCTGCGAGCCCTGCGCGTACTCAGGGTGCTCAGGCTGGTCACCGCGATCCCATCGCTCCGGCGGGTGGTGGCAGGCCTCATCCATGCCCTGCCCGGCATGGGGTCGATCGCGCTGCTGCTGACGCTGATCTTCTATGTCTTCGCGGTGATCGGCACCAAGCTGTTCGGCGAGACCAATCCGGAGCTGTTCGGCTCGATCGGCGCCTCCAGCTTCACGCTGTTCCAGGCGATGACCTTCGACGACTGGGCGGGCGGTATCGTCAAGCCGCTGACCGAGAAGGGCCACCCTTACGGCTTCGTCTTTGTCATCACCTTCATGGTCGTGTCGGCCTTCATGGCGCTCAACCTGTTCATCGGCGTGGTGGTGACGGCGCTGGACGAGGAGACCGGCGATGCGCAACCCAAGCTCACCCATCCCGCCGGATCGGATGCGGCCATGGCCGAACGGATCGACGGCCTGATGCGCGAGGTGGCAGCGCTGCGCGCGGATATCGCCGCCAGACAGACGCGCTGAGACACGAAAACGCCGCCGGATTGCTCCGGCGGCGCTTTCGGGAAGGCATAGGCCGCAGAGATTGCGGCCCAAAACCTCAATGCTTCAGGGAATCGGGAACCTTGCCGCCGTTCGCGGCGAGCTGCTTCATGACTTCCTTGATCAGCCAGACGTTCATCGTCGCGGTGTCGTCGGTGGAACCGGTATAGTGCAGCTCCTTGGCGAGTTCCTTGCGGGCGGTGAGGCTGGAATCAAGGTTCAAGAGCTTGAGAAGGTCGACGATCGAGGTCTGCCAGTTCAGCGGCTGGCCGGCCTTGGCGGCGAGATCCGTCAACATGGCGGACACATCGACCGGGGGGCCGGCCGGTGCAGCACCGGCAGCGGCAGGAGCAGCGCCAGGGGCTGCCGCGGGGGCGGCGCCAGCAGCGGGCGCAGCGGGAGCCGGGGCGGCGTGCGCGCGGCCCGGAAGGATCTTGTCGAGAATGGAACTGAAAATGCTCATGCCGAACTCCTGTGCTGGCAGTGACCAGATGGTCAGGCTAGCACGCTCTGACGCTACGGCAATGTGACAATCGCCTGGTTTTGTTTGTCAGAACATGACGCAGCGCAGCATCAGCCTTGACGTCCGCATCGTCTAGCTTGCCCCCGCCGCCTTCGCCCGCTCCTTCGCCATATCCGGCAGGAAGATGGTCAGGAGCCCGATCAGCGGCAGGAAGGCGCAGACGCGGTAGACGAAGTCGATGCCCTTCCAGTCGGCGACAATGCCGAGCACCGCAGCCCCGATGCCGCCCATGCCGAAGGCGAAGCCGAAGAACAGGCCACCGATCAGGCCGACCTTGCCCGGCACCAGTTCCTGCGCGAACACGATGATGGCGGAGAAGGCCGAGGCCATGATCAGCCCGATGATGATGGTGAGAACCACTGTCCAGGGCAGGCTCGCGTAGGGCAGCGCCAGGGTGAAGGGCAACGTGCCGAGGATCGACCCCCAGATCACCGGCTTGCGGCCGACGCGGTCGCCGATGGGTCCGCCAATGATGGTGCCGACCGCCACCGCGCCGAGAAACACGAACAGGAGCATCTGCGCATCGCGCACCGAGAGCGCGAATTTGTGCATCGTGTAGAAGGTGTAATAGCTCGTCAGGCTGGAGAGATAGACGTATTTCGAGAAGACCAGCAGGCCGAGGACCGTGATCGAGCGCGTGACGACGGCGCGCGGCAGGATGAGCGGCCTGACGGCTGCGGCCGGCCGCGCGGCGCTGGCGGCGCGGTGCCGGACATACCAGCCGCCGACCCGGAACAGCACGATCATCGCCACCATGGCCGCTAGCGAGAACCAGGCAACCGCGCCCTGGCCCCTCGGCAGCACGATGAGGGCTGCGAGCAGCGGACCGATGGCGGAGCCGACATTGCCACCGACCTGGAACAACGACTGGGCAAGCCCATGGCGGCCACCTGAGGCAAGCCTCGCCATGCGGGAGGATTCCGGGTGGAACACCGCGGATCCCAGCCCCACCAGCGAGGCCGCGATCAGCAGCAGCCAATAGGCATTGGCATTGGCCAGGAGGATCAGGCCAACCAGCGAGAAGCCCATGCCGATGGTCAGCGAATAGGGCTGCGGGTGCTTGTCGGTATAGAGGCCGACGATCGGCTGGAACAGCGAGGCCGTCGTGTTGAAGGCGAGCGTCAAGAGGCCGATCTGCGCGAAATCGAGCGCATAATTCTCCTTGAGCATCGGATAGATCGCCGGGATCAGCGACTGCATCAGGTCGTTCAACATGTGGGAGAACGACAGGGCCGCGATGATCGTGAAAGCGGTCTGGTCAGCGGCGGGACGGCCGGCGGGGGCAGCGGCATGGGTCATGGTCGGCACGGTCCTTCAGGCCGGCGACGCGCGCGGCGGCCGGGATCTGCACGATAGACCTTGCGGTCCGTCCTGCTTGCGTGATCTGGTCAGTTTCTTTCGCGACTGGGCCAGCCTCGCCGTTCGGAACACCTGACCATGCGCCGTCCCGATCCCTCCCGCGAGATCGACATCGATCTTGCCCGCCGCACTGTCCTCGAACAGGCGAGCGGCGAGACGGTGGCGCTCGCGAGCGACTATCCCGGCGGCTGGCGGATCAAGCGGCACAACCATACCCGCGGCCAGCTGATGAACGCCCTAGACGGCGTGGTCGTGGTGGTGACCGATGCCGGGCGCTGGATCATCCCGCCGCAATATGGCCTGTGGATCCCGGCTGGCGTGTTCCACGAGGTGGAGATCCTCGGCGATGTGAAGATGCGCTCGGTCTATGTGACGCCCGGCGCCATCGACGGCCTGCCGGAGGTGGTGCGCGTCGTCGCGATCACCGACCTGATGCGCGCCCTGATCATCGAGGCGGTGACGCTGCCGATCGATCCCGAGCCGACCAGCCGGGCGGGCCTGGTCATGGCGCTGATGCTGCGCGAGATCCCGCGCCTGCCCGAACAGCCGCTCGGTCTCGCCATGCCATCCGACCCGAAGCTTGCCGCTCTTTGCCGCCGTTTCATCGAGGCGCCCTCGCCCGCCGCCCGGATCGACGACTGGGCCCGCGATCTCGCCATGAGCCGGCGCGCCTTCACCCGAGCCTTCCGGGCGCAAACGGGTCTCAGCCTGACCGAATGGCGCCAGCAGGCCTGCCTGTTCGCGGCGCTGCCACGGCTTGCACGCGGCGAAGCCGTCACCGGGGTTGCGATGGACCTCGGCTACGAGAGCGTGGCGGCCTTCACCACCATGTTCCGCCGCATGCTGGGCGCGCCGCCGAAGCGTTATCTGAGCGGCCACGACAGCCAAGACCCCGGCCGGGCCCGTCCCGCGAGCAGCAAGATCGATCAAACGGGCGCGCTCCGCCTCCCCTAGAACTGACACACGCAGTCAGGACCCTCGCATGACACCCGTCGAGAAAGCCGTCTGGTTCATCGAAAGCCATCTCGCCGCGCCTGTCGTGCTCGACGATGTGGCACGGCATTGCCAGGTGTCACCGTTCCATCTGACGCGAGCCTTCGCCGCAGTCACCGGCCGAAGCCTGATGCGCTACATGCGGGCCCGGCGCCTGAGCGAGGCCGCCCGCACTCTTGCCGACGGCGCTCCGGACATTCTCCAAGTGGCCCTCGAGGCTGGCTATGGCTCGCACGAGGCCTTTTCCAGGGCGTTCCGCGACCAGTTCAGCCTGACCCCCGAGGCGGTCCGGAACCAGTCGGACGTCAATCCCCTCTCGCTCGTGGAGCCCATCACCATGACGCTTACCCTTGTCGACGACCTTGCCTCACCACGCATCGAAGTCGGCGCGCCCATGCTGCTCGCAGGCCATGTCGAGCGCTTCCATTGCGAAGCGATTGCCGGCCTGCCGGCCCTCTGGGAGCGGCTCAACGCCCATATGGGCAGCATTGACGGCCAGATCGGCAAGGTCGCCTACGGCGCCTGCTTCAACACCGACGATGCCGGCAATTTTGACTATATGGCCGGCGTCGCAGTTGCCGATTTCGACGATCTGCCGGCCGAGTTCGGGCGGCTGCGCGTTCCAGCCAGCACCTATGCCGTCTTCGCGCGTGGCGACCATATCGCGGGCATTCGCGGGGTCTTCGCCGCGATCTGGGAGCGCTGGCTGCCAGAATCCGGACGCGAGGTTGCCGACGCGCCGGTGCTGGAACGCTATGGAGCGGAGTTCAACCCGATGACGGGCCTCGGCGGCTACGAGATCTGGATTCCGCTGAAGGCGTGAGCCTGGTCGGCCCAACCCTTTCTTGACCTTTGGCTGGCAAGGTTCGAGCTCGATCAGTATCGGACCTTGTCTCATGAGCCTGACCCTCGACGCCCCCGCTGCCGCCCATGGTCTGCCGGCCCGCAGCATTGGCGCCAGCGGCTGCCATGTGCGCGTTGCCACCACTTTCGGCGATGTCGAGGCGGTCTGGCGCGTCCTGGAGGCCGATGCGGTGTTCAGCGCCTATCAGGCGTTCGACTGGCTGCAGATCTTCCATCGGCACCTGGCCGGCGACGAAACGCCCTGTCTTGCGGTGATCTCGGACGATGCCGGGCGCGCGCAGGCGCTGCTGCCGCTTGTCCTGTCGACCAGCCGGGGCCTGACCAGCGCGCGCTTCATGGGCGGGAGCCACGCCAATTTCGGGCTGGGACTGTGGCGCCCCGCCTTTGCCGAGGCGATGACGCCGGACCGGCTGACGATGGTGCTCCGCGACATCGCGGCGGCGGCCCCGCACCCGGTCGACCTGTTCCGCCTGACCGGCCAGCCCGAAAGCTGGGCGGGCCTCGCCAATCCCTTTGCGCGCCTGCCGCATCAGCCCTCGCCCTCGTTCGGCTATCACCTCGCGCTTGGACCGGACGCCGATGCCGTCATCGAGCGGGTGGTGTCGAAGGATTCGCGCAAGAAGCTGCGCAAGAAGGAGCGCGCACTGGCCGAGCATGGCGCGGTGAGCTTCCGGCTCGCCCGCGACGTGGCCGAGGTCGAGCGCTTCACCGACCTGTTCCTCGCCTGGAAGGCGGCCCGCTTCGCCGAACTCGGCATCGCCAATGTCTTTGCCGAACCCGGCACCCGCGCCTTCATCATCGAGGCGGCGACCAGGGGCCTTTCCGAGGGCCGTCCGGTGATCGAACTGTCGGCGCTGATGGTCGGCGACGAACCTGTCGCGCTGTTTGGCGGCACGGTTGCCGGCGGCCGGTTCTCGGGCATGTTCAATGCCATGACCACCGGGCCAATGACCCGCGAGAGCCCCGGCGAATTGCTGCTCCACCACCTCATCCGCCATTGCTGCGCGCGCGGGCTCAGCGTCTTCGATCTCGGCGCGGGCGAAGCGCAGTACAAGTCGAACCTCTGCGACGGCGTCGATCCGCTGTTCGACCAGTTCATCGCGATGAGCTGGAAGGGCCGGCTCGCGGCCAGTGTCGAGGCCTTCGCGATGCGCGCCAAGCGGGCGGTGAAGCAGTCGGACTGGCTTTGGCCGCTGATCGTCAAGCTGCGCCGGGCGCGCGGCAAGGCCGCTGCCGGTCGGTAACACCCGGGATCGCGCCTGCCCTGTTCATCCCGGAACCGCTCTCGGAATTCAAACGCCTGGCCGACATCTCCTTCGTCATGGTCGAGCGTGTCCCGACCATCCACGTCTTTCAGTCAGCAACTCGCCTCACGTCGTGGATACCCGGCACAAGGCCGGGCATGACGCACGAGGATTGGCATGATTGTGCCAGCGGGGACGGAGCCGGGCTGCGTGGACCCGATCGCGCTCAGCTTCAGGCCGCGACGACCTCGGCAAGAGGCGCCTCATTCGCTTCCGCCAGCATGACCACGACCGGTTTCAGACCGACGGCATCGAGGCGGCGATAGGCGCTGACGACCTTCGGGTCGCGCGCGTCGCTGGCACTGACGATCACCGCGTCACCGGCAAGCGCTGCCAGCGCCTCGAAGGCCGCCGCATCGGCAGGCAGCCGATCGCCGAGGATCAGCAGGGCGTCATAGGTGCCGGCAAGGACCGAGACCGCGAACTCGCGGGCCTCGGCGTCAGGCTCACCGTTGCCGGCAGGCACGATATGGGCGCGGGAGGCGGGATCGCGGTGGATGATCGCTGGCAGGTCGGCGCGGCCATCGGCGAAATCGGCGAGGCCGGCGGCACCGGGTCCGGCCAGTGCCGAGAGCGCGCCATTGGCCGCGCAATCGATCATGACGACCTTGCTGCCACTCCTGGCCAGTTCGCGGGCGAAGGCGAGACAGACGCCGGTCGCGACCAGATCGGCCTCGGTGCCGACCACCAGGGTGCGGCGCTTCTCGGCGGTGCCGCTGTTCAGAAGCGTCAGCAATTCGTCGAAACTGCCGGCGGTCGGGCCATCCGTTGCGCGATCGCCGTCATGACCGATGCTCTCCCGCAGGGCTGGTTCGGCGTCGTTGAGGCTCTCGGGGCTTAGATCAGGGCCGGACACCAGCATGACCGGCTGATGAGCCTCGGATTCGGCGCCCGCCTCATCGAAATTCGGCTCGTTGCGCTCATGCCGTTCCGCCCCGTCGGGCGAGGCCAGAAGGGCCAGGGTCGCGACGGTACCGAGCGCCAGCAGGAAGGTGCCGAGCGTGACGATCAGCATGGTCGGGACCTTCTTGGGGAAGGCCGGCACGTTCGAGACCGTGGCGCGCGAGACGATGCGGGCATCGGCGGGCAGCGCGTTCAGGCTGTCGCGGGCGGTGGCGTCGCGGTAGCGGGCGAGCAGCGCCTCCAGCTGGTCGCGATGGGATTTGGCCTCACGCTCCAGCACCCGCAGCTGGACCTCCTGCTCGCTCGCATCACTCGACTGGCGCTTGGCCTGGTCGAGGTTCTGCGACAGGGCTTCGACCCGGGCGCCTGCAAGGCGCGCATCGTTTTCCAGCACGCGGACCATCTTCTCGGCTTCGGAGCGCAGCTGGCTGTCGAGATTGGTTGCCTGGGCGCGCAGTTCGGCAATGCGCGGATGGCGCGGCCCGAGCGTCGAGGATTGTTCGGCAAGCTGGGCCTGGACGGCTGCGCGCTGCTCGTTGAGGCGGCGGATGATCTCGGAATTGACGACGTCGCCGGATTCGATCGGACGGCCGGCGCGCAGGAAATCGCGCAGGAGGCGCGAGCGGGTCTGGGCATCGGATTGCTGCGCGCGGGCGGCGGCGATCTGGCTGTTGACCTCGGCGAGCTGCTGGCCTGTCAGGCTGGTATTGTTCGAGCCGACGAACAGGTTCGACCGGGCGCGGAAGCTCTCCACCCTGCCCTCGGAGTCCTGAACCTTGCGGCGGAGCTGCTCCACCTCGCCCGCCAGCCATTCGGAGGCATTGCGGGTCTGGCTGCGCTTGGAGGCCTGCTGGGCCTCCAGGAAGCGGGCTGCCACCACATTGGCGGCCTCGGCCGCGAAGAGCGGATCGGTGGAGTCGAACTGGATGGCGATGACGCGCGACTTGTCGACCTGGAAGGCGGTCAGCTTCTCGTAATAGCTTTTCAGCACGCGCTCTTCCGCCGTCATGCGCAGCGGATCGTCCATCAGGCCGATGAGGATCAGAACCTGTTTCACCGGATTGAAACCGCGGAGCGTCGGATCGAATTCCGGACGGCGGGCAAGCTCGAGCTGGGTGGCGACCGCCTGCGCGACATCGCGTGACAGGACAAGCTGCACCTGGCTCAGCACGGCCTCCTGATCGACGGCAGCACGGTCGCCGCCATTGGAGCGGTCGACCTCCGAACGGGTGTAGGGGTTTTCGCCGCTTTCGACGATGAGCCGCGTCTCGGATCGATAGGTCGGCTGCGCCACGGAGACGACGGCGAAGGTGCCGGCCAGCGCCGCCAAAGTCGGCAAGGCGATCCACAGGCGCTTCGCCCAGATGGCGCGCCCCAGCGCCATGAGGTCGAGCCCCTGGCCGCCTGCCGTCTGATCAGCCTCGCGGCCGCTCCATCCACCCATGACCACGATACCCTCGGCCCACGCACAAATTACGACGAGCATCAGAAATCATTAGGGTTGCCATCGCGTTAATGCTCAAAATGGCCCTGCATCAGAATACCGGCGCCACTCAGGCTTTCTTAACCACGCTCCGCCATGATCGCTCTCCATGAGCATTGTGGTTAGCAAGGACTGAAGGTCATGCGTCGGTTCCTCGTTGCGGCCATCGCAGCGCTGGCCCTGGCCGGCTGCGCCGGCCGTCCCGCCTCCGGGCCAGGCACGCTGGTCGACACGACCCGCGGCGTCGCCGGCCCCTTGCGCGAGCAGGGTACGCTGGTGCCCCATGAGGCCATCGCCCCCCGCGGGCCCTATGTGCTGGATACCGGCGACCGCCTGCGCGTCGTGGTGTTCGGCCAGGAAGGCCTGACCAATTCCTATGCCGTCGATTCCACCGGCAATATCGCCATGCCGCTGATCGGTGCGGTGCCGGCCTCCGGGCGTTCCACCGAAGCCCTCGGCCGGGAAATCGCCTCCAGGCTGCGCGGCGGTTATATCCGCGATCCCAGCGTCTCGGTCGAGATCGACACCTACCGACCCTTCTTCATCATGGGCGAGGTTACCGCAGGCGGGCAGTTTCCCTTCGTCAACGGCATGACCGTGCAGAACGCCATCGCCATCGCCGGAGGTTTCACCCCGCGCGCCAATCGCTGGAGCATCGAAGTCACGCGCAAGGTCGACGGCCAGCTCTATCGCGCCGATGTGCCCCTCACCCACCAGATGGTACCAGGCGACACGATCGTCGTGCGCGAGCGCTGGTTCTGACACCTGTGGCGCTCGACAGCCTCGCCATCCTCCATGTGATGCGCTCGCCGGTCGGCGGCCTGTTTCGCCATGTCGTCGACCTCGCAGCCGAGCAGACCGCCCGCGGCCATCGCGTCGGCATCGTCGCCGATGCCTCCACCGGCGGCGACCGTGCCGACAGGATGCTGGCTGATCTCGCCCCGACGCTGGCCTTCGGCGTCAGCCGGGTGCCGATGAGCCGCGAACTCGGCCTGTCCGACTGGTCGGCTGGCCGGCATGTGATCGCCCGATTGAGGGAACTCTCCATCGACATCGTCCATGGCCATGGCTCCAAGGGCGGCGCCTATGCGCGGCTCGTCGGGGCTAAGCGGATCAAGGTCTACACGCCGCATGGCGGTAGCCTGCACTATTCGCGCTCGACCGCAGTCGGCTTCGTCTATCTGACGCTGGAAGAATTCCTGGCGAAGCGTACCGACCTGTTCCTGTTCGAGAGCGCCTATGGCCGCGATACGTTCGCCGCCAAGGTCTGCGATCCCAAGGGGCTTGTGCGCGTCGTCCATAACGGCGTCGGCGCCTCCGAATTCGAGCCGGTGATCCAGCGCCCGGACGCGACCGACCTCCTGTTCATCGGCGAATTGCGCCACCTGAAGGGCGTCGACGTGATGCTGCAGGCTATCACGCGCCTCAACGGCCAGGGCCGCCGCTTGACCGCGACGATTGTCGGCGCCGGGCCAGAGGCACAGGCATTCCGCGACATGGCCGCCTCCCTCGGACTGGCCGATCAGGTGACCTTTCCAGGCGCCCTGCCCGCCCGCGAGGCCTTTGCGCGCGGCAAGCTTCTGCTGGTGCCGTCGCGCGCGGAATCGTTGCCCTATGTGGTGCTCGAGGCCGGTGCCTGCGGCCTGGCCCAGATCGCCACCGCCGTGGGTGGGATCGGCGAGATATTCGGCCCCGATGCCGGCCTGCTGGTGACGCCAGGCGATGCGGAGGTGCTGGCGAATGCCATTGTGCAACGGCTCGATGCGCCCGAGGAGACCGCTGCCGCCGCAAGTCGGCTCAAGGCGCGCATTGCCGAGGGCTTCTCCATTGGCGCGATGACCGAGGGCGTGCTGGCCGCCTATCGCGAGGCCATGGCGAAGCCGTGACGTCCGCCGCTTAGCGGCCACCGATCCTTGCCATGGCGCGTCCGTTCCACTGGTAGCGGCTCCTGCCGCCGCGCCCTTCTGTTCCCAGGATGGGAGGTGTCGCCGATCGCTCGATGGTCAGCTTGTAGTCCAGCCCGTCGAGCACCTTGCGGTAGCCGCCGCCCGCCCCCGACAGGTAGAGCGCCCAACTGCAGCCGCCCGAGCCGCAGAACAAGGGCGGGGCGCCTGGACATTTCACCATTTCCTCGTTGACGAGATAATCTGGCCGACCGTCGCCGTTGAAATCGACCATCTGGATATAGCCGGGTGCGAATTCGACACGTCCGATGCAGGCCTCGCCGGCGCTGCGCCGTGCCGCCTCCACCTCTCGCGGCAGGGACTGCGCCGCTGCCGGACCAATCTGCAGGGTGGCGGCCATCACCGCGCCCATCCACCATTCCATGCGCTGGGCCATGACGATCATCCCCTGGTGCCGGTCTGGCGCCACAATAGGATACGGGCATGGCAGCGCAACCGGCGTCTGCCTTCCTAAAGGAAAAGCAACGTTTCCAACCTAACCTCCGGCAACTTCGGTGCGTGCCGGGAATTCCGATGCGCGCCGGCTCAGGACGAGACGTTGAGAGAACCGGACATGTTTGGCTTTACCGGACGCGACATCATCAAGGCCGTCGAAGAAGGCGCAGGGCCAGCCGCGGCCCAACCGCAATCTCCGGCCGAACCCCGGCGCGACCTTTCCGACCTTGCCGCGCGGATCGCCGGTGAAGAAGTTGGCGCCGCCTATTCGCCGGTCGTGCTCGGCGGCATCGTCCGCCTGATCGAGTTCACGCTGGTCCTGTTCCTCGGCGCCACGATCTATATGGGCTGGGTCTATCCCGACAACGGCGTGCAATGGACCTCGACGGTCGGCCTGTTCGGCCTTGCCATGTTGACGACCCTCGCCTTCCAGGCAGCGGGCCTCTACGACGTCCACGTCTTCCGCACCCATGTCGCTCAGTTCGGCCGCCTTGTGGTGGCCTGGACGCTGGTGTTTCTCATTGCCTTTGCGGTCGCCTTCTTCCTCAAGGCCGGCGAGGAATTGTCGCGCTTCTGGCTCGGCACCTGGTATGCGAGCGGCCTCGGCATTCTCGCCGTGTTCCGCATCGGCCTGGCTCAGATCGTCAAGACCTGGTCGCGTGCCGGCCGTCTGCAGCGCCGCGCCGTCGTGGTGGGCGGCGGCGAAGCCGCGGAAGAGCTGATCCGCTCAATCCAGGCGCAGCGCGATTCCGACGTCACCATCTGCGGCACGTTCGACGACCGCACCGATGTCCGTTCGCCAGCGCATGCCGCCAATGTGCCGAAACTCGGCACTGTCGATGATCTGGTGGAATTCGCCCGCCGCACCCGCGTCGACCTTGTCATCGTCACCATCCCGATGACCGCCGAGACCCGCGTGCTGCACATGTTGCGCAAGCTCTGGGTGCTGCCGGTCGACATTCGCCTGGCCGCCCACGCCGCCAAGCTCCGGTTCAGACCGCGCGCCTATTCCTATATCGGCAATGTCCCGGTGCTCGACGTGTTCGACAAACCGATCCAGGACTGGGACGTCGTGCTGAAATGGGTGTTCGACAAGATTGTCGGCACCTGTGCGCTGATCGCGCTGTCGCCGATCTTCCTTTTGACCGCCATCGCCGTGAAGCTGGACAACAAGGGTCCGGTGTTCTTCCGCCAGAAGCGCTATGGCTTCAACAACGAGATGATCGAGGTGTTCAAGTTCCGCTCCATGTATACCGACATGAGCGACGCGACCGCCTCCAAGCTCGTCACCAAGGGCGACCCGCGCGTCACCCGCGTCGGCCGGTTCATTCGCAAGACCTCGATCGACGAGCTGCCGCAGCTGTTCAACGTCGTGTTCAAGAACGACCTGTCGCTGGTCGGTCCCCGCCCCCATGCCGTCCATGCCAAGGCGGCCAACCAGCTCTATGGCGATGTGGTCGACGGCTATTTCGCCCGCCACAAGGTGAAGCCCGGCATTACCGGCTGGGCGCAGGTGAATGGCTGGCGCGGCGAGACCGACACGCCGGAGAAGATCCAGCGGCGCGTCGAGCACGACCTCTATTACATCGAGAACTGGTCGATCCTGTTCGACCTCTACATTCTCGCCAAGACGCCGATCTCGCTGGCGAGCCACCGCGAGAACGCCTTTTGAGCCTGACCTCGGCCCTTCCCGGTCCGGCCGCCGCGGCACCCCCGCGGCGGCTTTCGCATGGGACCGAGCGGTTCGAGGGCTTTCGCCAGAAGCTCCTGTTCCTGATGATGGTCGGCGGCGCCTTCGTGTTCGCCGAACCATCGCCCTATGAGATCGGCGCGGCGCTGGCGATCGGTGCCTTCTGCATCACCGGCGCCCTGACGCTGCAGCGCGTGCACATGCCGCTGATCTTCACGCTGGTCGCCTATTGCCTGGGCCTGACGATTGCGGCGATCCCGGTGCTTGGTTCGCTCAAGGTGGTGCCCTGGGTGGCGGTCTCCTGGTATCTCGCCATCACCATGGTGTTCTTCGCCATGATCGCGGCGGAAAATGCCGAGGCCCGGCTGGCGATCATCGTGAAAGGCTGGACGCTGGCGGCCCTGATCGCCACCCTTGCCGGCATTGCAGGCTATTTCCGGCTGTTCCCCGGCGCCTTCGACCTCTTCACGCTCTACGGCCGCGCCAAGGGCACGTTCAACGATCCCAATGTCTTCGGCCCCTTCCTGATCTTTCCCATGCTGATGGCGATCCAGGTGTTCTTCCGGGGATCGGGGCGCGCCATGGTGAAGGCGGGCGCGGTGCTCGGCGTCACCATGCTGGGGCTCTTGCTGTCATTCTCGCGCGGCGCCTGGATCCATTTCGGCCTCTCGGCCGTGCTGATGATCGCGCTCCTGTTTCTGGTGGCCCGCTCACGGCACGAGCGCGCGCGCATCATCATCGTCTGCGCCGCCGGTCTCGTTCTGCTGGCCGGCCTTATCGTGGTGGCGCTGTCATTCGACAAGGTCGCCGAGTTGATGCGCGAGCGCGCCAATTTCAACCAGTCCTATGACAACGGGCCGATGGGTCGATTCGGCCGGCACGTCTACGGCTGGCAGATGGCGCTGGACCTGCCGAATGGCATCGGCCCGCTGCAGTTCAGCCGCTTCTTTCCCGAGGATGCGCACAACGTCTATCTCAACTCTTTCATGTCGGGCGGCTGGACCGCCGGGATCGCCTATCACGTGCTGGTGGGGCTGACATTGGTGGTCGGATTGGCCGCATCGCTGCGATTCCGCCCGACGCAGCCAGTGGCCATCGCCCTTTTCGCCAGTTTTTCCGGCCTCGCCTTCGAAGGAAAGATCATCGATACCGAGCATTGGCGCCATTTCTGGGTGCTCGGCGGGCTCTTGTGGGGATTGTGTGTCGCTGAGCGGGTTGCGGTTCGGCGCGAAACCAACTAAATCCCCTCGCACGGTCGGAGTGTAGCGCAGCCCGGTAGCGCACTTGCATGGGGTGCAAGGGGTCCAGAGTTCAAATCTCTGCACTCCGACCAATTTTCCCTTTATCGCCCAATCAGTTTGAGATCGACCGGCCGTTCCGCGGTCGTCGAGTGCTCTTGAGCAATCTGCTCTCGGCTCAAAGAGGCCGCCTTCGCGCGGTCCTTTTCGTGCTCGCTCTCACTGTGTCCGGATCTGCAAGCGTCCAAGCCGGCCTGCAGTCGATTGTGAGCCAGGACAATCGCGAGCGACGTCACCGACCGGCGGCACAAGGCGGCAACCTCACCCACCCGCGCCGATAAACCGCCCGATCCGCTCGAGCACGACATCCCAATCGGCGTCCTCAAGGCTAAAGAAGTGGTTGTTGTCGACGAACATGATCTCGATGGCGGCGGAGAATTCGTAACGCGTGAGGACGTCCCGGCCGCCATATTCATCGCGCGTGCCCTGAACGATCAAGGTCGGGACGGCGAGCGTTTCAAGGTGACGATAGCGCTCCGGTTCCGGCCCCAGCTCCGGATTCTCGAACGGATAGGCCAGAGCGACGATGTGAAGGGATCGGCATTGCGCGCTGACGAGCGGGGCGATTGTCGTGGCGATCCGTGCGCCCGACGAACGTCCGAGGACGACCACCGACTCGGATCGGGCGGCAAGCGGGAGAAGTACCTCAAGCAGCCGCTGAGACCGCCGTGCGAGGTCGAATGTCCGCTCGCCGACCATGACGGTCTTGTGGCCGATGAAACAATCGTCCGGACCGACGAGCCTGCTGCGAAGCGTGTCTTCCACGTTGCTGTCGAGCGGCCAAGCATCGCCGCCCAGGAAGATGAATGTCCTGCTCATGCGCGGGTGAATGCCGCCAAGGCGTGGGCAAAGCAACCCATGCTAGCCATGCGCCCGCAAGGCACAAAGGCCGCCGCCTGACCGGGTGCTATCCCGAGCGCCGTTGCCAGCTCGAGATTCATCGACGGCGCCAGACCGGAGGCTCATGCCCCCGGCCTGTCTGGCCAATCAACGCTTGCCGCGACCCTCGCCGAGCGGTTTGGTGCGATCCGGCAGGGCATCGATTGCCGCCTCGGCGCCCTTGTCCTTGCCGGTGACGCCCTCCTGCAGAACCTTGGTGGCCGCACGATCCTTGGCGGCCGAGCTCGTCTGCACAGGTGCGGTCTTCGGCGTTGCGACCAGGCCGACATCATCCGGCTTCTTGCCGCCGTGACGCGCTGCCTCGGCGGCGAGCGCCAGGGCTTCGGGCTGATGAGCACCGGATTCGGGTTTGACTGCCATGGCGTGGCCTCCTCGGTTTCGCGAGAACAACCGGCCAGTCAGCCATCGGTTCCCGACGCTGATCAGGGCAGCTTCACCAGTTCCAGGTGCTGGTACATGTAGCCATAGGCGAGCGTGCCGCGGCGATCGCTGGCGAGAGCCTCGATATCCTGCAACAGCGCCTTGATGGCGCGGCGCGGATCGCCGTCGAACTCGGCGAGGACCTCTTCCACCTCGGCGTCGCTCGGCTCGTAGGTTTCGGTCTCCGCCTCGTCGCGGATCCGCAGGGAATGCTGTGCCATGGTCAGGCCTCCACAATGTTCTCTATATGTTCTTGTCCGTTCCGGATTGCAAGGGCTTTCTGTCAGCGTCTCGACCACCAGAGCGCCAGCGGACCGGCCAGACCGATAACGGCAAAGAGCCCGAACATGGCGCGCCAGCCAGAGGCGGAAGCCGGGCCGCCGGCAAGGTCGAGCATCAGGCCGCTTGACCAGGCGCCAATTGCCGAGAAGGCAAAGCCCATCGTGGTGTGCAGCGCCATGGTTGCACCGCGATGGCTCGTGGTCGCCGCCGCACTCATGCCGGCAGTGAGCGCGCCGGAATCGGCCGGGATCGCGACGGCATAGAGAAAGACGAGGCAGAGCAGCAAGGCGGGCGGCGCCTCGACGCCGATTGCGATGGCGATGGCGATCAGGCTTGCGGCATTCATGATCCGGGCGATGGTTGCGTGGCGGCCGAAGCGCATGGCGAGTTCGTTGCCAATGAGGCTCGCCGGCATCGAGATGACGCTGACGAGGAACGACAAGGCCAAGGCATCGATCGGCACCAGCCCGCCGCGCGAGGCGGCGATGAACGACCAGAAGCCGACGATCCAGGTGCGCCAGCCATAGAGCTCGAGGCAGTGGATGGAATAGGCGAAGATATAGCCGAGCGCCTGGCGGTTGGCGAAGACCGGCCGGAAATCGAGCAGCCGGCCACCTGACGGCTTCGGCGCGACAGGCTTGAGCCATAGGCCGACCGCCACCATGACCAGCGGGCCAAAGCCGGTGACGACGAATGCCGCGCGCCAGCCGAACCTGTCGGCGATCACCTGGCCCAGCAGGAACGACAGGCCGACACCAAGGGCAAAGCACGATGTGTAGAAGGCGATCGCGCGTGAGGGATCGGCGCCGGACAGCCGGTCGGTCATCGCCTTGAGGCCGGGCATATAGGCGCCGGCGAAGCTCATTCCGGCCAGGCCCCAGAACAGGGCGGCCGACAGCGCGCCATCGGCGAACAGCCCCAGGCCGATCGTGCACAGCCCGCTCGCCGCCGACCCGCCGGTAAGGATCAGCCTGGCATCGATGCGGTCCGTGAGGGTCACCAGAACCGGCACCGCCAGCATGTAGCCAAGCGCATAGGCGCTGGCCATCAACCCTGCTTCAGTGGCCGAAAGCCCCCAGGCGGGCATGAGATGCCGGGCCATGATCGCCTGGAGGATGACATGGGGCACGAGATTGCCGACCTGGCCGAGGCACATGGCGGCGATCAGGCCTCTTGAGCCCATGCGGCCGGTGCTCGACATGGGCCCTCGCCTCGCTCAGCGCGCCTCGAAGGCCTGATCGAGCCTGCGGCGGCATTCCGACAATTCGTAGAGTGCGGCCTGGAGGCGCCGGATATGATCGGCGGCCAAGGCGGCGGCCGAACCTCTCGCGGCGCTTGGCAGCGGTTCGGCATAGCGGACGGGTGCCGGCGCTACGGATGGCATCGGAGCCGGATTGGGAGCAGGCATTGGCGCTGGCGGACGGTAAGCCTCGGCCGATGGGCTCGCAACCAGCGGCGGGCGGGCGATATCGGCAACCGGGTTGGCGGGCACAGGATAGGTCTGGATCGAAGGCCGGGGGGGCGGCTCCGCGCTGCCAAGATCGACTGGCGGCTCGCGGAACATGGCTGTCCGCGCCGGCTGGGCTGAGGGTTGCATCAACGCCGGCTGGACCGCCGGCTGCATGGTCGGCTCCTGCCGCCGGGTGCTGTGGTGAGCGTCGTCGACATGAGCAGAGAGCGGTGGCGGCTCTTGCCTCGGCGCCACGGCGGGCGCGGCCTGTGGCGCTGCGGCCATGTTGGGCAATTCGTCATCATCGGGACCGAGATCGAGGGCGCCATCGTCGCCGGTCTCGGGATCGATGATATCAGGACCACCCGGCTTGGCGCGCGGGACAGCACCCTCGCCGCGCCCCAGCGCCTGGATCGCCTTGATGCCGCTTTCCTTGATGATCCGCTGAACGCCGCGGATCGTGTAGCCTTCCCCGTAGAGCAGATGCCGGATGCCGCGCAGCAGGTCGATGTCGTCGGGGCGATAATAGCGCCGGCCGCCGCCGCGCTTCAGTGGCTTGATCTGCGAAAAACGGGTCTCCCAGAACCGCAGCACGTGCTGCGGCAGGTCGAGATCATCCGCGACCTCGCTGATCGTACGATATGCGTCGGGAGCCTTGTCCACGGACAGTCACCGATAGCCTGGGAGCGCAGATGGGGGCGTCAGCCTGAACCGCGAAAGCTTGCGGCAGCCCGATCGCTAACGTGCGCGGAAGGCCAAAGCGTGACGGATTCGCGGCGCCACGACAACGGCCGGTATCATGAAAAAGGACAGTTTTTGCGACAAATGTTGACCTAAGGGAAAGACGACACCGGGGACGCGTCAGTCCTTGAGGCCCTCGCCACTCTGGCCATTGATCTTGGCCTTGAGGATGTTGGACGGCTTGAACACCATGACGCGCCGTGGCGCGATCGGCACTTCCTGGCCGGTCTTCGGATTGCGGCCGACACGCTCGCCCTTCGAGCGCACGACGAAGGAGCCGAAGGACGACAGTTTCACGGTCTCGCCATCGGCGAGGCAATCCGTGACCTCCTTGAGCACGAGTTCGACGAGTTGCGCCGACTCCGTCCTGGAAAGTCCGACCTTCTGATACACAGCCTCGCACAAGTCGGCGCGTGTGACGGTCTTGCCCGCCATATCGACCCCCAAAGTTAAGCTCTACGGGCAACATTCACGCGTCGGTCCAGATGCCGACAGGTGCCCTTATCATTCTGATTTCATTATCACTATGGGTTCAACCGGCGGCGGTCAACACCTTCGATCACGCCGGCGTCACCAACGCAGAAGCGCCGAACCCCAGGTAAACCCGCCGCCCATCGCCTCCAGCATGACCAGATGGCCCTTCTGGATGCGGCCATCCTTGACGGCGACGTCGAGCGCCAGCGGGATCGAGGCCGCGGATGTGTTGCCGTGGCGATCGACGGTTATCACCACCTTGTCGCGGTCGATCTTCAGCTTGTCGGCGGATGCATCGATGATGCGCTTGTTGGCCTGGTGGGGCACGAACCAGTCGAGATCGGCCGATGACGTGCCGGTGGCGGCATAGGCATCGGTCATCACATCGGTGATCATGCCGACCGCATGTTTGAAGACCTCGCGGCCCTCCATGCGCAGGTGGCCGACCGTGCCGGTCAGCGAAGGCCCGCCATCGACATAGAGCTTGGACGTATGGCGGCCGTCGGAGCGCAGATGGGTGGTGAGGATGCCCCTGCCCGCGATCCCGTCCGGCTGCTCCTGCGCCTCCAGGACGATGGCGCCAGCGCCGTCACCGAACAGCACGCAGGTCGTGCGGTCTTCCCAGTCGAGAATGCGCGAGAAGGTCTCGGCCCCGATGACTAGAGCCCGCTTGTGGCTGCCCGAACGGAGGAACTTGTCGGCGGTCGTCAGCGCGAAGATGAAACCGGAGCAGACTGCCTGCAGATCAAAGGCAACGCCATGGGTGATGCCGAGGCGCATCTGGACGGCGGTGGCACTCGCCGGAAAGGTGCGGTCGGGCGTCGATGTCGCGAGGATGATCAGGTCGATGTCGGTGGCGGCCACGCCGGCATGGGCGAGCGCCTTCTCGGCCGCATGAAAGGCCAGATCCGAGGTGGTCTCGCCTTCGCCAGCGATGTGGCGCTGGTGAATGCCGGTGCGCTGGACGATCCACTCGTCCGATGTATCGACCTGTCCCGCCAGTTCGGCATTGGTCAGGATGCGCGCCGGCAGATGGCTGCCGACACCGAGGACGACGGAACGAAGGGTCACGATGCGGCCTCGACCGGTGCTGCTGTTGGGTCTTTCCGCGCCGCGTGGGACACATCCACCATGGTGCGGATCTTCGACTGGAGATCGTAGCGGGCCATGTCGTAGGCGACATCGACCGCGCTTGCAAAGCCGATCGGATCGGTTCCGCCATGACTTTTCACAACGACGCCGTTGAGGCCGAGGAACACCGCGCCGTTCGACTTGCGGGGATCCATCTTCTCGCGCAGCGTCGCAAAGGCATTGCGCGCAAGCAGGTAGCCCAGGCGCGAGCGCCAGGTGCGAGACATGGCGGCCCTCAGATATTCGCCGATCTGGCGGGCAGTCCCCTCGCCGGTCTTCAGCGCGATATTGCCGGTGAAGCCCTCGGTGACGACGACTTCGACCGTGCCCTTGCCGATATCGTCGCCCTCGACGAAACCGCGATAGTCGAGATCGGCGAGGTCCGCGTCGCGCAGCATCTGGCCGGCCTCGCGGATGAATTCGAGGCCCTTGACCTCCTCGACGCCGATATTGAGCAGGCCGACGGTCGGGCGCTCGATGTCGAAGACCACGCGCGCCATCGCGGCGCCCATCACGGCCATGTCGAAGAGGGCCGCCGCGTCGGCGCCGATCGAGGCGCCCATGTCGAGCACGATCGATTCGCCCTTCAGCGTCGGCCACAGCGCCGCCAGCGCCGGCCGCTCGATGCCCGGCATGGTCTTCAGGTTGAAGGCAGCCATGGCCATCAGGGCGCCAGTGTTACCGGCCGAGACGGCGGCTGCGGCACGGCCGAATTTGACCTCGTCCAGCGCCTTCCACATGGAAGACACACGCCGGCCATAGCGCAGCGCCTTGGACGGCTTATCGTCCATCCGGATGGCAATGTCGGTGTGAACGATCTCGGAGCGCGCCTTGACGCGCGGATTGGCGGCGAGAAGCGGCATGATCTGGCGCTCGTCGCCGACCAGCACGAATTCCATGTCCTTATGGCGCGACAAGGCAATTTCGGCGCCTGGAATGACGACGGAGGGACCAAAATCTCCCCCCATGACATCAAGGGCAAGCCTGACCTTCTCGGACATTCGCCATCCCGTTCGCGCGGGCGCCCGATGCGCCCAGACCTGCAATCGAACCGCCGGTTCGAGGAGCCGGGACAATAGCGCCTGAAAACGGCGGCACAAGGGGCTGCCTGTTTTCTGAGGGAAAGATTGCTCGGCTTTCTAATCCCTAGCGTTTCAGCTTGGCGAGGGCCGCGAAGGGCGAAGCACCCTCGCCCGCCGACGGCGCATCGAAATCGATGCCCGGCTTCCGCGGATAGGGGTCGATGCCAAGTGCCAGGAACTCGGCCGCGATGGCCGCGAGATCGATCGTGCCGCCGATGAGCGGGTCGTCGCTGTCGATACCGGCATCGATCGCGATGCCGTCTTCATCCTCGACGAGGACCGGCTTCAGGACCTCCTGCGGACGGTAGGAGACCTCGATTTCCTCATCGATCAGATTGTCCATCGCCTCCAGGCTGACAACGCAGGTCTGGGCGACGGTCGCCCGCACCCTGCCCTCCACCGCCAGTCCGTCGCCACGATGAGGACGGATATGGGCCTTGAGATGGAAGGCCGACAGCGCCTGGACACCAAGGTGGGCGGCGAACGCGCGCGCATCGTCCTCGCTCAGACGGTCGCGGACAAAATCGAGGCCACCGGACGGGACCTGGGACAAGCGGACAGGCCAATGCGGCAGGCCGGATGGTCGTGCTTCACTCATGACGCGGCTCCTCTCGGCACGGACGGGAAGATGACCTCACCGCTGGCGAGCCGTTCGAACGGCAGGGAGGCCAGTTCGGCGGACGCGGCCCGGACATAGGCTGCGAAGCCGGCCGTCTCCGCATCAGGCTTGCCGAGCACGTTGCGGGCAAGCGCGCGCTCGAGCGCATCCGTCTCGTCGCTGGCGAGGGCCTCATCATAGACCTTGATGCGCCCGTAGAAGGATTCGCCCATTTTGCGAATGCGCTTGGGCACCTTGAGGTCACCGACACCCATTTCTCGCAGGCCCCGGTCGAGGTCGAGGAACAGCACGCCGAACAAGGCCTGGCCGAGCTCCCGCCTTTCCTCCGGCTCTTCCTTGAGCCTGTGGAGCACGAGAAACATATGCAGGACGATCATTTCGAACCGTCCTTCAGCCGTGTCGGCGACGCCGAGGTCGCGATAGAAGACGGGATTGCGAGCCTGCGCCACGATGGCGCCGTAAAGGCTCGAGATGGTCTCGTCGCTCTTCTTCCGGCGAAACAGGCCGAAGATCATGGGGCCGCGTCCTGGTTCGGGTTGAATTGGTCGCGCATGGGGGTTAAGTCAACGCGCCCGCGCATTCAAGCGCTGGATCGGCGTTGTCAGTGCCGCACGTCAGTTGAGGTCGACTTTATGATGCCTGTCTCATCCCGTCTGGCAAAGGCCGCCATCGCTGCTGCCGCCACCTTGTGGCTGGCCGGCTGTTCCGGCGCCCCGATGTCCGGTCTCGGCTTCGGCGGTGAAACGTTCAATCGCGGCTATCTGATCAGCGAGGATGCCCTCGCTCAGGTCAAGCAGGGCAACAGCCAGGATCAGGTTCTGGTCGCGCTTGGGACGCCCACCACCATTTCCACCATCAGCGGTGACGTCTTCTACTACATCAACGAGAAGCAGGTCCGCCAATTCACGTTCCAGGCTCCTCGCACCGTCGAGCGCAACGTGCTGGCCGTCTATTTTGATGGTCAGAAGCGTGTCGAGCGGATTGCCAATTACGGATTGCAGGACGGCAAGGTGTTCGACTTCGTCAGCCGCACGACCCAGACCGGTGGCGAGGAAGCCAACCTGCTCCGTCAGATCATGATCGGCCCGCGGACCTGAGGTCGCGCAGAAGCCTCGGCAATCTTGAAAAGCCCCGCTTCGGCGGGGTTTTTTCGTTCTGATCGACAGATGCCGCAACCTGTGTGCGCATACCCGGTCAATACACTCTATGATTGACATTCTTATTTACACAACTCTCAATTGCAATGCCTTGGGGCATTCAACGGGAGGGGTTGTGATGAGAGTGCGATATCTGGCGGCCTTGGCGCCGCTCATGCTGGCGGGCTGCCAAACCGCGGGATTGCAAGGCGCGGGCGACAGGCCGGACAACACGCGGGTGCGCGACGCGGTGCTATCGTCGGTCGCTGCGGCGCTTGGCAGCGGCAGCGAGGTGTCCCTCGCCTTTCCGCGCGTGACCAATCTTCATCCCGGCGACGTGTTCGAGCGGCCAATGAAGCGCGACGGCTATGTGACGTTCCAGCTCCAGCGACGGCTCTGCAATCTCGGGGAGGAACTGGGGGACGGGGTGAAGACCGAGGTCGTCCATGCGACCTCCGTCATGACGGTCAACCGTGTGTTCAGTGCGAGCGCGCATCTGAAGTTCGATCTCGCCAAGATCGCCTCGTTCTCGCTCGGCGATGCCACGACGCCGATCCATGCCGCCCATGTCCGGGTCAGCAACGGCGAGGCTGTGGGGCTCACCTCGGCCGTTCGCGACACGATGTACCCGACAGACGGCGCCTGCGCGCGGCGCATTGCCCGCAGCGTCGCCGCCGGTCGCGAGGTGGCGGTGATCGATCTTGTCTACAACGCCGCCGTTTACACCCGCGTCGCCTGGACGGCGCAGGCCGGCGTCAAGCTGACCTCGGCACTCGGGGTGATCGGCGGTCTCGATGCCGGCATCAACATCCAGGACACCGATGTCTATGGCCAGGAGACCGGCGACAACAGGACGATGCTGGGCGTCGCCTACCGACGCATCCGCTCGGTGGAGGAAGCGCGGCGGCGCTGACGCCCCTCGAACGACAGAACCCCGCGGATCGCTCCGCGGGGTTTTGCATTCTGGTCCTGTGCGACAGATCAGTGCGCGAGGATGGCGAGCAGCAGCAGCGCCACGATGTTGCAGATCTTGATCGCCGGATTGACGGCGGGACCCGCCGTGTCCTTGTAGGGGTCGCCGACGGTGTCGCCGGTGACGGAGGCCTTGTGGGCATCCGAACCCTTCAGATGCTTCACGCCGTCCTTGTCGACGAAGCCGTCTTCGAACGACTTCTTGGCGTTGTCCCAGGCACCGCCGCCAGACGTCATCGAGATGGCCACGAACAGGCCGTTGACGATCACGCCGAGCAGCGAGGCGCCAAGTGCTGCGAAGGCCGAGGCCTTGGAGCCCGACAGCCACAGCACGCCGAAATAGGCGATGAGCGGCGCGAGCACCGGCAGCAGCGAGGGGATGATCATCTCCTTGATCGCCGCCTTGGTCAGCATGTCGACAGCACGGGCATAATCCGGCTTGTCGGTGCCGAGCATGATGCCCGGCTTCTCCTTGAACTGGCGACGGACCTCTTCCACGACCGAACCGGCGGCGCGGCCGACGGCGGTCATGGCGATGCCACCGAACAGGTAGGGGATGAGGCCACCGAAGATCAGGCCAGCGACGACATAGGGGTTGGACAGGTCGAAGGAGACCTTGCCGACATCCTTGAAGTAGGGAAGGCCTGCATCGATGAACTGCTGCAAATCGTTGGTATAGGCTGCGAAGAGAACCAGCGCGCCGAGGCCGGCCGAACCGATCGCATAGCCCTTGGTGACCGCCTTGGTGGTGTTGCCCACCGCGTCGAGCGCATCGGTGGAGTGACGCACTTCCTTGGGCAGGCCGGCCATTTCGGCAATGCCGCCGGCATTGTCGGTGACCGGTCCGAATGCGTCGAGGGCGACGATCATGCCGGCAAGGCCGAGCATGGTGGTGACCGCGATCGCCGTGCCGTAGAGGCCGGCCAGCTGGAAGGTGGCAATGATGCCGCCAACGATGACCATGGCCGGAAGCGCGGTCGATTCGAGCGACACGGCCAGGCCCTGGATCACGTTGGTGCCGTGGCCGGTGACGGAGGCCTGGGCGATCGAGACGACCGGGCGCTTGCCCGTGCCGGTGTAGTATTCGGTGATCCAGACGATGAGACCGGTCACCAGCAGGCCGACGAGACCGCAGAAGAACAGGTTCTTGCCGGTGATCGACTGGCCGGCCACAACGCCGAGTTCGCCCCAACCGGTGACGAACTGGGTGGCGGCGGCAAGACCGACTGCGGAGAGGACGCCGGTTGCGATCAGGCCCTTGTAGAGCGCGCCCATGATCGAGTTGTCGGCGCCGAGCTTCACGAAGAAGGTGCCGATGATCGAGGTGACGATGCACACCGCGCAAATGGCGAGCGGATAGATCAGCGACGCCTGCAGCACGAGCGGCGAGGCCTTGGCGAAGAAGATTGCGGCCAGAACCATGGTTGCGACCACGGTCACGGCATAGGTTTCGAACAGGTCGGCGGCCATGCCGGCGCAGTCGCCGACATTGTCGCCCACGTTGTCGGCAATGGTCGCCGGGTTGCGCGGGTCATCTTCCGGAATGCCGGCTTCGACCTTGCCGACCAGATCGGCGCCGACGTCAGCGCCCTTGGTGAAGATGCCGCCGCCGAGACGGGCGAAGATCGAGATCAGCGAAGCGCCGAAGCCGAGCGCCACGAGCGCGTCGATCACGGTGCGGCTCGCCGGGCCCATGCCCATCGGACCGGTCAGGAACCAGAAATAGACAGCGACGCCGAGCAGCGCGAGGCCGGCGACAAGCAGACCGGTGACCGCGCCCGCCTTGAAGGCGACGTCGAGGCCCGCGGCCAGCGACTTGGAGGCCGCCTGGGCGGTGCGGACATTGGCGCGCACCGAGACGTTCATGCCGATGAAGCCGGCAGCGCCCGACAGAACCGCGCCGATGACGAAGCCGATGGCGACTGCACCGCCGAGAAGGAAGTAGAGCGCGATCAGGATGACCACGCCGACCATGCCGATCGTGATGTACTGGCGCTTCAGATAGGCCTGCGCACCCTCGGCGATGGCGCCGGAGATTTCCTGCATGCGCGCCGAACCGGCATCCTGATCAAGAAGCCATTTGGTGGCCCAGCCACCGTAGACGATGGACAGGAGTCCACAGCCGATAATTACCCACAGAGCAGTGCTCATTCCCAACGTTCCTCTTGCCCGGCGCCCCTGATTGAGACGTCCGCCTGGTCCTTTGCGGACCGCTTGTTATTGCCCGATGAGGCCACCGCCGGAATCCCGGAGTTGCGCTCGATCACGAGTCGGTCGTGTTTTTGCCAAAATACGGCCCGCTAAGCAACGGAGCCGCCAATCGGTCTTTAGGCTCAAGCCGATATCAGGCGGCTTGTCCCCTGCTGGATGTCAGCTGGCGCAGAAGAAGCGCCCCGGCTGCCAGGGCGACGATCGGGAAGACGACGATGTTGACCATGTCCCAGCCATAGGATGTCACCACCTGGCCGGATGAGAACGACCCGATCGCCATGACGCCGAAGACGCAGAAATCGTTGATCGACTGCACGCGCGTGCGCTCTTGCGGCTCTGCCGTCGCGGCCACCATCGCGCTTGCGCCGATATAGCCGAAGTTCCAGCCGAGCCCGAGCAAGACGAGGGCTGCGTAGAAATGCATGACGGTAATGCCGGTCAGCGCGACCGCGGCCGACAGGGCGGTCAGCGCCAGACCCGCAGCGACGACGCGAGGCGCTCCGAAGCGCGCGATGAAGCTACCGGTGAAGAAGCTCGGGCCGTACATGGCGATGACGTGCCACTGGATGCCGTAGGCGGCGTCGGCGACGGAGTGATTGCAGCCGATCATGGCGAGCGGAGCGGCGGTCATGACGAAATTCATCAGCATGTAGGTCGCCGCGCCACAGGTGACAGCGGTGAGGAAAGCGCGGTCGCGGAAATAGGCGGAGACCGGCCGATGCGAGCCGGCAACGACCGGCTTCGGTTTCGGGATATCGATGAACGACAGGATGACGCCGGCCATGAGTGCGATCACCGCCTGTCCAATATAGGTTCCGGCGAACAGGATGGGCGGCAGGGCGTCCTTGGTCCAGACGACGAGCTGCGGGCCGACGACGCCGGCCAGGATGCCGCCGGTCATCACCCAGGAAATCGCCTTGGGGCGGAAGGCATCGCTGGCGGTGTCGGCCGCGGCAAACCGGTAGCTCTGCGCGGCGGACGCATAGAAGCCGGCGCAGAAGGTCGCGACGCAGAAGATCGGAAAGCTGGACAGCGTGACGCCGAGATAGCCGAACAGGCCGGTCAGCACGCCGGCAATGGTGGCGATCTGGTAGGCAGCGCGGCGGCCAACGCGCTGGATCAGCATGCCGACCGGCAGGCTGGCGGTGGCAAGGCCGACGACGAAGATCGAGATCGGGAGCGTTGCAAGCGACCGCACGGGCGCCAGTTCCGCTCCGACAATGGCACCGGTTGCGAACATCACCGTGGTGTTGGCGCCGGCCAGCGCAGTTGCCAGCGCCAGAACGAAGGCATTGCGGCGAGCGAGCCGATCGCCGGCGGCCTGCATGTCGGGTGTCGTGGCGGTCATGGCGCTTCCGGGAAATGATCTGGTTGTCTCACCGGCGCGGGGAAGAACAAAAGCCTGTCTGAGCGCCTTGCCGGAGCATGGATCGGTGGTTAGCCCGAATGTCGGCCCCGCGCCAGCCATCTGCGGCGTCGGGTGGTCTGCGCCGGACACATGCGCCATGCGTCGGCCCGGCTTGCCCCAAGGACACCATCCGGGCGACAAAACCGCCTGACGCCCCTGCCGGACAAGCGCCGGCTGCTCCAGCCAGACAATGGATGACCGATGAGCCTCCTGTTCAGCCCCTTCGACATCGGCCCGGTCGAACTACCGAACCGCATCGTCGTCGCGCCGATGTGCCAATATTCCGCCGATGACGGCTGCATGAACGATTGGCACATGCAGCACCTGATGAACCTCGCCATGTCGGGCGCCGGCCTGGTCGTCGTCGAGGCGACCGGCGTCGAACGCATCGGCCGGATCACGCATGGCTGCGTCGGCCTCTATTCCGACGCCAACGAGGCCGCCATGGCCAAGGTGATCGCGGCGGCGCGCACCGTCGCCCTGCCCGGCACCGCTTTCGGCATCCAGATCGGCCATGCCGGCCGCAAGGCGTCTTCGCAGCGGCCCTGGGAAGGTGGCGCCGCCCTGCCGCCCGGTGCCGACCCCTGGCCGACGGTTGCGGCCTCGGCCGAACCCTTCGATGCCGGCTGGCACATGCCGAAGGCAATGGACGAGGCTGACATGGCGCGCATCCTGGAAGCCTTCGTTCAGGCCGCCAAGCGCGCGGCCCGCATCGGCTTCGAGGCGGTCGAGCTCCACATGGCGCATGGCTATCTCCTGCACAATGTGATGAGCCCGCTGTCCAACCATCGCACCGACCGCTATGGCGGCAGCCGCGACGCCCGTTTCGCCTGGCCATTGGAGATCGCCCGCGCGGTCAGGGCCGCGTTGCCGGCCGATGTGGCGCTCGGCGCCCGCATCACCGGCCAGGACTGGGCCGATGACGGCTTGCAGGTGGAAGACGCTGTTGCCCTCTCCGCCGCGCTCAAGGAGGCCGGTCTCGACTTCATCTGCGTCTCGTCCGGCGGCGGATCGCCGAAGGCCCGCGTCAAGGTCTCGCCCGGCTACCAGGTGCCCTTCGCCAAGGCCGTGAAGGACGGCACCGGGATTGCGACCCGCGCCGTCGGGCTCATCGCCGATCCGCGCCATGCCGAGGAGATCATCGCGTCCGCCGCCGCCGACATGGTCGCGCTGGGACGCGGCTTTCTCGACAATCCGCGCTGGGGCTGGCACGCGGCCGACGTGCTCGGTGCCGACCTCCCCCGTCCGAAGCAATATGTCCGCGCATCTGCCAAGCTCTGGCCCGGCGCGGCGCTGGCCAGACCGGCGGCCGTCTGACGACTTATCCACGGCAGCGGCGCGGCCATATCCGGCTTGCGACGCTACCGGCTTCCCATCCGGCGCGGTCGAGCCTATAAGGGCGCGCCTTGGCGGCCCTTGATCGCCGGGTTTTGGCATGAGTCCGCCTTGGCGCCAGTGCGCCCGGTGCGGCTCAGCGGCAAGCGACCAACGGGCGCATGAGCACCATCTTCGTTCTCAACGGACCCAATCTCAATCTTCTCGGGACTCGCGAACCGGCGATCTACGGATCGACGACGCTGGCCGATGTCGACGCGCTCTGCGTGGCCGAGGCTGCGAAATTCGGCCTGACGGCGGATTGCCGCCAGTCGAACCACGAAGGCGTGCTGGTCGACTGGATCCATGAGGCCGGCAAGCTTCAAAAAGCCGGCAAGCTCGCCGGCGTGGTGCTCAATGCCGGCGCCTATACCCACACGTCGCTCGCCATCGCGGATGCGGTGCGCGGCACCGGCGTGTCGCTGATCGAGGTGCACATCACCAATGTGCATGCCCGCGAGGCGTTCCGTCACCACTCCTTTCTGTCTCCCATCGCGCGCGGTGTGATCGTCGGGCTTGGTCCCCAGGGTTACGCGCTCGCCATTGCCGCGCTCGCCGCGTCGGCTCCCAAGGCGTGATGCAACATTCGCCGAAGGTCAAAGAGGGCAAAATGCTCAAAGGCAAATCCCCCATCGATCCCGCACTGATCCGCGAACTCGCGCAGGTGCTGACCGATACCGATCTGACCGAGATCGAGATCGCCCATGACAACCTGAAGATCCGGGTTGCCCGGCAGGTGACCGTGCAGGCCGTGGTCCAGGCACCTGCCGCAGCCCCCGCCCCTGTTGCGGCCGCTGCCGCACCGGTTGCCGCCGCAGTGCCCGCCGCCGCGGTCGACGACCCGCGCAAGCATCCCGGCGTTGTGACCTCGCCGATGGTCGGCACCGCCTATCGCCGCCCCTCGCCCGATGCCCGCCCGCTGATCGAGCTCGGCATGCAGGTGAAGGAGGGCGATCGGCTCTGCCTCATCGAGGCGATGAAGACCTTCAACGACATCGTTGCGCCGCGCGCCGGCACCATCACCCGCATCCTGTTCGAGGACGGGCGACCGGTGGAATATGGCGAACCGCTGCTGATCATCGAATGAGCACCCGCCCGATGTTCCACAAGGTGCTGATCGCCAATCGGGGTGAAATCGCGCTGCGCGTGCTGCGGGCCTGCAAGGAGCTCGACATCGCGACGGTTGCGGTCCACTCGACCGCCGATGCCGAGGCCATGCATGTGAAGCTCGCTGACGAGAGCGTCTGCATCGGCCCGCCGGCTGCCCGCGACAGCTATCTCAACGTGCCGCAGCTGCTCGCCGCCTGCGAGATCACCGGCGCCGACGCGGTCCATCCGGGCTATGGGTTTCTCTCCGAGAATGCTCGCTTCGCCGAGATCCTGGAGAGCCACGGCATCACCTTCATCGGCCCCAAGGCCGAGCATATCCGGGTGATGGGCGACAAGATCGAGGCCAAGCGCACGGCCAAGCGCTTGGGCATTCCGACCGTTCCGGGCTCGGAGGGCGGCGTCGACAATGACGAGGATGCCCGCAAGATCGCCAAGGAGATCGGCTTCCCGGTGATCATCAAGGCGGCAGCCGGCGGCGGTGGCCGTGGCATGAAGGTCGCGCGCACGGCGGACGAACTCGACGTCGCGCTGCAGACCGCCAAGACCGAGGCCAAGGCCGCCTTCGGCGACGACGCCGTCTATATCGAGAAATATCTCGGCCATCCCCGCCATATTGAGATCCAGATTCTCGGCGACGGCCAGGGCAATGCCATCCATCTCGGCGAGCGCGACTGCTCGCTGCAGCGCCGTCACCAGAAGGTCTGGGAGGAAGGCCCCTCGCCCATCATCACCGAGGAACAGCGCGCCCGCATCGGCGGCGTCTGCGCCAAGGCCATGGCCGATCTCGGCTATATCGGTGCGGGCACGATCGAGTTCCTCTACGAGGACGGCGAGTTCTATTTCATCGAGATGAACACCCGTATCCAGGTGGAGCATCCGGTGACCGAGATGATCACCGGCATCGACCTGGTGAACGAGCAGATCAAGATCGCATCGGGCCAGAAGCTGTCGGTGACCCAGGACGACATCGTCATCCAGGGCCATGCGATCGAGTGCCGGGTCAATGCCGAGAACCCGAAGACCTTCCGGCCCTCGCCCGGCAAGCTCAACCTGTTCCACGTGCCCGGCGGCTTGGGCGTGCGCGTCGACAGCCATGCCTACCAGGGCTACACGATCCCGCCGCACTACGATTCCCTCGTGGGCAAGCTCATCGTGCATGGCCGCAACCGGCCGGAATGCCTGGCACGGCTGAAGCGGGCTCTCGACGAGTTCGTGGTCGACGGCATCGAGACCACCCTGCCGCTGTTCCGCGATCTCGTGCGCAATCCCGAAATCGCCGCCGGCCGCTACGACATCCACTGGCTGGAGAAGTTCCTGGCGGATGAGGCGGCGGAAGCCAAGGCCAAGGGCTAAGCTTCAGGCGCCTTACCGGCGCGACAAAGGCATTGGCGGCGGTGGGGCGGTGATACCCGCCCCCAGCGAGCGCTGCACCATGACGCTGTCGGACCAGCGGCCATAGCGATAGGCTACTCCCGGAAGGTGGCCGACGCGCTCGAAGCCGAACTTCGCGTGCAACCCAAGCGAGGCGGCATTGTCGCCATCGATATAGCCGATCATCTGACGGAAGCCGGCGGCAGCACAGGAATCGATCAGTTCCTTGAGCAATTGACGCCCCACGCCCTGGCCGAGATGGGCGTGATGCACATAGATCGAGTGCTTCACGGTGTAGCGATAGGCCGGGCGCTTCCGGAACAGCACGACATAGGCATAGCCCACGACCTGGCCGTCGATTGTCGCGACGATGTGGGGATAGCGGCGGTTGCGCAGGTTCTTGCGCCGGTCGGCGAAATCGTCCGGCTGGGGCGTGTCGGCATCCTCGACATCGTCTTCGACGCCGCGGCGGATGTGGTGGCGGTAGATCGACAGCATCGCCTCGACGTCGGTGTCGCGGGTCGGGCGGATGCTGATGGTGGGCTCTTTCTGCATGGTGCCGGCAACCTGTTCGATGGCCATTACTCAGCGATCACATAGGTGTAGAGCCGGATGCGACCCGAAGGCTCCACCTGGCGATAGACACCCTGGATCTCGACCTCGAAGCCCGGGAATGTGTTGAAACAGGTCTCGAACATCCTGAGGTAATCAATCATCGGCTGTGCCCGCGCCGTCAGGCGCTCGCCCGGCACGATCGTGGCGATGCCCGGCGGGTAGACCACGAAGGGTGTGGTGGCGACCCGGCCGGCAATGGCATCGATCGGCAGGAAGTCGACATCGTTGCGCACAAGGCTGCGCGCCGCGTCATGAGGCGACATGGCGACCTCCGGCAGGTGGTCGGCCAGGAACTGGCGCTTCTGCAGCCCGCTCACATCGGCGTCACGGAAGAAGCGGTGCATGTCGCCGCACAGGTCGCGCAGCCGCACACCGGCATAGCGCTGAGGCCGCCGCCGGAAGAATTCCGGGATGGCTTCCTCCAGCAGGGCATTGTCGTCATGCAGTCTCTTGAACGCGACGAGGCCGCTGACCAGCGTTCCGGCCTTGGAGGCCTCGACGCCGGGGGTCAGCAGGAACAGCAGGGAGTTGAGATCGTTCTTCTCCGGGACGATCCGGTTCTCACGCAGATATTGGGCCACGATCGGGGCCGGAATGCCGTGTTCGGTATAAGTGCCGAGCGCCCGGTCGAAGCCCGGCGTCAGCAGCGTCAGCTTGTTCGGATCGGTCATGGCATAGCCATCGGCCATGCCAGTATAGCCGTGCCAGGCAGCGCCAGGCGCCAATTGCCAATAGGACGGGTCAGTGGCCAGCAGGTCCGTGCTCACCGTTTCCCAGGCAACGTCATGGACCGCACCATCGCGCGAGACATCGGGAATGCGCACCCGATCCGGCACGAAGGGCTCGAAGAACCATCGGCGTTCCGGCCTCAGCTCCTTTTCCTCGAATTCGCGGCGCACCGCGCGGATCTTCTTGCGCAGCTCGATGCCGAGCCGGATCGTATCGTCCCAGAGCACTTCGCCCGAACGCCCCTTCATCATCTGCGCGCCGACATCGAGGGAGGCGAAGAGCGGGTAGAACGGCGATGTCGAGGCGTGCTGCATGAAGCTCTCGTTGAAGCGCCTGTGCTCGACGCGCCGCTTCTGGCCGCGAATGTGCCGGTCCTTCACGTGGATCTGCGAGGATTGCGAGAAGCTCGCGAGCTGCTTGTGGCTCGACTGCGTGGCGATGATGCCCGGCGCATCGGCCCCGAGCTCGGTCAGGCCCATGGCGAAGCGGCCGGCATAGAGCGGGTGGAACTTCATGAAGCCGGCCCAGGCCTCGTCGAACAGGATGTAGTCGCAGAGGTGCCCGATCTGCTTCAGGATCATCTCGGCATTGTGGATCGTGCCGTCATAAGTGCATTGCTCGATCACCGCGACGCGGAACGGCCGGGGGCGACGCCAGGCCTCAGTATCCTTGACGAGCGGATTGGTGCGGATGCGCTCGCGCAAGGCCGTCTCGTCAAAGGCCGCATGATCCATCGGACCGATGAGGCCCCAGGCATTGCGGGTGGTCGGGACATAGACGGGGATGCCGCCGGAGATCATCAGCGCGCCATGAAGGGCGGCCTTGTGGTTGTTGCGGTCGAACAGGACAAGGTCGCCGTCGGTGACAAGCGCGCCCAGCACCACCTTGTTCGAGCTCGACGTGCCATTCAGCACGAAATAGGTCTTCTCGGCGCCGAAGATCTTGGCGGCTTCCATCTGCGCCTGCAGGGCTGGCCCCTCATGGGTCAGGAGGTCGCCGAGATCGAGCACGGAATTGTCGAGATCGTCGCGAAACACCGCCTCGCCGAGATGTTCCATGAACACCCGGCCGATCGGGCTGCGGCTGTAGAACACGCCGCCATTGTGCCCGGGGCAGGTCCAGAGCTGGTTGCCCTCCTCCGCATAATCGACAAGGGCGCCGAAGAACGGGGTCTTCAAGGTCTCGGCATATTGCTTGAGCCGGCTGATCAGATTCTTGGCGATGAAGGCCGGCGTCTCCTCGGACAGGAAGACATAGCCGTCGATGAAATCGAGGACCTCGACCGGCAGATCCTCGAAGCGCTTGCGCCGGATCAGCAGGATGATCGGGAAGTCGAGGCCTCGGCGGCGCATCAGGTTGATCAGCGAGGCCGTCTTGCCCTCCAGGCCCTTCTTGCCCCAGTCGACCACCATGCAGCCGATGGCCGCATCGGTCTGAACGGCTATCTCGGCATCTTCCAGCTTGCGCGCCTTGACCACCTCGAAGCCCGAGCGCTCGATCTCGCTGACGATCTGGTTGAACCGGATGCCTTCGAGATCCTCGGCCTCGAAGGAGGGCGTGGCGAAGAGGAAGGTGAAGCGCCGAAAATAATCCATGACCGGTCCCTGGCTGCGAGTGCACTGATCTCTCGGCGGCAAGTGTGACGCTAGGGTGACGGCCGGCCGGCCAGGAGCGGACATGGGCCTCGACACGGCCCCGGAGACAAGAAGTCCCCTCACAGCAGGTCCCGGTTGCTGCAGATCGTGCATCCAAGTCAGCCGCAATGGCGTATATTGGACAGGTTCGCGGAGGAGTGTCATGGCAATCGACCGACGCAAGCTGCTCGCAGGTCTTGGCGGATTCATGCCCGCCACGGCCCTGGCCCAGAACGCGACAATGCTGCCGGGAGCAGCGTTCCGCTTCGCATTCGATGGCATCGAGGGTGGCAAGCTCAACCTCGCCGACCACGCCGGCAAGGTGCTGCTCGTCGTCAACACCGCGTCGTCCTGCGGGTTCACACCGCAATATGCCGACCTTCAGGCGCTTCACGAGCGCTTTGGGTCACGCGGCCTGGTGGTGATCGGCATACCCTCCGACGACTTCGCCCAGGAGCGCGGCTCCAACAAGGAGATCGTCGAATTTTGCCAGGGAACCTTCGGCGTGACCTTCCCGCTGGCCGCCAAGCAGGTCGTACGGGGCGCCAACGCCCATCCGTTCTATCGCTGGGCGGCATCCGAACGCCCGGCCGATATCCCCACCTGGAATTTCCACAAGTTCCTGATCGGCCGTTCGGGCCGGATCGTCGGCGCTTTCCCTGCCCGCGTACGCCCGACAGACACGCGCATCATCTCCCTCATCGAAGCGCAGCTCTCTGTCTCTTGAGATGCTTCGCAAAGCCTGTGCGACTCCTGTATGTAGGCGATGATGCTGATCACCTCCTCGTCTGAACTCGCGGCCATCTGCGCGCGACTTGCCAAGCACCCGTTCGTGACGGTCGATACCGAGTTCCTGCGCGAAACAACGTTCTGGCCGAAGCTCTGCGTCATCCAGCTCGCCAGCCCCGACGAGGCCGTGGCGATTGATGCGCTGGCGCCCGACATGGATCTTGCGCCATTTTTCGACCTGATGGTCGATCCCGGGATCGTCAAGGTGTTCCATGCCGCGCGCCAGGACGTGGAGATCATCTGGCACCTGTCGAAGCGCATTCCGGCCCCGCTGTTCGACAGTCAGGTGGCCGCGATGGTGCTCGGCTATGGCGATTCGATCTCCTACGACCAGCTGGTCCAACGCACCAACGGCACGCAGCTCGACAAGACGAGCCGCTTCACCGACTGGTCGAAGCGGCCCTTAAGCGAGGCGCAGATCATCTATGCGATCGCCGATGTCACCCATCTGCGCGATGTCTATCTGAAACTGACCGGCGAACTCGAGAAGCGCGGCCGCAGCGACTGGGTCGCCGAGGAAATGCGCGTGCTGACCTCGCCCGAGACCTACCGGCAGGAGCCTGAGCGGGCGTGGGAGCGGTTCCGCACCCGCGTGCGCAAGCCGCGCGAACTCGCTGTCCTCATGGAAGTCGCGGCCTGGCGCGAACGCGAGGCGCAGATGCGCAACGTGCCGCGCTCGCGCGTGCTCAAGGACGACAGCCTCATCGACATCGCGATGACCGGGCCGAAGACCGTCGAGGCGCTGGGCGCCATGCGCTCGATCCCGAAGGGCTGGGAGCGCTCGCGCGACGGCATCTCTGTGGTGGAGGCCGCGGTTCGCGGCCTTGCGCTCGACCCCAAGACACTTCCCGCGATCGACAAGCACCGGCCGCCGAGCCAGGCGCAGTCCGCAACGGTCGAACTGCTCAAGGTGCTTCTCAAGATGGTGGCCGAGAAACACCACGTAGCCGCCAAGGTGGTTGCGACATCGGATGACCTCGACCGCATCGCCGAGGATGACGAGGCCGATATCGGCGCCCTCAAGGGCTGGCGGCGCGAGCTGTTCGGCGAGAAGGCTCTGGCGCTGAAGCACGGCAAGCTCGCGCTTGCCATCGAAAGAGGCCGGGTGGTCACGATCGAAAACGCAATGGTCGCATCCCTGACGGCGTGACATCCTGCAGCCTGGCTTCCAGCGGAATCGGGCAGGCATCCAGCATGGCACGTGACGACAAGGCTCTGACCAAGGCCCGCGAACTTCTGGCGCGGTTTCCGCTGTTTGATGGCCACAACGACTTGCCCTTCGTCATTCGCCGCGACGAGGCCAATGGCGATGTGAAGGCCTATGGCCTCGACCGCGTGCACCAGGAAAGCGACACCGACATTCCCCGCCTGAGGGACGGCCTGGTGGCGGCCCAGGTGTTCGCCGCCTTCGTCCCGACCTCGGTGCCGCGCCCTGCCCGCTTCACGCTGGAGCAGATTGCCATCGGTCTCGACATCGAGAGCGTCCATGCCGACGTGTTCCATCCAGCGCGACGGGCAAGCGACGTTGCGAAGGCGAAGCGTCTCGGCAAGATCGCCTCGGTTCTGTCTGTGGAGAGCGCCGTCGGGCTCGAAGGGTCGCTGTCACCGCTGCGGGTCTGGTACGCCGCAGGCATCCGCATCCTGACGCTCTGCCACAACGAGACGCTGGACTGGATCGATTCGGCGACCGATGCGCCGCGCCACGACGGGATGACCCGATTCGGACGGGCCGTCATTGCCGAGTGCAATCGGCTTGGCATCATGGTCGATCTCGCCCATGCCTCGCCCAAGGCGCAGCATGCGGCGATCGATGCGGCGAGAGCACCGCTTCTCTGGTCGCATTCCAACGCCTTCTCGCTCTGCGACCACCCGCGCAATGTCACAGACGACGTGCTCGCCCGGGTCAAAGGCAATGGCGGCATGGTCATGGCGACCTTCGTGCCGAATTTCATCTCGCGGAAGAGCCACCAATGGGTCAGCCCGTTCCAGCGCTTCGGCAAGACCATGCCCGGGATCGACATCGATGCGGCGGTCACCGAGAAGGCGCGTGCCGAAGGCCCCTGGCCTCGTGGCTCGATCAGCGAGCTTTGCGACCATATCGCCTATATCGTCGACCGGACCGGGCCGGACCATATCGGCATCGGCTCGGATTTCTATGGTGGTCCGAACCCACCGGACCTCAATGACACGTCACGTTTTCCCCACCTGATCGCCGAACTGGTCCGGCGTGGCTGGTCGGATGCGGCGATCGGCAAGATCGCCTCTGGCAATATCCTGAGGGTCTGGAAGACTGTCGAGCGACAGGCCAAGGCCTTGAGTGCCGCCGAGGCGCCGGGCATTGCCCAGGTCTCGGCGGAAATTCTCACCCGCAAGCGCCGGAAGACCTGAGGGCCTTCCGCAGGGCGCTCAATGCGCCATGAACAGCGGGATCGGCGTCGTCTGCAGCAGCGTTCGCGTCGTGCCGCCCAGCACCATCTGGCGAAGCCTGGAATGGGCATAGCCGCCCATGACGATCATCTGTGCCCGGCTCAGCTGCGCATGGTTCGAGATCGCCTGGCCAACATCGCGGTTCGCCGGCAGGTCCACCAGAGTGACCTTGACGCCGTGATGGGCGAGCATGGGTGCGAGCTCCGCGCCCGGCACGATGTCGACGGCGCTCTTGTCGCCGAGCACGGTGACCACTTCGACCACGCCTGCCCGCTCGATGAGCGGCATGGCCTCGCCCACGGCGCGGGCGGCGACCGCCGTTCCATCCCATGCGGCGACAATGGTGCGCGAGGCGCGGTCGGCGGCAAAGCCATCCGGCACAACGATGACCGGTCGACCGCTGGACAGGAGCAGTGTTTCGGCAAGTTCGGTCGACCAGACATCCTCGGCCCGCGGCCGGCCGCAGATCGCGAGATCGTGCAGGCGGGCGCGCTGGGCGATGCGGGTGAACAGGGGATCAATCGAATCGGTCAGGACCTGCACCGAACACGAAACGCCGTTCATCTCGGCGCCCTTGGCGATGCCGGCGGCCAGGGCCTCGCCCTCGCGTGAGCGGTTGTTGTTCTCGTCCGTGACGATGGCCTGGACCTCGGCCACGCCGGAATAGACCACGACGGGCACCTTGATCGCGCCGACGACAATCGACAGATGGGCGCTGTTTTCGGCGGCAAGCGACAGCGCGTAGTCGATCGCACCCTGTGGGCGCGCGCCATCGCCAGCGATCAAAGCGAGATAGATTGTCTTGATGGACATGGGGGAACCTCCGTTCCGGATTGAACCGCACAACAGTGACGGCCCGGAACGACGGTGTCTTTGACGAGGATCAGGCGCAAGCGCGCCAATCGCACGGCTGATGCTTGCGGCAGAACTGTCGAGGCGCCGCTATTTCACAGCGGAATATTGTCGTGCTTCTTCCAGGGTGTCTCGCTGGCCTTGTGGCGGAGCAACCCAAGCGCCCGAGCCACCCGGCGCCGGGTGGAGTGCGGCATGATGACCTCGTCGATATAGCCGCGCTCGGCCGCAACAAACGGCGACAGGAAGCGCTCCTCATATTCCTTGGTGCGCGCCGCGATCTTGTCGGCATCGCCGATATCGGCACGGAAGATGATCTCGACCGCACCCTTGGCGCCCATGACCGCGATCTGCGCCGAGGGCCAGGCATAGTTGATGTCGCCGCCAATATGCTTCGACGCCATAACGTCATAGGCGCCGCCAAAGGCCTTGCGGGTGATGATGGTCACCAGCGGCACGGTGCACTGGGAATAGGCGAACAGGAGCTTGGCGCCGTGCTTGATCAGGCCGCCATATTCCTGCGCGGTTCCGGGCAGGAAGCCCGGCACGTCGACGAAGGTGACGATCGGGATCGAGAAGGCGTCGCAGAAGCGGACGAAACGGGCGGCCTTACGGCTGGCATCGGAGTCCAGCACGCCTGCCAGCACCATGGGCTGATTGGCAACGATGCCGACCGAGCGGCCCTCGATACGGGCAAAGCCGGTGACGATATTGCCGGCGAATTTCGCCTGGATCTCGAAGAAGTCGCCCTCGTCGACCGTCTTGAGGATCAGTTCCTTGATGTCATAGGGCTTGTTCGGATTGTCCGGCACCAGCGTGTCGAGCGACATGTCGATGCGATCGAGCGTGTCGAAACTCGGCAGTTCCGGCACACCGTCGAGGTTGTTCGCCGGCAGGAAGTCGATCAGACGGCGCATCTGCAGGAGCGCCTCGAGGTCGTTCTCATAGGCGCCGTCGGCGACCGACGACTTCACCGCGTGAACGGATGCTCCTCCCAGTTCCTCCGAGGTCACGACCTCGTTGGTGACGGTCTTGACCACGTCCGGACCGGTCACGAACATGTAGCTCGTGTCTTTCACCATGAAGATGAAATCGGTCATGGCGGGCGAGTAGACGTCGCCGCCGGCGCAGGGGCCCATGATCAGCGAAATCTGCGGAATGACGCCAGAAGCGGTAACATTGCGCTTGAAGACTTCGCCGTAACCGCCTAGCGCATCAACACCTTCCTGGATTCGCGCACCACCGGCGTCAAACAGGCCGATGATCGGCGCGCGGGCCTTCAGGGCCATGTCCTGGATCTTGGTGATCTTGGCGGCATGGGCGCCAGACAGCGATCCACCGAACACGGTGAAGTCCTTGGAGAAGACGAAAACCGTGCGGCCGTTGACCGTGCCCCAGCCGGTGACCACGCCGTCGCCGGGAATGTGCTGGCTCTCCATGCCGAAATCGGCACAGCGGTGCTGGACGAACATGTCGAACTCTTCGAAGGAGCCGCGATCGAGCAGCAATTCGATGCGCTCGCGCGCGGTCAGCTTGCCGCGCGCATGCTGGGCATCGATCCGACGCTGGCCGCCGCCGAGACGGGCCTCGCCACGGCGCTCTTCGAGCTTGTCCAGGACGTCCTTCATGCCATTGCCAGGGATCGCTCCCCGCCCCTCAAGACCACAGGCCGTTTCGTTAGCACGCAAGTTGCGCGCCAACCAATGAGACTGAAGGGGGATAGCCGGCACACGGCAATCGGTGCCCGCCGATGCCTCGGCAAGCTCTCGACAGGATGGCAAGGCAGTGTTGTCATGAGCCATGCACGAGAAATGGGACGATCCCGAGATCAACTGGCGCGTGGTCCGCGCACTGCTGATCCTTGCCCCATTCCTGTTCACGGGTACCTATCTGTTGTCGCTTGCTCAGCGCGCCAGCAGCTTTCATTCCCTGATCATTGCGGGCATCGCACTCGGCATGTGCCTTGGCTCGGCGGCCATCATCCACCTGTTCCGTTCGGGCGCAGGCCCCATCTTCGCCGGCATTGCCGTCGCGATCGGTCTCCTTGGAGCTCTGCTTGGCCGCTAGGACAGCCGGTTTCACGCCGGAATAGTCTTGCCCTGATTGTACTTCCACAGCGCGATAGCCGCACCGAGCGTGGCCACGCCCGCGACGAGGACGCTGAGCGGTGTCGCGCCGAGTTTCTCGAACCATTGGGTATAGAAATGGATCGCGCCGAAGACAGCGGCGAGATTGAGCACCCACGGCCGATTGGCGCGCGCGGCCCAGCTTCCGGCGCCGACGATGGCGACGACCCAGAGGATGGAGAAAATCCAGGCCGGAATGCCGAAGCCGGCATCCGGCCCAAGGAAGCGCAGGCGGTCGCCCCAGAGCGAGCCGATCCAAAAGCCGAAATTGATCAGCAGCAGGGCCGTTCGCGCCGCAATGATCGCCAGACGCTCCATATCCGCTTTCAGGCGCTTCGACAGGTGATAGAGCCCCAGAGCCAGGGCCGAAAACAGCAGGACGGTCAGGAACGGCTGCTGGATGCCCAGCGAATAGGTGGCGTGCCAATAGGTGGTCGACGCGCCAAGAGCGGCGGACAAGGCGATGACCGCAAGCGCCATCAGCAATCCGCTACGCGCCAGGATCGCTGTCGCGGAAAACAGCAGCGTGATGCCGAAGAATGTCAAAGGTGAACCCTTGGTCAGCGCAATGATGCCGCCGGCAAGGATCAGGGCGCCCGACAACAGGCAGATATTGGCGAAGACGGCCCAGTTCCGCTGCCCTGTCAGGATCATGCCAAGGCCGACCATGCCAACCATGCTGCCGATGACGCTGGCAACGCTTGGCACCGGGAACAGGCCGAGAATGCCGCAGGCCACGGCGACCACGCCAAAGCCGACCAGAATGTTGATGGCGAGCGAGCCTGTGCTTTCGGCAGCGAGCCCCTTGAGGCGTGCCGCCTCCTCGGGTGTCAGCCGGCCATCCTCGACCAAACGTGCCAGATCGAGCGTCACCTTCATCGCAAGGTCTCCCTCAGGCCGCTCTTAGCTGCCGATCAAGGCGAGATGAGGCCTGCGAGTTTCCAACCCATGTCACAAGGACGACAGGACCTTTGCCGCAGCCGTCATTTCGGCGTGGCGGACGGCACGACGTGCGGCAGCCTCATCGTCGTGCCCCCAGGTGTCGCGCTGGAAATCGTCGTCGACATGGGCCGCATCGAAAGCGGCATCTGCTGACATGAAACCGCGCTGGACGGCGATCGCCAGCAGGGCGGAGCCGGTCAGCGTGGTGATGACGCTCATCGCGCCGATGCGCCACGCGTCTCGCGGAAGCGCGGCCCGGACCGCAGCGATCGAGGGTTCCGGCTGTTCGACAAAGACGATGCCCTCGGACAGGAAGAAGCGCGCGCCGATAGTTTCGCGCAGGAATGTCAGGACCGGATCCCAGGCTGCGGCCTGCCGCTCGACCAGGCTCTGCGGGCGGTCGGCGCGGTAGCAGAGCAGATCGGACCCAGCATATTTGACGATCTCCTCGGCAACCGCTTCCGGCACCTCGGTCACGCCCTCGATGATCGCATTGACAATGCGGGTGAGCGGCATGGTGGCCGGGTTGATATGAGTGACCTGGGCCTGCCATTCAGCGGCAACTGCCTCGGCCAGCGCCGCAGACGGCATGGCGACGAGCTTGCGGCCGGGCGTCTTGGCCTTGCGGCCATCCAGCGTCAGCGCGAAGGCGCCATCGGTCTCGGCATAGCTCGCCACCTCGTAGAACCGCTTGGGCAATTGCGGCTTCATGGCGAGACTGGCGGCTGCCACGGGATCGTAGCCTGCGGGGTCCAGGCCCTTGGCGAACCAGTCGTCGAACACAGATTTGCTCATGGCGCTGGCCTTAGCATCCAGGCCGGATCAGCGCCACAGGTGGTCGAGGGTCGCAGGCAATTGCGCGAACTGGTCGAGCACAATGCGGGCGCGCGTGGCGTGCAGGGCCTCGACGGGATGATAACCCCAGGCGACACCGATCGCGGCGACGCCGGCAGCCTCTGCCATCTGCATGTCGAAGGTCGTATCGCCAATCATCACCGTGTCGGCCGACCCGATGCCCACTGCCGCCATCGCCTGCTCGATCATGCCGGGATGCGGCTTGGAGGGGGCATCGTCCGCGGTCTGAATGGTCGAGAAATGGTCGTAGATTCCGTGATGGCCGAGCACCAGCCGAACACCGCGCTGTGACTTGCCAGTTGCGATGCCAAGGATGACGTCGCCGCTCGCCGCCAGTGCCTCAACCACCTCGCGGGCGCCGTCATAGAGCGGCTCGGTCACCAGGCCGCCGGCGCGCAAGTCGTGAAACGCGTTCTTGTACCCCTCGACAAGCACCGGCACATCGGGATCGTCCGGCGCGGTCAGGGCCTCCAGCGCTTCGGTCAGCGACAGGCCGACAATGCCGAGCGTCGCCGTACGCGGCGGGGGTTCGCGATTGAGGCCTTCAAAGGCCTTGTTCATGGCCGCGACGATGATGTGCTGGCTGTCGACCAGCGTGCCGTCGCAGTCGAAGATCACGAGCTTCACGTCAAAACGCTCCGGGGGGGTGCCCGGAGCGCTTCAACCACTGGCATCCTGCTGTCAAGCTGGAGCGTCATCAGGCTCCCCGGCGGCAAGCCTGGATGGCCTGGCGGAACTCCGGCGTGCGCGGCATCAGGCCCTGGGCCCGGACCGTCTGGCGGCACTGGACGATGCGGGCGAGATCAGGCCGGCGGGCCTGGAGGCAGTCGAGAACAGCTGCGCGCACTTCCGGTCCACGGGCGCCACGGGCACGCGCATCCTGGCGGCAGTTCTGCCGCTCGGCGCGCAGCTCGGGATTGCCGGCCAGTTGAGGAAAACGGGTCTGCATGCACTGGCGGACGGCAAGCCGGCGCTCGGGGCCAACGATGCCGCGCGACGCGGCCTCCTGGCGGCACTGCATGCGGGCGGCCTGGCCATCGGTCATGGGCGCGCCGGGCATCGGCTGAGCGAGGGCCGGCACGGCGGCCAGCACGGTGATGGCGAAAGCCTGGATCAGACGCTTCATGGAATATCTCCTCTCTGGATGACGCGAACGGGAGAAGATGCTTCGCGTGTTGCCGTTGAATGGCGGGTGAACCGAGCGTTCAGTTCAGCCGAGGCGCTTCTCGAGCGCCTCGACCCGCACGGCGAGTTCGGCGATCCGCCGCTCGCTTAGGTCGTTGCCCCGCTTAAGCTCGGCAACCAGCTCGGCCATGGCCTTGGCGTCACGGCCGCCGCCGGGCACGGTGCGAATGACCCGGCGAGTGACCACGATGATCAGCCAGACAATCACGCCGAGAATGGCGGCGGTCAGGTAGATCGCGGCATTCATCGTCATGGTGAGGCCCCCTCGCCCGCCCGTCGTCTTATTCCTCGGGCGCCTCGACGATCGGATCGTAGCGCGTCACGTCCCAGCCCATCAGATTGAAAGTCTGTTCCATATGGGGCGGCAGCGGAGCCGACACATCGATCGTGCCCTTTCCGCGGGGGTGCGGCACGACGAGGCGGCGGGCGTGCAGGTGCAGCTTGTCCTGCAGGCCGCCAGGAATTTCCCAGTTCTCGATCTGGAAATATTTGGGATCCCCGAGAATCGGGTGACCGATCTCGGCTGCGTGGACGCGCAGTTGATGGGTTCGGCCGGTCACCGGCTTGAACGACAGCCAGGCGAGCTTCTGCGCCATGGTCTCGATGACGGCATAATAGCTCACCGCATGGCTTGCGCCCTTCTCGCCATGCTTGGCGATGCGCATGAAGCTCTCGTCCTCGCGCTCTTCCTTGGCGAGGAAGGTGGAAACGCGCCCCTGCCGGGGCTTCGGAACGCCGGCGACGACAGCCCAGTAGATCTTGCGCGCCGAACGCGTGCGGAAGGTCTTGGCGAGCGCTGCTGCGGTGAAGCGGTTCTTGGCAATCAGGATGCAGCCAGACGTGTCCTTGTCGAGCCGGTGGACGAGACGCGGCCGCTGGCCCTCCTCGTCGGTCAGCACGGCCAGCATGCCGTCCAGATGCTTCTTGGTGCCGGATCCACCCTGCACCGACAATCCCGCCGGCTTGCAGAGCACAAGCACGTCCTGGTCCTCGTAAAGCGTGATGGAGGCCAGAAAGCCCTTTACGTCCTCGCCGACCTTGGCGCTCATCGGGCGCTGGGCCTCGATCTTGAGCGGCGGCACGCGCACGGCCTGGCCGGGTTCGAGCCGGTCCTTGGTCTCGACCCGCTTGCCGTTAACGCGCAATTCGCCCTTGCGGACGATGCGCTGGATGTAGCTGAACGAGAGCTGGGGAAAACGCGCCGCGAGGAAGCGGTCGACGCGCATGTCGTCCTCGTCATCGGTGACGGTGAGCGTCTGGACGCCGGTCTGCAGCGTCTCGGTCGCAGCAGCCTTCAGCTCGGCCTTGGTCGGGCCGGTCGGAGCAGCGGGGCGCCGCGGCTCGGCTGCGTCTTCCCGGCCGCGGCTGGCTGGACGGGCAGAGCGCGAACGGTCGTCGTCACGACGGCGCGGTTCGCGCGGCGGTCTCGGCTCGCGTGGTTCCCGGGGCTCGCGCGGCTCTTCGAGCGCGCTGATGTCCAGGTCCTGCTCGGGCGACCACTCGGGCTCGCGCACATCCCATTCGGAATCGCGGGAGCGGCGCGGCGAGCCATCAAAGCTGCGCAGTTCGGCTTCCGTCGGCCGGGCGCCCCTGGTGCGCGGCGGCAGGCGAACCTCCTCCTCGCGGGAGCGCGAGGCCGGGCGATCATCGTCGCGGCGAAAGCGCGGCGCTGGCCTGTCGTCATCCCGACGGAAACGCGGAGCCGGACGATCCTCATCGCGGCGGAACCGTGGCTCGCCCTTGGCGCCGGCCGGACCGCGCTTGGCCGGCCCGCCGTTGCGCGGCGCGCCTGACCGTGACGCGCCGGACCTTGGGGGCCCGGACCGCAATCCGCTCTTGCCCGACGGGCCCGAACGACCGGAACCGGGAGGCCTTCCGCCCTTGCCCTTCATGACAAACTCCTCATCAGGGCGAGGCCGAGCGCGAGCGCCGCGATCGACAGAACCACAGAGGCCACCACATAGAGCCCTGCGGTTGCATAGTCACCCCGCTCAATGAGCAAGACGCTATCCAAAGAAAAGGCCGAGAACGTGGTGAAGCCGCCGAGAATGCCGGTGGTGAGGAACAAGCGGACGTCCTGCGACCACGGCACATGGGCCTTGAAGGCGAGCCAGCCGACAATCACGCCCATGAGAAACCCGCCCACGACATTGACGATGAAGGTGGACGCCGGAAGATACAGGCCGAACACCTTCGGTGCCCAGATGTTGACGCCATAGCGCAGCGTGCCGCCAATGCCGGAGCCGAGGAAGACGAGAAGTGCCTTGGTCATGACGTCTTGTCCGAGCCTTCAAGTAGGGACGTGACGAGCACAGGCCAACCATTGCGGCCAGGGCTCAGCCGAACAACTGCCTCAACATGCGAAGCGGATGAAGCTTCGTCCACAGGTCAGCGGCGTGATGGCTCGGCCGAGCGGACATCGCCGCCTCGTAACGCGCAAGCGAGGGACGCCGCGTGACAGCCTCTGCCCGGCCAACGAACCGCATGCGGGCGAGGAAAACTGTCCAGACCACATCCGCAGGACCATAGGCTTGGCCGTCAAGGAAAGACCTGCCGTCGGCCAACGCAGCGTCAAGCTGATCGAGGAGGCTCTCGGCCTCGGCCAGACGGTGCGCAAACAGACCCACCACCGCCGATGGATCGAAGGTCTCGATGCGTTCGGCGAAGCGCTCGGCCCGATGGCGGTAACGCTCCGCCAGATCGGGATGGGCCTCGGCCAGCGTCAGCAGGCGGGCATGGATCGACACCAGAGTGCGTGGGAAGAAGCGCCGGGCCAGCGGATTGGTCGCCATCAGGCGGCCCATCGTCAGCTCCTCGATGGGGAACGCGTAGTGCTTGTCGACCCAGGCTTCACTCTCCGCACTCGCGGGCAGGCTGGCAAAGGCCTCCGCCAGAATCAGGCGGCTGTCGGCCAGGATCCGGCCAGGCCAGGCCAGGGCCGGCACGGTCATGTCGGGATTGATGCGGACATAGTCCGGGTCGAGCTGCTGCTTCCTGCGGTGGATGTCGAGCCTGACCGGCTCGAAGGGCACTCCCGCCTCGATCAGTGCCAACCGGGCGATCATCGAGTAATAGGAGGGCGCCGCATGATAGAGCCTGGGAACCGGAGCCGTCATGTGTTCACCCTGCCGACTCGGTCGCTGACCTGAAAGCGTGCTCATTCTAGCCGCCGGCTACAGCCGTCACAAACGACGCAGCAGGCTCAGCCACGCTCCTTGCGCAGCTTGGCCCACCATTCCATGCGCTTCCTGATCTCGCGCTCGAACCCGCGTTCGACCGGGTCGTAAAGGGATTGGCGGCCGATCGCCTCGGGCCAGTAATCCTGGCCGGAAAAGGCGTCAGGCTCATCGTGGTCATAGCGATAGCCACCGCCATAGCCTTCGGATTTCATCAGCTTGGTCGGCGCGTTGAGGATGGTCTTCGGCGGCATGACACTGCCGCGCTCCTTCGCCAGCGCCATCGCTTTCTTCCAGGCGGTATAGGCGGCGTTGGATTTCGGCGCGGTTGCGACATAGAGAACCGCATTGGCCAGCGCGAGCTCGCCCTCGGGGCTGCCAAGAAAATCGTAGGCGTCCTTGGCCGCATTGGCGACGACGAGCGCCTGCGGGTCGGCGAGCCCGATATCCTCCACCGCCATCCGCACGACGCGGCGCGCGATGAACAGCGGGTCCTCGCCAGCATCCAGCATGCGCGCGAGGTAATAGAGCGCCGCATCAGGATCGGAGCCGCGCACCGTCTTGTGCAGCGCGGAGATGAGGTTGTAGTGCCCCTCCTGCGCCTTGTCGTAGATCGGCGCACGGCGCTGAACGATCTCCGAGAGGCCCGCCGTGTCGAAGGTCTCGCCCTCGCCTGCTGCCCGCCAGACTTCCTCGGCAAGGGTGAGAACGGCCCGGCCATCGCCATCCGCCATGCGGACGAGCGCGGCGCGGGCGTCCTCATCGAGCGGCAGCGGATGCTCGACCTCAGCCTCGGCCCGCACGAGGAGTTTCTCCAGCGCCTCGTCGTCGAGGGACCGGAAGGTCAGCACGCGCGCACGAGAGAGAAGCGCGGCATTGAGCTCGAAGGACGGGTTCTCCGTGGTGGCCCCGACCAGCGTGACCGTGCCGTCCTCGACCACCGGCAGGAAGGCATCCTGCTGCGACCGATTGAAGCGATGGATCTCGTCGACGAACAGCAGGGTGCCGCGCCCCTGCATCCGGCGGGATCGGGCCTGTTCGAAGACCTTCTTCAGATCGGCGACGCCGGTGAAGATGGCCGAGATCTGCTCGAAGGCGAGATCCGTCTCGCCCGCCAGCAGACGGGCAACCGTGGTCTTTCCCGTGCCGGGTGGTCCCCAGAAGATGAGCGAACCCAGCGAGCGGGTGCGCAGAAGCCTGGTCAGCGCGCCGTCCGGACCCGTCAGGTGTTCCTGTCCGGCCACATCGGCGAGCGTTTGCGGACGGAGACGATCGGCAAGCGGACGCGGGGCCTTGGGATCGGGGCCCGCGGCCTCGAACAGATCCACCTCAGCCGCCCATCATCGAATTGATGACCTGCCCCTGCCGATCGATCTGGAAGCGCCAGAGGCGCGCCCGCTGGGCTGTTGCCTGCTGCAGGTCGCGCGGCGCCTTGATTTCGCTGCCATTGACGCCCAGCACGAAATCGCCCGGCTGCAGGCCGACCTGAGCTGCCGGCGAGCCGGGCTCAACCTCGGTGATGACTACACCCGACAGGCGATGCGAAACGCGCAGCTGGTCGGCGAGCGCCGGCGAAACCGACGACACCGTCGCGCCCTGGAAGGGTGAAATGCCGGTGATCTTCTCAGCGTCGCGCGGGCCAGCCGGGGCAATTTCAAGGGCCACCGGAATGATCAGGTTGCGGCGCTCGCGAGTGACGGCCAGCGTCGCGAGCCCGCCGATCGGGCGGATGCCGAAACGATAGCCGAAGCCGTCCGGGTTCTCGATCTCGCGGCCGTCGACGGCGGTGATGAGGTCGCCGACCCTAAGCCCCGCCTTGGCGGCGGGCGAGTTGGCGACAATGGTCACGACAAGCGCACCGGTCGGCCGCGCCAGCCCGAGGCTTTCCAGAAGTTCGGGACTGACTGTCTGCAAGGTCGCGCCGAACCAGGGCCGCCGGACCGTCGGGCTGCCGGCCCGCGCCGAATCGAGCACGAGGCGCGCCATTGCGGTCGGAATGGCAAAGCCGATGCCGTGGCTGCCGCCGGAGCGTGAGAAGATCGCAGTGTTGATGCCGACGAGATTGCCGGACATATCGACCAGGGCGCCACCGGAATTGCCGGGATTGATGGCGGCATCGGTCTGCACGAAGGACTGGAAGTCGGCGACCCCCACCTGGGTGCGGGCCAGCGCCGAGACGATACCCTGCGTCACGGTCTGGCCGACGCCGAACGGATTGCCGATGGCCAGCACGATGTCGCCAACCTCCAGCGCATCGGAATCGCCGATGGGCAGCACCGCGAGATCGGAGGGCGGGTTGCGGATCTTCAGGATTGCCAGGTCAGTGCGGGGATCGCGCAGAACGATGTCGACCTCGAACTCGCGGCGGTCGGCGAGCGAGATCTTCACCTCCGTCATGTTCTCGACGACGTGGTTGTTGGTGACAACAAGGCCGGAGGCATCGGCGACCACGCCGGAACCGAGCGAACGGGCGACTTCCTCGCGCTGCGGACCTTGCCCACCGCCGCGGTCCCCGAAGAAGCGGCGGAAGATCGGGTCGTCAAAGAAGGCGTTGCGGACCTGCTCGACGCGCGCGCCATAGACATTCACCACGGCCGGCGCCGCTCGCTTCACGACGGGTGCGAAGGACAGCTGCACTTCGGCACGCGAGGATGGTGCCTGGCGCTGCGGCGCCTGAGCCAAGACGAGGGTCGCGGTGGACGCGAGCGCGAGGCTCGCTGCGGCAATCAGGGAGGCAAATCGGGTCATGGCGGGAATATAGCGGCGCCCAACCCTGGCCGGAAGGGCGGCGGCTCAAATGATGTCCGCCCGTCGCGTATCCTGCGATGCCGCACCGGCATGATGCATTCGTGCCGGTTGACCGGTGTGCAGCGAACCGCAACCTTTCATGCCCCTGCCCGCTTCAGCCCAAGGACTGGCCATGACCGCGATTGCCTTCGCTCCCGGGAACTACCGGTTCGTGCCGAGCGTCTTCCAGTACTCGGCGGGCGCTGCCGCCGATCCAGGTTTTCATATCGAGCGGGTGATGTTCCGTGAGCCGGTGCCCCTGAAAGCCGGCTTTGACCTGATCGCCGCGATGATTCGCACCGCAGGCCGGCCACTGACCTCGTTTTGCGCGTGTGAATTGCGCTCACCCGGTCAGTTCAGTGACCAGGGGTTCCGCTCCTTCAACGAAACCTATGTCGAGACACTCCGCGCCTGGGGCCTGTTCGACGGAACAACCAACCCGGTCGCCCGCTCGAATGTCTGTCCCGAAATCGGTGCGCCCACCGAGCCATCGTTCCATGCTTTCTCATTCACCCGCGAGGGGGACGCCGGCGAGCCGAACTTCGTCATTTCAGGTTCCGGCGAAGCGCGTGAAGGCCCCGGCCCCTATGCCGAACGCATCGTGCGCTATCAGGAGACCGGAACCGACGCGCTGACCGAGAAGGCCGTTTTCGTGCTCGCGCAGATGGAAAAGCGCATGGCCGCCTTCGGTCATGCCTGGCGCAACACGACCGCTACCCAGACCTATTGCGTGTTCGACATCCATCCGTTCATGGCGAGCGAGATGGCGCGGCGCGGTGCGGCGCGGGCCGGGCTCACCTGGCATTTCGCCCGGCCGCCCGTGATCGGTCTCGACTATGAGATGGACTGTCGCAGCGTCGCCATCGAGCGTTCGGCGTGACGGTTCAGAACACCCCATCGGTGAAGGGGGCGTTCTGGGGGCCGGTGATCGCGGGCTATTGCGGCCTGCTGGTCGCCATCGGCATGGGACGCTTCGGCTTCCCGCCGCTGATCCCCGCCATGGTGGAGGCCAGCTGGGCCAGTCCGACCACGCTCAACCTGTCGGCGGCGTTCAATCTCGCCGGCTATATGGCCGGCGCCTTGGCATCCATCACGGCCACGCGTCTCCTTGGCGTCCGGGCGCTGATCATTCTCGCCTCCATCGCCTCGGTCGCCGCCTTTGCCTTCTCGGCCATACCGCTCCCGTCGCCCGTCTTCATCGCGCTGCGCACATTGTCGGGTGTGACAGGTGGACTGATGATGATCGTGATCCCGCCGGTCGTTGCATCGACCGTCGCCCCGACCCGCCGGGGGCTCGCAGGAGGCCTGACCTTTGCGGGCGTCGGAACCGGCTTCATGCTGTCGGGTACAGTGGTGCCCCTGTTCGCGGCGCAGGGGCCGGCCGCCGCCTGGCTTGCCTGCACCGCCATCATCGCGGCCGCGGCGATTGCCCTTGTTCTGACGCTGCCCCGAACACCTCCGCCGGAGCCGGCTCAGGTAGGCGCGCAGGCTCCCACCGGTTGGCGCACGTCGCCGGCCTTCATCGGCCTTGCCGCTGCCTATAGCGCGGCAGCTGCCGGCTATGTGCCGCACACCACCATCTTCGTCGACCACGTGGCCCGCGACCTCGGCTACGGCCTGGTGGTCGGCGGATGGATCTGGATCCTTGCCGGTTGCACGGCGGTTGTCGCACCCATGGTGGCGGGCCTGGCTGCCGACAGGTTCGGGTTTGCGCTGTCCCTGAGGGTCGTGGTCGCCCTGATGGCGCTTGGGGCCGCAATCCCCGTGCTTACCAGCCAGATCGTGCTGCTGGGCTTGTCCGCGATGTTGACCGGGGGGCTAATGATCGGCCTTGGCTCGCTCGCCGCCGGGCGAACCCGAGAAATCGTCGGCGCAGAGGCCCACACGCCGGCCTGGGCCCTGCAGACGGTGGTGTTTGCCGCCATGCAGGCAGGTGGCGCCTATTGCTTCACGGCGATTCTGGCCACCACGGGCAGCCATGCCCTCGTCTTCGCCCTGGCGAGCGCCATCATGTTCGCCGGCGTGTCGATTGAGATCGCGACCGCGCGCAGGGCCTGACCACGCCCACGCAAAAAGGGCGACCTGACGGCCGCCCTCAACAGGGCCCGCGCAAGCACGAGCCCTCACTTGCCTTGACGTCTAAGAGATCAGGCCGCGGCCTGCTCCGACTGCGCCTGGACCGGACCGGAATCCTTGCCCTTGGCATCGACGTCGCGATCGACGAACTCGATCACTGCCACCGGGGCGTTGTCGCCATGGCGGAAGCCGGCCTTCAACACGCGGGTATAGCCGCCGTTGCGCGCCTGGTAGCGCGGGCCGATGATCTCGAACAGCTTCTTGACCATGCCGAGGTCGCGCAGCTGGCTGACGGCCTGACGACGGGCGTGCAGGTCGCCGCGCTTGCCAAGGGTCACCAGCTTCTCGACGACGGGACGCAGGTCCTTGGCCTTCGGCAGGGTCGTGACGATCTGTTCGTGCTTGATCAGAGCCGCACACATGTTGGCAAACATCGCCTTGCGATGTTCTGCCGTGCGGTTGAACTTGCGGTGGGCTTTGCCGTGACGCATCGCCGTATCCTCCGGGTGAGCCGCGCGGACCTCACGGTCAGCGGGAAATGTTAAGTCAGTAATGGTCCTCGAAGCGCTTTGCGAGCTCTTCGATATTCTCCGGCGGCCAACCCGTAACCTCCATACCGAGGTGGAGGCCCATCTGGGCAAGCACTTCCTTGATCTCGTTCAGCGACTTGCGGCCGAAGTTCGGAGTGCGGAGCATTTCCGCCTCGGTCTTCTGGATCAGGTCGCCGATATAGACGATGTTGTCGTTCTTCAGGCAGTTCGCCGAACGAACCGACAGTTCGAGCTCGTCGACCTTCTTGAGCAGCGCCGGGTTGAAGGCGAGATCCGGGATCGTCTCCTGGACCACTTCCTTGCGCGGCTCTTCGAAGTTGACGAAGATTTCCAGCTGGTCCTGCAGGATACGGGCCGCATAGGCGATCGCGTCCTCAGGGGTGACCGAACCGTCGGTCTCCACCGTCAGGGTCAGCTTGTCGTAGTCGAGCACCTGGCCTTCGCGGGTCGGCGAGACCTGGTAGGAGACCTTCTTGACCGGCGAGAACAGGCTGTCGACCGGGATCAGGCCGATCGGCGCGTCTTCGGCGCGGTTCTTCTCGGCCGGGACATAGCCCTTGCCGGTGTCGACGGTGAATTCCATGCGGATCGAGGCGCCCTCGTCGAGGGTGCAGATCACGAGATCCGGATTGAGGATGACAACGTCGCCAACCGTCTGGATGTCGCCGGCGCTGACAGTGCCCGGGCCTTCCTTGCGCACGACCATGCGCTTGGGGCCGTCGCCCTGCATCTTGATGGCAATATCCTTGATGTTCAGGATGATGTCGGTGACATCCTCGCGAACACCGGCAATCGACGAGAATTCATGCAGCACGCCGTCGATCTGGACGGCCGAGACGGCAGCGCCCTGAAGCGAGGACATGAGAACGCGACGCAGCGAGTTGCCGAGCGTCACGCCGAAGCCACGCTCAAGCGGCTCGGCGGTGGCGGTCGCAATACGCTTGGGATCATCGCCGGGAACGATGTGGAGCTTCTCCGGCTTGATCAGTTCCTGCCAGTTCTTCTGAATCACGTTGGTAACCTTCGCTGAAATCTGGCCGCTGTCTCGTCCCCTGCAGGACCCTGACGACCGGTTCCTCGACCCGAAGGCGAGGCATGGAACATCCGACGGCTACAGGGCGCGCCGGACGCTGCGAGAGTGAATGCGAATGATCAGACGCGGCGACGCTTGCGCGGGCGGCAGCCGTTGTGCGGGATCGGCGTCACGTCACGGATCGAGGTGACGGTGAAGCCGGCAGCCTGGAGGGCGCGCAGCGCCGACTCACGGCCCGAACCGGGGCCCGAGACTTCCACTTCGACGGTCCGCATGCCGTGCTCGCTGGCCTTGCGGGCAGCGTCCTCGGCGGCAACCTGGGCTGCATAGGGGGTCGACTTGCGCGAGCCCTTGAAGCCCATCGTGCCCGACGACGACCAGGCAATCGTGTTGCCCTGCGCATCGGTGATGGTGATCATGGTGTTGTTGAACGAGGCGTTCACGTGAACGACGCCAGAGGCGATGTTCTTGCGTTCGCGACGCCGAACGCGTGTGGCTTCCTTGGCCATGTTGTCTTGTCCTTGTCCTTCAGGCGCGCCCGTAATGCCAGGCGCTCGGGAGAGCCGGCCGGCGGGTCACCCCGCCCGGCCTGGCCGAAATTACTTCTTCTTGCCGGCGATGGCCTTTGCCGGACCCTTGCGGGTGCGGGCATTGGTGTGGGTGCGCTGACCGCGGACCGGCAGGCCCTTGCGGTGACGCAGGCCGCGGTAGCAGCCCAGATCCATCAGACGCTTGATGTTCATCGACACTTCGCGGCGAAGGTCGCCTTCGACCATGTAGTCGCGGTCGATGGTTTCGCGAACGGCAAGAACCTCGGCGTCGGAGAGCTGGTTGACGCGACGATCGGACGCGATCTTCGCCTTCTCGCAGATCTCGGAGGCGTATTTGGCGCCGATGCCGTGAATGTACTGCAGCGCGATCACAACGCGCTTGTTAGTCGGGATATTGACACCCGCGATACGAGCCATGTCTCGTCTCCATGTAGCCGCGGCAGAGCCGCGAAAGAACTGATGAACCCATGCGTCCGGTGGAGGCCGGCTCATGCACGGTGGTCCGACAAACGAAACACCCCGCCTGCTCACGCAGACGGAGCGAGAGAACCGTCAATCGAACGAGGGGCGGACATAACCGCTAAGCCCTCGTCCGTCAACCCGAAATCGGCAGATGCCGTCAGGCGCCAATGATCCCGGCGATCGCCTTCGTGACGTCGTCGATCGGCGCCATGCCATCGACGGTCTTGAGAGCACCCTTGGAGGCATAGTAACCGGCGACCGGCGCGGTCTGGGCACGATAGGCCTCAAGCCGCTTCTTGAGCGCAGCGGCATTGTCATCAGGCCGAACCGCTTCACCGCGGGCCGTCATCTCGGCGACTCGCTGCTCGATTCGATCGACCAGAATGCTCTCGTCGACCTTGAGCTCGATCACCGCGTCGAGGCTGACCCCGTGATTTGCCAGCATGCCATCGAGGGCCTCGGCCTGAGCCACCGTGCGCGGGAAGCCATCCAGGATGAACCCCTTGGCGCAATCCGGCTGAGCGATCCGATCCTCGATGATTCCGACAACGATCTCGTCGGAGACGAGTTCGCCGCGCGCCATGACATCCTTGGCCTTGATGCCGATCGGCGTACCAGCGGCCACTGCCGCGCGCAGCATATCACCGGTGGACAGCTGGACCACGCCGAGCCTGTCCACCAGACGCTGTGCTTGGGTCCCCTTCCCCGCCCCGGGAGGCCCGAGCAGAATGAGTTTCATCGACGCTTCCCCCGCAATTGCGACTTCTTGACCAGCCCTTCGTATTGATGGGCCAGCAGATATCCCTGCACCTGGGCAACCGTATCCATCGTCACGGTGACGACGATCAGCAGCGAGGTGCCACCCAGCAGATAAAAGCTCTGGCCGAGCTGCGCTATCATCATTTCGGGTATGAGGCAGACAGCCGTGATGTAGACGGCGCCGATCACGGTGATTCGCGTCAGGACATAGTCGATATAGTTCGAGGTCTTCTCGCCGGGCCGGATGCCGGGAATGAAGCCGCCATACTTGCGCAGATTGTCGGCTGTCTCCTGCGGATTGAACACGATGGCCGTGTAGAAGAAGCAGAAGAACACGATCAGCAGAGTGTAGAAGGCCATGAAGAGCGGCTGGCCGTGGCCGAGAAGCTGGGCGGTGAGGCGCAGCCATTCCGGAGGGTTGCTCTGGAATGACAGGGCGGTCGTCGGAAGCAGCAACAGCGACGAGGCGAAGATCGGCGGGATGACGCCGGCCGTGTTCAGCTTCAGCGGCAGATGCGACGAATTGCCTTCGAACACCTTGTTGCCGACCTGGCGCTTTGGATACTGGATCAGCAGCCGACGCTGAGCGCGCTCACAGAACACGATGACCGCAATGGTCACGCCGATCAGCACCAGCAGCGAGAGCAGAAGCGGCGTCGAGATGACGCCCTGGCGGCCAAGCTCGAAGGCCTGAGCCAGCACGCTCGGCAGTTCGGCGACGATGCCGGCGAAAATGATCAGCGAAATGCCGTTGCCGATACCGCGCTGGGTGATCTGCTCGCCAAGCCACATCATGAACATGGTGCCGCCAGTCAGCGTGATGACCGTGGTCATGACGAAGAACAGGCCGGGGCTCGAGACGATCGACCCGGACGACTGGAGGCCGACGCCGATTCCCCAGGACTGGAACAGGGCGAGCACCACCGTCAGATAGCGGGTGTACTGGTTGAGCTGCTTGCGGCCGCCCTCCCCGTCCTTCTTCAGCTTCTCCAGCTCCGGCACCACGGCGGTGAGCAGCTGGATGATGATGGACGCCGAGATGTAGGGCATGATGTTCAAGGCGAAGATCGCCATACGGCTCACGGCGCCGCCAGCGAAGACGTTGAACATGGCAAGCACGCCGCCCTGCGACGACTGGAACACCTGGCGCAGCGCTTCCGGGTCAATGCCGGGAAGCGGGATATAGGTGCCGACCCGGTAGACCAGCAGCGCACCGAGAGTGAACCAGATCCGCTTCTTCAGGTCCTCCGCCTTGGCGAGGGCCCCGAAGTTGAGATTGGCTGCCAGTTGTTCCGCTGCCGATGCCATGGTGGCTCCGATGGATATGTCGCGGGCGCGGGAATAAGCGCCTGGATAAGGTCGCATTCACTTAACTGTCCGCGACGCCAAGCGCCAGTCCCCGAAGGGTCAAGACGCAGGGATCATCGGACGATGTGGATGAATGCCGGACGAAAAAGGGCCGGTCCTGTCGAACCGGCCCCGAAAACTCGTCAGATCTGAGCGACGCCTACGCCGCTCAGGCGGCAGCGTCGGCCTTCGGCTTGATCAGGGTGACGGTACCGCCAGCCTTCTCGATCGCCAGAACGGCACCGGACGACGCACCGTGGACGGTGATCTGGACGGCCGACTTGATCTCGCCGGTGGCGACCAGGCGAATGCCATCGCGCGAACGACGGATCACGCCGGCAGCAACCAGGCCGACCTCGTCGATGGCGCCGGCCTTCAGCTTGCCGGAATCGATGGCACGCTGCAGGCGCTCAAGCGTCACTTCGACGAACTCAAGACGGAAGATATTGGTGAAGCCGCGCTTGGGCAGGCGACGATGCAGCGGCATCTGGCCGCCCTCGAAGCCCTTGATGGCGACGCCGGAACGGGACTTCTGCCCCTTCACGCCGCGACCACCGGTCTTGCCCTTGCCCGAACCGATACCGCGTCCGATGCGCATCCGGCGCTTGACGGCGCCGTCATTGTCTTTGATGTCGGTGAGTTTCATCGTCATCACTCCACCACCTTCACGAGGTGAGCAACCTTCGCAATCATGCCACGAACCGAAGGGGTATCCTCAAGCGTGGCGCGGCGATGGAGCTTGTTCAGCTTGAGCCCGACCAGGGTCGCCCGCTGCGATTCCTCGCGGCGGATCGGCGACCCGATCTGCTCAACAGTCACAGTCTTGTTGGCCATTGTTCAGTCCTCAAACGTCGCCTTCGCCCTGCTCCTGGCGACGGCCCTGAAGGACCGAAACCTTGAGCCCGCGGCGAGCCGCGACGGAGCGCGGGCTGTCCTGGTTCTTCAGCGCGTCGAAGGTGGCACGCACCATGTTGTAGGGGTTCGACGAGCCCATCGACTTCGCAACCACATCGGCCATGCCGAGGGTCTCGAAGACGGCGCGCATCGGACCGCCGGCGATGATGCCGGTACCGGCGGGGGCTGCCCGCAGGATCACCTTGCCAGCGCCATGACGGCCGTTGACGTCATGATGCAGGGTGCGTCCCTCGCGAAGCGCGACGCGAATGAAGCCGCGCTTGGCAGCCTCGGTCGCCTTGCGGATCGCCTCGGGGACCTCGCGGGCCTTGCCGTGGCCGAAGCCAACGCGGCCCTTCTGGTCGCCGACCACGACGAGAGCTGCAAAGCCGAAGCGCTTGCCGCCCTTGACCGTCTTGGAGACGCGGTTGATGTGAACCAGCTTGTCGGTGAATTCGGAGTCCCGCTCTTCGCGGTGACCTTCACGTTCACGAGCCATGATCTGTCCTTTCGGCGGCAAACCGCCCGTGTTCGCTTAGAAGCTCAAACCGCCCTCACGGGCGCCATCGGCCAGCGCCTTGACGCGGCCATGAAAGAGATAGGCGCCGCGGTCGAAAACGACCTCGGTGATGCCAGCCTTCTTCGCGCGCTCGGCCAGGGCCTTGCCGACGGCAGATGCCGCAGCCTGGTCCGCACCGGTCTTCAGCGAAGACTTCATCTCCTTTTCGAGCGAGGAAGCGCTCGCGACGGTCACGCCGTTCTGATCATCGATAACCTGAGCATAGATATGCTTCGACGACCGGAACACGCTCAGCCGCGGACGCCCATTTGCCGCCTGGCGCAGAGCCCGGCGGACACGCGCCTTGCGACGCTCCGTTGCATCCTTCGTATTGGCCATGTGTGGCTCCTCTGAGACGGACCAGCCCCGCGTGGCGGGGCTGACGCCTTACTTCTTCTTGCCTTCCTTGCGGAAGATGAACTCGCCTTCGTACCGAACGCCCTTGCCCTTGTAGGGCTCCGGACCGCGGAATTCGCGGATCTCGGCGGCGACCTGTCCGACCTGCTGCTTGTCCAGGCCGGCGACGACGATTTCCGTCGGCTTCGGCGTGGCAATGGTGATGCCATTGGGCACGGGATAGTTGATGTCGTGGCTGTAGCCAAGGGACAGGTTCAGAACCTTGCCCTGTGCAGCAGCCTTGTAACCGACGCCGGTGATCTCAAGCTTCTTTTCGAAGCCCTTGGTCACGCCGACGATCAGATTCGACACCCGGGTGCGCGACATGCCCCACATGGAGCGGGCGCGCTTGCCCTGGTCGCGCGGATCGACCTTCACGGCATCGCCATTCAGCGACACCACGACGTCTTCCGGGCAGGTAAAGGCGAGTTCGCCCTTGGGACCCTTGACCTTGACGGTCTGGCCGGACACCTGGGCAGTGACGCCCGCGGGAACGGCGACCGGCTTCTTACCGATACGAGACATTGGATTTCGTCCTTGTCTGAGAAGGCTCTGCCCGGTCAGAAGACCGTGCAAAGCACCTCCCCGCCCACATTCTGTTCGCGAGCCTCGTGGTCGGCCATCACGCCCTTGGGGTCGAGATGATCGTGATGCCGAGGCCGTTCGACACGCGCGGTGTGTTACCGACGCCGGCGTAAACGCGGCGGCCGGGCTTCGAGACGCGGGCGATTTCCCGGATAACCGGCTCGCCGTCGAAATACTTCAGCTCGATTTCGAACTCGGAGCGGCCGTTCGTATGGGTCACCGTGAGGTAATCACGGATGTAGCCTTCCGACTTGAGCACTTCGAGAACGCGGGCGCGCAGCTTGGAGCCGGGCGTCGAGACGCGGGTCTTGCGGCGCATCTGCGCGTTGCGGATGCGGGTCAGCATATCGCCGAGCGGATCTGTGAGAGCCATGACTAATTCCCTCCTCTCACCAGCTCGACTTCACGAGGCCCGGAACGAGCCCACGGTTGCCGAGGTCGCGAAGAGCCACGCGGCTCATGCCGAGCTTGCGATAGAACGCCCGCGGACGGCCGGTCACTTCGCAACGATTCTTGATACGGACCTTCGCGCCATTGCGCGGAAGGGCCGCCATTTTCACAGTCGCCGCGAACCGTTCCTCGATCGAGAGGGACTGGTCCATCACGGTCGCCTTCAGCTCAGCGCGCTTCTTGGCGTCGCGCGCAACCATCTTGCGCCGGCGATTGTTCTTCTCGATGGAGCTTTTCTTCGCCATCGGTTTCTCCTGGTTTCCGCGTCTGGGACGGGCTTCTAGCGTTTAAGAAACCCGGCTCACTGCCGGAACGGGAAGTTGAAGGCCGCGAGGAGAGCACGAGCTTCCTCATCGGTCTTGGCGGTGGTGCACACGATGATGTCCATGCCCCACATCTGATCCACCTTGTCGTAGGAGATCTCAGGGAACACGACGTGCTCCTTCAGGCCGAGGGCGAAGTTGCCGCGGCCGTCGAAGCTCTTCGGGTTGAGGCCGCGGAAGTCGCGAACGCGCGGGAGCGCGATCGTGACCAGGCGGTCCATGAACTCATACATACGCTGCTTGCGAAGGGTGACCTTGCAACCCAGCGGCATGTTCTCGCGAACCTTGAAGTTCGAGATGGCCTGACGGGCCCGGGTGATGACGGGCCGCTGGCCCGTGATCAGCGCGAGATCCGCTGCAGCAACCGTCGCCTTCTTGGAATCGGCAGTGGATTCGCCGACGCCCATGTTCACGACGATCTTGTCGATCGCGGGAACCTCGAGGGCGTTCTTGTAACCGAACTGCTCGACCAGCTTCTGCCGGACAACGCTGTCGTAGTGCGCCTTGAGGCGCGGGGTGTAAACCGCCTCAGACATCGATCGTCTCCCCGGACTTCTTCGCCACGCGAACCTTCTTGCCATCGGCAAGGACTTTGAAACCGACGCGGGTCGGCTTGTTGTCCTTGGGATCGGCGACGGCCAGATTGGACAGGTGGATCGGGGCCTCTTTCGAGATGATCCCGCCTTCCTGGGTCTGGCTCTGGCGCTGATGGCGCTTCACGATATTGACGCCGCGCACGAGAGCACGGCTCTCGGTCGGCATGACCTGGATCACTTCACCGCTGCGACCCTTGTCGCGGCCGGTGAGGACAACCACCTTGTCGCCCTTCTTGATCTTGGCAGCCATCACAGCACCTCCGGCGCAAGCGAGATGATCTTCATGTGGTTCTTGGCGCGCAGTTCGCGCGGAACCGGTCCGAAGATACGGGTGCCGATCGGCTCCTTCTGGTTGTTGATCAGAACGGCCGCATTGCGGTCGAAACGGATCACCGAACCATCCAGGCGACGGATGTCCTTGGCGGTGCGAACGACGACCGCCTTCATGACGTCGCCCTTCTTCACGCGGCCACGCGGGATAGCTTCCTTCACCGACACCACGATGATGTCGCCGACATGGGCGTACCGACGCTTGGCGCCACCGAGCACTTTGATGCACATGACGCGGCGTGCGCCCGAATTGTCCGCCACATCGAGATTGGTTTGCATCTGGATCATGACGCAACCTCTTCCTTTCGCGCCCGTCTCGGGAGAACCCGACGGCGGCGCGCTGTTCTAAAACAAGCCGCAGGCTTACGCCTTCGGCAGCACGACCCAACGCTTGAGCTTCGAGATGGGCTTGCCCTCCTCGATGCTCACCACGTCACCCGCCTTGAAGGCATTGCCTTCATCGTGGGCGTGGTAGTTCTTCGACCGACGAACGGTCTTCTTCAGCAGCGGATGGGTGAAGCGACGCTCCACCTTCACCACCACGGTCTTGTCCTGCTTGTCGCTGACGACAACGCCCTGGAGCACGCGCTTAGGCATGGTCGCTCCCTTACTTCTTGGCGTCGCGCTTTTGCGCGGCGATGGTTTTGACACGGGCGATGTCACGGCGCACCTGGCGGACGCGCGCAACGTTTTCCAACTGACCGGTGGCCTTCTGGAAGCGCAGGTTGAACTGCTCCTTCTTCAGGTCACCAAGCTGGCCCTCGAGCTCGTCGAGGGTCTTGGTCCGGATTTCTTCGGCCTTCATGATCCTCAGATCCTCACTCGGCGATGCGCTGAACAAAGCGCGTCTTGATGGGGAGCTTGGCAGCGGCAAGTTCGAGCGCCTTCTTGGCGACATCGATCGAAACGCCGTCGATCTCGAACATGATGCGCCCCGGGGCAACCTTCGCCGCCCAGTACTCATTGGCGCCCTTACCGGAGCCCATGCGGACTTCGGCAGGCTTCTTCGACACAGGCACGTCCGGGAAGATGCGGATCCAGACACGGCCGGCGCGCTTCATCTCACGGGTCATCGCGCGGCGGGCCGCCTCGATCTGCCGCGCGGTGATGCGCTCGGGCTCAACGGCCTTGAGGCCGAACTGTCCGAAGTTCAGGTCCGTTCCACCCTTCGAGGTACCGGAAATCCGGCCCTTGAACTGCTTGCGGTACTTCGTCTTCTTGGGCTGAAGCATGGCTCAGACCTTCCCTATCAAGCCGCGTCGCGGTCGCGGTCACCACCGCGGGAGCCACGACGGGTCGAGCCTTCGCCCTCGGTCAGGCGCTTGTCCTGAGCCATGGGGTCGTGCTCCATGATTTCGCCCTTGAAGATCCACACCTTCACGCCGCACGTCCCGTAGGTCGTGAACGCGGTGGCGACGCCATAGTCGACGTCAGCACGCAGTGTGTGAAGCGGCACGCGACCTTCGCGGTACCATTCGAGGCGGGCGATCTCGGCACCGCCGAGGCGACCCGAGCAATTGATGCGGATGCCTTCGGCACCGAGACGCATGGCCGACTGAACGGCGCGCTTCATGGCACGACGGAAAGCCACACGGCGCTCGAGCTGCTGGGCGATCGAGTCTGCCACCAGGGTCGCGTCGACTTCCGGCTTGCGGATTTCGACGATGTTGATGACGACCTCGGCCGGCGTCAGCTTCGAGACGGCCTTCTTCAGCTTCTCGATGTCGGCGCCCTTCTTGCCGATCACGATGCCCGGACGAGCCGAGTGGATCGTGACGCGGCACTTGCGGTGCGGACGCTCGATGATGATCTTCGAGACGGCGGCCTGCTTGAGCAGCTTCATCAGCTCACGGCGGATCTTGAGATCCTCGTGAAGGAGACGGCCGTACTCGCCCTTGTTGGCGAACCAGCGCGAGTCCCAGGTGCGGTTGATGCCGAGGCGGAAGCCGATCGGATTGATCTTCTGACCCATGGCTCTCTCCTCAAACCTTCGCTTCTTCAACCTGACGAACAACGATCGTCAGGTGGGAGAAGGGCTTCTCGATCCGTGCACCGCGACCGCGGGCCCGAGCGTGGAAGCGCTTCAGAACGAACGCCTTGCCGACATGGGCCTCAGCGACGACCAGGTCGTCGACATCGAGGTCATGGTTGTTCTCGGCATTGGCGATGGCGCTCTCGAGGCACTTCTTCACGTCGCCAGCGATACGCTTGCGAGAGAACTCGAGATCGGCAAGCGCGGTATCGACCGGCTTGCCACGAATGAGCGCAGCAACAAGGTTCAGCTTGCGAGGGCTGACGCGCAGCATGCGCGCGATGGCCTTCGCCTCGTTGTCCTTCAGTGCGCGCGGAGTGGCGGACTTACTCATCTCTCACCTCACTTCCGCTTGGATTTTTTATCGGCCGCATGGCCGTAAAAGGTGCGAGTCGGCGAGAACTCGCCGAACTTGTGTCCAACCATCTCCTCGGTGACCTGCACCGGGACATGCTTCTGACCGTTGTAGACGCCGAAGGTCAGACCCACGAAGTGGGGCAGGATCGTGGAGCGACGGCTCCAGATCTTGATGACCTCATGCCGGCCCGACGAACGGGCGGTATCGGCCTTCTTCAGGAGGTATCCGTCGACGAACGGACCTTTCCAGACGGAACGTGCCATGACGTGCCCTTACTTCTTCTTCGAATGACGGCTCGCCAAGATAAACTTGTCGGTCCGCTTGTTCGAACGAGTCTTCTTGCCCTTGGTCGGGAAGCCCCAGGGCGTGACGGGGTGACGGCCGCCGGAGGTACGGCCTTCGCCGCCGCCGTGCGGATGGTCGATCGGGTTCATGGCCACGCCGCGATTGTGCGGACGAAGGCCCTTCCAGCGGTTACGACCGGCCTTGCCGATCGAAACGTTCATGTGGTCCGGATTGGACACGGCACCGATGGTCGCCAGGCAACGGCCATGGACCAGGCGCTGCTCGCCCGAATTCAGACGCAGGATCACGTAGCCCTCGTCACGACCGACGATCTGGGCATAGGTGCCGGCGGAGCGGGCAACCGCACCACCCTTGCCAATCTTCATCTCGACATTGTGCACGATCGTGCCAACCGGGATGTTGGCGATCGGCATGCAATTGCCGGGCTTCACGTCGACGCTTTCGCCGGCCACCACCTGGTCGCCGACAGCAAGGCGCTGCGGAGCAATGATGTAGGACAGCTCGCCATCGGCGTACTTCACCAGAGCGATGAAGGCCGAGCGGTTCGGATCATATTCCAGACGCTCGACAACGGCCGGCATGTCGACCTTGCGCCGCTTGAAGTCCACCAGACGGTAGGACTTCTTGTGGCCACCGCCGCGGAAACGCGAGGTGATGCGGCCGAGATTGTTACGGCCGCCAGTCGCAGACTTGCCTTCGGTCAGGGTCTTGACCGGCTTGCCCTTGTAGAGGTCGGAGCGGTCGACCAGGACGAGCTGACGAAGGCTCGGCGTGATCGGCTTGAAGGTCTTGAGTGCCATGGTTCCTAGTCCCCTCGCCTCACAGACCGGTCGTGATGTCGATCGAATGGCCCTCGGCGAGGGTCACGATCGCTTTTTTCACGTCCGAGCGCTGGCCGAGCATGCCCTTGAAGCGCTTCGTCTTGCCCTTTTGGACAAGCGTGTTCACGCTCTTGACCTTGACATCGAACAGCTTTTCCACGGCGGCCTTGATCTGAGGCTTGGTGGCGGTGCCGGCGACCCGGAAGATCACCTGGTTCTGCTCCGCAACCAACGAGCCCTTCTCGGTGATCAGCGGCGCCTTGATGACGTCGTAGTGACGCGGATCGACGGTGCTCATTTGAAGCGCGCCTCCAGCGCATCCACAGCGGCCTTCGTCAACACCAGCGTATTGCGACGCATGATGTCATAGACGTTGATGCCCTGGACCGGCAGCACATCCACGAGCGGGATGTTGCGGGCGGCCAGCGCGAAGTTCTTGTCGACCTCGGCGCCATCGATGATCAGGACGCTCTTCAGCCCCAGCTTCTCGAACTGAGCCTTCAAGGCCTTGGTCTTCGACGCATCCGACGAGGCCTTCTCGAGCACGATGATCGAGCCGGCCTTCACCTTGGTCGAGAGCGCATGCTTCAGACCGAGAGCACGGACCTTCTTCGGCAGCGCGTGCTCATGCGAGCGCGGCGTCGGGCCGAAGGAACGGCCACCGCCGCGGAACAGGTTGGCACGAGCAGACGAGTGACGGGCGCCGCCCGAACCCTTCTGCTTGTACATCTTCTTGCCGGTCCGCCAGACTTCGGCGCGGTTCTTGACGTCATGCGTGCCGGCGCGACGCTTGGCAAGCTGCCAGCGCACGACGCGGTGCAGGATGTCTGCGCGCGGCTCGAGACCGAAGATCTCGTCCGACAGATTGACGGAGCCGACATCGGCGCCGTCGAGGGTTTTGACCTTAAGTTCCATCTCAACCCTCCGTCGTCTGAGCGGCCGGAGCCTCAGCACCCGGCAGCGTGAAGCTGCCCGGAACCGGAACATCCTTGGGAAGCGGCTTCTTCACCGCGTCGCGAACCAGGATCCATCCGCCCTTGGAGCCGGGAACGGCACCCTCGACCAGGATGATGCCGCGCTCCACGTCGGTGCGGACAACCTTCAGGTTCTGCGTCGTCACACGAACCACGCCCATATGGCCGGCCATGCGCTTGTTCTTGAACACGCGGCCCGGATCCTGACGCATACCCGTCGAACCGTGCGAACGGTGCGAGACGGAGACGCCGTGGGTGGCACGCAGACCGCCGAAATTGTGCCGCTTCATGGCACCGGCAAAGCCCTTACCCTGCGAGGTGCCCGTCACGTCGACGAACTGGCCAGGCAGGAAGTGGTCGGCCGAGAAGCGCGCGCCAACCGGCACGAGTTCCTGGTCGCCGACGCGGAACTCGACGATCTCGTGCTTCGGCTCGACCTTGGCGACCGCGAAATGCCCACGCTGGGCCTTCGACGTGTTCTTCACCTTGGCAAGACCGGCACCGAGCTGGAGAGCCGTGTAGCCATCCTTGTCGGCCGTGCGGTGGGCGACGACCTGGCAGTCGTCCAGCACCAGCACCGTCACGGGGACGTGCTCGCCGCCCTCGGTGAAGATGCGGGTCATGCCCATCTTCTTAGCAATCACACCGGAACGCATTGCGCGCATTCCTCTGAATTGGGGTCATCCGCGTCCATTTCAGGACCGGAGAGGACCCGGGTTCTTTTCGAGACGCGCCGTCATCGGCGCGTCATGCGACTCAAAGCTTAATCTCGACGTCCACACCGGCAGCGAGATCGAGCTTCATAAGGGCATCGACCGTCTGCGGGGTCGGATCGACGATATCGAGAAGCCGCTTATGGGTGCGGATCTCAAACTGCTCGCGCGACTTCTTGTCGATGTGCGGCGAGCGGTTCACCGTGAACTTCTCGATCCGCGTCGGCAGCGGGATCGGCCCACGGACCTGGGCGCCGGTACGCTTCGCCGTATTGACGATTTCGCGTGTCGACGTGTCCAGGACCCGGTGGTCGAACGCCTTGAGGCGGATCCGGATGTTCTGACCGTTCATGGGTTCGCCCCTTCAGGCAAAACGAAAGGGCGCGCGACTGAGCGCACCCTCTCGACAGTGAATCACTCGATGATGGAAGCGACGACGCCGGCGCCGACGGTGCGGCCACCTTCACGGATGGCGAAGCGCAGCTTCTCCTCCATGGCGATCGGCACGATCAGGTTCACCGTCATGGCGATGTTGTCGCCAGGCATCACCATCTCCGTGCCTTCCGGCAGGTGGACGATGCCCGTCACGTCCGTCGTGCGGAAGTAGAACTGCGGACGATAGTTGGTGAAGAACGGCGTGTGACGGCCACCCTCTTCCTTCGTCAGGATATAGGCCTCGGCCTTGAACTTCGTGTGCGGCTTCACCGAACCCGGCTTGCACAGAACCTGACCGCGCTCGACGTCCTCGCGCTTGGTGCCGCGCAGCAGAGCGCCGATGTTGTCGCCGGCCTGGCCCTGGTCGAGCAGCTTGCGGAACATCTCGACGCCCGTGACGATCGTCTTCTGGGTGTCGCGGATGCCGACGATCTCGATTTCCTCGCCGACCTTGACGATGCCGCGCTCGACGCGACCGGTGACAACCGTGCCACGGCCCGAGATCGAGAACACGTCCTCGACCGGCATCAGGAACGGCAGATCGATCGGGCGCTCCGGCTGCGGGATGTAGGCGTCGACGGTGGCCATCAGCGCCAGAACCGCGTCATGGCCGATCTCCGGCGTCACGCCGTCAAGAGCAGCCTTGGCCGAGCCCTTGGTGATCGGAATGTCGTCGCCCGGGAAGTCGTACTTGGTCAGAAGCTCGCGGACTTCCATCTCGACGAGCTCGAGGAGCTCGGCGTCGTCGACGAGGTCGACCTTGTTCATGAACACGACCAGCGCCGGAACGCCGACCTGACGGGCGAGCAGGATGTGCTCGCGGGTCTGCGGCATCGGGCCGTCGGCAGCCGACACGACCAGGATCGCGCCGTCCATCTGCGCAGCACCGGTGATCATGTTCTTCACATAGTCGGCGTGGCCCGGGCAGTCGACGTGGGCATAGTGACGGTTCGCCGTCTCGTACTCGACGTGAGCCGTCGAGATCGTGATGCCACGCGCCTTCTCTTCCGGCGCCTTGTCGATCTGGTCATAGGCCGTGAACGACGCGCCGCCCGACTCCGCCAGAACCTTCGTGATCGCCGCAGTCAGCGACGTCTTGCCATGGTCAACGTGACCAATCGTGCCGATGTTGCAATGCGGCTTGTTGCGTTCGAACTTTGCTTTGGCCATCGGAGGCCTCCTTCAATTTGCTTACCAGTGCGGGATCAGAGACCCGCGGCACCAGCCGGACGGACGGTTACGCGTATTTGGCCTGGACTTCGGCGGCGACGTTGGACGGCGCCTGATCGTAGTGGCTGAACGACATCGAGTAGCTGGCACGACCCTGGCTGAACGAGCGCAGCTGGTTGACGTAGCCGAACATGTTCATCAGCGGGACCATGGCGTTCACGACATTCGCGTTGCCGCGCATGTCCTGACCCTGGATCTGGCCACGCCGCGAGTTGAGATCGCCGATGACCGAACCGGTATATTCCTCCGGGGTCACCACTTCGACGCTCATGATCGGCTCGAGCAGAACCGATCCGCACTTCTGGAGAGCTTCGCGCATGGCGGCGCGCGAGGCGATTTCGAATGCGAGAGCCGACGAGTCGACCTCGTGATACGCGCCGTCGATCAACGACACCTTAATGTCGACCACGGGGAAGCCGGCAATGATGCCCGCGCCCATGACCGAGTTCAGGCCCTTCTCGACGCCCGGCAGATATTCCTTGGGCACCGAACCGCCGATGATCTTCGACTCGAACTCGAAGCCCTTGCCCGGCTCGTTCGGCTCGACGACGAACTTGACGCGAGCGAACTGGCCGGTACCGCCGGTCTGCTTCTTGTGGGTGTAGTCGATCTCGGCCTTCTTCGTGATCTTCTCGCGGAAGGCAACCTCAGGGGCGCCAACCGAAACCTCGACCTTGTGGGTCCGGCGAAGGATGTCGACCTTGATGTCGAGATGGAGCTCGCCCATGCCCTTGATGCGGGTCTGGCCGGATTCCTGGTCGGTCGAAACGCGGAAGGACGGGTCCTCGGAAGCCAACTTGATCAGCGCGAGCGCCATCTTTTCCTGGTCGGCCTTTGTCTTCGGCTCGATCGCCATCTCGATGACCGGCTCCGGGAACTCCATACGCTCCAGAATGACCGGCTTGTTCGGATCGCAAAGGGTATCACCCGTGCGTGTGTCCTTCAGGCCAACCAGAGCGACGATGTCGCCGGCATAGGCCTCAGCGATTTCTTCGCGGTTGTTGGCATGCATGAGAACCATGCGGCCGACGCGCTCGTTCTTCTCGCGGGTCGAGTTCAGGAGGCTCGCGCCCTTCTCGAGCTTGCCCGAGTAAATGCGGCAGAAGGTCAGGACGCCGTACTGGTCATCCATGATCTTGAAGCCGAGCAGCGAGAGCGGCTCGCTATCGGAAGACTTGCGCTCGGTCTCCTGCTCGTTGCGCGGATCGATACCCTTGATCGCGGGAACGTCGACCGGCGACGGCAGGTAGTCGACCACCGCGTCCAGGAGCGTCTGGACGCCCTTGTTCTTGAAGGCCGAGCCGGCAAGCACGGGATAGAAGGCACCGATGAGGACGGCCTTGCGGATGAGGCGCTTCAGGGTCGCCTCGTCGGGCTCGTTGCCCTCCAGATAGGCTTCCATGGCGGTGTCGTCGAGTTCAACGGCGGCCTCGACGAGCAGGTTGCGGTACTCCGCAGCCTTTTCCTTGAGGTCGTCCGGGATCTCGAGGTTCATGTCGAAATCGGCGCCGAGCGACTCGCCGGACCAGATGACGGCCTTCATGCGGACGAGATCGACGATGCCCTTGAAGCCGGCCTCAGCGCCGATCGGCAGCTGGATCGGAACGGGCTTGGCGCCGAGGCGCTTCTTGATGTCGTCCAGGCACATGTAGAAGTCTGCGCCGGTCTTATCCATCTTGTTGGCGAAGACGATGCGCGGAACCTTGTACTTGTCGCCCTGGCGCCAGACGGTCTCGGTCTGCGGCTCAACACCCTGGTTGGAGTCGAGGACGCAGACGGCACCGTCGAGCACGCGCAGCGAACGCTCGACTTCGATCGTGAAGTCGACGTGGCCGGGAGTGTCGATGATGTTCAGGCGCTTGCCCTGCCAGTGAGCGGTCGTCGCGGCGGACGTGATCGTGATGCCGCGCTCCTGCTCCTGCTCCATGAAGTCCATGGTTGCGGCGCCGTCATGGACTTCGCCGATCTTATGGGACTTGCCGGTGTAGTAGAGGATCCGCTCGGTCGTCGTCGTCTTGCCCGCATCAATGTGGGCCATGATTCCGAAGTTGCGGTAGTCCTCGATCGCGTGGGTGCGCGCCATGATCGTAATCCTTCGAACCCGTCAGGGCCCTTAAGTTTCGTTACCAGCGGTAGTGCGAGAAGGCGCGGTTGGCTTCGGCCATCTTGTGCGTGTCTTCACGCTTCTTGACGGCGTTGCCACGATTGTTCGACGCGTCCATCAACTCGGCCGACAGCTTGTCGACCATGGTCTTGTCGTTGCGCGAACGAGCAGCCTGGATCAGCCAGCGAATGGCCAGAGCCTGGCGACGCTCGGGGCGCACCTCGACCGGAACCTGGTAGGTCGCACCACCAACGCGGCGGGAGCGGACCTCGATGGCCGGCATGACGTTTTCCAACGCCGACTGGAACACCGCGAGCGGGTCCGACTTCGCCTTGGCTTCGATGATATCGAATGCGCCATAGACGATCTGTTCAGCCGCCGACTTCTTGCCTTCGTACATGACCGAGTTCATGAACTTGGTCAGCACGACGTTTCCGTACTTGGCGTCCGGGATGATTTCCCGCTTCTCTGCCCGGTGACGACGCGACATCGCTCTCTCCGTTGATTTCTAAAGCCACCGGCCGCTCCTACCCGGCGCAACGCGCCTCGGCTTGGAGCAGCCGGTGGAAACTGCTTACTTGGGCCGCTTGGCGCCGTACTTCGAACGACGCTGTTTGCGGTTCTTGACGCCCTGGGTATCGAGGACGCCGCGGAGGATGTGGTAACGCACACCCGGAAGATCCTTGACGCGACCGCCACGGATCATCACCACCGAGTGTTCCTGAAGGTTGTGGCCTTCACCCGGGATGTAACCGATCACCTCAAAACCGTTGGTGAGGCGAACCTTGGCAACCTTACGGAGAGCCGAGTTCGGCTTCTTCGGGGTCGTGGTGTAGACGCGTGTGCACACGCCACGCTTCTGCGGGCAGCCCTCCATATGGCGGGACTTCGAGCGGTAGGTGCGCGGCTGACGCGGCTTGCGGATCAGCTGGTTGACTGTCGGCATCGGCGGCCTTGTCCTTGAACCAATCGAGAAGCGGTTGCCCGCACCTCACAAAGCTAATGACGTGCCCGTCCCGTTACCGGAACGAACAACCGGGCGCTCGGTTTGCCCTGGAAGGACAAACTGCGCCCGGCGAAAACAGAGGATCAGAGCGCCTTTCGGCGTCCGGATCATGCGTTCGAATCTGACTGACGTCAGGCGGCGTAGTCTCGGTACGCTTCGGTCGGGGGCGGTGGAACCGCATCAAGACCGTGTTGGCGACCGACATACGCCGGGAAAGTTGGGCCGCAATACACGCTGACTCGGGGGTCGTCAAGCGTCACGCACAGCCAGGCCCTTCAAAGACGGGAAGTTTCGCTGATCAGCACCCGCACGAAAGGATCATCCGCCGTGCCATTCGCCTCCCCTGCCCTCAGGGCGGCAGCCTGACGGGCTCGTCGATCCTCTGGCGCCCCCCTTACCCGGATATCGGGAAATCAACTGATAGGCTCTTTGCGCAGTTCCCGGGCATAGTGCCGCGCGACGAGGTGAGGTTGCGACCCGACGCCCACCTGCCTCCGTCCGAGCGAAACAATCGGCCGTCGCTCCGACGTGCCGGACGACATTCATGGGGAATCGCTGCCGGTATCAGGAGCCGGGCGGTTAGCTGAAGAGGAAGCCTATCATGACATTCAAAGCCACTTTCTTGGCTGCCGCGACCGCAGCCTTGCTTGCGAGCTCTGCCGCCACCATTGCGCCGGCGACCGCGCAGACGGACCGTGACGGCCAGCAGCGCTGGATCAATGTCGTGAACCGCACGAACCTGACGATTCGCGAGTTCTACATGACCGATGTCGACACCCGCGGCTGGGGTGACGATCGTCTTGGCGATTCAACGATTGATTCCGGAGAATCCATGCGGGTCGTCCCGACTCGCCGTCAGCGCGATCGCGGCTATTGCCAGTTCGACATGAAGGTCGTGTTCGAGAACGATCGCTCGGTCGAGCGTCGTGGGGTCAATCTCTGCTCGACCACCAACCTGGTGTGCGTGTCGACATCCAGCTGCCGCGCCCAGTAAGAGCCGGGCAGCACCCGCCAGACGAAAAAGGGCCGCCCGGTTGGGCGGCCCTTCTCTTTAGGTGCCGAGGGCACCCAGGCGTCAGGCCTGGGGTGCCTCGATGGCAGCGACGGCAGCCGGTGCACGCGCCTTGACGCTGGCTGCAGCCTTCTGCTTCTCGTCCAGGATCAGATCGTCGCGCTTCACGGCGATCTCGCGGATGCGGCTGACCATGGCGCCGGTGCCGGCGGGGATCAGACGACCGACGATGACGTTCTCCTTCAGGCCCTCGAGCGTATCCGACTTGCCGTTGACGGCAGCCTCGGTGAGCACGCGCGTGGTTTCCTGGAAGGACGCCGCCGAGATGAACGACCGGGTCTGCAGCGAAGCCTTGGTGATGCCGAGAAGGACAGGCACGCCCGTGGCCGGGCGCTTGTTCTTGTCGTCAGCCATGGCCTCGTTGGCCTCTTCCATCTCGGACGCATCCACCTGGTCGCCCTGGATCAGCTCGGTATCGCCGGGATCGGTGATCTCGACCTTCTGGAGCATCTGACGGACGATGACCTCGATGTGCTTGTCGTTGATGACGACGCCCTGCAGTCGGTAGACTTCCTGGATCTCGTTGACGAGGTAGGCAGCAAGCTCCTCCACGCCCTTGATCGCCAGGATGTCATGCGGCGCCGGGTTGCCGTCGACGATGAAGTCACCCTTCTGGACTTCGTCACCATCCTGCAGATGGATGTGCTTGCCCTTCGGGATCAGATATTCCGCCGCCTCGGCATCGGCCTCGAAGGGCTCGATCGTGAGGCGACGCTTCTGCTTGTAGTCCTTGCCGAAGCGCACGATGCCGGAGACTTCCGCGATGATCGCGGCATCCTTCGGACGACGGGCCTCGAAGAGTTCGGCGACACGCGGCAGACCACCGGTGATGTCGCGCGTCTTGGCGCTTTCCAGCGGGATACGCGCAATGACGTCACCGCCATAGACCTGGGCACCGGCATCGGCCGAGATGACCGCTTCCACCGCCAGGGCGTAGCGCGCGTCGGTGCCGCGCGGCAGCTTCTGGATCTTGCCGTTGGCGTCCTTGATGACCAGCGACGGCTTGAGGTCCGCCGAGCGCGTCGAGGTACGCCAGTCGGTGACGATACGCTTGGTGAAGCCAGTCGCCTCGTCGGTGGTTTCCGCGATCGACTGACCGTCGACCAGATCCTCGAAGCCGAGGATACCGTCGATCTCGGTGATGATCGGACGCGTGTAGGGGTCCCACTCGGCGATGCGCTGGCCACGCTTGACCTTGGCGCCCTCGTCGACCCGCAGCTTCGCACCGTACTGGATACGGTGGGTCGCGCGCTCCGAGCCGTCGGCATCGACGATGACGACCGCCATGTTGCGGCCCATCGCGATCAGCTCGCCGTCCGAATTCTTGACGATCGAACGGTTGCGGATGCGGATCGTGCCTTCGAAGGTCGCCTCGATGAACGAGGTATCGACCACCTGGGCAGCGCCACCGATGTGGAAGGTACGCATGGTGAGCTGGGTGCCCGGCTCACCGATGGACTGCGCGGCGATGACGCCGACAGCTTCACCGATATTGACCGGGGTACCGCGGGCAAGGTCACGGCCATAGCACTGGCCGCAAACGCCGACCTTGGTCTCGCAGGTGAGCACCGAGCGGATCTTGACCTCCTGAATGCCGGCGGCGGTGATCGCCTCGACATCCTTTTCGAGGATCATGCGGCCGGCTTCGACGATCACAGCACCCGACGACGGATCGGTGACGGTATTCGCCGCCGAACGACCGAGGATGCGCTGACCGAGGGTGGCAACCACCTGGCCGGCGTCGACGATGGCACGCATGCCAATGCCGCGGTCGGTATGGCAGTCCCGCTCCGTGATGATGCAGTCCTGGGCCACGTCGACCAGACGGCGGGTCAGGTAACCCGAGTTCGCCGTCTTGAGCGCCGTGTCGGCCAGACCCTTACGCGCACCGTGGGTGGAGTTGAAGTACTCCATCACGGACAGGCCTTCCTTGAAGTTCGAGATGATCGGGGTCTCGATGATCTCGCCGGACGGCTTGGCCATCAGGCCGCGCATGGCGGCGAGCTGGCGCATCTGGGTCGGCGAACCACGGGCACCCGAGTGGCTCATCATGTAGATCGAGTTGATCGGCAGATCGCGGCCGTTCTCGTCCTTCCGGACAGCCGAGATGCGGCCCATCATCTCCTGGGCGAGACGGTCCGAGCACTTGGCCCAGGCGTCGACGACCTTGTTGTACTTCTCGCCATAGGTGATCAGGCCGTCGAGATACTGCTGCTCGTAGTCCTTGGTGAGCGAGCGGGTCTCCTCGACGATCGGCCACTTGTTCTCCGGCACGAGCATGTCGTCCTTGCCGAAGGAAATGCCGGCCTTGTAGGCGTGGTAGAAGCCGAGCGCCATGACGCGGTCGCAGAAGATCACCGACTCCTTCTGACCGCAGAAGCGGTAGACGGTGTCGATCATCCCCGAGATCTCCTTCTTCGTCATCAGCTTGTTGGCTGCGTCGAACTGGATCTTGGCGGACTTCGGCAGGAGCTGACCGAGGAGCACACGGCCCGGCGTGGTGTCATAGATCTTGCGGACCATGACGCCGTCGGGATCGAGGCCTTCCCAGCGATACTTGATCTTCGAGTGAAGGGTAACGACCTTGTTGGCCAGCGCATGCTCGAGCTCGCCGATATTGCCGAAGGCCTTGCCCTGGCCGGGCATGCCGTCCGACATCAGCGAGACGTAGTAGAGACCGAGCACGATATCCTGCGACGGCACGATGATCGGCGCGCCGTTGGCGGGATGCAGGATGTTGTTGGTCGACATCATCAGCACGCGCGCTTCCAGCTGCGCTTCGAGCGACAGCGGGACGTGCACGGCCATCTGGTCGCCGTCGAAGTCGGCGTTGAAGGCCGAGCAGACGAGCGGGTGCAGCTGGATCGCCTTGCCCTCGATCAGCACAGGCTCGAAGGCCTGGATGCCGAGGCGATGGAGGGTGGGAGCGCGGTTCAAGAGCACCGGATGCTCGCGGATGACCTCATCGAGGATATCCCAGACCTCCGGACGCTCCTTCTCGACCAGCTTCTTCGCCTGCTTGACGGTGGCGGAGAGACCCTTGGCGTCGAGCCGGGCGTAGATGAACGGCTTGAACAGCTCGAGCGCCATCTTCTTCGGCAGGCCGCACTGGTGCAGCTTCATTTCCGGACCGACGACGATGACCGAACGGCCCGAATAGTCGACGCGCTTGCCGAGCAGGTTCTGACGGAACCGGCCCTGCTTGCCCTTCAGCATGTCAGCGAGCGACTTCAGCGGGCGCTTGTTGGCGCCCGTGATGACGCGGCCGCGACGGCCGTTGTCGAACAGCGCATCGACCGCTTCCTGAAGCATGCGCTTCTCGTTGCGGATGATGATGTCCGGGGCGCGCAGCTCGATCAGCCGCTTCAGGCGGTTGTTGCGGTTGATGACGCGGCGATAGAGATCGTTGAGGTCGGAGGTCGCGAAGCGGCCGCCGTCCAGCGGCACCAGCGGACGCAGGTCCGGCGGAATGACCGGAACCACCGTCAGGATCATCCATTCCGGCTTGTTGCCCGACTGGATGAAGGCCTCGATGATCTTCAGGCGCTTGGCGAGCTTCTTCGGCTTCAGCTCGGTGGTGGCTTCCGAGATTTCCTTGCGGGTGTCGGCAGCCAGCTTCTCGAGGTCGAGGCCGCGCAGCAATTCGCGGATGGCCTCGGCGCCGATCATGGCGGTGAACGAGTCATCGCCGAACTCGTCCTGGGCGCGGACATACTCTTCCTCGGACAGGAGCTGACGCTCCTTCAGCGAGGTGAGGCCCGGCTCAAGCACGCAGTAATATTCGAAATAGAGGATGCGCTCGAGGTCCTTGAGCGGCATGTCGAGCAGCAGGCCGATGCGGCTCGGCAGCGACTTCAGGAACCAGATATGGGCAACGGGAGCGGCGAGCTCGATATGGCCCATGCGCTCGCGGCGGACGCGCGACAGCGTGACTTCGACGCCGCACTTCTCGCAGATGATGCCCTTGTACTTCATCCGCTTGTACTTGCCGCACAAGCACTCGTAGTCCTTGATGGGTCCGAAGATCCGAGCGCAGAAAAGGCCATCACGCTCCGGCTTGAACGTCCGGTAGTTGATGGTTTCCGGCTTCTTGATCTCGCCGAACGACCACGACAGGATCTTTTCCGGGCTCGCGATCGAGATCTTGATCTGATCGAAAGTCGCCGGCTGCGTCGTCGGATTGAAGAGATTCGCGACCTCTTGGTTCATCGCAGTCTCCAAAGCCCCGGGAAAACCGGGAAAAAATCATGGCCGGAGCGAAGGCATCGCGGCCGAAGTGAACGATTTGGTCGGAACCGGGCGCACCCGGTTCCGTAAAGACCTGTCGAACTGTTACTCGGCGGCCTGCTGACGGCCCAGATCGTCGTCCTCGGCGGAGCGGACCGGCTTGGTCGACATGAGCTCCACATTGAGCCCGAGCGAGCGCATTTCCTTGACGAGCACGTTGAAGCTCTCGGGGATGCCCGCCTCGAACGTGTCGTCGCCGCGCACGATCGCCTCGTAGACCTTGGTACGACCGGCCACGTCGTCCGACTTCACCGTCAGCATTTCCTGCAGGGTGTAGGCGGCGCCGTAGGCCTCCAGAGCCCAGACTTCCATTTCGCCGAAGCGCTGGCCACCGAACTGCGCCTTGCCGCCCAGCGGCTGCTGGGTGACGAGCGAGTAGGGACCGATGGAACGGGCGTGGATCTTGTCGTCCACAAGGTGGTGGAGCTTCAGCATGTAGATGTAGCCAACCGTCACCTGACGGTCGAACACATCGCCGGTCTTGCCGTCGAACAGCGTCACCTGCCCCGAATGCTTCAGGCCGGCCGTATCGAGCATCTTCTCGATGTCGGCTTCCTTCGCACCGTCGAAGACGGGGGTCGCGAAGTGGATACCGCGGCGCGAGTTGCGGGCGAGTTCGGCAAGGTTCGGCTCATCGAGAGCCGCGATCTGGGCGTCGTCGCCGTAGATCTTGTCGAAGGTCGCACGCAGAGGCTTCACGTCCTTGGAGCGCATGTAGGAGTCATAGGCCTCGCCCACCATCTTGCCGAGGCCAGCAGCGGCCCAGCCCAGATGGGTTTCGAGGATCTGACCGACGTTCATGCGGCTCGGCACGCCGAGCGGGTTCAGCACGATGTCGACCGAGGTGCCGTCCTCGAGGAACGGCATGTCCTCGAGAGCCACGATCCTGGACACGACACCCTTGTTGCCGTGACGGCCGGCCATCTTGTCGCCCGGCTGGATCTTGCGCTTCACCGCCACGAAGACCTTGACTTCCTTCATGACGCCGGGCGGCAGCTCGTCGCCGCGCTGCAGCTTCTCGACCTTGTCGAGGAAGCGCTGCTCGAGGCGACGCTTGGACTCGTCGTACTGCTTCCGCATGGCCTCGATCTCGGCCATGAGGGCGTCTTCGGCGACGGCGAACGCCCACCACTGCCCGCGGGGGAATTCCTGCAGGATGTCGCGGGTGAGAACCGTGTCCTTCTTGAAGCCCTTCGGACCGGAAATGCCGGTCTTGTGCTCCAGCATCTCGGCCAGACGGCCATAGACATTGCGGTCGAGGATCGCCTGCTCGTCGTCGCGGTCCTTGGCGAGGCGTTCGATTTCCTCGCGCTCGATCGCCATGGCACGCTCGTCCTTGTCGACGCCGTGGCGGTTGAACACGCGGACTTCGACGACCGTGCCGGTCACGCCCGGGGGCACGCGCAGCGAGGTGTCGCGAACGTCGGAGGCCTTTTCGCCGAAGATGGCGCGCAGAAGCTTTTCTTCCGGCGTCATCGGGCTTTCACCCTTCGGCGTGATCTTGCCGACGAGAATGTCGCCAGCTGCGACTTCCGCGCCGATATAGACGATGCCGGCTTCGTCGAGGTTCTTCAGAGCTTCTTCCGACACGTTCGGAATGTCGCGCGTGATTTCCTCCGGTCCGAGCTTGGTGTCACGGGCGGCCACCGCGAACTCCTCGATATGGATCGAGGTGAACACGTCCTCCTTGACGATCCGCTCGGAGAGCAGGATGGAGTCCTCGAAGTTGTAGCCATTCCACGGCATGAACGCGACGAGCACATTGCGGCCGAGCGCCAGATCGCCGAGATCGGTCGACGGGCCGTCGGCCAGGATCTCGCCCTTCTTGACGATGTCACCGACACGCACCAGCGGACGCTGGTTGATGCAGGTGTTCTGGTTGGAACGCTGGAACTTCATCAGGCGGTAGATGTCGACGCCCGAGCGGCTGGGATCGAGATCCTCGGTCGCGCGGATAACGATACGGGTGGCGTCCACCTGGTCGACGACGCCGGTGCGGCGGGCCGCAATCGCAGCGCCCGAGTCGCGGGCGACGATCGCTTCCATGCCGGTGCCGACGAACGGCGCATCGGCGCGCACCAGCGGCACGGCCTGACGCTGCATGTTCGAGCCCATGAGAGCGCGGTTGGCGTCATCGTTCTCGAGGAACGGGATGAGCGCTGCCGCGACCGACACGAGCTGCTTCGGCGACACGTCCATGAAGTCGACGCGATCAACCGGCAGCAACAGAACTTCACCGGCCTGGCGGCAGATGATGAGGTCTTCGATGAAGGTACCGGCCTTGTCGATGGGGGCGTTCGCCTGGGCGACCGCGTACTTCCCCTCCTCCATGGCGGAGAGATAGATCACCTCATCGGTAACCCGGCCGTCGCGCACCTTGCGATAGGGCGCCTCGATGAAGCCGTACTTGTTGACGCGGGCAAAGGTCGCCAGCGAGTTGATCAGACCGATATTCGGGCCTTCCGGCGTCTCGATCGGGCAGATACGGCCGTAATGCGTCGGATGCACGTCGCGCACCTCGAAGCCGGCGCGCTCACGCGACAGACCACCGGGTCCAAGGGCCGACAGGCGGCGCTTGTGGGTGATTTCCGACAGCGGATTGGTCTGGTCCATGAACTGCGAGAGCTGCGAGGAACCGAAGAACTCGCGCACGGCGGCAGCCGCCGGCTTGGCGTTGATCAGGTCCTGCGGCATGACGGTGTCGATCTCGACCGACGACATGCGCTCCTTGATGGCGCGCTCCATGCGGAGCAGGCCGACGCGGTACTGGTTCTCCATGAGCTCGCCGACCGAGCGCACGCGGCGATTGCCGAGATGGTCGATGTCGTCGATCTCGCCCTTGCCGTCGCGGAGTTCGACGAGGGTCTTCACGACCGCCAGGATGTCGTCCTTGCGCAGGATGCGCACGGTGTCCTCGGCGGTGAGGTCGAGACGCATGTTCATCTTGACGCGGCCGACGGCCGACAGGTCATAGCGCTCGCTGTCGAAGAACAGCGAGTGGAACATGGCTTCGGCCGTGTCGATGGTCGGCGGCTCGCCCGGACGCATCACGCGATAGATGTCGAACAGCGCGTCTTCACGCGTCATGTTCTTGTCGACCACCAGGGTGTTGCGGATATAGGCGCCGATCGAGACGTGATCGATGTCGAGCGTCGGGATGTCGTCGTAGCCGACATCGCCCAGCAGCTTCAGCATCTTCTCGGTGATCTCGTCGCCGGCTTCGGCATAGATCTCACCGGTCTTGAAGTTGACCATGTCCTCGGCGAGGTAGCGGCCAGCCAGTTCCTCGGTGGTGATGCGCAGAGCCTTCAGGCCCTTGTCGGCGAGCTTCTTGGCTTCGCGGACAGCGAGCTTGCGACCGGCCTCGAGCACGACCTCGCCGGTATCGGCGTCGATCATGTCGGTGGTCGACTTGAAGCCGCGCATACGGGCGGGATCATAGGGAAGGCGCCAGCCGTCCTTCTTGTCCTTCGACACCATGATGCGGTTGTAGAAGGTTGCGAGAATGTCCTCGTTGTCCATGCCGAGGGCATAGAGCAGGCTCGTCACCGGGATCTTCCGGCGGCGGTCGATACGCGCATAGACGATGTCCTTGGCGTCGAACTCGATGTCGAGCCAGGAACCGCGATAGGGAATGATGCGGGCGGCGAACAGGAGCTTGCCCGAGGAATGGGTCTTGCCCTTGTCGTGGTCGAAGAACACGCCCGGCGAACGGTGCATCTGCGAGACGATGACGCGCTCGGTGCCGTTGACGATGAAGGTGCCGTTCGACGTCATGAGCGGGATATCGCCCATGTAGACGTCCTGCTCCTTGATGTCCTTGACCGACTTGGCGCCGGTATCCACGTCCACATCGAACACGATGAGGCGCAGCGTCACCTTGAGCGGCGCGGCAAAGGTCATCGAGCGCTGACGGCACTCGTCAACGTCGTATTTCGGCGGTTCGAACTCATACTTCACGAATTCCAGCATGGCGCTGCCGGAGAAGTCGGTGATCGGGAAAACCGACTTGAAAACCGCTTGCAGCCCCTCGTCGGAGCGTCCGCCCTTGGGTTCCTCGACCATCAGGAACTGGTCGTAGGACGATTTCTGAACCTCAATGAGGTTCGGCATCGTCGCCACTTCCCTGATTTTACCGAAGAACTTGCGGAACCGCTTGCGGCCGGTGAAGGTCTGAGCCATGTCGCCTCTCGCTTGGACCGCCTGGCGTCGACGGCGGTCCGGTCTCGACGGCAGGAGGTCGGAGAAGACCCCTCACCGCAGACGCCTGACCGGACGGTCCAAATCGGGTCGTTTCCACGACCCTGGACCGTCCGGTCAAGCGTTTGACACCTGTTGCACTCCAGGAGGCTTGTCGCCTCCAATTCGAAAATTCCACCTCTCGGCGGGCCCCTCCGGATGGTCAAACCCAACCGGCGGGAAGGTGCGCGGGCGATCGCAAGACCGCCCGCACTCCCAATATTACTTCAGTTCGACCTTGGCGCCGGCGGCCTCGAGCTGCTTCTTCAGCTTCTCGGCCTCGTCCTTGGTCACGCCTTCCTTGACAGCCTTCGGAGCGGCCTCGACCAGGTCCTTGGCTTCCTTCAGGCCCAGACCGGTGATGGCGCGCACTTCCTTGATCACCTCGATCTTCTTGTCGCCAGCGGCGGCAAGCATCACGGTGAACTCGGTCTGCTCTTCGACGGCAGCAGCAGCAGCGCCGGCCGGAGCGGCGGCGACGGCGACGGCAGCAGCGGCGGAGACGCCCCACTTCTCTTCGAGGAGCTTTGCAAGCTCGGCGGCTTCCAGAACGGTGAGCGACGACAGCTCGTCGACGATTTTGGCAAGATCAGCCATGTAACTACTTCCTTGTGATCGGTTCGAACCGTTGAGTGTGAGAGATAAGCCTCACGCGGCTTCGTCTCGTTTGGCATAGGCGCCGAACACGCGCGCAAGCTTGGCAGCAGGCGCGGTCGAGAGCTGGGCGAGCTTGGTCGCGGGAGCCTGGATAAGGCCCACGAGCTTGGCGCGCAGTTCGTCGAGCGACGGCATGGTGGCGAGAGCCCTCACACCATCTGGGTTCAGTGCGGTCGTGCCCATCGCACCGCCAAGGATGACGAACTTCTCGTTCGCCTTGGCAAATTCGACAGCCACTTTCGGTGCCGCGACGGGATCATGGCTGATAGCCAGGATCGTGGGGCCCTTCAGCAGGGCTCCGATCGACGCGACGTCCGTGCCTTCGAGAGCGATCTTCGCGAGGCGGTTTTTTGTGACCTTCACGGACGCGCCCTGGGCCTTCATCTTGCGACGGAGGTCCTGCATCTGCGCGACGGTGAGGCCGGAATAGTGAGCGACGACAACGACGCTCGAGGTCGAGAAGACCTCGTTCAGCGTGCCGACAAGCTCCTTCTTTTCCGCGCGATCCACTTTTGCTCTCTCTAGATCGGGAACCCCATAGACGGAGTTCCCGGGTTGCACCTGCCGATCGCCCCTCAGGCCAGGCCGGCCTTTGGCGAACGATCGACGTTCGGCCCTGTCCCCTCAGGACACCGGTGGATGAAACCATCCATCGGCCGAGGTGCCGTGAGTTCGAACCAATCCTTCGGCACTTGCGCGCCGGTGAAACGGTCTTCACCCGTCTGTGCAGGCGTTGCACGATTAAGAGGGGACGCCCCCTCGCCTGCAGTCTCGGACAGGACTTACCAGTCGCCACCTCATCGGCCCTCGGGCCTTCAGAGACAGACTTGACTGGCCTTGCCGCCCGGGTCGCCCCGAACGGAAGCTCTTGATACTCGTATCGGACTCTTGATCGAGGTCCCGGATCACTCCGCCGCAAGATCCTCGCTTCGTCCTCGGCCAAAAGGTCGAGGGCTCTGTCACCCAAACGCAATGAGGGCGTGGTCACCCACACCCAAGTCAAGGTCGTCTAGCAAAGCCTGTTCCACTTGCCAAGTGGGTAGCCCCACATTTTTCCGCAAGGCCGAACTGCGTCGATTGTCCAGGTGACCGGCAAAGCGATGGCGCCGGCGGGCCCGAAGGCCGTACCGGCGCCGATGCTTATCAGCCGTTGAGAACGCTCGACGGATCGACCTTCACGCCCGGACCCATGGTCGAGGAGATGGCGATACGCTGGACATAGGTGCCCTTAGCGCCAGCAGGCTTGGCCTTCTGGACCGCGTCGGCGAATGCCTTGATGTTCTCGACCAGCTTGGTGAGATCAAAAGACGCCTTGCCGACGGCCGAGTGGATGATGCCGGCCTTCTCGACGCGGAACTCGACGGCGCCGCCCTTGGAGGCAGCAACAGCCGACTTCACGTCCATGGTGACGGTACCAACCTTCGGGTTCGGCATCAGGCCGCGCGGGCCCAGAACCTTACCGAGGCGGCCAACGAGGCCCATCATGTCCGGGGTGGCGATGCAGCGATCGAAATCGATCTTGCCGCCCTGGACGATCTCCACCAGGTCTTCCGCGCCGACGACGTCAGCACCGGCGGCCTTGGCTTCGTCAGCCTTGGCGCCGCGGGCAAACACCGCAACGCGCAGGACGCGGCCGGAGCCGTTCGGCAGATTGCAGACGCCGCGGACCATCTGGTCGGCGTGACGCGGATCGACGCCGAGGTTCATGGCGATCTCGACGGTCTCGTCGAATTTCGCCGTGGCGCGCTCCTTCACGAGCTTCACCGCTTCGTCGATGGCATAGGTCTTGGTGACTTCGATGCCGTCGAGGGTCTTCCTGAAACGCTTGCCGCTCATGATCTCACCCCACGACCTCGAGGCCCATGGAACGGGCCGAGCCTTCGATCATCGACGAGGCCGATTCGACCGTGTCGCAGTTCATGTCGACCATCTTCGTCTTGGCGATCTCGGCGATCTGGGCGCGCGTGATCTTGCCGACGAAGCCACGACCGGTGGTCGTGTGGCCCTTGTCGATCTTGGCGGCCTTCTTCAGCCAGTAGGACACCGGCGGCTGCTTCATCTCGAAGGTGAAGGAGCGGTCCTGATAGGCCGTGATGACAACGGGGATCGGCATCCCCTTTTCCATCTGCTGGGTCTTCGCGTTGAAGGCCTTGCAGAATTCCATGATGTTCAGACCGCGCTGGCCGAGCGCCGGGCCGATGGGCGGCGACGGGTTGGCAGCGCCAGCCGGCACCTGCAGCTTAATGAAGCCGACGACTTTCTTCGCCATGGCTACCTCCTCTCAGGACCTGGTCACAGGCCCCTCGGTTGGGTTTCGTGGTCGGGTTCGGGGCGGATGGCGGACCGCCTCCCCTCGCCTCCCACGGGTGAACGGAACGGCGGACCGTTCCGGCTTCAGGCTCTCGCGAGCCCGATCGATCAGAGCTTGTCGACCTGACCGAATTCCAGTTCGACCGGCGTCGGCCGGCCGAAGATCGAGACGGCGACCTTGACGCGGGCGCGGCCCTCGTCGACCTCCTCGATGAAGCCCTCGAACGAGGCGAAGGGCCCGTCGTTGACCTTGACCTTCTCGCCGACCTCGAAGCTGATCGTCGCCTTGGGACGATCGACGCCTTCCTGGACCTGCTGGGCGATGCGCATCGCCTCGGCTTCCGGGATCGGCATGGGCTTCTTGTCGGAACCGAGGAAGCCGGTGACCTTCGGGGTGTTCTTGATCAGGTGGTAGGCCTGGTCGGTCATCTCCATCTTCACCAGCACATAGCCGGGGAAGAACTTGCGCTCGGTATCGACCTTGCGGCCGCGGCGCACTTCGATGACCCGCTCCTTGGGAACGAGAATGTCGTCGAACAGCTCAGCCAGACCGCGTTGAGCTGCGCCCTCGCGAATCGCCTCGGCGACCTTGTTCTCGAAATTCGAATAGGCGTGAACGACGTACCACTGCTTCGCCACGGCGTCCTCCCGATCAGCTGCCGAGCGACAGGAGCGTCTGGACGCCCCATCGAATGATGGAATCGGCGGCGAAGAAGAAGATCGCCGACACGACCATGAAGATCACGACCATGAGGGTCGTGATGCCGACCTCCTTGCGCGACGGCCAGGTGACCTTGTTGGCCTCCTGGCGGACCTGCTGCATGAACTCGAAAGGGTTCGTCTTGGCCATGAATTGAATCCGAACAAGGCCGGTCACCGCCCTTATCCATTTCGGACAGGGGCCGGCGAATCGGCCTCAAGGAGGAAGCTCGTCCCGTCGGATATCCGTTACCGGGCCGACTGGGAGTGGGGTCTGCTAACTGATCGGGACCGGCACGTCAAGAAAATGTGGTCGCGGGCGGGCATGGGCCGCAGCATCACCGGCTCTCGCTCCAGGCGAGCCGGAGCGCCAGGGCAGCAAACACGCCGCCCAGCAGATATTGCGGCAGGCGCGCAAAGCGGCCGCTGGTGGAAAACCGCCGCCGCAGGCTGCCTGCCGTCAGGATGACCGCGCCATTCACGACCAGGCCGATGAGATTGAGGACGGTGGCAAGAATCAGCGTCTGGCAGACGATTGAGCCGAATTCTGGCCTGATGAATTGTGGGAACAACGCCAGCACGAACAGCACCATCTTCGGATTGAGCAGATTGGTCACCAATCCCTGCCGGACGATGCGGCCAAGTGGCACGGCTGCGAGCCCTTCCGACGGCGCGAAGGTCGTCCCGTCTGCCCGAAAGCTCGTCCAGGCAAGAAGGAGCAGATAGGCGGCACCGGCCCAGCGCACCGCATCATAGGCCATGGGCACGGCGACGAAGAGCTCGGAGAGGCCGAAGGCAGCGGCAAGCGCATGGACGTAGGTGCCGGCCTGAATGCCTGCCAGCGTTGCAAAGCCCGCCTTGGGCCCCTGGCCGATGCTGCGCGAGGCGATCAGCAGCATGTCCGGGCCGGGGGTCATCGTCAGCGCGAGACAGGCCAGTGCGAACAGGGCGAGCGTCGAGAGATCCGGCATGTCAGGCACTCCCGTCGGAAAATGAAAAGCCCCGGCGATGTGATCGCCGAGGCTTTTCGAATTTGGCAGGGGCTGGGGGATTCGAACCCACGACCTGCGGTTTTGGAGACCGCCGCTCTACCAGCTGAGCTAAACCCCTAGAGGCGCCGCTTCCTATAGTCCGGAGCGGCGCCGTGATCAATCACTCGATGATGGAAGCGACGACGCCGGCGCCAGCATCAGGAATGCGGTTTGCGCATTCCGTAGCAGCGTCGATCACTCGATGATCGACGCCACCACTCCAGCTCCAACCGTGCGGCCACCTTCACGGATGGCGAAGCGCAGCTTCTCCTCCATGGCGATCGGCACGATCAGGTTCACCGTCATGGCGATGTTGTCGCCAGGCATCACCATCTCCGTGCCTTCCGGCAGGTGGACGATGCCCGTCACGTCCGTCGTGCGGAAGTAGAACTGCGGACGATAGTTGGTGAAGAACGGCGTGTGACGGCCACCCTCTTCCTTCGTCAGGATATAGGCCTCGGCCTTGAACTTCGTGTGCGGCTTCACCGAACCCGGCTTGCACAGAACCTGACCGCGCTCGACGTCCTCGCGCTTGGTGCCGCGCAGCAGAGCGCCGATGTTGTCGCCGGCCTGGCCCTGGTCGAGCAGCTTGCGGAACATCTCGACGCCCGTGACGATCGTCTTCTGGGTGTCGCGGATGCCGACGATCTCGATTTCCTCGCCGACCTTGACGATGCCGCGCTCGACGCGACCCGTCACAACCGTGCCACGACCCGAGATCGAGAACACGTCCTCGACCGGCATCAGGAACGGCATGTCAACCGGGCGCTCCGGCTGCGGGATATAGGCGTCGACGGTGGCCATCAGCGCCAGAACCGCGTCATGGCCGATCTCCGGCGTCACGCCGTCAAGAGCAGCCTTGGCCGAGCCCTTGGTGATCGGAATGTCGTCGCCGGGGAAGTCGTACTTGGTCAGAAGCTCGCGGACTTCCATCTCGACGAGCTCGAGGAGCTCGGCGTCGTCGACGAGGTCGACCTTGTTCATGAACACGACCAGCGCCGGAACGCCGACCTGACGGGCGAGCAGGATGTGCTCGCGGGTCTGCGGCATCGGGCCGTCGGCAGCCGACACGACCAGGATCGCGCCGTCCATCTGGGCAGCACCGGTGATCATGTTCTTCACATAGTCGGCGTGGCCCGGGCAGTCGACGTGGGCATAGTGACGGTTCGCCGTCTCGTACTCGACGTGCGCCGTCGAGATCGTGATGCCACGTGCCTTCTCTTCCGGCGCCTTGTCGATCTGGTCATAGGCCGTGAACGACGCGCCGCCCGACTCCGCCAGAACCTTCGTGATCGCCGCAGTCAGCGACGTCTTGCCATGGTCAACGTGACCAATCGTGCCGATGTTGCAATGCGGCTTGTTGCGTTCGAACTTTGCTTTGGCCATCGATCGTGGTCCTTAGGCTTCCAAATACGGGCGGTCCCGCGACGGACGGTCGGTTACGAGTTTTCGCTCAGTTCTGCAAGAGCCAGTTGCGATAGCCTTGCGCCAATTCCGCCGCAAGCCTTTCGACAGGCCCACCAACAAGTGCGGGGACAAGGAATGTCCCGACCAGACCTCCGCCACCGTCGATCACGACGCGCATGTCCGGATAGGTGACCAGAGCCTGTCCTGTCACCGCATCGCGCAGCACGACCGTTGCCTGCAGCAGATGGTGCTGCGACACAAGGATGCGCATTGCCTCGTTCGGCAGGGTCAGGGTCGTGACAGTCACATGGATTCGCGCAGGCTTCTGGCCCAGCAGCGCGTGCCCCACCCTCTTTTCCATCTCGTCCCGCACAATCTCCACGGTCCGGCGCTGGTAATATTCCTGTGCCTCTGGAGAGTTGACGACCGTGAAATAGTCCGGCCCCGCGCGTGAGGTCGAGGTCACCTGAGCCTCGGGCAAAGTGCTGGCTGGAGGAGTTTGGGCGCCGCGAGACTGCGCATACGCCATCTCGAAACTGGTCGTCCTGCCGTTTACGCCTGGAGCCAGAACAACATCCACGCCCGCAACGCGATAGGTGTTCAGTTCTGCAACTGACATTTGGCGTCCGGGCGCATTACAACCGGCAAGCGCCACCGCGCACAGAATTACTCCAACAACGCGACGCAACATTGCTACACCTTTCCATCCGATCGACATCGAATAGCACGGCGATCAAAGAGTACAAGGATGGCGGCGAAACTTATACACGGCTGCCAGGATAGACTGCGTTGCCGTCACGCCCGATCGGGCGGAGCCGCGACAACCGCTCGGCGGATGCCTGACGGACGGGGTGGAGCGGGTAGCGGGAATCGAACCCGCGTATTCAGCTTGGAAGGCTGCTGCTCTACCATTGAGCTATACCCGCATCTCCGGCGGGCGAGTGACCACATTCTGTGCCGCGGATCAAGAGGCTTGGACGATCCATGCCAGGCCAAGGGACTGGCCTGTCGCGGTCGCCTGACACGCGACCCGCACGCGATGGTCAGACCTGCGGCGCCAATGGTTGTGGCCTCGGATCGGTTTCGGCAGGGTTCTGCCATGCCCATCGAAACGGTTCAGCGCGTCGCCCGGCCGACATTCAGATATGTCACGCCCGCGCTGTCGATTGGCCAGATCATCGGCTGGGGCACGACCTATTATCTGCCGACGACCCTGTCTCTGTTCCTGACTCGCGACCTCGGCCTCGGGCGGGAAATGGTGTTCGGCGGCGTCACCATCATGCTGCTGGTCAGTGGCGCCATCGGCCCTCACGCCGGCCGCTTCCTAGACCGGTCGGGCGCACGCCTGCCGATGTGCCTTGGCTCCGTGCTCATGGCGGTCGCGCTGGTCATCCTGTCGCGCGCAGAGGGGTTGATGGGCTATGTGGCCGCGTGGGTCTTCATCGGCCTGGGGGCCCCGCTGGCACTGACCCAGGGCGCCGCCGCAGCCATTGCCCAGACCTCCGGCGATGGCGCCAGGCGCTCAATGGGCATGCTCTTTCTGGTCGGCGGCCTGGCATCCGCGGTGTTCTGGCCGCTGACGGCCTGGCTTTCCGACACGTTCGGCTGGCGCGAGACCCTGGTCATCTTCGCGGCGCTTCACGTGTTCGTCTGCCTGCCGCTCCACGCCTTGGCACTCGGGCGCCGGGAACAGGAACAAGTGGTGCGGACTGGTGAGCTGCCGGTCGTGATGGAACCGCTGGCGCTCACTCCGGAGGAGCGCCGTTCCGCCTTCATCCTGATGGCGGCTGCCTTTTCCTTCATCGGCTTCGTCACCTGGGGCATTCCGCTGCTGATCATCGACGTGCTCAAGGGCTTCGGCCTGCCGGCGAGCTTCGCGATTGCGGCGGGCGCCGCGATGGGACCGGCGCAGATCCTGTCGCGCATGGCCGAGATGATGTTCGGCCAGCGCCTCGGTCTCCTCATGGTCGGCGTCATAGCGACCGCGATCATGCCGCTCGCCATGACGCTGCCGCTTGTCGTCGAGACCGGTCCCATGATCGCGATCGGCTTCGTGGTGGGCTACGGCATGTCGGCCGGTGCCATGACCATCGTTCGCAATGCCGCGCCCCTCATGCTGTTCGGGCGCGCCACCTACGCGACCATGAATGGCTGGCTGCTGCTGCCGCAGAACCTGGCCTTCGCGGCCGCGCCCATCGTGTTCGCCGCAGCCCTTACCCATGGCGGCCCGACGGCGCCGATCCTTCTGGCCCTGGTGTCGTCGCTTGCCGCCCTGGCAGCCATGGTGCTGCTCGAACGGCGATTCGGCGCAAAGGCGGAGAAGGCCCGAGCCGCGGCGGCGCATTGACGATAGTTTCATCTGAGACTAGTTTGGCGCCGACATCGCCAGACGAGGATGCCCCCGATGACCCTGCAATATGTGACCGGCTTCGTTCCCACCGACGACCGCGGCGGCGGTACGCTTCAGTACATGTCCGGCTTCGGCAATTCGTTCGAGACAGAGGCGCTCGCCGGCGCCCTGCCGATCGGACGCAACTCGCCGCAGAAGTGCAATTACGGGCTCTATGCCGAGCAGCTCTCGGGGTCTCCGTTTACCGCGCCGCAGGCGACCAACCAGCGCTCCTGGCTCTATCGCATCCGCCCGTCGGTCAAGCATTCGGGCCGCTATGTGAAGGTCGATCGCGGCCTGATCCGCACCGCGCCCGAGGCGCGCAACGAGAGCGAATTGCCGATCGGCCAATTGCGTTGGGATCCGACACCCATCCCCTCCGAGCCGGTCACTTTCGTCACGGGCTTGCAGACCATCACGACGGCTGGCGATGCCGACACGCAGGTGGGCATGGCTGCCCATATGCTGGTGATCAACCGCTCGATGACATCCGAGTATTTCTTCAATGCCGATGGCGAGTTCCTGATCGTCGCGCAGGAGAACAATCTTCGCTTCTGCACCGAGTTCGGCCGGATCGAGATCGAGCCGGGGGAGATCTGCATCATCCCGCGCGGCGTCGTGTTCAAGGTCGAACTGGTGAACGGCCCTGCCCGCGCCTATGTCTGCGAGAATTACGGTGGCGCCTTCACCGTGCCGGATCGCGGACCGATCGGGGCCAATTGCCTGGCCAATTCACGCGACTTCCTGGCCCCCGTCGCGGCCTATGAGGATCGCGAGGAGCCATCGACGCTCTTCGTCAAATGGGGTGGAGAACTCTACGCCACGGCCATCGGACAATCGCCGCTCGACGTCGTCGCCTGGCACGGCAATTACTATCCCTACAAATATGATCTCAGGCACTTCTCGCCGGTCGGGCCGATCCTGTTCGACCATGCCGATCCATCGATCTTCACGGTGATGACCGCGCCGTCGGAGACGCCGGGCACTGCCAATGTCGACTTCGTCATCTTCCCGGAGCGCTGGATGGTCGGCGAGAACACGTTCCGTCCGCCCTGGTACCACCGCAACATCATGAGCGAGTTCATGGGGCTGATCTACGGCGTCTATGACGCCAAGCCCGAGGGTTTCGTGCCTGGCGGCATGAGCCTGCACAATTGCATGCAGTCTCATGGACCGGACATGACGGCCTTCGAACATGCCAGCAATGGCGAGCAAAAGCCGGTGAAGCTGACCGGCACCATGGCCTTCATGTTCGAGACGCGCTTTCCCCAGCGGCTGACCCGCCATGCCAGCGAGTTGCCGACCATGCAGCCGAACTACATCGACTGCTGGGCCGACCTGAAGAAGCACTTCGACCCGACCCGCAAGGCACCGAAATGATGGGGCAGGAGTGCCGGGGCGCCCTGCCCCGGCACTCCTGCCATCAGCTGATCACGGGGAGGTCGGCGATGTCATAGGCATGGCTGATCGACCGGTGCAGGACAGGGTCGATCAATTCCATCTCGAAGCGGGCGGCCGGCCTGATGCCGCCGATCGCACCAAGGGTTCCGCCGAACATGACGGTTGCCGGCGCCAGCGTCTCCTTGCCAGTCCAGCGCTGGATCAGGTCGCCAGGCTGGCGGAGAGCGGCAAGCTTGCCCTCCTGATAGACGACGCGCTCGCCACCGATGACGGCATGGGCGCGCAGGAACAGCTCGTCCCAATGGGCGGCGACCTCGTCGAGGCGCCAGAGCACATTGGCCAGCGGCTTGACGCAGAGCTGCTTCGACAGCGCGATGCCCACCGTCTCGGCCTTGCGGTCGGTGTGGTCGGACCCGACCGTCACCCAGAGCCCATCGGCGAGCGACACGATCACCGGTTCGATCTCGCCGGAGGAATCCGGCCCCAACACCTCAACCTTCGGTGCCTGTGTCAGCAATTGCGCGGCGCCACGATAGAAAACCGGCACGGAGGACGGCGGCGGCACGCCGATGGCGGCGAGTTCCTCGATATGATGCTGGATGGCCGCCTCGTCACGGCCGGCCCAGCCCGCGATCACCAGCGTTTCAGGCGTGAAGGAAATGTGGTCGGCGCGGTGGCCGGCATGGCGGGTGAAGCTCAGCATGAAAGGCATCCTGTCGGGCGATGGACCAGACATAGCCGAGGTCGCGGCACGCCGCCACGCCAAAGCCGCCTGGAGGCCCCTGCGCGCCGGCGGTAATCATGTCGTCATTCGTCGATTGCGATCGCACCGCGCTTGCGCTTGGATGCGGCCGACCGCGTAAAGGGGGAGTTTACCATGCAGCCGATGACGGCAGGCATCACCAAGGCCGGGACCGGCCTCGACGGGATCGTCTGGAACATTCTGGGCCAGATCTATGTGCCCAAGCAGGTGAGCGAAAGCTCGATGTCGTGGCACGCGACATTTCCGCCCGGCACCTTCGTGCCGCCGCACATCCATCCGACGCAGGACGAGTTCATCTACATGCTCGAAGGCCGGTTCGATCTGGTGCTGGAAGGGCGCGAGTTCGTCGCGACCGCCGGCGACCTGATCCGCCTGCCGATGGGCCTGTCCCATGGCATTTTCAACAAGACCGACCAGCCGGTGAAGTGCTTCTTCTGGGTCTCGCCGACGCGCAAGCTCTACGATCTGTTCTGGGGCATCCACTCGCTGCCCGACCAGAACCCGGATGCCGTCGTGGCGCTCGCCGCCAAGCACGAAGTGGTGTTCCTGCCGCCGCCCCCGGTGCGTGAGGCGACTTGATCGTCATTGAGACTGAGCAGCGCGGCGTCGGTAACGGCGCCGCGCTTTTCGTTGATCGCTACCGTCGCGCCTGCGACCAGGTGACCAGCGCGACGCCGGCCACGACCACCAGCGCACCGAGCCAGGTCGCTAGCGGATAGCGCTCGCCCAGCACCAGCGTTCCGGCGATGAGTCCGACCGCCGCCGCGACATAGCCGATCTGGCTGAGATAGACGGCCCCGCCGACCTGCTGCAGGCGGAAGAACATGGCCAGCATGATCGCGGTCGCGACGATCTGCGTCACGATCAGCGCAGGCACGAAGGCGACGACCCGCAAACCGTCCCATCCCTCGCCGCCCGCAAAGACCGCGACCAGCAGCATGCCGGCGGCGGCTATGTTGGTCGCGGCCGCCAACGCCGCTGGATCGGACCCTTCGGGCCAGAACATGCCGCGATAGACGTTGCCAGACGCAAGGAAGACCGGAATCAGCAGGGCCAGCAGAACCCACGCGATCTCCGCAGATTGCCCACCACCGCCCTCTCCCCGGAAAATGATGATCAGCAGCGTGCCGGCAAGGCCAAGCCCAAGGCCGGCGGCCCCCCAGGCGTCCGGCAGCCGCCGGTGTGCGAGGCTCGACAGGGACAGCGTGGTCATGGGTGACAGCGCATACATCACGCCGGTCAGGCCGGCGCCGATCCGCGGGATCGAGATGAAGACGAGCAGATTGGGAATGACGAACGAGATGAGCGCGGCCACGCCGTAATAGACGAGATGCTGCCGTGTCAGTGTCGGTGCCTTACCGGCGAGGAGCGCACGAGCCAACAGGAACAGGCTCGCCCCGAACGTCATGACGAACACCCAGGATGCCGGCTGGACGCCGGCCTTCGCCGCCATCTTCTGCAACGGCAGAGTCATTCCCAGGACGATGCCACAGCCCGCGAGCAGCAAAGCCGCTTCACGCATGCGAGAGGTCATGGTCCTGGGCCTCCCGGCCTGAAGTCATGCGAATGTCGGCAGACGAGCCACGTGTCTGGGCAATTCGGCTCAGGCTGCCTTCGACCGGTTGACCTTGTCCTGCGTGAAGCCCGCCGTCGAGGCATAACCCCGCACGATCGCCTTCCGGTCCTCGAACGACAGCACGGTGTCGATGTCGGTGAAACCGTCGGGCGCGCGTTCCTCCACGGCATCGATGACGCCTTCCGGCCCGCCCTTGCGGTTCATGCGGACAATCTGGGCAGTGGCCGGCAGGCGCTCCTGGTCATAGGCCCACAGCGCCTGGACCGGATGCTCGGCCGAAACCAGCAGATCGGCGAGGCAACGCGCATCGAGGATCGCCTGGCTCGCGCCGTTGGAACCGACCGGGTACATCGGATGGGCGGCGTCGCCGAGCAGGGTCACGCGGCCATGGCTCCAGCGCGGCAGGGCATCGCGGTCGCACATCGGATATTCCCAGAACTCGGGCGTCGCCTCGATCATCCGCTGGGCGTCGAGGTGGGGAATGGAGAGCCGCTTCAGATAGGGCATCATGTCCTCGAACCGGCCGGGACGCGACCAGTCCTCGCGGCGCGGCGGCGTGCCGCCCTCACTGATGCGCGCCAGAACCGCCCAGTTCGTGAGCTTGCGGCCGGGAGCGAGACCCTCGGCGATCGGATAGACGACGAGCTTGGCCGCCATGCCGCCGGCAATCACCATCGAACGGCCGGTCAGGAAATCCGGCCAGTCGACCGCACCGCGCCAGAGCATGAAGCCGTTCCAGACCGGCGGGCCCTCGTTGGGGAAGAGCGAACGGCGCACGGTGGAATGGATGCCATCGGCGCCGATCAGCACATCGCCCCGCGCGGTGCGCACATGCCGCCCCTCGCGGTCAAAGAACCAGGCGGTGACGCCGCTTTCGTCCTGCGTCCACGACCCAAGCCGGGAGCCGGTGAAAATGCGGCTTTCACCGAGCCGCGCGCGCACGGCCTGGTAGATCACGGTCTGCAGCCGGCCGCGATGGATCGAGAATTGCGGTACTTCGAAGCCCGCTTCGATACCGCGAGGCTCGCGCCAGATCTCCTGGCCGAACCGGTTGGAATAGATCAGTTCGTGGGTGCGGATCGCGACGTCATCCAGCCGCGGCAGGAGGCCGAGCAGGCTGAGTTCCTTGATCGCGTGCGGCAGCGTGTTGATGCCGACGCCGAGCTCGCGCACCTCGCTCGCCTGTTCGTGGATCTCGCAGTCGATGCCGCGCTCCTTCAGCATGAGCGCAGTGGTGAGACCGCCGACGCCGCCGCCGACAATGATGGCCTTCATGGTGAACTCCCAACGCGAAGGCGACAAAAGACGCGCCACTATCGGCGGATGCCGCGCCTGAGGCAAGCCATCCATGTCCCTCGAATGACAGGAAAATCCCTGCTCCGGCAAAGGTTCTGGCGGCACGGTTAAGGCCGGGCGGAATGCGATAAGGCATCCGTCTGCCGTGCCGACACCCGCGTGCCTCAGGTCAGCGGCGCCATTGCCAGGTTGCCCTCGATCGACGTGCGCTTCTTGGCGATTTCAGCCCCCACATGATCCATGAAGGCCCGCACCCTGGCGGTATTGCGCAGATCCGGATGGGTCAGCAGCCAGATATGGCTGGAAAAGTCCCCCATGATGCCTGAGAGCGGCACGAGGTTCGGGAAGGTCTGGGCGATGAAGCAGGGCAACAGACCCACTCCTGCCCCTTCCGCCACCGCCTCCGACAAGCCAAGCACCGTATTGATCTTCCAGCCGATGCGGTCCTCGCCGACATTCTGCGCCATCCACCGGCCGGGCTTGAGGCCCGACAGATTGTCACCCAGGCCGATCCAGGAATGGGAGCGGTAGTCGACCGGATCAAGCTCGGTGAGCCCGAGGCTTTTGGCGCCATAGATCGCCCAGTGGATGGCTGCGAGCTTGCGCCCGACCAGCGTCTCCGGTGGATCGCCGGTGGCGCGGATCGCCACGTCGGCATCGCGCTTGGAGAGGTTCAGCGCCTGGTTGCCGACGACCACATCCAGCGTGATGCCGGGATAGAGCTTGCGGAACGACGCAAAGATCGGGGTCAGAAGGTGGACCACCAGCGTGTCGTTGGTCGCCACCCGCAATTCGCCCTGGGGCCTGAGGTCATGGCCGGTCAGGCGCCGCTCGAAGTCGACGATCTCGTCGGCCATCTTCTCGGCGAGCTTGACCATCTCCTCGCCGGCCGTGGTCAGCGAATAGCCGGTGCGGCTGCGCTCGAAGAGCCGCGCACCGAGGCGTTCCTCCATCGCACCGAGCCGACGGAAAACGGTCGACTGGTTGACGCCGAGCATCTCGGCCGCACCGCCAAGCGACCGGGCGAGCGAGACCGCCAGCACGGTTCGATAGTCGTCCCAGGAAACCAGCGGCGGTGTCATCACAGGCACTCCGTCTCAATGTGCACAGATGCAAGCAAATCATTGCAGAGAAGTCAATTTACTTGCGGGGACTAGCGACCCATCTTCCCTGCCAGACGGCAACCCGCCGCCTCGACCTTGAATCGTTGGAACCCCCACCATGACCGATACCCAGACCGGCCCTTACGGCCTCCTTGTCCTCCGGCTTGCTCTTGGCGCCATGTGGGTTTCCCACGGCCTGATGAAGCTCATGCTGTTCACCATCCCGGGCTTTGCCGGCTTCCTCGGCTCGCAGGGCATGCCGTCATTCCTCGCCGCTCCGATCATCTTCGCCGAGATCATCGGCGGCCTTCTGATCATCGCGGGCTTCTATGGCCGGCAGGTGTCAGTCGTGCTGCTGCCGATCATGATCGGTGCCCTGATGGTCCACGTGCCCAATGGCTGGGTGTTCAGCGCGCCCAAGGGCGGCTGGGAATATCCCGCCTTCCTGATCGTCGCGTCGGTCGCCCATGCGCTCGCCGGTGACGGCGCGCTCGCCCTGCGCTCGGGTCCCCTCGCCTTCTGGCAGTCGTCGCCGCGCTCCGCGCTGCGCGCCGCCTGACCGTCCCTCTCAAGGAAAGCACCACGACAATGGCCAAGATTCTTTACATCGAAGCGAGCCCGCGCAAGGGCCGCTCCTATTCCACCCAGGCCGCGACCGCCTTCCTCGACGCCTACAAGGCAGCCCATCCCGGCGACACGGTCGAGGTCCTCGACCTGTGGGCCGCCAACCTGCCGGCCTTCAACGGCGCGACCCTCGACGCGAAATATGCCGTCATGGGCGGCAAGGACTTCACCGCCGAACAGGCCCAGGCCTGGGGCAAGGTTGTCGCCGCCGCCGAGCACTTCAAGGCTGCCGACAAGATCGTCGTCTCCGTCCCGATGTGGAACTTCGGCGTTCCTTATGTGCTGAAGCACTATATCGACGTCATCGCCCAGCCGGGCCAGACCTTCGGCTGGTCGCCGGACCAGGGCTATTTCGGCCTGGTCAAGGGCAAGCCGGCCCTGGTGGTCACCGCCTCCATGGGCGCCTATGGCCCGGGCACCGGCGCGGAAGCGATCGACTTCCAGAAGCCCTATGTCGAGTGGATGCTGAAGTTCTTCGGGTTCGAGACGATCCACTCGATCCAGGTGATCAACACCGCCATGCCGGATTCGGCGGAAGCCTCGCTCACCGAAGCCAAAGCCAAGGCCGTCGAGCTCGCCAAGACCTTCTGATCGACCACTTCTAGACTGACGACCCGACGCTGGCCGTGCTCCCCCGCACGACCAGCGTCGGCGCGATCACGATCCGCTCGACCGGCAGGTGCGGATTGACCATGCGGGCCAGAACCCGCTCGCAGGCCCGGCGTCCGATATCTGCCTGATGATTGTCCACGGTCGTGAGCCCTGGCGCCCAGAGCGCGGCCTCGCCGACATCGTCCGACCCCACCACCGAAAAACCTCGGCCGGGTTCCACACCACGATGGCGCAAGCCCAGCATCACACCAAACGCGGTGAGATCGTTGATGCAGGTCGCAGCCGTCGGCGGATCATCGAGGTCCAGCAGATGCTGGATGATCTCGAAGCCCGCATGCCGCGTGGGGGGCCCCGCCACCACCAGGCGGGGGTCGGGCGTAAGCCCCTTCTCGCGCATCCACGCCCCGAACGCCTGGCGCCGGTTGAAGCCGGTGGACATCCCGTCCGTACCGCCAATGCAGGCAATGCGGCGATGTCCCAGCGCATAGAGGTGATCGAGCGCGATACGCGCCGCCATCGCGTCATTCGAGCCGACGAAATCCAGCCCGACATCCGCAATCTCGCGGGTCACCTGGATGATCGGGATGCCGCTGGCGGCAACATTTGCGAGGCCCGGCGCGAGCGCTCCATTGGCTGGACAGAGGATCATCCCGTCCGGCCGATATTCCTTCAACGTGTTTAGCACACGGTCCTGCTTGGCGGGATCGTCCGAGTAGGTCCCCAGCAAGACGGTATGGCCGGAACCGGCCAGCGTCTCCTCGATCGCCGCCAGCAACTCGCCGAAATAGGGATTGACGATGTCGTTGACGCCGACCGCGATCATGTTGGTACGGGCGGTACGCAGGCTGGCGGCCGAGCGGTTGTAGACATAGCCGAGTTCGCGGGCGACCGATTGCACCCTGTCCCGCGTGGCATCCGCCACAAGTGGACTGGAACGCAGCGCTAGAGACACCGTGGCGGTCGAAACGCCGAGTTCGTGAGCGATGCGCTGCAGCGTCACCCGCTGACCCGCTTGATCCGACATGCGCGGCGACATGGATAAGCTCCCGGCCAAGGCTGCAGCTTAAAGTTTGAATTCAAAAGTTGAAAGCCAATTCAATCGTTTCACCTCTCGTCTTTTGCGCGCTCATGTCGCTAGACTGAGCAAAACAACATCAGGGAGAGCGAGCATGACCAAGGCACGAGTGGGATTTATCGGCGTCGGCCTGATGGGCCATGGGATGGCCAAGAACATCGTCGAGAAGGGTTTCCCTCTGACCGTGATGGCCTATCGCAACCGCAAGCCGGTCGAGGACCTGATCGGTCGTGGCGCCAAGGAGGTCTCATCAGCGAAGGCGATCGCGGAGGCCTCCGACATCGTGGTGCTGTGCGTCACCGGCTCACCGCAGGTCGAAGCGATCGTCAACGGGCCGGACGGTCTTCGGGCCGGCGCCCACAAGGGCCTGACCATCATTGATTGCTCGACATCGGAACCGACGCTGACCCGCAAGCTCGCCGGGGAGCTTGCCGAGATCGGGGTGACCTTTCTGGATGCGCCCCTGTCGCGCACGCCGAAGGAAGCCTGGGAGGGCACGTTGGATGTGATGGCGGGTGGCTCGGAGGCCGATCTCGCGCGCGTCCGGCCTGTCATCGAGTGCTTTGCCGGCCGCATCGTCCATGTCGGGCCGACGGGTGCCGGCCACACGATGAAGATCGTCAACAACTTCGTCTCGATGGGCTATGCGGCGCTCTATGCCGAGGCGCTGGCCGTTGCCAAGGCCAATGGCGTGGCGCCAAAAGCCATGAATGCTGTGCTGAGCGGCGGCCGGATGGATTGCGGCTTCTACCAGACCTTCTTCAAATATGTGATCGAGCGCGACGAGAACGCCCACCGCTTCACGCTCGCCAATGCCCACAAGGACATGCGCTATTGCGCCGCCATGGCGGAGGCATCCGGCATTGCCAATCCCATGGGCGCGGCGGTCCGCAACTATTATGCGATGGCGGAGGCACAGGGCATGGGCGGCAAATATGTGCCGATGCTGTCGGACGTGGTGGCGAGCTGGAACGGGCTGAACCTTCTCGACTGACGAGGCGACGAAGGGGTCTCGCGCGCATCGCGCGGGCCCCTTGCTTCAAGCCGTCCTGCGAGCCGCCATGGTCAAGCCTGTCATCCGCCTATCCTTCGGCAAGAGCCGGCCGTTGCGCAAACCCGAAAAGCATGTGGCGGCCGTCGAGGACTGGGCCGCCGCGTTCAGCGGAACTTTTCCGGGACCGGGTGGCCCATCCCGCCCGTGCGAGCACTGGCACTTGCCGGTGGATCAGCGGCTCGTCCCGTTGGCGCAGCAAAATCCCGACTATGCGCGGCGACTGCTGCAGGCGCTGCTTGAGGCCGGCAGGCACCTGGTCGCGGCCCGTCCGGAGGCACGGACGCGTGACACCGTCTATGTCGCGGTCGGGTGGCCGGACATGTTCATGTCCGAAGTGGGTGTCTTTCTCGATCCGGCCTATGGCCGCGATTTCGAGCGTCGGACCCATCGCTATCAAACCTGGACCTTGCTGAACCCGCGAGCGCGAAGCCTGGTCGCCGAACTGGGTCTGATCCTGCCAGAAGGCTGGGTAGAGCACGGCTACCACGAACGCCAGGAGGATCCGGACGACGAGGCGCCGGGCGGCATCAGGGTGTTCGAGGATGAGATCTGGGTGCTGCGGGAGCCGATCGAGGGCACCTGAGCTCTCGATCAGCGAGCCTGTCCCATCGGCAAGGCTTGCCCCGCGGGACCAAATTCCCTATCTCGGTTGAAACTCAGGAATTTGCCCGTGGTCACCTATGTCGATGCCGGAACTGCGCCGATGCGCAAGAATGGCCAGATCAAGCTCTATGGTCCCGCAGCCTTCGAGGGCATGCGGCGGGCCGGACGTCTCGTCGCCGAATGCCTCGACATGCTGGTCGACGAGGTCGATGTCGGCGTGCCGAGCGAGCGGATCGACGAGCTGGTGTTCGAGTTCGCCATGGATCACGGCGCCTATCCGGCGACGTTGATGTATCGCGGCTACGAGAAGTCCTGCTGCACCTCGATCAACCATGTCGTCTGCCACGGCATCCCGAATGAGAAACCGTTCCGTGACGGCGACATCGTGAATATCGATGTGACCTTCGTGCTGGACGGCTGGCACGGCGATTCCTCGCGCATGTACACGGCCGGTGAGATTCCGCGGCGCGCCGAGCGCCTGATCGATGTCACCTATGAATCGCTGATGCGCGGCGTCGCCGCCGTGAAGCCTGGCGCGACGCTCGGCGATGTCGGCCACGCGATCCAGTCCTTCGTGGAGCCGCAGCACATGAGCGTGGTGCGCGACTTCTGCGGCCATGGCCTCGGTCGGATGTTCCATGACGAGCCGAATGTCGTCCATCTCGGGCGTCCCGGCGAAGGCCCCATGCTGAAGCCCGGCATGTTCTTCACCATCGAACCGATGGTGAACCTTGGCCGCCCGCATGTGAAAGTACTTTCGGACGGCTGGACGGCGGTCACCCGCGACCGCTCGCTGTCGGCCCAGTTCGAGCACACCGTGGCCGTGACCGAGACCGGCGTGGAAGTGTTCACACTGTCGCCCAAGGGCCTCGACAAGCCGCCGCACAAGGCAGCGGCCTGAGGCGCGCTCAAAGCCTGCGGCTCGGTTGTTCCTGCTCGGTGTCGCGCATGATCTGCATGAACTTGCGCCAGACCCGCTCGGCGATCGACAGCGCGCGGTCGATGTCCTGATCGCTGGGGAGTTGCGTGGCGGTGCCATCGGTCGGCGGTTTGGCGAGAGCCGTCGCCCCTCCCCGCTTCAGCGCTTCATTCTCGGCCTTCAGGCGTTCAACCTCGGCCTCGAGCGCGGTTCGGTCGTCTGGTACGAGACGGCAGGTCAGCCCACCGCTCTGGCGGGCGCAAAGCGAGATCTGGCCGGTGCGGCTGTCCATCCGCAGGAAACCCTCGGGCGTCTCGCGCAGCACGAAACGTCCATCGACGTCGCGCGGCGCAGGGATCGCGCCGGGCGTCTGGGCGAGCGCCAGACTGGGCAGGAGAACGAGAGCGAGAACCGGTCCGATGGCGCGCATGGGCTAGCTCCGTTGAAGGTTCGCCATCATAAGCGGCTTCATGACCGGACAATGGCCGGCGGATGAACCGCAGCTAAAGGGTCAGGTGCCCGTTCCGAGCCATTGGAGCTCGCCATCCGGCCGCGCGATGTCGGGATTGTCGGCCATCATCCGCTCCCAGACACGGCGGGTCACCCGGTCGGCCTCTTCCATCAGCGCGTCCTCGTCGATGGTGAGAACCTTGCGGTCGCGCATCAGGAACTCACCATCGACCATGACGGAATGGACGCAGCCGGGATGGCCGTAATGGACGATGTTGGAGACCAGGCGGACGATCGGCCGGAGCGCCGGCGTCTTGAGATCGATAAAGGTCAGGTCGGCCTTGTAGCCCACCTTGATCGCGCCGATCTCATCGCCCGCACCGACCGAGCGTGCAGCGATGGTCGTCACGCTGTCCAGCACCTCGTCGGGGCTTGGCGACACGCCGCCCTCGACCTCCCGGCCCCTGCCCGTCCGATGGACGATGGAGCCGAAGGCCATGGCCTGGAACATGTCCTCGCTCATGTTGTCGGTGCCGAAGACCACCTCGACGCCGGCATCGCGGATCTGGCCAATGCGGACCTTGTGGAATCCGCGCCTGGAGATCGAGGCCGGCGTATGGGCCATGCGAACCTTGCGCTCGGCCAATAGCGCGATGTCGGCCTCAGTGCAGAAGGTCCAGTGAGCGGCGGTCAGGTCGGGGCCGAGGAAACCCTCCCGATCAAGATATTCAGCCGAGGTCAGTCCGTGCGCCGCCTTGACGGCTGCGACCTCGCCCGGACTTTGCGACAGATGGACGGTGCGGGTCAGTTGGTGCTTCGCCGCGAAATCGAGCACGGATCGCAGCATCTTGGGCGAGCAATTGTCCGGCGCATGGGCCGCCGCCTGGCAGCGCACGCGGTCGCCATAGCTGCCATGAAACCCTTCGACCAGCGCCTCGGCGCGCTCCAGAAAGGCCGCACCGAAGGTCTCGTCCACCGCATACTCGCCGTGGCGGATGCGACGGGTGTCGATGTCGGCGCAGGATTCGGTGAGCCAGAGCCGCATGCCGGTCTCGGCCATGGCCTTGGCATAGGTCGTGACGTGCCGGAACGGATCGACCAGCGTCGTGGTGCCAGAGCGGATCGCCTCCAGGCAACCGAGCGCTGCCAGAACCGACCGCTCCTCGCCGCTCATCGCGTAGGACACCGGCGTCATGTAGCGGTAGATCGCCTCGCCAGACCAGTCCTCGACCGTGCCGCGCAGCGCAAGGAGGACGGTATGGGTATGGGCGTTGATGAAGCCCGGCAGGACGGCGAGGCCGCGGGCGTCGAAACGCTCGAGATCCGGATAGGCCTGCTCCAGCTCGGAGGTCGATCCGACAGCGGCAATCCGGTTGCCGATCACGGCAATCGCCGCATTGGACAGGACATCGTGCGCGGCATTGCCGGTCACGACGACAGTCCGTGTGATGAGCATGTTCATGGACGGACTCGCCTATGCAGGGGAACGACCGGCACAGCCCGTTGGCAGCGCCGGTCGATCGACAGGGGTCAGGGCTGGCCGGCGTCGACCGTTGCCGTGGCCAGGGCCTGATCCTCAATGCCGTGCTTCTTCAGGATCGCCAGATAGGTCCCGTCGGCGATCAGCTTGTTGATCGCAGCAACGACGGCATCGCGCAGAACGGTCGATTCCTTCGGAAAGGCCATGCCCGACATATTGACGCCGATGGGGCGGCCGATACGCACGAAAGTGTTGGGCTCCTGCTGGCTCAGATAGACGACATATTCGGCGCCCAGCACGGCGGCGTTGACGCGCGCCTGACGCAGGTCGGTGCGGGTGGCGGCAGCCCCCTCGGTGCCGACCACATTGATGGCAGGCCTGCCCTGGTCGACGCAGTTCTTCTGGCTCCACGCCGTCAGGGTCGGGAAATAGGCGGTCGTGCGCGGGGTGGCGATCGACTTGCCGCAGAGATCGGTCGGCTGGGTGATGCCGGCCGACTGAGCCGCGAGCGCGAAGATCTGCGGACCCGTCGAGACATAGTCGACGAAGCTCAACCGATCGCGGCGCGATGGCAGGTCGGTCATCGAGGAACCGGAGAAATCGATACGGCCGGTGGTCAGCGCCGGGATGAGCTGGGCGAATGCCATCTCTTCCCACTGGATGCGCAAGCCCAGCACCTTGGCGATTTCGGTGACGAGATCGACATTGACGCCGCGCCGCTCATTGGTCGCGGGGTCCTTGTAGGCCATCGGCGGATAGGTCGCCTCGATACCGATGCGCACGACGCCAGCCGTGCGGATGGCATCCGGGAGCACGATCGGCGCCTGGGCGAGCGCGGGCACCGCCTGTCCAAGGCAGAAGGCCATGGCCAGGGGCAGGAAACGGGACATTGTCCGGGTCATGGTCTTCTCCTCAGGGTTTCAGGGACAGGTCAGGCCGACTTGGCTTCGCAAGCCGCGAAATGCTTCGCGATCTCTTCGCCGGTCGTGATCCACACATCGCCGTAGGTCTTCACGCCGTCGAGGAACTCGCGCAGCAGCTTCAGCCGCATCGGCCGGCCGGAGACCTGCGGATGCAGAACGGTGGTGATCAGGCCGCCCCAGTCGCGGGTCTCGGCCAGTTCGTCGTTCCAGATCGACAGGACATGCTCGCGGGGAAACAGCGGGCGCGGCGAGAACCGGTGGGTCAGGCCGTACATCCAATCGTCATAGGTCATGGTGACCGGCAGCTCGATGATGCCGGGCGTGTTGTCGGCGAGGAGATGCCGGTAGGGCCGGACATCGTCGCGCCAGGACGAGGAATAGAGGAACCCGTGCTGCTTCAGCAGCACACGCAATTCCTCGCAGCTCTCGCCGAGCGGCGCGCGATAGCCGACAGGCACGACGCCGAGGCGACGCTTCAGGCTGTCCAGACCCTTTTCCAGTTCGTCGACGATCAGCGGGTCGCCGGGATCGGGCAGCAGGTGATGGAAGCCGTGATGACCGATCTCGTGGCCATCTTTCAGGATCGCCTCGCACATGGCGGGGTGCGCCTCGACGGACCAGCCCGTGATGAAGAAGGTCGCCTTCAGCTCCTGCTGGCGCAGCAACTCCAGCAGCTTGGCGACGCCGACGCGCGCCTCGAAGCCACCGTAGGAGACCGTCACCAGGCGCTCGTAGTTCTTCGGGTCCTTGGCGGTCCAGGCGCTTTCGGCGTCGACGTCAAAGGACAGGAAGACCGCGGCCTTGTTGCCATTCGGCCAGGGATATTCCGGCGACAGCGGCGCCCGGTTGGCGGGCAGAAGCGGAATGGCGTCGTATTTACTGGCCGGCATTGATGGTCACCTCGGTAAGTCCGTTCGTCGAGAGCTGCCACTTGTCGAGCAGCCGCTTGTAGGTTCCGTCCGCGATCAGCTGGCGCAGCGCGCTGACAATCGCCTGCTGCAGCTGGGTCTCTTCCTTGCCGGTCGCGATGCCCATCAGCGTCCAGCGGGTGGGCTCGCCGATCAGCGCGAAGGTGTTCGGCTCCATGCCCATGATGTAGGGCAGCGTCTCCGAGCCCTGCATGGCGGCGTCGATACGGCCCTGGCGCAGCTGCGTGCGAGCATCGGCCGAGCCCTCGGTGCCGACGATGCGGATTTCCGGGCGGCCCTTGGCCACGCAATTGGCATCCGAGAAGGCCTTGATCTCCGCCGGCAGCGAGGTCCGGCGCGAGGCCCCCACCGACTTGCCGCAGAGCGACTCGCGTGTAGGGAACTCCGCGGCACGGCTGTGCTGCGTGAAGAACTGGGTGCCCGAGCGGATGTAGTTGACGAAGGTTGCCGTCTCCTGGCGCGCCGGCAGGTCGGACATGCCGGACAGAATGATGTCGACGCGGCCGGTCTTCACCGCAGACAGCATCTGCTCGAAGCTCGTTTCCTGCCACTGCATGCGCACGCCGAGCTTCTCGGCGATGGCATTGCCAAGCTCGATGTCGAAACCGGTCAGCTGGTTCGTCGCCGGGTCCTTCATCTCAAGCGGCGGATAGTTCGGCACCACGGCCGCAATGATGGAGCCGCGCGTCTTGATGGCAGCGGGCAATTCCTGCGCAATGGCGGCCGATGCGGCAAGGCAGGCGGCGGCGGTGATCATCAGTCGCTTCAGCATGTCGGCTCCTCTGGATTGGTTGTGTGTCTGGTTCTTTTGGTGTTGCGACGGTTCATGACAGGACAGCGGCCAGGAAAGCGGCGGTCCGCGCCTCCTGCGGTGCGCCAAGGACCTCGGCTGCCGTGCCGCTCTCGATGATCAGGCCGTGATCCATGTAGACGACACGGTCGGCGACCTCGCGGGCGAAGCCCAGTTCGTGGGTGACGACAATCATGGTCATGCCGGAAGCTGCCAGTTCCTTCATGACGGCCAGCACTTCGCCGACCAGTTCAGGATCGAGTGCCGAAGTCGGCTCGTCGAACAGCATCAGCTTGGGTTTCATCGCGAGCGCGCGGGCAATCGCCACGCGCTGCTGCTGGCCACCCGAAAGATTGGTCGGATAGGCGCCGGCCTTCTCGCTCATGCCGACGCGCGCCAGAAGCGCCTTCGCCTCCTCGACCGCCTCGGCCTTCGGCCGCCCCTGAACCTGCACCGGCCCCTCGATGATGTTCTCGAGCGCCGTCATGTGCGGAAACAGGTTGAAGCGCTGGAAAACCATCCCGGTCTTGAGACGCTGCCTGGCAATGTCCTTCTCGGGAAGCCGATGGAGCCGCTCGTCGAGGATCCGGTAGCCTGTCAATTCGCCATCGACCCAGATGGCGCCCTTGTCGATCGCGACAAGCTGGTTGACGCAGCGCAAGAGCGTCGTCTTGCCGGACCCCGAAGCGCCGATGATGCAGGTGACCTCGCCGGCCTTGACGTCCAGAGAGACGCCTTTCAGGGCCTGGAAGGCGCCAAATGTCTTGTGGACATCGACGATGGAAACGAGCGGTGTTGTCATCGCCCAACTCCCGCACCGCGGCCGAAATGGCGCTCCAGCAGCATCTGCAGCGGCGTCAGGATCGAGACAATCGCGAGGTACCAGACGGCAGCCACCAGCAAGAGCTCGATGACCCGCGAATTGGCGTAGTAGATGTTCTGCGCGTTGTGCAGGATCTCGGAGAACTGGATGACGCTGGCGAGCGAGGTCAGCTTGACCATGCCGATGAACTCATTGCCGAGCGGCGGAATGATCACCCGCATGGCCTGCGGAAAGACGATGCGGCGCAGCGACTTCAGCCGCGTCATACCGATGGCTTTGGCGGCTTCATACTGACCGGTATCGACCGACAGCATGCCTGCACGCATGACTTCCGACGTATAGGCGCCCTGGTTGATGCCGAGGCCAAGAAGCGCTGCCACTGCCGGCGTCATGACGTCGACGGTCCGGACACTCCAGACGCCGGGAATGCCGAGATGGGGAAAGATCAGCGCGAGATTGAACCAGAGCAGCAGCTGGAGGATCACCGGCGTGCCGCGGAACAGCCAGGCATAGCCGAGCGCCACACCCTTCAGGACCGGGTTCGGCGACATGCGCATGACGGCCACCACGACACCGAGGATGATGCCAAGCGACATGGCGCCAATGGTCATCAGGATCGTGTTGACGAGGCCGTCAAGGATGGCGCGGGCGGTCAGGAAGGTTCCGACATATTGCCATTCGATCTGGCCGCGGGCGAAGGCACGCCCCAGGATCAACAGCACCACCACGATCGCGATGGCGGCGAGCCAGCGGCCATAGTGCCGGTCGGGCACCAGCTTGTAGGCTGAAATATCCGGCAGCGCGCCGGTGCGGGAGACAGCCTGGCTCATCGCCCCTGCCCTCCCGCGACCTTCAGCGGAGTCCCGACCGGCGGCGGCTCGGCGCCGACCTGGTCGACGATCCGGCTGTACTGCGCCGGCCGGCGGTGGGCGGCGAAGTTGAACATCTTCTCCTTGCCCTGCCGGCACGCGTCGAGGTCGATGTCGGCGACCAGAACCTCGTCGCCGAGCGACTGCGCCTGGGCGACGATGACGCCGTTCGGGTCAACGATCAGCGAGCCGCCGATGAGGCCTGAGCCGTCCTCGTTGCCCGCCTTGGCGACCGAGACCGCCCAGGTCGCGTTCATGTAGGCATTGGCCTGGACCGCAAGGGTGGAGTGGAAGGTGCGCAGCTCCTCGTTCTCGGTCTTGCCGCCATTGGGATCATAGGCAGCCGAATTGTAGCCGATCAGCATCAGCTCGACCGACTGGAGGCCGTAGCAGCGCCAGGCCTCGGGCCAGCGGCGGTCATTGCAGACCAGCATGCCGGTGACCGGGCTGCCCCAAGCATCGGGGCCGTAGAAGGCGGAAAAGCCAAGATCGCCATACTCGAAATAGCGCTTCTCGAGCTGCTGGAACTTGTCGCCGATGCGCGGCTCGACGGAGCCCGGCAGATGCACCTTGCGGTATTTGCCAAGCAGTTCGCCATCCGGACCAACCGTGATCGAGCTGTTGAAATGGTGGCCGTCGGCGGTTTTCTCGGCATAGCCGACATAGAAGCCGATCTTGCGCTCGCGGGCCCGGTCGAACAGCGCCGACACCATCGGGTTCGGCATGGCCGGCTCGAAATAGGCTTCAAGTTCGGCAGGCGTCAGCAGCCAGCGCGGAAAGAAGGTGGTGAAGGCGAGCTCGGGGAACACGACGAGCTGCGCGCCCTGGTCGGCGGCCTGATCCAGCAGCGCGATCATCCGCGCGAGAATGGCCTCGCGGCTGTCGGCCCGCTGGTTGGGGCCCATCTGGGCAGCTGCGACACGCAGGATACGGGGCATGGTGGGTCCTCGATCGAACAGCGATTGCAGGCGAGCAAAAGCGGGACGGTTCGAAATGTTGCACATCCGGTCCGACGTGCAATGCCCAGAGCTATGATTTTTTGGGCATGTCTATTTGCTGAGCAAATACCTCGTTCAGCCGCGCTCAACCCAGGCGTGGCGCTACATCCTCCAGCGACGTCCTGACCTCGCGCAGGAAGGCTTCGGCGAGCCGCGAAACGGGCCGGCCTTTGGGCCTGAGAACATAGGCAGTGACCGGCGTTGCCGGCTCGAACGGCCTGACAACCAGATCATAATGGCCACTACACGTGGGCGAGAACGGATCGACCACCGTGACGCCGACGCCGTTTTCGGCCAGCACGCAGGCGGTCTGGCAATAGCGCACCTCGACCGCGAAATTGTAGGGGACAGCCGCCTGCTGGAAGGCTTCGCGGACCGCCGTGCCCAACCGCGAACCGCGTTCGAGGGCGATGAACGGCTCGCCATGCAGATCGGCCGGCGTCACCACCCCTTTGGCGGCCAAGGGATGATCGGGCCGCACGACGCAGACCATGCGGGATGCCAGCAGCGGTTCGACATCAAGCGCCGGGTGATCGCCGATGCCGAGCACGAAGCCGAGTTCGGCAACACCCATCTCGACGGTTTCCACCACCTGCTCCAGGCGGCGGACGTCGAAGGCGACCTTGACCTTGGGCCGCTTGGCGAGGAACCGCCTGAGCGCGGAGGGTATCGCGCCATAGCCGAGCGGCGGTGTGCCGACAATGCGGATCTGGCCGGCCTTGGTGTCGCGGAGATCCTGGACCTTGGCCTCCAGCGCCGCATGCATCAGGAAGATCGGCTCGGAATCCTGATAAAGCGCGCGGGCCTCGGCCGTCGGGAACAGGCGGTTGTTCACCCGCTCGAAAAGCGCGAAGCCCAGCTGCTGCTCCAGATGCTTGATGGCGTTGGAGACCGCCGGCTGGGACAGACCCAGTTCGCGCGCGGCGCCAACCGTTGTCTCGCAACGGATGACGGCGCGCAGAAGTTCGAGCTGGCGGAGGTTCATCTATCACTCGGGCGAATAGTCTCGTCCGCCCATGATAGAGACAGAAATGCTGCAGTGCCAAATTCTCCCGGCGGGACGGCCGGGAGAACGCTCCCCCTGTTTACCGCCGGATCTCGGCATCCTTCATCGGCTGGCCCTTTTCCAAGGCGCGCCACATGGCGACGTCGCGCTCGGCGGTCCAGATCTGGGGATGGTCGAGCCCCTTGGCCTCGTCATAGGCCCGCGACACATTGAACGGCATGCAGTGCTCGAAGATGACCCAATGGCCGTATTTCGGGCGCATGGCCTCCATGGCCGCATGATAGGTCGTGCCGAGATCGTGGCCGGCGGCGACGGACTTCTTCGCGATGGCGAAGAGATCGGAGGTGAAGGCGGCGGTGCCGGAGAGCCCCTCCTCCACTTCGGTCGGGTTCATCAGGCTGCGGCCGCGACCCGGCACCAGCTTCTGGGGCCCGAGCTTGCGGATGGCATCCAACGTGCCCGACCAGTCGGCGAAATGGGCGTCGCCGCAATAGGGCGTCGCGCCGAACTCGACGGTGTCGCCGGCGAACATCACCCTCTCCTTCGGCAGCCAGACGACCGTGTCGCCAGCCGAATGGCTGCGGCCGACATGGATGATCTGGACCTCGCGCTTGCCCATCCAGAGCGTCATCTGCTTCTTGAAGGTGATGTGGGGCCAGGTCAGGCCGGGAATGCTCTCGCGGCCACGAAACAGCCGCGGAAAGCGGCCGATCTCCGAATCCATGTCCTGCTGGCCCCGCTCCACGATCAGGTCGCGGGTCGCTTCCGACGCGATGATCTCGGCACCGTGGTAGCCGGAGGCGCCGAGCACGCGCACCGCGTGATAGTGCGACAGAACGATGTGCTTCACCGGCTTGTCGGTGACCGTGCGGATGCGCGCGATGACATCGGCTGCCATGGCGGGCGTCGCCTGGGCATCGACGACCAGCACGCTGTCGTCACCGACCACTACGCCGGAATTCGGATCGCCCTCGGCGGTATAGCCATAGAGGCCCGGACCAAGCTCCTCGAAGGAGATGATCTTGTCGCTCATGTCATTGGTGCTGGCGAAACCTGCGGTCATGGCTGGGGGTCCTTGAAATCTGAAATGACAGCCGGTCAGGCCGCGGTGAGGTCGGCAGCGGTAGCGCCGGCCATGTGTCGGGCTGCAATGTAGCCGAAGGTGAGCGCCGGGCCGAGCGTGATGCCTCCGCCTGGATAATTGCCGCCCATGATGCTCGCCATGTCATTGCCGCTGGCATAGAGGCCGGGGATCGGCCGGCCGGCGCCATCGAGCACACGGGCATCGCCGTCGGTCTTGAGGCCCGCGAAGGTGCCGAGATCGCCGACCACCACCTCGACCGCATAGAACGGCCCGGTCTCGATGGGGGCAAGGCATGGATTGGGCTGCCACTCCGGATCGCCGTTGAAGCGGTTATAGGCGGTGGAGCCCTTGCCGAAGGCATGGTCCTCGCCGTTTGCCATGTCGCGGTTCCATTCGGCGATGGTCGCCTCCAGCCCGGCGGGATCGATCCCGGCATTGGCGGCGAGATCGCGGATGGTGCCTCCGGTCTTGAGATAGCCGGAGCGGACCTGCGGCCCGACCGGCACCGGAAACGGCTTGACGAAGCCCAGGCCGAAGCGGCGCAGGAAGGGCCGGTCGACGATCAGGAAGGCGTGGGCCGGCTTGTTCGGTTCGCCTGCGGCGAACAGCGCCTGGCAGAAGTCGTGATAGGAATTGGCCTCGTTGACGAAGCGCCGGCCATTGGGCAGCACGGCGATGAGGCCGGGCTTGGCGCGGTCGATGAAGTGGGGAAATACCCCGAAAGTGCCATCGCTGCGCGGCACGCGCGACACCGGCACCCAGGCGGCGGCATTGGGATAGCCGTTCTCGACCAGCCCACCGGCTGTCTCGCCGAGCGCCAGACCATCGCCCGTATTGGTCTCGGGCGCCGGGGAATAATGGCCGGTATTGTCGCGGTCGTGCGGGAACATGGCGCGGCGGCGGGCCTTGTCCTGCGGAAAGCCGCCGGCTGCCAGCACCACCCCACGGTGGGTGATGACCTCGACCTCGCCGTCCTTGGTGCCGACGATCGCGCCGGTCACCGCGCCATTGACCCGGATCAGCCGCTCGACCGGCGCATCGGTCCAGACCTCGGCGCCAAAGTCGAGGGCTGAGCGAAACAGCCGGGCCGCCAGCGCATTGCCGTTGGTGAGCAGCATGCCGCGGCCATTGAAGGCGAGATCGCGGGCGTGGCTGACAAGCCGCTTCGCAACATAGGCGGCGGAGGCGACCGAGCGGGTCACGTTGAAGAAGTGCTTCAACTCGGGGCCCGAGCCGATCATCAGGCCGACGAAGGTGAGCTCCGGCAGCGGCGGGCGCAGGCGCTTCAGTTCCGGCCCCAGTTCCTGGCCGGCGAAGTTCCGCGCCTTGATCGAGCGGCCGCCCGAGCGGCCCCCCGGTGCGGTCGGGTGATAGTCCGAAAAGGCGGAGGCCGGCTCGAACTGGACCTTGGTCTTGGTCTCGAAGAAGTCTATCGCCTCGGGGCCGGTGGCGAGGAAGGAATCGACACAATCGGCGTTGAAGTGGTTGCCGGCCTCGTGGCGCAGATAGGTGCGGGCCTCCTCGACGCTGTCGACAATGCCGTCGGCTTTCGAGATCGGGTTGTTGGGCACCCACATGAAGCCGCCGGACAAAGCCGTCGTGCCGCCGACATAGGGCGCCTTTTCGGCGACGATCACCTTGAGGCCGCGGGCGGCGGCAGCGACGGCTGCGGCGAGGCCCCCGGCGCCGGAACCAACGACCAGCACATCGCATTCGACCCGCTTGGGTGCAGCCGCCATCGGCTTGCTGTCAGACGACATGATGAACCTCGACAAGGAAGGGAGTAATTTCGTCGATAAAGTCGAGCGCTTGGGCTTGCGACCTGTCAGCCGCGGGCGAGCGGAAGGCAGCAACGAGGTCCGCCTCGCTGCGGAACCACAACTCCACGACGCCATCGACCGGCACGGCCTCATAGGGTGACGATGCGCCGGGCACACCCTCACGGTCGACAACGAGATTCTGCCGATAGCCCGCGATCCCCGGAAAGGCCGCGATCAATGGTGCGTGGATGACCTGCCATTCGTGGGCGAAACGCTCGGCGCTGATGTCGGGCCGGCGCTTCAGAAGCGACATGCGCTTGATCAACGGACCATCGGCTGGGGGGACGACGGTCGTCTGCCGCGCCACAAGAACGCGCGTGTCGCTGAGAAATTCGGGCGAATCCTCGACAATCGGCCGGTAGGCAGGCGACGCGATCGCTGCGCGCATGGCCGCTTCGTCGTCGAACCAGAGCTCCGAAATCCCGTCAATGTCCCATTGGCCACCCTTGTGGTCGATGGCGAGGTGTCGGCGATCGACGACATGGTTCTGATGATAGGCGCGCAAACCCGGAAATTCGGCCGCAAGCGGTCCGTGAACGTCGCGCCAATGGCGTCGGAACGCATCCACCGGCACGTCTGGCCGCCTGGTGAGAAGGCCCATCCTGACGATCATGGCGGGGGCGCTCACAGCGCGAGATAGCCGCCGTCGACGACAAGCGTCGTGCCGGTGACATAGCTGGACATGGCCGAGGCCAGGAACACGACGGGACCGACCAGTTCCTCGGGCTCGCCATAGCGGCCCATCGGGATGCGGGCGAGAAACCGCTCGGACCGCTCGGGATTGTTGCGGGTCGCCTCCGTCATGGCGGTGGCGATGGTGCCGGGCGCCACGGCATTGACGCGGATGCCCTCCTTGGCGAGTTCGTGCGCCATGTTCTGGGTCAGCGCCTTCACGCCCGCCTTCGACACGGGATAGCTGACCGAGGTCGCGGTCGAGACGAAGGACGCGATGGAGGCGATGTTGACGATCGTCCCCTTGGTTGCGCGGAGTTGACCGAGAAAGGCCAGCGAGACGTTGAGCGTGCCGCGCAGGTTGATGTCCATCGCGGCGTCCCACATCCGCTCGAGATCGGGACTGTCGAGCGTGTGACGCGGGCAGATGCCGGCATTGTTGACCACCAGCGAGACGCTCTGGCCCGAGGTGGCGATCTCCGACGCCAGAGCCCGGCAGGCCGCGCTATCGGCAACATCGAGGCGATGCGACGTCGCCTTGCCGCCTTCGGCCACGATCCGCTCCGCGGTACGGGCAGCGGTCGCCGGGTCGATATCGGTCGCAACAATGATCGCGCCTTCGCGGGCAAGGCCGAGAGCAATCGCCTCGCCATTGCCTTGGCCAGCCCCGGTGACGATGGCGACGCGCCCATCCAGCAGCATGATGACGTTTCCCGGAATATCGTTTTCTTGATGCCGTGAGCTCCATGAGCCGCCGGCCACCCGTTGGCTCAGACTTATTCATATGGCGAGCAAGTTCGCAAGGGACGAATCCACTTGCCTCGGATTTGTCGGTTGCGTAGGCCTTCGCCTATTGCTAACAAAATTGAACCGATCGTCGTCAACGCCAAAAACAACAAGATCGGGTCCGGGAGTGAATGCAAAGGCGCGGGCCCTCCACGCCAAAGCTCCGTCCTGTCCCCGATCTGCCAGAAGCCCCCACGGGCGACGGTTCGGATGCGCAAAAAGCCGGCTCGTCGGCAGGAGGAAACATGACCAGCACCCCGAAGCTCAGCCGGCGCCACGTCGTCGCCGGTCTCGCCGCCGCCCCCGCCATCTCGCTCTCGGGCCGCGCCGCCTTTGCCGCCGATCCGATCAAGATCGGCTTCAATGGCGACCTGTCGGCCTCGCCTTCGGCCCAGTCAGGCCGTGCCGCCGTCGTCGGCATCCAGGCCGCGATGGAAGATGCCGCCAAGCTGAACATCACACCGGCGCCGTTCACGCTGGTGTCGCGTGACGACCTCTCGCAGCCGCCGAAGTCGATCCAGAACATGAGCGACCTGATCGACAACGAGAAGGTTGTGGCGGTGTTCGGCCCGACCAATTCCGGCAACGCGCTGGCCTGGAAGCACATTCCCAACCAGAAGCGCATTCCGGTGATGGGCTGCATCGGGTCAGCCACCGACATCACCAAGCCGGTGAGCGCTGGCGCCGACAATTACATGTTCCGCGTCGGCAGCGTCGACCGCACACAGGTCGTGGCCCTGATGGGCTATGCCAAGAAGAATCCGAACACCAAGAAGATCGGTTTCCTGACAGAGACCACCGGCTACGGCCAGGGTGGCCTGAAGGACCTCGTCGAGGTGGCGGCCGCCCAGGGCATGCAGGTCCATGCCAACGAGAAGTTCAACGTTGCCGACACCGACATGACCTCGCAGCTTGCCAAGCTCAAGGCAGCCGGTGTCGACACCGCGCTGGTCTGGGCCCAGGGCACGCCGATCGGCCAGCTCATGCGCTCGATGGACAAGATCAACTATTTCCCGATCACCCTGACCAGCTGGGCGGCCGACAACCTGTCCTTCATCAACGCATCCGGTCCGGCCCTTGCAGAAAAGCCGATCTTCCTGCGCACCGTGTCGGAGACCCGCACGGCCCGCCAGCAGGCGCTGTTCGATCGCATCCGGCCGAAGCTCGACGCCGATTCCGCCTTCTCGTTTGCCGTCCACGGCTATGACGCGACCATGCTGCTGGCGCTCGCCATCAAGCAGGCCGGCTCGACCGAGGGCCCGAAGGTGCGTGCCGCGCTGGAAGACCTCCAGGGCACTTACGAGGGCTATGCCAAGACCTACACCAAGCCCTTCTCCAAGGCGGATCACGACGCGCTCGGCGCCGCCGACCAGCGCTGGACCTGCTGGCGCGGTGGCAAGCTCGCCGCCTTCACCGATCCGGTGATCGAGAGCCTGAAGGCCGACGACTTCAAGGGCTGACCCTTGGCCCTTCGCCCGGCTTGCGGACAAGCAGGCCGGGCGCATTCTCAGAACGACCCATTTCCGTCTCCCGGGGGAATATCGTGCTGGCCACCTCTCTTCAGGCCCTCGTGAGCGGCCTTGCCGTCGGTGGCATCTATGCCCTGATCGCGCTCGGTTTCAGCATCACCTTCACCACAACCAAGACGCTGAACTTCGCCCAGGGCGAGTTTGTTGGCATCGGCGCCTTTGTCGGTGTCACCGCCCTTTATCTCCTGAGCGGCGCTTCGGGTCCGATGAGTTCTCTCAATCAGGGGGCGTCTGCCGGGATCAATTTCCCGGCGGCGGTCATCGCCGTCGGCGTGGTGATGGCCGTGCTCGGCATCCTTCTGTTCGTCATGGCGGTTAAGCCCTTTGCCGGGAAGCCCGGCATGGCCTGGATCATGAGCACGATCGGGTTCGGCACGATCCTGCAGAGCCTTGGCCTCGTCGTCTGGGGCCCCGCCCCGGTCAATGTCCCCTCGCCCTTCGGCGACGATGTCATCCGGATCGCCGGTATCGGCGTCCGCCCGCAGGAAATCGTCGTGCTGGTCGTGTCGGTTGCCCTCATGGCGGGGCTTGACCTGGTGATGCGCCGCACCCGGCTCGGCAAGGCGATGCGGGCGGTTGCCCACAGCCCCTCCGTCGCGGCGCTCATGGGCATCAATGTCACCGCGATCATGCTGGGGGCCTTCGCGCTCTCCAGCCTGCTCGCCGGCGTCGGCGGTCTCATGGTTGCGCCGATCTCGTCGGCGTCCCTGTTCCTCGGCATGGGCATCGCGCTGAAGGCCTTCTCGGGTGCGATCCTCGGCGGGCTCGACAATCCGCGCGGCTGCATCCTCGGCGGCTTCATGCTCGGCGTGCTCGAACAGGGCGTCGCGCTCTGGCAGGCGCAATGGCGCGAGATCGTCGTGTTCCTGCTGATCATCCTGGTGCTGGCGATCTTCCCGAACGGGCTGTTCGGGTCGCGCTCCCTCGACAAGGTCTGATCCGATGCGCCACGTGCTGACGGCCGTTGCCATCGCGGTTCTCGCGGCGCTGCTCGCGCTCTCGACGGCCAATGATTTCTACCTGCGCATCCTGTTCTCGGCCTGCGTCTATTTCCTCTGCGCGACCGGCATGAACGTGCTGCTCGGCTTTGCCGGCCAGAAGTCGCTTGGACAGGCCGGCCTGTTTGCGGCCGGCGCCTATGCGGCGGCGCTCGCCACAACGAGCTTCGACATGAACCCATGGGCGGCGCTGGTGCTCGCCACCATCGTCTCCGCCCTGTTCGGCGTGCTGATCGCAGCACCCTCGCTCAGGGTGAAGGGCCCGAGCCTCGCCATGGTGACGCTCGCCTTCGGTGTGGTGGTGGAAAAGCTGGTGACGGAGGCCTCCGACATTTTCGGCGGCGCCATGGGCATCTATGCGATCAAGCCGCTGACCTTCGCCGGCCAGCCCTTCACGATGACGCAATGGGTGTTGTTCGCCATCGCGCTGTCGCTTGGCACCCACCTGCTCATCCGCAACCTGCTGATCGGCCGTTTCGGCCGGGCGCTGCTGTCGGTGCAGGGCGACGAGATAGCCGCCAGCGCCATGGGCGTGCCGGTGCTCAGCTATAAGGTGCTGGCCTTCGTGGTGGCGGCCGCCACCTGCGGGCTCGCCGGCGCGCTGGTCGCCCAGCAGAACCAGTATTTCAACTCCGACTTCGTCAATTTCAACCTGTCGATCTTCATCCTGCTGACCGTGCTGTTCGGCGGCTCCGGATCGCTGGCAGGCCCATTCCTCGGATCAGTGACGCTGACGCTGCTCTCGGCCTTCCTCGCCCGCTGGTCGTTCATCGAGCATTTCGTCAACGGCGCCCTGCTGCTGTTCGCGCTCTATGTCATGCCTCAGGGCCTGGCCGGCATCGGCGCGCAAGTGCTCAGACGATTCCGCCCGGCCAAGCCGGCGGACCTGCCAGGCGCGACCGCGGCAGAAGCATCCCTTCCCGTCCGGGCGATTGCCGCGGGCGGCACGGATCCGGTGCTGACGGCCTCTCACCTCAGCAAGGCCTATGGCGGCGTGAAGCCGGCGCGCGACGTCAGCGTCAATGTCACCAAGGGCCATATTCACGCGCTGATCGGCCCGAATGGCGCGGGCAAGAGCACGTTCATCAACATGCTCACCGGCATCGTCCGGCCGGATGCCGGCGACATCGTGCTGAACGGGCAAGACCTCAGGCAGGCCTCGGTCCACGGCATCTGCCGCGCCGGCCTTGCGCGCTCGTTCCAGAATCTCCGGCTGTTCCGCGATCTCACGGTCACCGACAATGTGCTGATCGGCCAGCACAGCCGCATGCGCAACGGCTTCCTGTCATCCCTGCTGGCGTTGCCGCTGGCGCGCCGCGAGGAGGCCGAGGCTCGCCGCCGCGTGGCGGGCATTCTCGCCTTCCTCGATCTCACCGCCCACGCCGAGGCGCCCGCCGGCAGCCTGCCCTATGGCCTGCAGCGGCGCGTGGAACTGGCGCGAGCGCTTGCGACCGAGCCCGAAGTCTTGCTGCTGGATGAGCCGGCGGCAGGCCTCAATCCGCAGGAGACGGAAGAGCTCGGCCGTCTCCTTGTGCGCATCCGCGACCAGGGCATCACCATTCTGCTGGTCGAGCATCACATGGATCTCGTCATGGCGATTTCCGACCATGTGATCGTGCTCGACTATGGCGAGAAGATCGCCGAGGGCCCGCCGGCCAAGGTTCAGGCAGACCCGCGGGTGACCGCCGCCTATCTCGGCGTCGACGAGGACGATGACGAGGCCCTGGCGACCCAGGCCGCGGGAGTTTGACCATGCTCTTGGAAATCCAGGACATCTCGTTGTTCTACGGGCCGATCCAGGCCGTGTCGGGCGCATCCATCCACGTGGCCGAGGGCGAGATCGTCGCCATCGTCGGCGCCAATGGCGCGGGCAAGAGCACGCTTCTGAAGGCGATTGCCGGACTGGTGCCGCCGAAATCCGGCTCGATCCGGTTCAACGGCCAGGACATCACGACGCTTGCCGCCCATCGGCGTGTCAGCGCGGGCATCGCGCTTTGCCCCGAGGGCCGGCAGGTGTTTCCCGACCAGACGGTGGCCGACAATCTGGAGCTTGGGGCCTATGCGCTGAACCTGTCGGCGGCGGACCTGTCGGCGGCCATCGAGGAGCAGTTCGACATCTTCCCGAGACTCAGGGAACGGCGCGCGCAGCCCGCCGTGACGCTGTCGGGCGGTGAGCAGCAGATGCTGGCCATCGGCCGCGCTCTGATGAGCCGGCCGAAGCTCCTGCTCATGGACGAGCCGTCGCTGGGGCTGGCGCCGCTGATCATCAAGGACATTTTCGCCGCGATCCGGCGCCTGCGCGAGCGCGGCATGACCATCCTGCTGGTCGAGCAGATGGCCAACCAGGCCCTGCGCGCGGCCGACCGCGCCTATGTCATCGAGACCGGCCGGATCACACTGACGGGCACCGGGCGCGAGATGCTGGCAAGCCCCGAAGTCCGGGCCGCCTATCTCGGTGGCGGCCACTGAACGATCAGGAGCGGCCGCTGCGGCGGCGCGGCGACCGGCTTTCCAGATCGGCGGCGCCGTTGCGACGCAGCGGGATCGTGCCATCCGGCGCCTCGGTCTCGGCCCGATAGCCGAGATTGGCGGACAGCCGCTCGGCGAAGGCCAGCACGAACGCGGGCTGCGGGCTCGCCTCGTCGATCGCCAGGGCCTCGTCCGGCCCGATCACCGTGATAACGAACTGGACCTGGCCGCTATGGTCGAAGACCGGTGCGCTGACGGCATTGATGCCGGGCACCGGCACGCCCTCCGTTACGGCGTAACCGCGGGCGCGAATCTCAGCGAGATCGGCGGCGACATCGCGGCTGGACCGGGCCGTGCCGATGCGGCGGCTGTTGCCGGCAGCCGATATCTCGCGGTCGACCAGCGGCTTTGTCATCCGCTCCGGCAGAAGCGCCGCAAAGAGCCGCCCGGTCGCCGTGCCCGTGACAGTGTAATTGGTGCCGGCGCGCAGGTTCACATGGATCGGCTGAACCGATTCCTCCACCTGGATGATGGTCGGCCCGTGCGATCCCCAGACTGAAATCGTCACCATGAGCCCGGTTTCGGCGGCGAGATCCTCGGCGGCGCGGGCCGCCATGTGCAGAGGCACGTGGCTGCGCATGCGTGACAGGCCGAGCTGCAGCGCGAAAGGCCCGAGCATGTAGCGCCCGCTGACCGCGTCCTGCTCGACCAGGCCCATCTTGCGGAAGCTGACGAGGTAGGCGTGCGCCTGGGCGGAGGTGACATTGGCCATGGCGGCGAGGTCGCGCAGCATGGCCGGCCGGGCAAGCTCGACCATGGCGGTGAGCAGACGCCCCCCCACCTCGATCGACTGGACGCCACGGCCCTCTGTCGGCTGTTTCTTCATGAGATCAAGGGATTAAGGGCAAAGGCCCGGCCGCGCCAGCGGAAAGTGCGCCGACGCCGTCACGCGCCGGACATTGCGGCGTCATGATCGGCATCGAAGCTGACGTGAATTGGTGGTGGGGGAAGTAGGACTCGAACCTACGAAGGCGTAGCCAGCGGATTTACAGTCCGCCCCCTTTGCCGCTCGGGACATTCCCCCGTCCCAGACCCGCGAACTGGCCGCAGGTGAGGCGCGCTTGATAGGGACGGGTCCCTGCCCTGTCAACCGTCAAACGGGGAAAGCCGTCATTTGGCGCGCGCGACACGGCAAAACCCGATTGCGTGGGTGGCCGCGTCATGGGAAGAGGGCGCATGTCGAACACGCCTCCACGGGCTGGCAAGAAGCCCTTCAAACCGTTTTCGCGGCCTGGCCGCCCGTTCAAGGGCCGGGGCGGCCGCGTGCTGCGCGAAGCCGCTCCCGATTTCGAGACCGGTACCGTGCTGCTCTATGGCTGGCACACCGTCTCCGAGGCGCTGCGCAACGGCAAGCGGCGGATTCGCGTCCTGCTGGCGACCGAGAATGGCGCCAAGCGGCTCGAGGAAGAGGGCATCGCGGCCGAGCCGACCATCGTCTCGGTGCGAGAGATCGACCGCAAACTCGCAGCCACCCCCGATGCCGTGCATCAGGGCCTCTATGCCGAAGCCGACGCGCTGGACGCGCCGGATGTCTCGGAGATGCCGGCCGAGGGCGTGCTGCTGCTGCTCGACCAGATCACAGACCCCCACAATGTCGGCGCCATCGTGCGCTCGGCCGCCGCTTTCGGCGTCAAGGCGATCGTCACCACCAACCGTCACTCGCCGGAAGCAACCGGCGTGCTGGCGAAGAGCGCCTCCGGTGGTCTTGAACATGTGCCCTTCGTGATGGTGCAGAACCTGTCGCGCGCCATGCTGGAGCTGCGCGAACGCGGCTTCCTGCTGGTCGGGCTGGACAGCGAAGGCGATGCCGATCTCGACCAGATCAAGCTGCGCGAGCCGGTGGCGCTGGTTCTGGGCGCCGAGGGCAAGGGCCTGAGGCAGCTGACGCGCGATACCTGCGACGTGCTGGCGCGCATCGACATGCCCGGCGTGATCAAGAGCCTCAACGTGTCGAACGCGGCCGCGCTCTCGCTTTATGCGGTCACCACGCGGCTGGGCCTCAGAAGCTGATCAGGGACGGCGCGGCCCCGGCGGATCGGTCAGCCGGATGACGCGGGCATCCGACCCGCCGCCCGGATACCAGGCCGGCTGCTGGCGCAGCGGCTCGTGCTGATAGCGGTAGCCCGGCGTGCCGGTGACCGCATAGGCGCCCGAGCGCTGGCGGCGGCGGTCGACCGGCGTCACCTGGGGCGGATGGGCGTAGATCGGCGGCTGGTAGACCGGCAGCGACTGGCGATAGTCGACAACCGGTCGCGGTATGAAGGTCGGCCCTGCCCGCTCGCGGCGATAGACGATGCAGCCCCGGCATTCGCTCCGATGAACCACGACGGTGCCGTCCGGCCGCACCCGATAGCCGATCTCGTTCTGCCGGAAGGTCTCGGCTGAGGCATCGACGGCGGATGCCAGACTGGCCGCCAGCACCATCGCGCTTGCAAACATGCGGGGGGTCATGACATCTCCCTGCCAATCGGCTGATCACATTCAACTCACCCTAGGCGGAACCGGGGTCTGCGAGAAGCGCCAGGGCCGCCACCTGTGCCGCCATTCGCCAACAGGGTGAATTCTCGCGCCCAGCTGGAGTTGGGACGAACGGCATGACGGGGCGGCGGCCTCGTTTTTCACATGATGCATGTGTCATTAAGACAAAAGTAGCGCGACGAGCTGCCGCGCCACTGCAACGTCCAGTATATTTGCGACATTGTGCCACATTGCGACGTCATATCAGATTGAAATCTCGGATTTTTCAAATTTTATCGCGGTCCACCGGCACAACAACCCGGACATTGCACTTCACTTGTCAGCGACGCTTTTCTTAAATACGCAGATACCCTTACGTACCTGAAGATTGCCAACTGACGAGCGATCAAAGGGCGCAACGGCTCTGGAGGGAACAGCCATGACGTCAACGACAGTGATTGCCGAACGCAGACGACCCATGACCAAGGAGGAGCGCAAGGTTATCCTGGCCTCCTCGGCGGGTACTATTTTTGAATGGTATGATTTCTATCTTTACGGATCTCTCGCAGCCATTATCGGCGCACAATTTTTCTCATCATTCCCCGAAGCGACGCGCAATGTGTTTGCGCTTCTGGCATTCGCGGCCGGCTTCCTGGTTCGGCCGTTCGGCGCGCTTTTCTTTGGACGACTTGGCGATATCGTTGGCCGGAAATACACGTTCCTGATGACCATCCTCATCATGGGCATCTCGACCTTCGTGGTCGGCCTGCTGCCCAGCTATGAGACGATCGGCTGGATCGCTCCGGTCACGCTCATCATCCTGCGCATGCTGCAGGGTCTGGCGCTGGGCGGCGAATATGGCGGCGCCGTCGTCTATGTGGCGGAACACGCGCCCAACAACCGCCGCGGCTACTACACGTCCTGGATTCAGACCACCGCGACGCTCGGCCTGCTGCTGTCGCTGATGGTGATCCTGGCCGTTCGCTCGTGGACCGGCGAGGCAGCCTTCGCCGCCTGGGGTTGGCGCGTGCCGTTCCTGCTCTCGATCTTCCTGCTCGGCATTTCGCTCTATATCCGGCTGCAGATGGAAGAGAGCCCGGCCTTCCAGAAGATGAAGTCGGAAGGCACCCAGTCCAAGGCGCCGCTTTCGGAAGCCTTCGGCCAGTGGAAGAACGCGAAATTCGCGGTCATCGCCCTGCTCGGCCTCGTCGCCGGCCAGGCTGTCGTCTGGTACACGGGCCAGTTCTACGCGCTGTTCTTCCTGCAATCGATCCTGCGCGTCGACATGTACACGGCCAATGTGCTGATCGCCTGGTCGCTCATCCTCGGCACCGGCGGCTTCATCGTGTTCGGCTCGCTGTCCGACCGCATCGGCCGCAAGCCGATCATCCTCGCCGGCTGCATCCTGGCCGCGGCGACCTATTTCCCGGTCTTCAAGTTCATCACGGCCACGGCCAATCCGGCCCTGCACGCCGCCCATGAGAAGACCAATGTCGTCGTGGTCGCAGACAAGGACCAGTGCTCGTTCCAGTTCAACCCGACGGGAACGGCCCGGTTCACCTCGTCCTGCGACATCGCCAAGGCGCAGCTTGCCCGCTCCTCGGTGAACTACACGGTCGAGAATGCGCCGAAGGGCGCGATCACCAAGATCCGCATCGGTTCGACCGAAGTGACCGCCTATGATGCCGGATCGCTGAGCGGCGATGCCGCGCGCACCGTGCCGGCCGAATTCACGCGCACCGTGAATGCGGCGCTCGCGGCCAATGGCTATCCCCCGCCCGGGGCCGCCAACCCGACAACCGTGCGGATGAATCACTTCTTCGACCTCTTCAACAAGCAGGTCTTTCCGCTGGTCCTCGTGCTCACCTATCTCGTGGTTCTGGTGACCATGGTCTACGGCCCGATCGCCGCGGCCCTGGTCGAACTGTTCCCCACGCGTATCCGCTATACCGGCATGTCCCTGCCCTACCATATCGGCAATGGCTGGTTCGGTGGGCTCATGCCGGCGACCGCCTTCGCCATGATCGCCCAGTCCGGAAACATCTATTTCGGCCTCTGGTATCCGATCGTGATCGCGATGATGACGGTTGTCATCGGCGTGTTGTTCGTGCCCGAAAACAAGGACAAGGACATCTTCTCCGACAACGACCGGACCTGACGACCGGCGGCCTCGTCTATCCCAAAGGGCGAGGCCACCCACTTCCGCATGCCCAAACCTCTCCGCCGTTCGACCGCGCCCCGGTCGAACGGCGTTTTCTTTGCCGGGTCGGTGGCCATGCGACAAAAGTCTTATCGACGTTTGTCCAAGCGACATCACCGCTTCACTGGAATATCCGTGACAACTCGTCGCAATCACGACTGGATCGCGACCAAAAGCAACAACAGCGGCTCCCCATCAGGCGGGGCACGCGTTCTGGGCCCAAGGAAGGATAAGACCCATGTCAATGAGCTCATCTGCGGGAGCTGCAGCAGCGCCTCGCCCCATGTCGCCGGAAGAGAAGCGGGTGATTCTCGCCTCTTCCCTCGGTACCGTCTTCGAATGGTATGACTTCTATCTCTACGGCTCGCTGGCCGCGATGATCGGCGCCCAGTTCTTCGCGCCGTTCGATACCAATACCCGCGCCATCTTCGCGCTGCTGGCCTTCGCCGCCGGCTTCCTGGTCCGCCCTTTCGGCGCTCTGGTGTTCGGCCGCCTTGGCGACATGGTTGGCCGCAAGTACACCTTCCTCGTCACCATCCTGATCATGGGCACCTCGACCTTCCTGGTCGGCCTGTTGCCCTCCTATGCCACCATCGGCTGGCTCGCGCCCGTCATCCTGATCGCTCTGCGCATGCTTCAGGGTCTGGCTCTCGGTGGTGAATATGGCGGCGCTGCCGTCTACGTTGCCGAGCACGCCCCTGCCGGCCGCCGCGGCTTCTACACGTCATGGATCCAGACGACGGCCACCGTCGGCCTGCTTCTCTCGCTGCTGGTCATCCTGACCATCCGCCTCTATCTCGGCGAAGCGGAATTTGCTTCCTGGGGCTGGCGCATTCCGTTCCTCCTGTCGATCTTCCTGCTCGCCATCTCCGTCTGGATCCGTCTCCAGATGAACGAGAGCCCGGCCTTCCAGAAGATGAAGGCCGAGGGCACCGGCTCGAAGGCGCCGCTGTCGGAAGCCTTCGGTCAGTGGAAGAACGCCAAGATCGCGCTGCTCGCGCTGTTCGGCCTCACCGCCGGCCAGGCCGTGGTCTGGTACACCGGCCAGTTCTACGCGCTGTTCTTCTTGCAGAGCATCCTTAAGGTCGACCTGTTCACCGCCAACGTGCTGATCGCATGGTCGCTGATCCTCGGCACCGGCTTCTTCATCGTGTTCGGTGCACTGTCCGACAAGATCGGCCGCAAGCCGATCATCCTCGCCGGCTGCCTTATCGCCGCCGTCACCTTCTTCCCGCTGTTCGGTGCCCTCACCAAGGCAGCCAACCCGACGCTCGCCAAGGCGCATGACACGGTGAAGGTGGTGCTCACCGCCGATCCGGCCGGCTGCGGCAACGTGTTCAACCCGGTTGGTACCCGCGTGTTCACCGCACCTTGCGACGTGTCCCGCGTGGCGCTCGCCAATGCCGCCATCAAGTATGACTTCGCCAATGGCCCGGCGGGTTCCGCCGCAGCCGTCACGGTCAACGGCACGCCGATCGCGATCGACGCGCAGTTTGCCGCCAATCTCGGTCGCGCCACCCAGGCCGCCGGCTACCCGGCTCCGGGCGATGCCCAGATCATCAAGGTCAACGGCTTCTTCTCCGCCCTGTTCAGCGGCCGCTCGCTGTGGATCATCGGCATCCTGACGGTCCTCGTCATCTACGTGACGATGGTCTACGGCCCGATCGCCGCGGCGCTGGTGGAACTGTTCCCCACCCGCATCCGCTACACCGCCATGTCGCTGCCCTACCATATCGGCAACGGCTGGTTCGGCGGCCTGCTGCCGGCCACCTCCTTCGCCATGGTGGCCGCAACCGGCGACATCTACTACGGCCTCTGGTACCCGATCGTGATCGCCATGATGACCTTCGTCATCGGCCTCCTGTTCGTGCCCGAGACCAAGGATCGCGACATCTTCACCTACGACGGCAACAAGTAAGCGCCATCTCCGATCCGAAGACCACAAGCGCCGGGGGCCCTCCCCCGGCGCTTTCTTTTTGTCAGACACCGCCAGTGCTCAGCGCTTCACGGCGGCGCGATCAATGATCACATCCGTGCGATTGTGCAATTCCGCAATCCTTTAACGTCTCATTTGCTTGCATTTTCTCATTTTCGTGATTGGCATGTGATCGAAGAGAGGTCCATCTCAGGGACGTCGACGGCGGACACCTCCCGCCGACACCGAACTCAAAGTCCCCGGCCAGCCAGTGTCCCTCCCGCGCCGGTTTTGAAGATGGAATGACGACCATGAAGAAGATCATCCTTGCTGCCTCGCTGCTTGCTCCCCTCGCCCTCGGCTCGGCCGCCATGGCCCAGGAAGCCGGCAGCTTCTCGAGCCCGGTCACTGCCGAACAGGCCGTGACCAACGTGTCGTCGCCGCGCGAATTCACGCTGCGCAACGTGTCGCGTCCGGCCGCACCGGCCAGCCAGTCCGGTTATCAGGCCGAGTGGCCGCAGGGTAACGGCTTCGGCAGCTGAACTCCCAGGCCCACAGGCCTGACACAACGAAGCGCCGGGGTTCGCCCCGGCGCTTTTCTTTTGTCCTCAGACCGAGGGATGGACCGGCATCGCGCCCCTGTGCTCTTGCATCGGGCGGCTGCCATTGCTAGGCGATGGGCTGAGGGCCACGCCGCATGTCGCGCAGACGACGAACGGTGGACTGGAGCCTGATAGGCCGTCCGCATCCTGCGCGCATCCCGCGCCTGGTCCTGACGGATACCGACGTGACACTGGCTTTCAGTGTCGCAGGGCCGGCGTAGCACAGCGGTAGTGCAGCGGTTTTGTAAACCGAAGGTCGGGAGTTCGATCCTCTCCGCCGGCACCATTTTTTCGCCTTTCCCGGCGCATATTCACAACTGCGTTACGTGCCGTTACGGATAGGGACAGCGGGCGGGGTTCGTCGCAATCTCCCAGCCGCTTGCGCTCGTAACAGCGTCGCCAACAATTCTTTCGGCAGGCCCTGCCTGCCGTGCACCCGGAGGCTTCCATGACCGTTCTCTCCCGCCGTCACGCCCTGGCCGCCGGCGCCGCCGCGCTCGCCGCGCCTGCCCTCGTCGCAGGCCTCGAGGCCCAGGCCCAGACCACGCCAGCCGCGCCGGCTGCCCCCGCGGCCCCTGCCGCCGCGGCCGCCACCCAGGCGCCCGGCTTCTACCGCTACAAGGTCGGCAGCATCACCGTCACCGCGATCAACGACGGCTTCGCCATGCGCCCGCTGGAAGGCTTCGTGCGCAACGCCCAATTGCCCGCCGTCCAGCAGGCGATGAGCGCGGCCTTCCTGCCGACCACCGCCCTGCCGATTCCGTTCAACACCCTGGTGGTGCAGACCGGCGGCAAGACCGTGGTGATCGATACCGGCAACGGCGATTCCGGCGCGCCGACCTCGCGGGTCTGGATGACCAATTTCAAGGCCGCCGGCTTCGACCCCGCCAAGGTCGACACGGTCGTCATCAGCCATTTCCACGGCGACCACATCAACGGCATCCGCCTGCGCGACGGCACGGCCCAGTTCCCGAATGCCGAGGTTCAGGTGCCCGCACCTGAATGGGCGTTCTGGATGTCGGACGAGCGTATGAACCAGGCGCCGGAAGCCATGCGCGGCGCGTTCCAGAATGTCCGCCGGGTGTTCAAGCCGATCGAAGCCCAGGTGAAGAAGTACAATCCGGGCGTGGAAGTGGCGCCGGGCATCACCTCGGTTGCGGCCTTCGGCCATTCGCCGGGCCACACGGCCTTTGTCATCGCGTCCGGCAATGCCAAGCTTCTGAACATGTCGGATGTGACCAATCATCCGGCCCTGTTCGTGCGCCATCCCGACTGGTCGGCGGTGTTCGATCAGGATGCGGACATGGCGCGGGCGACCCGCCGCCGCATGCTCGACATGGCTGCGACCGAAAAGACGCAGGTGCATTTCTATCATGCGCCGTTCCCGGCAGCCGGCCACATCGTCAAGGACGGCACGGGCTACCAGCTGGTGCCGCTGCAGTGGACGCCGGCCATCTGATCCAGCGCCCTGGCGCCTGAACGACATCGCTCCAGACCCGCTCTCCTGCCCAGGGGAGCGGGTTCTTCTTTGGGATCACGCCCTGCGACCGATTGACATCTGCCGCCTTCTCGCCGCATTTTGCCGGCCTCGCGACGGCGGCCGCTCCGGATACGGATCGGCCACGGGAATGCGGTGAGCGCGAGCGCCCCTCCGGGGCATGAGCGCTAGTCCGCAGCTGCCCCCGCAACTGTAAGCGGCGAGCCGGCTCCACAAATGCCACTGACGGCCATCATGGCTCTCGGGAAGGCGGAGCGCCGGCGACGACCCGCAAGCCAGGAGACCGGCCGGCGCGACGTCACTATCCGTACGTGCGGGATGGCGCGTTCGGGAGCGGTCATCCGCTTTTCCGTGACACCGAGCCGTCGCGGAGCTTCCACGCTCAGATTTGGGCCGAACAGGCCTCCGCGATTCCCGTGTGATCCCAGCGGAGGTCGCCATGTCGCGCCGCATTCTCTCGATTCTGACAATCTCCTCAGCCTTCGTTTCTCTTCCCGCGCTGGCGCAGGATGCATCCCGCACGGCTCCGACCGCCCTGCCCGACATCACGGTCTATGGCGCGAGCCTCGTGCCGATCGATTCGGCCCGCGTCGGCTCCTCGGTGACGGTCATCACCGAGCAGGACATCCGCAACCAGGGAGCGAGCTCGGTTCCCGACCTGCTGCGTCTGGTCCCGGGCCTCGCGGTCAACCAGTCCGGCGGCCGTGGCGGCCTGACCCAGACGCGCGTGCGCGGCGCGGAAGCCAATCACACGCTCGTCGTCGTCGACGGCATGCCGATCAATGACGTCAATTCCGGCGATGCCGATCTCGCCAACCTGCCGGTCGACTCGATCGAGCGGATCGAGGTGATCCGCGGCCCGCAATCCGGCATCTGGGGTCCCAACGCCCAGGCCGGCGTGATTTCGATCACCACCAAATCCGGACGTGGCATGGCGAAGCCCGAGATGACGGCCCGTATCGAGGGCGGCTCGTTCGGCACGGTGCAGGGGTCGGTCGGCGTGCGCGGCGCGCAGGGCCCGTTCTATGGCGCGCTGACCATCTCCGGTCTCCGCTCCGGCGGCACCGTCGTCGCGCCGGGCACGACGCGCCCGAATGGTTCGGAGATGGGCTCGCTCAATGCCCGTCTCGGCGTCGATCTCTCCGACTGGTTCAACCTGGAGGGCACGCTCCGGATGGTCAGCCGCACGGGGTTCTACAATCCGAGCAACACGGCCTTCGGGCCAGGCTTCGTGGCCGATCCGAACTACGGATTCCTGGCCAACGGGATTGGCCGCAATGTCGCCAATGACACGCAGGGCCGCATCGTGGGCACTTTCAAGCTGCTCGACGGCGCCTGGACGCATCGCTTCTCGGCCGATTCCTCGCAGCAGACGACCAATGCTCGCGATTCCTATACCAGCGACTTCGGCTTCCTGGAGAGCCAGACATTCTGGTCGGCGACCCAGCGCAACCGCGCCGAATATCGCACCGCCTACACGTTCGACACGCCGAGCTTCCTCGGCGCCAAGCACACGGTGGTCGGCGGAGCCGATTTCTCGCGCGAACATTTCCGCTACTATTACGAGAGCGACGGCTTCTTCGGGCCCTATGTGAACAATGGCTATGCCGGTGCCGGCCAGTTCCGCGAGCGCAAGGGCCTCTATGGCGAGTATCTGCTGGCGCTCAATACCGGGTTCTCGGTGTCGGCGGCGCTGCGCAACGACTGGAACTCGTCGTTCCGCAATGCGCTCACCTGGCGCCTGACCGCGGCGCAGACCTTCGGGACGGGCACCAAGCTCCACGCCTCCATCGGCAAGGGCGTCACCAATCCCACCTTCTTCGAGCAGTTCGGCTTCTCCAACACTTTCGTCGGCAATCCCAATCTGACGCCGGAAAGCTCGATCGGCTGGGATGCCGGCATCGAACAGCGCTGGTTCGGCGGCCGCTTCGTCACCGACCTCACCTATTTCCGCGCCAGCCTGCAAAACGAGATCGTCGGCTCCGGCACGACGGTCACCAACCTGCCCTTCGGCACGTCGCGCCAGGGCATCGAGGCGACAGCGACCGCCAAGCCCTTCGACTGGCTGAGCGTCACGGCGTCCTACACCTATACCGACACCCGCAGCGCCGAGGGCGATGGCCTCGGCGGCTACAATTTCAAGGAAGCCTTGCGCCGGCCGAAGCACGCGGGCAGCCTGTCGGCGACCGCGCTGTTCGCCGAGAACCGCGCCCGCTTCACCATGGGGTTGTCGCATAACGGCCCGATGCGCGACCGCTTCTTCGGCCCGTTCGCCACCACTGACGTGACGCTTGGCTCCTACACCCTGGTCAGCGCCCAGCTGAGCTATGACGTGACCCGCAACGCCACCGCCTATATCCGCGGCGAGAACCTCCTCGGGCAGCGCTACCAGCAGGTCTACGGCTACCAGTCGCCAGGCGCCGCCGTTTATGCCGGCATGCGGGTGAAGCTCGGCGGCGAATGAGCCGCTAGACCAATTTCAAACGTTTCGCATCGCTGCGATGCCGCGCGCCTGTCGACAGGCGCGCGGCTTTGCGACAGTCTGCGGCCCAATCAAATCGGACGGTCGAGGACCGTCATGGGAGGACTATCATGTCGCAGCGCATTGCCGTGGTCACGGGAGCAGGTTCGGGCATCGGGCGGGCGTCGGCGCTGGCGCTTGCCAAGGCCGGCTACGCCGTGTTCGTCGCGGGCCGCCGCAAGGACGAGCTCGACAAGACCGTGGCCGCTGCCACCGGCGGAACGGTGATCGCGGTTCCGACCGACGTCTCGGATGAGGCCTCGGTCGCCGCCCTATTCAAGGCGGTGAAGGACAAGTACGGCCGGATCGACGTTCTGTTCAACAATGCCGGCATGGGCGCCCAGGCTGTACCGCTCGACGAGCTGCCGATCGAGAAGTGGCGCCAGGTGGTCGATGTCAATCTCACGGGCTCGTTCCTGTGCGCCCGCGAGGCAATGAAAATGATGCGCGTGCAGAACCCGAAGGGTGGCCGCATCATCAACAATGGCTCGATCTCGGCCTATGCCCCCCGCCCCTATTCGGCGCCCTATACCGCCACCAAGCACGCCGTGCTCGGCCTGACCAAGGCGATCTCGCTCGATGGACGCGCCGACCGGATCGTCTGCTCGCAGATCGATGTCGGCAATGCCGCCACCGAAATGACCGAGCGGATGACCAATGGCGTGCTGCAGGCCGATTTCTCCGTGAAGGTCGAGCCCCGCATGGACGTCAAGCACGTGGCCGACGCGGTGGTCCATGTTGCCAATCTGCCGCTCGACGTGAACGTGCTGACCATGACCGTCATGGCGAACGACATGCCCTTCGTCGGCCGCGGCTAAGACCGGTCAGCCGACTTTCCGATCCCTCTCAAGGTGGTTGACGCAGGCCCCGTGGCCTGAGCCAATCACCCGCTGGACAATGGGCGCGGCCTCGCCGAGGGTCGCCGCCACAGCACAGACCAGCACGATGTCGTCCGGCGTCCTCCGGGCGACACCTTTTCCCTTACGTCTCGCCCGATGGCCTTCATGCAGGACCTCCGTCCAGATCCGAACAAGATCGCCTTCGTCGCATCGACAGCGCGGGATGCCGAAGAGGCGCTAGAGCGGCTGTCCCTGCGCTATGGCGCGGTCGAGCCGGACGATGCCGACGTGGTGGTGGCGCTAGGTGGCGATGGCCTGATGCTGCAGACGCTGCACAGGTTCATCGACACCGGCAAACCGATCTACGGCATGAACCGCGGCTCGGTCGGCTTCCTCATGAACGAGTTCGCGGAGGATGCGCTGGTCGAGCGCATCTGGAACGCCGAGCGATCGGTGATCCATCCCCTCGCCATGACCACGGTCGATATCCACGGCGAGAAGAGCTTTGCGCTGGCGATCAACGAGGTCTCGCTGCTGCGTCAGTCGTTCCAGGCGGCCAAGCTGCGCATCCTGGTCGACAACCATGAACGCATGGGCGAACTGACCTGCGACGGCCTACTGGTGGCGACGCCCGCCGGCTCGACCGCCTACAACCTGTCGGCCAATGGCCCGATCCTGCCCTTGAACACCCCTCTCCTCGCCCTCACCCCGATCTCGCCGTTCCGCCCCCGGCGCTGGCGCGGGGCGCTGCTGCCCGACCGGGTGCCGGTGCGCATCGAAGTGCTCGAAGCGCCGAAGCGGCCGGTCAGTGCCACTGCCGACCATTTCGAAGTGCGCGACGTGGCGCAGGTCGACATCGTGATGGACCGCACGCGCTCGATGGTCCTGCTGCACGACCCGGGCCATTCGCTCGACGAACGGATTCTGCGCGAGCAATTCGGCGAGTGACCTTGCGGCAGATCGCCAATCTGCCATCAGCCTTAGCGCTTCGTTAACAGGACGCCGGTAGCATCAGAATCGATGATCCGCATCGACTTCAACCGCCTGCGATTCCTGGTGATCGACGATAACGCGCACATGCGCCGGATCGTGCGAACGCTGCTCCATGGCTTCGGCGCGCGTGAGGTTTACGAAGCGGAAGACGGCGCGGCCGGGCTTGAAGGCTTCACGCACTACATGCCAGACATCGTCATCACCGACTGGGCGATGCCGATCTTCGATGGTCTTGAACTGACCAGCATGATCCGCCAGCCCGGCGCCAATGCCAATCCTTACGTGGCCATCATCATGCTGACCGGCCATTCGGAGAAGAAGCGAGTGCTGGAAGCGCGCGATGCGGGGGTCACCGAATTCCTCGCCAAGCCGATCTCGGCCAAGGCGCTCTACCAGCGCATTCTGAACGTCGTGGTCAATCCGCGCCCGTTCATCAAGACCAAGACCTTCTTCGGCCCCTGCCGGCGCCGCAACCACCATTCCAGCTATGTCGGCCCCGAGCGCCGCAAGGGCGAGAAGGCCGAGATGATCAAGGTCCAGCCGCTGCTGGACAAGACCAAGAGCTCGTCATGAGGACATCCCGGTGAGCAAGTCGCCAGGCGCCAAACGCCCGACCAAGAAGCTCGATGAAGCCGATGTGAAGGGCTTTCTCGATCACGAGGTCATCACGCCAAGCCACACATTGCGCAATTTTGCCCGCAAGATGGACACCGGGGACGATAGCTCGGGCGGGATCGATTTTGACGCGATCGAGCGGGCGGAAGCAGCCCTTGCCGAGTTGTCGAGCGAGTTCGACAGCTGGATGGACATGGAAGTTGCCCGCCTGGTCGCGGCCCGCGACGATGCCGCGAACGGCATGACGGCCGCGATACGCGCGGCAGTCTACACCGCTTCACATGACATCAAGGGCGAAGCGGCGACCTTCGGCTATCCGCTGGCCGGCCATATCGCTGACAGCCTGTGCGGGCTGCTCGACGGCATTCCAGAGACCGACCGGGTGCCGGTCAGCCTTGTGCTTCAGCATGTGGATGCCATCCGCGCCATCGTGCGTGAAAGCGCCAAGGGCGACAATCATCCGATTGCGCTTGCCCTGCGTGACCGGCTTGTCTCGGTGACATCGGACGCACTCGTGGCTCTTACCGGCTCACCGCCGCTCGCTCCCAGCTAGGCCGGACACCGCTTGCGGCAAACGTTGGCAGCCCCGCCTCAGGCGGCTGCCACCAGCGGAAACGCCAGATCCTCGTCATCGACAGCGTCATTGCCGGCGATCAGGTCGCGCGTGAAGGCGCGCGCCTCGTCGCGGGCAGCCTCGGCCGCGAAACGGCGGAGCAGCGCGAGCAATTGGTCGAGATCGCCCTCGGCAAGCGGCGCATAGGCGGTGAGGACCCGCTCGACCATGCGGCGGCGAAGTTGCGAATCCCCGCCCCTGAGGCTGAAGCCGCCATCCGCATGCCAGGCGTCGAGCGCTGCCCGGAAGGCCGGATAGGCGGCGGCGGGGAGCTTGGCCTGATCGTAGAGGGCCCGGAAGCCGGCACCGCGGCGATCGTGGATGAGGCCACTCGCACGCCTGACGCCAAATCCGGACAGTTCGCCCAGCGCCTCCTCGAACAGCCGGACATGGCCCGACAGCAGTGCCCGCAGCACAAGACCGGTGGTCAACTGGCCGGACTTGCGCAGATGGCGGACCAGCGGGCTGAGATCATGTTCTGCACCGCAGGCAATGGCCACGGTCGCCTTCTCGGCGGCTTCCTTGACGATCCGCTCGGCACGGTCGGCGCCAAGCCAGGCGCGGCCGGCAACGAAGCTCGACAGCGCCTTGGACAGCTTGACCACCAGCGCCTGGCGGGCGCCCGGCGACAGGTCCTCGCGGGCAAACAGCGCTTCGCGGATATCGGCATGGTCGCCGAAGCGCTCGACGATCCGGTCGACCGAGAAGGCCGGGACCTCCACGCTGTCGAGCGAGACAACGGCCAGGCACGCCTCAAGGCAACCGACCTCGGCGAGGGCGGCGGCGACCGGCGGCGGCACATGGGCCCGCCGGGCAATGGCGTATTGGACGAGAGGTTCGCCGGCGCCGACAAGATCGACCAGCTCGGCATCCATCAGCAGTGGCGAGTAGCGCGCGACGATCGAGGCGATCTCGGGCTGGTCCTGCAGGAGGCCGGCCAAAACCGTGTGGGGCGCCTCTTCCGAGGTTGCCAGCGCGTCGGCAAGGGCGCGGCGCACCAGCGGCGAGGGATCATCCAGCAGCACGATCATAGCGGCTTCGGTGGCGGCCGCATCGTCGCCCGACAGATCGGAATGGAGAAAGGCGCGCGCAAGCGCCGATGTCGCATCCGCGCGGTCACCGGCCGGCGCGGTCTGAATCCACCTGAGGAAATGACGCACGATCATGGGATCGAATAAACCACGCGGGAGACACCAGGCGATGGCAGAACGCCATCACAGGGCAAGGCTAACCGGGCCTGCCTTAACAAAGCGTTCACCATGACCTTTAAGGGATTTTTTCCGGGAGCCGCGGCTCAGCGGCTGCTCTGCGCGCGCAGGAACTGCGAGAGATCGAGGGGGGTTGAGCGGGCCTGCTGATAGACCCGGACCGGCAGGTAGGGGCCACCAACGGCGGTGGCGGTCGTGGCATTGGCGATCGAGGCTGCGGTTCCGATCGAGGAGGCCCCCCCGAGTGAAGCCGTGCTGGTCGTCGATGCGCTTGTCTGGCTGCTGCTCAGCGCGGTCGGCACGGCGACCGACGGCTGCTGGGCATTGCTGCGGCCGAGCGATGCCCAGGTTGCCGCGACGAAGGCGTTGATCGGACCGCCATTGCCCGAGAACATCGAGTGGAACGGCTTGTTCGGGTCGGCATTGATGCGCGCTACCGGCGACCAGGAGCCCGGATCCGGATCGGTCTGGACGGCGCTGCGGGCTGCGGTCGTCGCGGTGGTGGCCGCCTGCCCGCTGGTCGCGGGCGTCTGGGTCGTCCCGGACGAAGCGGCGACTGTGCTCGACTGCCCCCCGGCGAGAACCGAATAGACCTCCGACACCGTGCGCGGCCGACCCTGATCGAAGAAAATGCGGCGATTGGCGCTTGCCGCCTCCGGGAAGGCGCGCGCCGCCGTCCCCTGGGGATTGGTCTCATTGAGGCTGATCAGTCTGGCAGCGCCCGCCGACCCGAGGAAATGCGCCATGTAGAGCTCGCCTTCGGTCGGATCGCGGCCGGTGGCGGAGCGAAGGCTCTGGGCATTGCGGTTGGTGAGTGCGCCGGCCATGAGGGCGGCAACCTGCGGATCGTCGCGCAGCGCGAGGATCTGCTGGCGGGTGGAGGCATCGGCCACCACCGGCTGACCGCTGGCGTTGGAGCCGATCTGCGAGGCAACGGCGGACAGGCCGAGATTGCGGCCCTCGTCGCGCATCATGGTGAGCCAGGTTGAATCGATGAACTGGTAGAGGCCACGGGCCGACGAAGTCGATGCCTGCGCGGCCGGCTGGAGGCTCGACTCGCGCTGAGCCGTGCGCAGCAGATATGAGAAGCTCGCGCCGGTCTTCTCGGCAGCGGTCTGGATCGCGCCCAGAACACGATTCACCCCCGCTTCCGCCGCGGATGTCGGGCGGCTCTGCGGTTCGGCGATCGAACTGAAGAGATTCATTCTGGCTGGACCCCGGAGGAAAACCTCCACGATTCATCCTCGTTCATTATGGTAAATGAATTCGTAACGCGGCCTTCTGCAGAGACTGACATGACCCAGACCACGCTCATCACCGACGCCATGCGCCACCCGCGCGGCGGCATCTATTTCGACGATTTCGAAGTCGGCCAGTTGATCCGCCATCGCTTCACCCGTTCGGTGACCCAGATGGACAATGTCCTGTTCTCGAACATGACGATGAACCCGCAGCCGCTGCACATCGACCGCCAGTTCTCGGAGGCCTCCGAATGGGGCCAGCCCTTGATGAACTCGCTGTTCACGCTCGGCCTGATGATCGGCATTTCCGTGCCTGACACGACCAACGGCACGCTGTTCGCCAATCTCGGCATGACCGATGTCAAGTTCCCCCATCCCCTGTTCGAGAACGACACGGTGCGCTGCGAGAGCACGGTGACGGCCAAGCGCGACTCCAAGTCGCGCCCGACCATGGGCGTGATCGAGTTCCATCACCGCGCCTTTAACCAGAACGACAAGCTGGTGGCGGAATGCACGCGCCAGTCTCTCGTTCTCAAGAAGCCGGCCTGACCCGATGCGCTCGCTGCTGTTCGTTCCAGCCGATTCGGAGAAGAAGCTCGCCAAGGGGCTGGAATCGGGTGCCGACGCGCTGATCCTCGACATCGAGGATTCGGTCAGCCTGGCCAACAAGCCGCTGGCCCGCGAGACCGCCCGCGCGTTCCTCGCCGCCCATGCCGGCCGGACCGACCGGCCGCTCCTGATGGTCAGGGTCAATGCGCTCGATACCGGGCTGACCGATGCCGATCTCGAGGCGGTGGTCGGGGCGAGGCCCGATGCGATCATGCTGCCGAAATCGGAAAAGGGCGCCGACGTCACGCTGCTCGACGCCAAGCTGACGGTGCAGGAGGCGATCCACGGCCTAGATGACGGCGCGATCAAGATCCTGGTCGTGGCGACCGAGACGGCGAAGGCGATCTTCGGCCTCGGCAGCTACCAGGGATCAAGCCCAAGGCTGTCGGGCCTGACATGGGGGGCGGAGGATCTCTCGGCCGATATCGGCTCGGAGACCAATCGCGGCACCGATGGCCGCCACACCGAGCCATTCCGGATGGCGCGCTCGCTCTGCCTGTTCGGCGCGGTCGCAGCTGGCGTCCAGCCGATCGACACGGTCTTTCCGGCGTTTCGCGATTCGGAGGGCCTGAGGATCGAATGCGAGGAAGCCCGCCGTGACGGGTTTCTCGCCAAGATGGCGATCCACCCGGCGCAGGTGCCCATCATCAACGCCGTGTTCACCCCGACGCCCGAGGCGATCGCGGAGGCCCGCGCGGTGGTGGCGGCGTTTGCCGCCCAGCCAAGCGCCGGGGTCGTCAATATTGGCGGCGAGATGTTCGACCGCCCTCACCTGACGCGCGCCGAGCGTCTGCTGGCGCGCGCCGGAGCGTGAGAAGCGTCAGCGGCGCTCGTTGAAATTGCCGCCGCCCGGCGGCCGCGTCATGCGGAACATCTGGTCGGGACCGACCTTGAAATACTGGTCGTAGCCGGCGCGCATGATCGGCCCCATGGCGGCGGTATCGACCTGGCCGTCCTTGATGAAGGCGTCATCGATATAGATGCCGACAACCTGGCCGATGATCAGCGAATAGGGCTGGAGGCCTTCGAGCGACACGAGCGGCACGGTCTGCAGCCACTTGCACTCCAGCGCCGCAGGCGACGCCTTGACGCGCGGCGGCTTGACGAATGACGACGGCGCCGTCTCAAGGCCTGCGAAGGCGAATTCGCTCTCGCCGCGTGGCAAAGGCGCGGAGGTCTTGTTCATCTCGTCGCGCAGATCCCAGGTCACCATCGAGCAGGTGAATTCACCGGTCTCCTCGATGAAAGCCTGGGCGTCCTTCACGCCGCCGCTGCCGAAGGCAACCATGTGCGGCCGGTCGGAAATGGCATTGAAGAACGAATAGGGCGAGCAATTGAGCCGGCCCTGGCCGTCCATCGCCGTGATCCAGCCGATGGGGCGCGGCGCCACCAGCGCCTTGAACGGGTCGTGCGGCAGGCCATGATCGGCGGCGGTGACATTGTAATGCATGGGGGGTGCTCAGATCTCGAGACGGGAGGTGATGGCGGCCATGTCCGGGCGCACCCGGTCTTCGGCCTTGGCGGTGGGGGCTCCCAGATGGACGAAACCGGCGAGCTTCTCATCCGGCGCGAGCCCGAGACTATCGAGGAAGCGGCGGTCATAGGCGCACCATTCGGTGACCCAATTGCCGCCGAAGCCGAAGCCGACGGCGGCATGCAGCAGGTTGAGACAGACCGCGCCGGCCGAGAGCACCTGCTCCCATTCGGGGATTTTCACATGGGGACCGGCACGTGAGATCACGGCGACGCAGACCGGCGCGCGGGTGAACCGGCCGCGCTCCATCTCGATCCGCTTGGCGTCGGCCTCCGGGTCCTTCTCGCGCACCAGCATTTCCAGCCTGTCGGCGAGCTTCGCGCCGGCAGCGCGATCGATGATCAGGAATCGCCAGGGCGCGAGCTTGCCGTGATCCGGCACGCGCGCGGCGATCTCGAGCATCTCGGCCAGTGTCGCGGCATCGGGGCCGGGCTCCGCCATCAGCGGAAACGGCACGGAACGGCGGGTCTTCAGATAGTCGGTCAGCAAGGCATTGCGGCTCATGTGCGGTCTCTCATCTGCGTCCTTCCCCTACGTGTCTTCCCGCGCCTCGCCAAGGGGGCGGATGCTCACAGTTGGGTGCGTGGCGCTTTGCGCTTGCCTCCTTGGAGCCAAGGCACCAAAAAGGCCACATTCCACCGCGAGATGTTCGCGCCATGGCTCCGGCACCGCTTCGCCTTTTCCGTCTCGTCATGGCCGCCGCGCTAGTCGCCGCCGCCTTGCCTGCGGTCGCGCAGGACAGAGACCCCTTTTCCAATCGCGTCGGACGGCCGCTGACCCAGGAAAACCGCAACGAACTGGCGCCGCTGGTCAATGAACCGCTGCGCCGGCGCCGTCACACGCCGGGCGGAGCCGCGGCTCCCTTCTTCTCCCTGCCGGACACCGCCCTGCCCTTTGCACCGCAGACCGGCACCAACCCGGCGCTGATGTTGCCGGGCACGCAACCTCGGCCCAATGCGGTGACGCCGCAATTCACCGACCGGACGCCGGTGGCCCTCGACGCCAAATTCGGAGCCAACGGCCAATATATCCGCGACGGGCTCTATTGGCGGGTGTTTTCCGACCGGCCCGAAGCCGATGGCGCCTTCGCGCTGGTCGCCGAATCGCGCGACGCCGCGCCGACCTTCGCGCTCAGGCCCGGCGGCTATATCCTGCATGCCGCCTATGGCACCTATGCCATCGCCAGGCGGATGGAGATCGGCACCCAGCCGTTCCGCGATACGGTTGCCATGAATGCGGGCGCGCTGCGGCTGGCCGGCAAGGTCGGTGACCGTGGCATTGGCAATGCCCGCCTGTCGTTCGACATCTTTTCCGGCGGCCTGTTCGAGGGCGGTGAGCCCAAGCTCGTCATGCGCCAGGCTCCGGCCGGCGACCTGATCGCGCTGCCCGAGGGCACCTATCACGTGGTCTCGGTCTATGGCGACGCCAATGCCTTGATCCGCGCCGACATTCGCATCCGCGCGGGCCAGGTGACGGATGCGACCATCCATCACCGCGCCGCCAATATCAGCCTCCGGCTGGTACAGGGCCGCGAGGGCGGCGAGCCAATCGGCAATGCCGCCTGGACCGTGCTGACGCCAGGCGGCGACGTGATCAAGGAATCGATCGGCGCCTATCCGCAGATGGTGCTGCAGGAAGGCGAATATCTCGCCATCGCCCGCCACGAGGGCCGCGTGTTCAACCGGAAGTTCCAGGTGGAAGCCGGCAAGGACCTGCAGATCGAGGTCGTGGCGCGGTAGGCGCCAGCTTCGTTCGCCGCGCTCCCTCCCCGTCATGCCCGCCCTCGTGGGGCGTAGCCACGTCTCAAACCTGCCCACAGAAGCAAAGGCGTCGATGGCTGGGACAAGCCCGGCCATGACGGTGGATAGGATTGAACTCAAGCGTGGTCGTCCGACACTATGGCGCCCTGGCTGCTTCGCGCGTCAGCAACGCCCCCGCTTGGTCACCAACCCTCCGCGTCATGCCCGCCCTTGTGGCGGGCATCCACGTCTTGCATGCTGAAGCCGCTTTTCGCGAAGTCGGCGGAGGGACGCGGTGGAGCGCGGCGGCTGGGTTTACATCATGACCAATCGGCCCAATGGGACGCTCTATCTTGGCGTGACCAGTGACTTGTCGCGCAGATGCTTTGAGCATCGTGAGGGAACACTACCGGGCTTCACACGGCGCCATCGTCTCAAGCACCTGGTCTGGTTTGAGCGCTTCGACGACATCCGCGATGCCATCCAACGTGAGACCTCGATGAAACGATGGCCTCGCGCTTGGAAAGTTCGCACAATCATGGCGATCAATCCCGATTGGACGGACCTATACGAGACGCTCCATTGAAGGCGTGGATGGCCGGGACAAGCCCGGCCATGACGATGGAGAGGACTGGGCAAAAGAACAGAGCCCCCCCAAGACGTCGCTGCGACCCAGCCTCAATTCCCGCGCTTGCGCCTCACATCCGGCGGCAGGGCCTCTTCCACCAGTGTCGCGATCAGGGCGTCGAGGGTCATGGTCTCCTGCGCCTGGCTTCCCAGGCGTCGGATGGAGACGGTCCGCTCGGCCGCTTCCTTCTTGCCGACCGCGATGATGACCGGGATCTTCTGCAGCGAGTGCTCGCGCACCTTGTAGGAGATCTTTTCGTTGCGAAGATCCGCATCGACCCGGAGCCCAGCCTTCCGGCAGGCCGCCAGCACTTCGGTGCCGTAATCGTCGGCCTCGGAGGTGATCGGACAGATCACCGCCTGCTTCGGTGCGAACCAGAGCGGGAAATGACCGGCGAAATTCTCGATGAGAATGCCGATGAACCGCTCCATCGAGCCGCAGATGGCGCGATGGATCATCACCGGCGTGGTCTTCTCGCCGTCCGAGCCGATATAGAAGGCGCCGAAGCGTTCCGGCAGGTTGAAATCGACCTGGGTCGTGCCGCACTGCCAGTCGCGGCCGATGGCGTCGCGCAGCACATATTCGAACTTCGGGCCATAGAAGGCGCCCTCGCCCGGATTGATCGCGGTCTTGATCCGTCCGCCCGACTGGTCGGCGATGGTCTGAAGGACCTCGCTCATCACGCTTTCGGCGCGATCCCACATCGCATCGGTGCCAACGCGCTTTTCAGGGCGCGTGGACAGTTTCACCACGATCTCGTCGAAGCCGAAATCGGCATAGGTCGTCAGGATCAGGTCGTTGATGCGGATGCACTCGGAGGCCATGTGCTCGTCGGTGCAGAACACATGCGCGTCGTCCTGGGTGAAGCCGCGCACGCGCATCAGACCGTGAAGCGCGCCCGACGGCTCGTAGCGATGGACCGCACCGAATTCGGCAAGCTTCATCGGCAGGTCGCGATAGGACTTCAGGCCGTGCTTGAAGATCTGCACATGGCCCGGGCAGTTCATCGGCTTGAGGGCGAACCAGCGCTTGTCCTCGGCCTCGTCGCCGGCCGACTGGGCCGCGAACATGGCCTCGCGATACCAGCCCCAGTGACCCGAGGTCTCCCATAGCGACTTGTCGAGCAACTGCGGCGCGTTGACCTCGTCATAGCCGTGTTCGGCAAGGCGGCGGCGCATATAGGCCACCAGCGTCTGGAACATCGACCAGCCCTTGGGATGCCAGAACACGACGCCCGGCCCTTCCTCCTGGAAGTGGAACAGGTCGAGTTCCCGGCCAAGCTTGCGGTGATCCCGCTTCTCGGCCTCTTCCAGCATGTGGGTATAGGCCTTGAGCTCGTCGTCGGTGCGCCAGGCGGTGGCGTAGATGCGCGTCAGCATCGGATTGTTGGAATCGCCACGCCAATAGGCGCCGGCAACCTTCATCAGCTTGAAGGAATTCCCGATCTGGCCCGTGGAGGCCATGTGCGGCCCGCGGCAGAGGTCGAACCAGCCGCCCTGGTCGTAGAGCTTGATGTCCTGGTTGCCCGGGATCGCCTCGACGAGCTCGACCTTGAAGGCCTCGCCCTTGTCGCGGAAGATCTGCATGGCCTCCTCGCGCGACACGACGCGCTTGGTGAAGGGCTTGTTGGCCTGGATGATCTTGCGCATCTCGGCCTCGATCGCCGCGAAATCATCGGGCGTGAACGGCTCGGCGCGGAAGAAATCATAGTAGAAGCCGTTCTCGATCACCGGGCCGATGGTCACCTGGGTGCCCGGCCACAGCTTCTGCACCGCTTCCGCCATCACATGGGCGGCGTCGTGACGGATCAGCTCGAGGGCTTCCGCGCTCTCGCGGGTGAGGAATTCGATCTTCGCGTCATGCAGGATCGGATCGGTGATGTCGGTGACGACACCATCGAGCTTCACGGCAATGGAACGCTTGGCAAGCGAGGGGGCGATGGCCTTGGCGACATCGAGGCCGCTCATTCCGGCATCGTAGGTGCGGCTGGCGCCATCAGGGAAGGTCAGGACGGGCATTTTGGGTCTCTCCGCTCACTCCTGCCGACAGAGCAGGTAAGGGGTTGGTCTTCAGGGTTGAACGGCCGTCAGAGGACTTGCCGCGCACGAACAAGCAGCATCCCGCAAGGGCCGAGGCGCCGGAATAACCGACCGGGACGCCAAGGGCAATCGGCGGCGCGCACGGCTCCATCCGAACTTCCACGCCGTTCCGGCGCCGCCGCCGAACCCCTAGAGTGCGGGGCATGACGACTCGCGCCGCCCTGCCGCTGCTGATCGCGCTCCTTGCCGGGCTGGGTGGAGCGCTGGCCCAGCAGCAGAACGCGCTGCCCGCGCCGCCGGCGCCCGCTCTGCCGGTCGCCATGACCTTCACTCTGATCACCGGGACGGCGGATGCCTGCGGCCCCGGATGTTCCAGCTGGATCGTCGCGGAGGGCGTCGTGCTGCCGGGGACCGTGGTCGCGTTCGACGCCTTCGCGCGGCAATTGGGCGGCGCCCGGCCGCCACTGGTCATCCACTCGCAGGGTGGGATCGTCGACGTGACGCTGGCGCTCGGCCGTATCGTGCGGCGCGCCGGCCTCGACACGATCGTCGCCCGCACGGACCGCTCGGGCGAGATGCCCGCACTCACGATGGATGGCGATTGTCACGCCGCCTGCTTCTACCTGCTGGCGGCGGGTGTGAACCGGTCGGCGGCGCCCGGCGCCACGATCTCGATCGCACCGGTGGACTTCAAGCATCAGGCCGGCGGCGAATTGCCCGATGCGCTGCGCGCCCGCCTGATCGGAGCGGCCCTGGAGCGCGTGCGCGCCTATCTGACTGAAATGGGGCTCGACCCGACGCTGTCGGTCTATCTCGACGGCGACCGCTACGAGCCGTTCTATCCGACCCGCGGCCTGATGGAGACCTATGGCCTGGTCACAAAGGATCCGGATTTCTGAGGGGTTCGCAGACCGGTCCGCCGCGGTTCCAGCGCCAGGTGCCATAGCGCCAGGGCAGGAACCAACGGGCGTTGCTCGGCAAAGCGGTCGGCGGGTTGTCGATGCCGCCAGTGCCCAGCGGATGGCAGCGGCAGAGCCTGGCAGCGCCCATCCAGCCGCCGGCCCAGAAGCCGTGGCGCAGCATGGCCTCGTCCATATAGGCCGAGCAGGTCGGCATGTGGCGGCACCAGCGGCCGACCAGCATGGAGATGGTCAGCTGATAGGTGCGGATGAGCCCGTGCCCGATCAGCCGCGGCCAGCGGCGGGGACGCATGTCGTCGAACAGGCGGTCGAGGTCGGACATGGCGGTTGTCTAGCATGACAGCGGCGAGCGGTGTTGAAGCCGTCACGCAGCGCGGCTAAGCGGGTTGGCATGAGCAACATCTTCGATCTCGCCGTTGTCGGTGCCGGCATTCTCGGCCTTGCCCATGCCCTTGCCGCCGCCAGGCGGGGGCTGCGGGTCGTCGTGCTCGACCGCGACGCCCAGGCGAACGGCGCCTCGGTACGCAATTTCGGCTTCGTCACCGTCACCGGTCAGGAACGCGGCCTGCCCTGGCGGCGGGCGCGACGCTCGCGCGACATCTGGGCGGAAATCGCGCCCAAGGCGGGGATCGCAGTGGAGCACCGGGGCCTCGCGGTCGCGACGCGCTTTGACGAGTCGCGCCAGGTGCTTGCCGCCTTCCTCGCAACCGAAATGGCAGAGCGCTGCCGGCTGCTGACCACCGCCGAGGCGCTGGAGAAGGTGCCGGCGCTGCGCCGCGAAACGCTTGGCGAAGTGCTCTGGTCCGACGAGGAGATCCGCGTCGAAAGCCGGACCGCAATCCCCAAGCTCGCGGCCTATCTGGAAGAAGCCCATGGCGTGACGATCCGCCGGCAGGTGGCGGTCACCGCCGTCCAGCCGCCCCGGATCGACACCTCGGCGGGCGTGTTCGAGGCCGGCGCCGTCATCGTCTGTCCGAACGATGATTTCCTAACCCTCTATGCCGATCGGATCGCGGCGCGCGGCCCCACCAAGTGCAAGCTGCACATGATGCGCGTCGCCCCTGCCCGCCCCCTGACGCTCGGGGCGGCCGTCATGTCGGATTTCGGCCTGGTGCGCTATGCCGGCTATGCCGATCTCGACGCCGCCACCCCGCTGAAAGCCCGGCTCAAGGCCGAGCGATCGGACATGCTCGACAACGGCATCCACCTGATCGCGGTGCAATCGGCCGACGGCTCGCTGGTGGTCGGCGACAGCCATCACTACGGCCCAACGCCCGATCCTTTCGCGCCGACCAGCGTCGACGACCTGATCATGGGCGAACTCGACGCGGTGCTGGATCTGCCGGGCCGCCGGATCGCTGAGCGCTGGACTGGCATTTATCCTTCCGGCCCGGGCGTCATGTTCACCGACGCGCCGGAACCGAATGTCCGCCTCGTCATGGTCACCAGCGGCACCGGCGCCTCGACCTCCTTCGCCATTGCCGAGGAGACGGTGGCCGATCTGTTCGGCGGTGCGCCGCCGCCGCACACCGCGGCCTGACCGGTCCTATTCGGCAGCCTGCACTCGCGCCGCCTCGATCTTGCCAATGGCATCGACCACGGCGTCAAAGGTCAGCAGCGTGGAGGCATGGCGCGCCTTGTAGTCGCGCACCGGCTCCAGGACCGCGATATCGGCCCATTTGCCCTCGGGCGCGCTGCCGCCCTCCTTCAACATGCGGCGGACAGTGTCGCGCAGCGCGCGGAGCTCCTCCGCGGTCGAGCCAACCACATGGCGCGCCATGATCGAGGACGAGGCCTGCCCCAACGCGCAGGCCTTCACCTCATGGGCGAAATCGGTGACGCGGTCGCCATCCATCGAGAGGTCGATGGTGACGGTCGAGCCGCAGAGCTTGGAATGGGCGGTGGCACTCGCATCCGGCGCGGCAAGTCGCCCCTGACGGGGGATTTCGGCGGCCAGTTCCAGGATGCGGCGGTTGTAGATGTCGTTGATCACGGACAGAACCTCGCGGGGCGCCAGATGAACAATCGTTCATGGGCCGTTCAGATGCATCCATCATATATGCGTCGCGTGTAGTCCTTAAAGTCCGGCCTGAGATCGGACTGGGCTCACGTAGGGGAGGATCCGTTCGCCGACGCGCAAATAAATGCGCGCGCCCGCGTAACTGTTCAGCTTCTGCGACGTTATGAGCGAAGAGTCCCGCCGCCCGTTTCGGAGTGTTGAGTCATGGACGCCGTCGTAACGACCCTTCCCGTCGGCAAGGGATCCGACGTCAAGCACCGGCGCCGCCCATCCCGCGAGGAAGCGGAGGCCGCCGTCCGCACGCTGATCGAATGGGTTGGCGACGACCCGGACCGCGAAGGTCTGGTTGATACGCCGCGCCGCATGGCGAAGGCCTGGGAAGACCTGTTCCGCGGCTATGGCCAGTCGGCGGAAAAGGAACTCGGCACCGTCTTCGAGGAAGTCGGCGGCTATGGCGACATCGTGCTGGTGCGCGACATCCCGTTCTTCTCCCATTGCGAGCACCATATCGTGCCGATCATGGGCCGCGCGCATATCGCCTATTACCCCCGCGAGGGCGTGGTGGGGCTCTCCAAGCTCGCCAAGGTTGTCGATATCTTCGCCCGCCGCCTGCAGACGCAGGAGAACATGACGGCCGAGATCTCCAACGTCATCGAGGAGACGCTGCGGCCGCGCGGCCTCGCCGTGCTGGTGGAGGCCGAGCACATGTGCATGTCGATGCGCGGCGTGCAGAAGCAGGGCGTCTCGACGGTCACCACCGGATTCACCGGTCTGTTCAAGGACGACGCCACCGAACAGGTGCGCTTCATGACCATGGTGCGCGGCTTCAGGAGCTGAGCTAAGGCGGGCAACGCACGGAATAGCCGTCAGGTCTGCCACTGATCGTCGTCATGCCCGCCCTTGTGGCGGGCATCCACGTCTTTTCCTTCTGACCTTCGTTATTTTAAGTCGTGGATGGCCGGCACAAGGCCGGCCATGACGAACGGAAGCATCCCGCTGCAGCGGCGCCTTACTCCCTCAGAACGTGACGCTGTCGCCCGACTTCGGCACCGCGACCCTGGTCTTAGAACCCGACATACCCGCGACGAACTTGTCGGCCGTCTGGTCGAGCAGGCCGAAGGTCGCGTAGTGGCAGGGCAGGACGGTGTCGAAATTGAAGAACTTGCGGCAGGCGAAGGCCGCGGCATCGCCGCCCATGGTGAAACGGTCGCCGACCGGCACCAGCGCGTGGGTCGGCTTGTGATATTCTGCGATCAGGCCCATGTCCGGCATCATGTCGGTGTCACCCATCGCATAGAGCACCACCCCGCCCTTCTGCTTGATGATCAGCCCGTTCGGATTGCCCAGCGCATGGCTGATGCCGTCATGGAAGTCGCACGAGGAATGGAGCGCATTGGTCAGCGTGACCGTGAAATCGCCCTGGTCGGTGGTGCCGCCGCAATTCATCGGGTCGAAGGCCTTGAGGCCCTTGGCGGCGAGATACATGCAGAGGTCGTAGTTGGTGACGACCTTGGCGCCGGTTTCCTCGGCAATCGACAGGGCGTCGCCGACATGGTCGGAATGGCCGTGCGTCAGCAGCACATGGGTCGCGCCGGCGATCGCCTCGGCTCGGTTGCCGGTAAACGACGGATTGCCGGTGAGGAACGGATCGAGCAGGACGACGGCCTTGCCGATCTCGATGCGGAAGGCCGAATGGCCGAACCAGGTGAGTTTCATGACAGGCTCCTGTATGGGGATGCGACCGGGCGCGCACTATAGACCGGTTCATCCAGGGCTCAACGGAGCCGAAGGGGCGACCCATTGACCGAACTTGCCGACCTCCGCGCCCTTGTGACCAATGGCCGCCGCCTGCTGGGCCTCGACCTTGGCACCAAGACCATCGGGCTGGCGCTGTCGGACGTGAACTGGCAGATCGCAACCCCGCTCGAGACCATCAAGCGGGTCAAATTCACCCCGGATGTCGAGGCGCTGCTGGCGATCGCTGCGAAATTCGATGTCGGCGCACTGGTAATCGGCCTGCCGAAGAACATGGACGGCACCGAGGGGCCGCGCGCGCAATCGACCCGCTCCTTCGTGCGCAACCTCGTGCCAAAGACGCCGCTGCCCATCGTGTTCTGGGACGAGCGCATGTCGACTGCGGCGGTGACACGGACGCTGCTGGCGGCCGATGCCTCGCGGGCCCGGCGCGCCGAGCTCGTCGACAAGATGGCGGCCGCCTATATCCTGCAGGGCGCGCTCGACCGGCTGGGATATGGCGATTTCCAGAGCGAGTGATCGCGTGATCTGGCGCCGGCCGACATGGATGCCCGTCATGATGGCTTGATATGTGGGCGTGGCCGCGACAGGAGCGATCTCTGCACACCTCATCCTGAGGAGCGAGCGACAGCGAGCCTCGAAGGACCTCTTTGCATTCCGGCAGCGGAAGGGCGCCCTTCGAGGCACCGTCGCTTCGATCCGGTGCACCCCAGGGTGAGGTCAGGCACAAGTGCGGCAGGAGCGCCCCGCCAGCCCCATCACCCCGCGGGCCGCCACGTCGTCAGGTCCAGCTCCCAGTTCTGGCCGACGAGATCGACGCCGAAGGAATGGTGGTTCTCTTCCGCCACCAGCCCGAAGCCCTCGGCCAGGTAGATCTTCCGCGCCGCGCTGAGGATGTCATTGGTCCAGAGCGTCATGCGCCGGTAGCCGGCATCCTTGGCAAAGCCGATGCACTCGGCCACCAGCCGCTTGCCGAGACCGGTGCCGCGCGTCGAGCGGTCGACATAGAGCATGCGGAGCTTAGCCATCCCCTCGCCCGCATCGACGCAGAAGACCGAACCGACCACTTCGCCTGCCCGGTCGGCAATGAAGGCGCGCTCACGCGCGGGATCGTTGGCCTTGAGGAAGGCCGCGCCGATCTCGGCGACCAGGGCCTCGAACTCGTCGTTCCAGCCATATTCCTGGGTATAGACCCTGGCCTGGCCGGCAATGACCGCGCCGATATCGCCTGACCGATGCGGCCGGATGACGATCTCCTCGGGCGTGCCCGAGATCAACCGCTCTATGAGGCCCATGGCTGCGACCAGCCGGTCGCGGGCGGGCTCGTCCAGATGGGCGATATGGCTGGCGATCTCGACACGCGAGGCCGCGTCAAACGGGGCGAAATAGGCCCGGCCCTCGGGTGTCAGCGCGATCAGGTTCTGGCGGCCGTCATCTGGTGACGGGGTGCGCGCGATCCAGCCCTGATCCTCGAACCGCTTGAGGATGCGCGACAGATAGCCAGCGTCGAGGGCGAGCTCGGTTGCCAGACTTGCCCCCGTCAGCGCGTCGCGGGTGTAGAGTTCGTAGAGGACGCGTGCCTCGGCCAGCGTCAGCGAGGAGCCGAGATAGCGGCCGATCAGCCCGACTGCGCGGGTGTAGAACCGGTTGAACCGGCGAACCGGAGCGACATGTCTGTCCTGTTCCACGACGCGTCGCGCTCCCAGACCCCAAATTAAGGGAGAAGGGTCGTCCAATTACTTGACGGAGTCAATTATTTCTCAGCGCAGTTCGACAGGACGCGGGAGCATCTCGGTGATCTGGACGCCGATTCTGTTCCCGTTGATCACCACCTGACCACGGGCGATGGGCATGTCATTGGCCAGGATTTGCACCTCGTCGTCCTCCGTGGCATCGAGTTCGATGACGGCGCCGCGAGCCATGCGGAGCATCTGGTGAATCGGCATCTTCGTCGTGCCGAGAACCACCGAGATGTCGAGAGAGACTGTTTCAAGCTGCGCCATGCATGCCTCATGCGGGAAGGCTTCCACCCTGACGAAACATGGTGAACGAGTGGTAAACAGCCGGGACGATCTTGCAGGGTCCATGCTGCCGTCGGACGGTTCGGCGCCGGTGGAATGGGCGATCGCCGAGGGCCTCATCGGCTATCAAGCGGCACTCGCCGCCATGGAAGCGCGCGTTGCCGCCATTCACGAGGGCGGGGCACGCGAACAGGTCTGGCTGATCGAGCATCCGCCGCTTTACACATCCGGCACCAGCACGGGCGCCGGCGGCCTGCGCGATGACCGCTTTCCGGTGTTCGAGGCCGGCCGTGGAGGGCAGATGACCTATCACGGGCCGGGCCAGCGGGTCGCCTATGTGATGCTGGACCTCAACCGCCGCAGGCGCGACCTCCGTCTGTTCGTGGCAGCCCTGGAAGACTGGATCATCGGCACACTCGCCGCCTTCAACGTGCGCGGCGAGCGGCGCGAGGACCGCGTCGGCGTCTGGGTCAAGCGGCCCGACAAGGGCGTGGGCCACGAAGACAAGATCGCCGCCATCGGCATCCGCGTGAAGCGCTGGGTGACGCTTCACGGCATTTCGCTCAATGTGGAGCCCGATATCAGCCATTTCGACGGGATCGTGCCATGCGGCATCGCCGACCCGCGCTATGGCATCACCAGCCTCGTCGATCTCGGCCTGCCGGTGACGATGGAAGAGGTCGATTCGGTGCTGAGGGCGGAGTTTGAACAGCGGTTCGGAGCGACGGCCGCTGCATAGGCCGTTCAGATTGTCGCGCGAATCTCGAAGCCTGCGACCTGTGTGCGCTCGGGATCGGACAGGGTGACGAAGGTCTGGTCGATGCTGTCGACCTTGGCGCCGAGCGGGCCGGTCATTGCCTCGCGCATGAGCGCTTCCAGCGCCTGATCGTTGGCCAGGAGAAGGGCCTCGACCGACCCATCGGCGCGGTTTCGCACCCAGCCGGACGCACCGTGCGCTTCGGCATGCCGGCGGAACCACTGCCGGTAGCCGACGCCCTGCACGAGGCCTGTGATCTTCAGGTGGATCGCCACGGCAACGCCCCTTCCCGCGTCTTCAGTTCGGCCTCGGCCTGGGTGATGAAGTCGCGGGTCACCGGGACCGCGTCGCGGGTCTCGGCCAGCAGGAGCTGGTAGACCATGTTGGAGCCGTTGAGGAAGCCGAGCTCGACGGCGGCGAGATAGAACTCCCACATGCGAGCGAAGCGCTCGCCCTGCATGGTGACAACCTCAGCGCGCACCGCCTCGAACCGCTCGCGCCAGGCCTTGATGGTCCAGTAATAGTGGAGGCGCAGCACCTCGCAATCGGCGACCCATAGGCCCGTGCGCTCGGTGGAGGCGAAGACCTCCGAGAGGGCTGGAACATAGCCCCCCGGGAAAATGTACTTGCGGATGAAGGGGGCGGTTGTCCCCGGGGGCGACATGCGGCCGATGGCGTGGATCATCGCCGAACCGCCCGGCGCGAGCAGCCGGCGGACGGTGGAGAAGTAGTCGTCGAAATGCCCCACTCCGACATGTTCCATCATGCCTACGGAGACCACGCGGTCGAAGCGGCCTGTGAGTTCGCGGTAGTCCTTCTCGAAGAAGGTGACCTTGTCGGCGACGCCTGCGCTTTCGACCCGCGCGCGGGAGGCGGCGAGCTGTTCCGGCGAGACATTGATGGCGGTGACATGGACGCCGCAGACGGCGGCCAGATAGGTCGCAAGGCCACCCCAGCCCGAGCCGATCTCGGCGACCGTCATGCCCGGCTCCAGCCGTAGCTTCGCTGCGATATGGCGCATCTTGGCGACCTGGGCGTCCTTCAGGGCCATGTCCGGCTGCTGAAAGTAAGCGCAGGAATAGCTCATCGTCTCATCGAGCCAGAGCTCGTAGAAGGCCTTGGGGTGGTCGTAATGGCTGGAGACATTGGAGGCAGCCTGACCGACGGCATTCGACTGGTGCCGGCGCTTCAGCAGGCGCCAGACCTTGCGCAGGGCCTGCTGAACCGGATGCGATCCAAGGCCTGAGCGGTTGATCGAGAACAGCGTCAGGAGATCGAGAATCCTGCCGCCCTCCTCCACCGTCAGGCGGCCGTCCATATAGGCCTCGGCTGAGGCGAGCTCGGGATTGAAGAACAGCTGCCGCTGCACCTTGTCATCGTGCAACCGGACCGTGACCTCCGGACCATCCCTGCCGGAGCCGAAGCTCTCGCGGCTGCCATCGGCGTGAATGACCGTCAGGCGGCCGTTCCGGACAAAGCGTGTGAGGAGGTGACCAAGCATGCTCATGGGGGAATGCCCTTCAAGCTCGAAAGCCCGTCCGCGCCGGATGGTTGGCGACGGACCGATCGTGAGCAGGTAGCCCTGATGCCAAGGCTGCCCCGACCACGGAGGCTATAGATAGTCGCGTCATGGCTCGACTGTGTCCAGCGCGCCGGAGCACAGCACGCCACATCTGTCTGAACGGGGGCTCGCCATGGGCCATGCGCCGTGCTTGTGTGCCGCCCCGTCCGGCGCCGATGCGCCATTGGCGCCATCTCCAAGCCCCGATAGCCCGTCCCCATGCCTCCGATCGTCGTCAGCCTCGCTCCGGTCTTCCTGATCATCGTGCTCGGGGCCATCCTGCATTGGCGCGGATTGATGGCGGAAGCCGGCTGGGTCGGCCTGGAGCGGGCGACCTATTACATCTTCTTCCCTGCCATGATCATCATGACGCTGGCCAAGGCAGATCTCAGAACTGTTCCCGTTCTGGCAGTCGCGGTCTCGCTGATCGGCGCGATCCTGATCATGACGGTGCTGCTGCTGGCTCTGCGCCCTGTGCTTGCCCGGTGGACCGGGATGGACGGGCCGGCCTTCACCTCGGTGTTCCAGGGCGCAACACGGTGGAACTCGTTTGTGGCGATTGCCACCGCCGGCGCGCTCTACAGCCAGCTCGGCCTGACACTGACCGCGATCGCGGTCGCCGCGATGATCCCGCTCCTGAACATCCTCGCCGTTGTGATGCTTCAGCATTTTGCCCAAAGCCGCACCGTCGTGCTGGGGCCGACGCTCAAAGCCATCGTCACCAACCCGTTCATCTGGTCGTCGTTCATCGGCATCGTCATCAATGCGTCGGGGCTCCCGGTTCCGATGATCGCAATGCGGTTCGGCGATATCCTGGGTGCAGCAGCGCTGGGCGCGGGGCTGTTGCTGGTCGGCGCGGGCCTCGACGTCAAGGCGGCCCTCAAGCCGCGCATGCTCACGTGGATCACCACGGTCCTGAAGCTCGCCCTCATGCCGGCCATGGCCGGCAGCATCGCCTATGCGCTGGGTGTGACTGGTGCACCGATGCAGGTGGTGCTTCTGTCGGCGGGCATGCCAACAGCCTCCGGCTCTTACATCCTGGCCCGACAGATGGGCGGCGACGCACCGCTGATGGCGGAAATCCTGACGGTCCAGACGCTGGTTGCCGTGCTGACAGTCCCTCTGGTGCTCGCCTTCGGCGGCTGACGCCAAGCGCAAAAGAGAAAGGGCGACCCGAAGGCCGCCCTTTCTTCAGTCCTCAGATCAATGCCTTACGGCATCGGCACGCCGTCGCCATAACCGGGACGACTGCTGCCATAGCCGGGACGATAGCCGCCATAACCGGGACGATTGCTGCCATTCACCGGGGCATGACGATCGACCTCCGGGCGATAGTAGCGCCGCGGAGCAGGGCCATAGCCGTCATCGCGATAGTAGACCCGCGGCGGCGGGGCATAGTAGGCGCGAGGTGCCGGCTCGTAATAGACGCGCGGCGGGGGAGCGTAGTAGCCGCGGCCATAGCCGTAATATTCGTCACGGACCTGGCGCCGCTGATCGGCGGCGATTGCCGCACCGGCGAGACCAATGATTCCGAGCGCCACACCTGCACCAACCGCCGGGCCGTAATTGTAGCCCCGATGATAGCGGCGGTACTGGGCGGCGGCCGGATCGACCGAGATGGCAACACCTGCGGCGACGACCGCACCCACAACGAGCGCCTTGAAAGAGCGGGAAAGCATGAGAATGCTCCTTTCGTCGTTTGCCTGAAAACTCCGTGGCGCGACGCGCCTCGACATCAAGTTCTCTCGTCAAACGTGTGGCAACCTTAGAAGTTCCTCCGTGAACGGCTCCTGAATGGACACAGACCGGATCACGGCTGCGCTCAACGGACGTTCACGCCTGCCCTTCGACCTCGGCAACAGCCTCGATGATCACGAAGGCCTGTGCCAGCGGATAATCATCGGTAATCGTGAGGTGGATCCTGGCCTGATGCCCCGGCGGAATCATGGAGTTCAGCCGATCGAGTGCGCCGTGGGTCAGGACCATGGTCGGTTGTCCGGACCGCAGATTGGCAACCCCCATATCCCGCCAGAATACCCCGCCGCGAATCCCTGTGCCGAGCGCCTTCGCGCAGGCCTCCTTGGCGGCGAAGCGCTTCGCATAGGTCGCGGCACGATGGGCTCGGCCCTCGGCCCGCGCCCTTTCAACCTCAGTGAACAGGCGGTGGGTGAACCTCTCACCATGGCGCTCAAGCGACTTCTCGATCCGGCGGATGTCGATGAGGTCCGAGCCGATGCCAAGGATCATGGATCACGGCCTCCGCAGGGCAAGCCAGGCAAGCGCCAGGCCAGCGGCGGATATTGCGAGGCCAAGCAGAACCAGAGGAAAGCGCTCGCGCGGCGGGTCGTCGAGCACGGTCACATCCTCGCAGGTCGTGCCGGCCACCAGGCGCAGCGTCTCGCGCAGGGGCTTACCATCGGGCGCATGGCGGTAGCGGGGAATGTCGACCTTGCACTCCTGGACCATCGGGCCGATCCGGCGCTCGAATGCATAGGCCGGCACGGCAACCGTATCGCGCGATGAATGGGTCACGACGGAGGACACCCAGCGCGCGGTGACCGTCTCGCTGGTGTCTACCCGCCAGAACTGGATGATCACCCAGGCATTGGGGGCCAGCACGATGAGGCCGGTGACCAGCACGAGCAGCGCAACCGTCAGTTTGGTGCGGCTCGGCCCCGCGCCGGTTTCAGCCGGCATGCTCATGCCTTGACGCCCTGGATGCTGCGCGAGCCAGGTTTGACGGCCGGCAGCCTGGCGAGGTTTTCAGGCAGAGCATCGGCCGCGAAATCCGGGACGTACCACGACAGAAGCGAGACCAGCGGCACGCCGACGTCAACCTTGCCACCCGAGCGGTCGACCAGCACAGCGGCGCCGACGGTGGTTCCGAGATGGCCCTCGATCGCCTCCAGGCATTCGCGGGTCGAGAGGCCGGTGGTGACGATATCCTCGACGACCAGCACGCGGGCGCCCGGCGGGATCTCGAAGCCCCGGCGCAGCTTGAACTTGCCGTCCTCGCGCTCGACAAAGATCGCCTTGGCGCCGAGCTGCCTCGCCGTCTCGTAGCCGGGAACGATGCCGCCAACGGCCGGCGAGACGACATAGTCGATCTGACCGAACGTCGCCTTCACCTTCTCAGCCAGCGCCGCACACAGCCTGGCGGTGCGCTCCGGATCCATGAACACGAACATCTTCTGCAGGAAGACCGGGCTGCGGCGCCCCGACGACAGTATGAAATGGCCTTCGAGCAGGGCGCCCGCGGCGCGGAATTCGGCGAGCACGTCGTCCGGGGTCATGGCGTCAGTTTCCTTCGTGAGTTTGGCGGGATCAACGCCGAACCGCCCGGCCTGTCAACCTCACTCGAAGACGCGGTGGGCGTCGGCGGCGATCGCCAGGCTCTTGATGCCGGCGATGATCGCGTTGAGGTGCTTCAGGTCCCAGACCTCCAGGTCGATCATCACATTGGTATAGTCCGCGGCTTTGCGGTGCATGCGTAGGTTGTCGATATTGCCGTCATTGTCGGCGATGATCTGGGTGATCCGGGCAAGCGATCCCGGCTCGTTCCGGGATTTCACGGCGATGCGCACGGGATAGCGGCTCGGGACCGCACCCTCGATGTCCCAGCGGACATCCAGCCAGCGATCCGGCTCATTGTCGTAGGCAGCCAGCGCCGGCGACTGGATCGGATAGATCGTGATCCCCTCGCCCGGCGTCATGATCCCGACGATGCGGTCGCCGGGCACTGCGCCGCCATCGGCCGCGAAGTGCACGGGCAGATCGAAATTGATGCCGCGGATCGGGATGGCGCCCTCGGTCGCCGGCACCTGGAACTTCAACGCCTCGGTGGAACCGACCCCGAACCAGCCTTCCGTCGGCTTCGGGCCGAGGCTCGGTGCCGCCTTGAAATCGGGATGGACTGCCTTCATCACGTCGTCAGCCGGGATCTCATCGCGCCCGACCGCCCAATAGACGTCCTCCACCGAGGAGCGTGCCAACCGCTTCAAGCCGAGCTTGAGGATGTCGTCGGAGAAAGGCTTGCCGGCTCGGGCAAACAGGCTCTGGACGATGCGCCGGCCAAGTTCGAGATATTGCGCACGGGTTGCGGCACGGGTCGCCCGGCGGATCGCGGACCGGGCCCGGCCTGTGACCACAATGTTTTCCCAGGCCGGCGACGGCGTGGCATGAATGTCGGTGATGATCTCCACCTCGTCGCCGTTCTGCAGCTCGGTGACCAGAGGCCGCTCGACGCCGTTGATGCGGGCGCGAGAGCAGCGATTGCCGATGTCGGTGTGGACCGCATAGGCAAAGTCGATGCAATTGGCCTTGCGCGGCAGGGCGATCAGGCGCCCCTTGGGCGTGAAGCAATAGACCTGGTCGGAGAACAGCTCGAGCTTGGTGTGCTCGAGGAACTCCTCGGGATTGTCGCCATGGGCGAGCATCTCCACTGTATGCCTCAGCCAGGCATAGGCATTGCTCTCGTTCTCGAAGGTCCCGAGTTCAGCGCCGTCCTTGTAGAGCGCATGGGCGGCGATGCCATATTCCGCGACGTCGTGCATGGCGCGCGTCCGGATCTGCATTTCCACGCGCTGGCTGCGCGGTCCGATGACAGTGGTGTGGATCGAGCGGTAGTCGTTGGCCTTTGGTGTCGAGATATAGTCCTTGAAGCGCTGCGGCACGGCCGGCCATGTGGTGTGGACGACGCCAACCGCCCGGTAGCAATCCGCAAGGGTCTCCACGACCACCCGGAAGCCGACGATGTCGGACAATTGCTCGAAGGAGACCGATTTGCGCTCCATCTTGCGATAGATCGAGTAAGGCAGCTTGGCGCGCCCCGAGACCTCCGCCGTGATCCCCTCGCCCGCAAGCTTGGCTGTCAGCTGCCCCTCGATCTCGGCGATGATCTGCGCGTAGAGCTCGCGCTGCCGGTCGAGCCTTGCGGTCAGCGCGCTGTGGGCGACCGCGTTGATCTGCCGGAAGGCGAGGTCCTCGAGCTCCTCGCGCATGTCATGCATGCCCATGCGCCCGGCAAGCGGGGCATAGATGTCGAGGGTTTCCTGGGCAATCCTGTTGCGCTTGGCCGGCGGCACATAGTGCAGGGTGCGCATGTTGTGCAGGCGGTCGGCGAGTTTCACCAACAGGACGCGCACATCGGACGTGATGGCGAGCAGAAGCTTGCGCAGGTTTTCGGCCTGCACGGCCTGTTTCGAGACGAGATCGAGCTTCTTCAGCTTGGTCAGACCGTCGACCAGTTCAGCGATGTTCTCGCCGAACTTCTCGCGAATGTCGTCCTTGGTGGCGTCGGTATCCTCGATCGTGTCGTGGAGCAGCGCCGCCACGATGGTGGCATCGTCGAGCTTCAGGTCGGTGAGGATCGCCGCGACTTCCAGCGGATGGGAGAAATAGGGGTCGCCCGAGGCGCGCTTCTGGTTGCCATGGGCCAGCATGGCATAGACATAGGCGCGGTCGAGCAGAGCCTCATCTGCCTTCGGGTTGTAGCGTTTGACGCGCTCCACCAGCTCGTATTGCCGCATCATGTCAGGCTAATCGACTCCACCGGCGACCAGGGCCTCCATGGCCGCCTCGAGCAACGATATCACCCCCGCTGCCAATGACCGCAAGTCATTGCTGGCTCACGATGCCGGGAGTGCACTCGTTTCCCTCCGGCTCCAAACGCAAAAGGCGGCCCGGAGGCCGCCTTTGTTCAATCCTGCGCGCCATGCGCCGCGTCAGAGACCGTCGTCTTCGTCGGTATCTTCCGGCGGCTTCAGGCCTTCGAGACCGCGCAGCAGGTCTTCCTCGCTCATACGGTCGAGGGCGACGTTCGAATCATCGGAATCCGAACCGCCGGGGGCGGCGATCATCGGAACGGTCTCGGCCTCGGGCTCGTCGACCTCGACATATTTCTGCAGCGAGTGGATCAGGTCTTCCTTGAGATCGTCGGGCGACACCGTCGAATCGGCGATCTCGCGCAATGCCACGACCGGATTCTTGTCGCGATCGCGATCGATGGTCAGGGGCGCGCCGGCCGCCAGCATGCGGGCGCGGTGGCTGGAAAGGAGGACCAGCTCGAAACGGTTGTCGACCTTTTCGATGCAATCTTCGACAGTGACGCGGGCCATGGGTCCGATCCTCTTGGCAGCGCCCACAGGCGGGGCGGATGTCCGGAAAGTCGGGCTGTATAGACGCGTCAGGCCCTTGGAGCAAGCGAAGATCGATCACGGGTGCTTTCCAGCCTCGACCGACAGCGACCCATTGGCTATCGTTCAGCGGATGTTCCCCCTGCAAACCGGCTCACCCCATGTTCACCCTCCCCCGGCTTTCACGGCGCCGGCTGATCGCAGGTCTTGCGGCACTGCCACCGATGGCTGCTGCGCACGCGACCAGCCAGGTGACGCGTGTGGTGATCGCCTTCCCGCCCGGCGGCACCAGCACCGCGTCTATGCGACCGCTGCTGGCCCCTCTGACGGCGGCTCTCGGGGGGCCTGTTCACCTCGACTACAAGCCAGGCGCCGGCGGCGACGTCGCGGCTCTGACCGTCGTCGGTGCCCCGGCGGACGGACGCACGCTGCTGTTCGGCCATGCCGGGCCACTCGCGATCAACCATTACCTGCTCTCCCAGCACTTCTTCGATCCGCTGAAGGATCTGGCGCCGGTCGCCCAGGTCATCTCGTTTCCGATCGTGGTCTGCGCCCATGAGCGGCTGAAGATCACGCGGCTTGAGGACGTCGTGGCCGCCGGCCGAAACCGGGCCCTGGTGACCGGCTCATCGGGCAATGGATCGATCCAGCATCTGGCAAGCGAGGTGCTGCGGCGCGCGCTCGGCTTCCCGACCCTGCATATTCCCTTCGCAGGCGGTGGCCCCCTTCAGGAAGCATTGGTGAAGGGCGCGCTGGATGTCGTCTGCGAGACGGGCTCGAATGTCGTCCAGCATCTGCGCGAGGGGCGGCTCCAGACAATCGGCGTCATGGCCAGGGAACGCCTCGCGATCCTTCCGGATGTGCCGACCTTCGCCGAGCTCGGCCTCCATGGGCTCGATATAGCTGCGTGGTTCGGCCTGCTTGCGCCCGCAGCCACAGCCCCGTCTGTGGTTCAGCAGATTGCTGCGGCCACGCTGCATGCCCTCGCATTACCGGACGTGCGCACCGCCATGATGGAGATTGGCGGGCTGCCGGCCCCACTCGGTCCGGCAGAATTCGCAGCCAAGATTGCGGCCGAGGACACTCGTTGGGAGAAGGTCATCCGCGAAGCACAGATCGCGCCCCTGGGCACCGCGACCGGCCTGCGCACCCGCTGAGGCGATATGCAACACCCCAGATCGCAAGGCCTTGGCGCCCGAGCGGCTTCACGTGCTAGACAAGCGGCGGGCAATTGCGCCCGGCCGAATTCTGCGAAAACCCATTGCCGCCGCGTGGCTGAGATTCCTTGCTACCCCCAGCGCCCGCGCCGCATCGCCTGACAAGGAGCGACCATGTCGCAAGGACAGGAACGCATCGCCCTCTTCATTGATGGCGCCAACCTCTACGCCACGGCCAAGGCGCTTGGCTTCGACATCGATTACCGGCGCCTGCTGCGTGAGTTCCAGGGCCGCGGCTATCTGCTGCGCGCCTACTATTACACCGCGCTGATCGAGGATCAGGAATATTCCTCGATCCGGCCGTTGATCGACTGGCTGGACTACAATGGCTTCACCGTCATCACCAAGACGGCCAAGGAATTCACCGATTCCATGGGCCGGCGGAAGGTGAAGGGCAATATGGACATCGAACTCGCCGTCGATGCCATGGAACTCGCGCCCCGGATCGACCATATCGTGCTCTTCTCGGGCGATGGCGACTTCCGCTCGCTGGTCGAGGCGCTGCAGCGCAAGGGCGTCAAGGTCTCGGTCGTCTCGACGGTTGCCGTCCAGCCCGCGATGATTGCCGATGAACTGCGCCGCCAGGCCGACGAGTTCATCGATCTCGCCCATCTGTCCCAGCGGGTCGGCCGCGACCCGAGCGAGCGCGTTGCACGCCAGGCCGGGCAGGACGTGCCTGGCTTCGTGCGCGAGCGCCCCCGCCCGCCGGCCCGGCCGATCGCGCCGACGACACCCGCCGGATCCGGTCCCGACGACGATTTCGCCGATCGCTGAGACGATGGCTGCAACCGATCCCGGTCGAGACTGCCCGCTCTGCCCGCGGCTGGTGGCGTTTCGCCAGCGCCAGCGCGCCGCCCATCCGGATTGGCAGAACGCCCCCGTCCCCTCCTTCGGGTCGGCGGATGGCAAACTGCTGATCGTCGGGCTCGCGCCGGGCCTGCAGGGGGCCAACAGGACCGGGCGGCCGTTCACCGGCGACTATGCCGGCGACCTGCTGTACGAGACGCTGATCGGCTTCGGGCTTGCCACAGGCACCTATGGCCAGCGACCCGACGATGGGCTGGCCCTTGTCGGGACACGGATCACCAACGCGGTGCGCTGCGTTCCGCCGGAGAACAAGCCGACCACCGAGGAAATCCACACGTGCCGACCCTTCCTCTCCGCCACCCTTGCCGAGATGGGTGCGCTGAAGGCGGTTCTGGCGCTTGGCAAGATCGGCCATGACAGCGTCGTAAGAGCGCTGGGCGAGCGCCCTTCGCGGGTTCCTTTCAAGCATGGCGGCATGCATCGGATCGGCGCGGTGACGCTGTTTTCGAGCTATCATTGCTCGCGCTACAACACCAACACGCGGGTGCTGACGCCAGACATGTTCCGCACCGTGTTCTCCCAGCTCAAGGCCCATCTCGATGCGGCCTGACATGGGGCTCACGGTTTCGTGATGAATGCATGAGGCGTCCAACTGTCGTGTCGGGCGTGTAAGCCAATGGACCGTGCTGCGAGGCGCGGCAAACGACCTACGGGAGAGAACCAATGAACCGTCGTCTTGCCTTGAAGCTGTTTGGCGCTGCTGCCATCGGAGCCACCCTGCCGATCCCCGCCGCGCACCGCGTGTTTGCGCAGGCCGCCAGCGGCCCGTTCACGCTGCCGCCGCTCGGCTATGCCTATGAGGCGCTCGAGCCGCATATCGACACGCAGACCATGACCATTCACCACCAGCGCCACGAGGGTGCCTTCATCGGCAACCTCAACACCTTTGCCGGCCAGTATGCCGCGCTGAAGCCTGATACGATCGAGCCGGTGCTGCGCAAGCTGTCGGACGTGCCGGAGGGCATCCGCACCGGCGTGCGCAACAATGCCGGCGGCCTGTGGAACCACGTGTTCTTCTGGGACATCATGACGCCGGGCGGTGCCAAGGAAGCGACCGGTACGCTGGCCGCCGCGATCAACTCGACCTTCGGCGACCATGCCAAGTTCCGCCAGCAGTTCCAGGCGTCAGCCGTGGGCCGCTTCGGATCGGGCTGGGCCTGGCTGGTGGTCGACAAGGACGGCAAGCTCGCCATCGTCTCGACGCCGAACCAGGACAACCCGCTCATGGACGGTGTCAAGGGCGTGGTGCTCGGCGTCGACGTGTGGGAGCACGCCTACTACCTCAAGTACCAGAACCGCCGCCCGGACTACGTTACGTCCTGGTGGAACACGGTCAACTGGACCAAGGCACAGGCCAACTTCGCCAAGGCCATGGGCTGATCCGGCAGGGCGGCGAAACAGCCCCCCTCGCCGCACGCCAACGACACGCCGCCCTCAGGGGCGGCGTTTTCGTTAGAGCAAGGGCTTATGCCTTGTGATAGCTGAGGAATTCCAGCAGCGAGCCATCGGGATCGCGGAAGTAGACACTGATCGCCGGCCCGCGCACACCATTGGTCGCGACCGGCCCGAGTTCGACGTCGACACCGAGCGCCTTCAGACGCGCGGCGGCGCCTTCGATCGGGCCTTCCCATTCGAAGCAGATGTCGGAATTGCCGGGCATGACCGGCACCTTGGCCACCGCATTGACGTGGCCGATGCCCGGGCCATGACAGTTCAGGCGGATGTCGCCGATCTTGTAGGCAAAGCCCGCGCCCCTCGGCACGATCTCGGCATCGAACACGTCGCGGTAGAACGCGTTGGAGAGCGCCCAGTCGCTCACATGGATGACGACGTGGTCGAGCTTGAAGGCCATGATATCGCTCCGGAAAGGGTCAGCCGCGCTCCCGCATGATGCGGGCCTGGTCGCGCTGCCAGTCGCGCTTCTTCTCGGTATCGCGCTTGTCGTGCAGCTTCTTGCCGCGGGCGAGCGCGATCTGCAGCTTCGCCCTGCCCTGCTCGTTGAAGTACATCTTGAGCGGGATGACGGTCATGCCCTCGCGCTGGACGCCGCCGATCAGCTTGGCGATCTCCTTCTTGTGCAGGAGAAGGCGGCGAGGCCGGCGCGGCTCGTGGTTGAACCGGTTGGCCTGCAGATATTCGGGGATGTTGCAGTTGAACAGGAAGAACTCGCCGCCAGACGGGCCGGCATAGCTCTCGGCGATCGTCGCCTTGGAGGCGCGGAGCGACTTCACCTCGGTGCCGGTCAGCGACAGGCCGGCCTCGAAGGTCTCCATGATCTCATAGTCATAGCGACCGCGCCGGTTCTCCGCGATCGACTTGATCTTGGGTTCGGCCTTCGGCGCCATCAGTTCATCAGACCGGCGTGGACGAGCGCCTTCTTCAAGGCGTCGCGGGTCTGGCTGGTGACGCCGACCATGGGCAGGCGCACCTCGTCCGACATGCGGCCAAGCATGGCAAGCGCCGCCTTGGACGGGCACGGGTTCGGCTCGAGGAACACGGCCTGGTGCAGCGGGAAGAGCTTGTCCTGCAGCTTGAGCGCCTTGGCATAGTCACCGGCCATGCAGGCGTTCTGGAACTCGGCGCAAAGCCTAGGCGCGACATTGGCCGTCACCGAGATGCAGCCATGGCCGCCATGGGCCATGTGCGCGAGCGCGGTGCCGTCCTCGCCCGAGAGCTGGATGAAGTCGGCGCCACAGGCCTCACGCTGGGCCGAGACGCGGTCGAGCTTGGCGGTGGCGTCCTTGACGCCGACGATATTCGGGATCGCGGCGAGCCTGGCCATGGTCTCCACCGACATGTCCACCACCGAGCGCGGCGGGATGTTGTAGATGAAGATCGGCAGGCTGGTCGCCTCGGCTATCGCCTTGAAATGCTGGAACAAACCCTCCTGGCTGGGCTTGTTGTAGTAAGGCGTGACATGCAGCAGCGCCTGCGCGCCCACCTTCTCCGCATGCTGGGAGAACTCGATCGCGTCGAGCGTGTTGTTGGAGCCGGCGCCGGCGATCACCGGCACGCGGCCGCGCGCCTCGTCGATCGCCATCTCGATGACGCGCTTGTGCTCGTCATGGGTCAGCGTCGGGCTCTCGCCCGTGGTGCCGACCGGCACGATGCCATGCGAGCCCTCGGTGATGACCCAGTCCACATGGGCGCGAAAGGCCTTCTCGTCGACCTTGCCGTCCTTGAACGGGGTGACGAGGGCGGGGATCGAACCCTTGAACGGATTGGCGGACATAACGAGCTCCGGAACGGGAGATCGCGCTCCGGACGAGCCCGGTGCGCTGCGGCCGGACACAAAGCCCCGAAGCCGCCAAAAGGTCAAGTACATCATGGCTCAAGCCGAGGGGCCGCAGGGCCGGGGCGCGGTGGCCACAGGCGCGGCGATCAGGAGCCGACCTGGAACAGGAGAGAGGTGTCGCTCCACCTCGTCGCCCTGACCTCGCCACTAACCAATGCTTAACCAGGTTCGCCGAACGCCCCCCTGTCCGTTCAGGACTCGTCAAGGAAAACAGCCTGATAACCAAGCTCACAAGGGCCGGTATCGCCGTTTGCGATGGGCCCGTTCGCGTCGCGTATCAGGACGGGTCTTCCCATGGTGCCGATTAGTGGCCGTCTGCCCCGCTTTTTATTGTCCGCCGGCCTGGTCGTCGGCGCGATCGTGCTGCGCGAACCTTTCTCCTCCTCCGCCCTTGCCCAGGAGAGCGACGGCGACACGCCGCTGCATCTCCTCACCTTTGCCCGCAACACCGCCCCGGACACGACCGGCTCGGTGAGCGCGGCCGAACGCGCCTGGCGCCCGACCGGTCCGTCGACGGGCACGGCGGATGCCGCGGCCCTTGGACGGATCATTGCAGCGGCCAAGGCCGGCCGGATCGAACAGGCGACCGCGGCCCGAGGCCAGCTAACCGACCCGGTCGCGCGCGTGGTCGCCGAATGGGCGATCCTGCGTTCGGCCGAAACTCCGGGCTTTGCCCGTCTTTCGGCCTTCCTACGCGAGAATCCCGGCTTTCCTGCGGCACAGCGCATCCGCATGCGGGCCGAGGGCACGCTGCTGGAAGAGAATATCGACGGCGCCACCGTCCGCGCCTTCTATGGCAACCGCCAGCCGACCTCCGCCAAGGGACGCATCGCGCTGGCGCTGGCCCTGAAGCGGGCTGGCGACACGGAGCGGGCGAACCGGCTCGCCCGCGAGACCTGGCGCGCATTCGATCTCTCGGCCGAGACCGAACAGGCCCTGCTCGGCGGCTTTGCCTCGGCGATCAGCCATGCCGACCACAAGGCCCGGATGGATCGCATGCTGCACGAGGAGCAGGAGGCGACCGCGATCCGTGCCGCGCAACGGCTTGGCCCCGGACAGGTGGCAATCGCCCGCGCCTTCCTGGCCATCGGCGCCCGCCGCTCCAATGGTGGCGCGCTTCTCGCCCATGTGCCGGCCTCGCTGCACCATGACCCCGCCTATCTGTTCGCGAAGGCCCAGTGGCTCCGCCGCGAGGACCGGGCGACGGAAGCCGCAGCCATCCTGATCAATGCCCCGCGCGATCCCGCCATCCTTGGCAAGGCCGAGGACTGGTGGACCGAGCGGCGCGTCATGGTGCGCAAGCTGATCGATGCCGGCGACGCGCGCACCGCTTACCGGGTCGCCTCCACCCATGCGGTGCGCGAGGGCGCGTCGCGCGTCGATGCCGAGTTCCATGCCGGTTGGGTCGCTTTGCGCCATCTCAACGATGCCGGCGCCGGCCTCCGCCATTTCGAGGCCGCCCGCGCCGCTGCCCACACGCCCATGTCGCAGTCGCGTGCCCTCTACTGGATCGGCCGGGCCCATGAGGCGCAGAGCCACCAGGCCGAGGCCCGCCGCGCCTATGAGCAGGCGGCCCGCCATTCAACCCACTATTACGGCCAGCTCGCCCGCGCCAAACTCGGCCTGACCGACCTGCCCGTCCGCCGCCCGCAGGAATCCGCAGAAATGGGCGGCCCGCTCGTCCGCGCCGTCAATCTGCTCTATGCAGCGGGCGAACCGGATCTGGCACGTGTGATCCTCGCCGATCTCGGACTGCGCGCCACCGACCAGGGCCAGTTGAGCGGCGCCGCCGAGATCGCAGCGCGCAACAATGACGCCAAGGGGGTTTTGACCCTTGGCAAGCTCGCCAACAATCGCGGCCTGCCCTTTGACACCCATGCCTTCCCGACGCTCGGCATTCCCGCCTATACCCATGTCGGGCCGGAGATCGACCGGTCCGTGGTCTATGCCATCGCGCGCCAGGAATCGACGTTCGACCCGCGCGCCCTTAGCCATGCCGGGGCCCGCGGCCTGCTGCAGCTCATGCCGGCTACCGCACGCGCGACCGCCCGCACCTATGGCGTCGCCTTCGACCAGGCCCGGCTGCTTTCCGACCCCGCCTACAATGCGCGGATCGGCGCTGCCCATCTCGGCGAGCTCGTGGCCGAGTTCAACGGCAGCTACATCCTGACCTTCGTCGCCTACAATGCCGGCCGGTCGCGGGCCCGCGAATGGATCGAGAAATACGGCGATCCGCGCAGCCCGAACGTCGATCCGGTCGACTGGGTCGAGCGCATCCCCTTCTCGGAGACCCGCAACTACGTGCAGCGCGTGATGGAGAATGTGCAGGTCTATCGCGCCCGCCTCGGCGGCGGGTCGGGGCTCCGGATCGAGGCCGATCTGCGGCGCGGCCGGACCAACTGAGGGCGGGCGGCCCCCGGCGAATGGGGGTCCTTGAACGCCTGAAACGCCGGGCGCGCTTCTCACCTCTCCCCGCGCGCGGGGAGAGGTAAAGCACCGCGCGTGGCTTTTCGGCCGTGCAGATCCAGATTCCACCCTTTCATATCCAGATTCGCATTTGGCGAAATTCGCTCACATTCTGAATCACTTGAGCGGCTGCGTTGAACTTCTGATTCTGATTCCGCTGCTTCAGAAACGGATTCAGCGGTCCGATGCCGGAAGGCTCAGGACGGCTCATCCATCAAGCGCTGGGACAGATGGATCATCAGCGTGCTGCCAAATGTCGGCACGACCACGTTGATCACCGGCACGGCCGACAGCGCGACGATCGCTCCACCCGCAGCCCAGATTGCCCAGCGAAACTGCGCCATCAGGCGCGCCCTCTCCTCGTCCGAACGGGATGCATTGACCATCGCGAAGTAGCTTCGACCGACATTGCGGCTGTTCACCAGGAAGATCGCCGCCGGGCCGACGACCGGGACCAGCGCGAACGGCAGCATGACCAGATTGGTCAGCAGGCTTCTGGTCGCGAGACCCGCCGAGGCACCGAGGTTGCTTGCCCCGTCCGGCCCCTGACGCCGCGAAAGGCCGGACGCGAGCGTCGGCGGAATGACGAGGGCAGCAACCTCATTCAGGTAATTGCCGGCAACGAAGCGGAGAACCGGCAGCGTCAGCGCGATCATCAACACGACGAGGCCGAGGCCCGCAGCGAGGTTGAGGACGGTCGCCGCCCAGCCGTCGGGCGCAACCCAGGCATGGCTGGCCAGCCAGCCGAGCAGCCACCAGCGATAGGCCAGATAAAGCAGGCCCCACAGCGCCACCAGCAGGACGACCGCCAGCATCACCGATTTGGCCAGGACATGCCGGAATTCCGGCGAGGCAATCTGGCGCAATGTCACCTTGATGATGTCCAGCATCGCCACCCCCGCTGCGCAAGGGATCGCCCGGAGCGATGCCTCGTCGACCATCGTCGATCTGACGTAACGGAAGTCGCCTTCGGTAGACAAGTGCCTTCTGCGCGGAGGGCGACGCCTGAAGGGCGCGGCAGGTCACCTCAGCCGCGGAGCGCTTTCTTGACCGGCTGGCTGTCGGTGACCGCCGGCTCCATGGCCTCGACCAGTTGCACGAAGGACGAGCCCGGCAGTGGCGGCGAGAACACATAGCCCTGGGCCTGGCGGACACCGCGGCGGCGCAGGGCCTCGACCTGGGCGAAGGTCTCGACGCCTTCGGCGACCACGTCCATGTTGAGATGGGCGGCAAGGTCGATCAGGCTGTCGACGATGGCGGTCGACTGGCGCTCGGCGCCCAGCGCGTCAATGAACAGCTTGTCGATCTTCATGACATCGACACCGAGCTTGAGGAGATAGCTCATGCCGCCGTGGCCGGTGCCGACGTCGTCAAGGGCCACGCGGACCCCCATGGCCTGCAGGCTGGCGATGATGTTGCGGGCCGTGTCCATGTCCGGCAGCGCATCGCGCTCCGTCACCTCGAGCAGCACCTGGCTCAGGTGCATCTGCGAGCGCTGGAAGATCTCCTGAACGTCGTCGACGATCTTGTCGTCCTGGAAATGGGCGGCGCACAGGTTGAAGCCGCATTTGAGCGACGGGCGCGTTGCGTAGGACGGTCCGAGTTCGGCGGCGGCCTGGCGCATCAGCGACAGAGTCAGCGGGAAGATGAAGCCGGACCGCTCGGCCTCGCCGATGAACGAGCCCGGCGGGATCATCTGCCCATCGGCCTTGCGCCAGCGCACCAGCACCTCGCAGCCGCAGATGCGGCCGGTGTCGATGTCGACGATCGGCTGGTAATAGGGAATGAACTCGCCGCGATCGAGAGCGCGTTGCATGCCGGCGATCGGGTCATCGCCGCGACGGCGGGCGTTGAGCACGATCAGCCAGGCAATCAGCAGACCGAAGGCACCGGCAATGGCGATGGCGATGAGGTAGACGTGGGAGTGCGCCTGCCGCCAGACCTGCCCCGAGGCTGCGACCAGCACGCGGACCGGATAGCGGCGGGACGTTGCTGCGCCACGGGTGTCCTTGCCGCTGTTCTCGGCGCCCTCGAAGCCCTCCGAGATCATGCGAACGCTTTCGCCCGCCTCGATCTGGACCCCGAGCCCGGTCTCTCCCGTGCGGATCATGGTCGATGGCACGAACAGTTCGACCGGAATGAGCCCGCCGAAAGCCTGCTGGCGATCGCGCCTCATGATGACGCGCAGCACGCGGCGATCTGTCGGCGGCACGACTGCGATCGACAAAAAGATGTCCTGCTGAGACGTCGGCTGCATGGTGCCGATTGTCTGCATCTGCATGATATCGACGTTGTTGCTGCAGCGGATCCTGTCGTCCGGCCCGAAAACGGCGACTTCCTTCAGGACCGGCGAGTTGAACACCAGCAGCCGGAGACGATCGCGCGCTTGCGGGCCGCAGACATCGTCGGGGCTGGCCGCAAGCGTGCGCAGATTGGCGGATGCGCGGTCGATCGATCCGTCGATGCGCTGAACAACCAGTTCAGCGGTGGCGGCAAGATGCTGCTGCAAGCCATAGTGCAGATAGGTTTCGGCGCCGACATAGCCGGTCACGGGCGCCAAAACCGCGATGACCGCGGCCGCCAGAAGATTCAGGCCCCTTGCCCCGAAATCCGCGCCCAAAGCAGCCCCGCTGCGCTGTCTCCGCGACCCCCGACCAGCCGGGAGATCAACAAGACAATTCAGCACTTTAGATGGATCGCCTTAATGGTCCCTTGACTGCCGTTACGTCATGTAACAGCTGAATCACTCGCGGCCCTGGGCTTCCACGACGGCGAGCGCGGTCATGTTGACGACGCCGCGCGCGGTCACCGACGAGGTCAGGATATGGGCGGGCTTGGCCTGGCCGATCAGGATCGGGCCAACAGGCAGTGCGTCGGCCAGCACCTTGATGACCTGGAAAGCAATATTGGCAGCCGCCATGTTGGGCATGATCATGACATTGGCGACGCCGGTGAGGCGCGACTGCGGGAAGACGCGCTCGCGCAGGTCCGGCAGCAGTGCCGTGTCGGCGTGCATCTCGCCGTCGACCTCCAGTTCCGGCGCGCGCTCCCAGATCATCTTCAGCGCCAGCTGCAGCTTCTCGGCGTCGGCATCGTCGTAGGAGCCGAAATCCGAATGGCTGACCATGGCGATCTTCGGCTCGAGGCCGAAGCGGCGGACATGGGCGGCGGCGGCGATCGTCATGTCGGCCAGTTCGGCCGGCGTCGGATTGGTGCTGACATGGGTGTCGGCGATGAACAGCGGCCCCTTGGACGTGATCAGCAAGGACAGCGCGGCAAGGGCGTTGGCCCCCTGCTTCAGGCCGATCACCTGGCGGATATGGCGCAGATGGGTGTTGAACCGGCCTTCCACGCCGCAGATCAACGCGTCGACGTCGCCACGCTGCAGTGCAACCGCAGCGATTGCCGAGTTCGACGTGCGAATGATGGTGCGCGCAGCATCGGGGGTGACGCCGCGCCGGCCGACACGCTCGTTGTAGGTCGCGACATAGTCGCGGTAGCGCGGATCGGATTGCGGATCGATCAGCTCGAAGTCGCGGCCGATCTTGATCGACAGGCCGAAGCGCTCCAAGCGCTGCTCGACCACCGCCGGGCGGCCGATGAGCACCGGGAAGGCCAGCCCGTCCTCGACCACGACCTGGGCGGCGCGCAGGATGCGCTCGTCCTCGCCCTCGGCATAGATGACGCGCTTCGGCGCCTGCTTGGCCTTGTCGAAGACCGGCTTCATCAGGAGGCCGGAGCGGAACACGAAGCGCGAGAGCTCGGCGTGGTAGGCGTCGAAATCCTTGATCGGGCGGGTGGCGACGCCGGTCTCCATGGCCGCCTTCGCGACAGCCGGCGCGATGCGCAGGATCAGCCGGGGGTCGAAGGGCGACGGGATCAGGCTGCCCGATCCGAAGGTTCCGACCTCGCCGCCATAGGCACGCGCCACCACATCGGACGGCGCTTCGCGGGCAAGGCCCGCAATGGCGCGCACGGCTGCGAGCTTCATCGGCTCGTTGATGGCGGTCGCGCCGCAATCCAGCGCGCCGCGGAAGATGTAGGGGAAGCAGAGGACGTTGTTGACCTGGTTGGGGAAATCCGACCGTCCGGTGCAGATCATGGCATCCGGACGCACGGCGCGCGCCTCGTCCGGCATGATCTCCGGATTGGGGTTGGCGAGCGCCATGATCAGCGGGCCCTTGGCCATCTTCTGGACCATGGAGGGCTTCAGCACATTGGCGGCCGAGACGCCGAGGAAGATGTCGGCATCGCCGATGATGTCGTCGAGGGTGCGGGCGTTGGTGTCCTTGGCATAGACCTCCTTGTAGGGGTCCATCAGCTTCTCGCGGCCCTTGTAGACCACGCCCTCAAGGTCAGAGACCCAGATGTTCTCGACCTTGGCTCCGAGTTCGCGGAGCAGATTGAGGCAGGCGATGGCCGCAGCGCCCGCGCCGGACGCGACGATCTTCACGTCCTCGAATTTCTTGCCCATCAGTTCCAGCGCATTGGTGACGGCCGCGCCGACGATGATGGCGGTGCCGTGCTGGTCGTCATGGAACACCGGGATCGCCATGCGCTCGCGCAGGCGCCGCTCGACCTCGAAACATTCCGGGGCCTTGATGTCCTCGAGATTGATGCCGCCGAAGGTCGGCTCCAGCGCTGCCACCACATCGACGATGCGGTCGATCTCGAGCGCGTCGATCTCGATATCGAAGACGTCGATGCCGGCGAATTTCTTGAACAGGACCGCCTTGCCCTCCATGACCGGCTTGGAGGCGAGCGGGCCGATATTGCCGAGGCCGAGGACCGCGGTGCCGTTGGAAATGACGGCGACGAGATTGGCGCGGATGGTCAGTTCGGCGGCAGCCGAGGGATCGGCGACGATCGCCTCGCAGGCAGCCGCAACGCCCGGCGAATAGGCCAGCGCCAGATCACGCTGGTTGCCGAGCGGCTTGGTTGCCTGGATCTCCAGTTTTCCGGGCTTCGGCAGCCGGTGGTAGACCAGTGCGCCGGTTTTCAGATCGTCGGTGATGGTCTTGGACATGGAAAATACCCCCGTCAGGCGGTGATGCGCCTGCAAGACGCGCCGGGTCAACTCTGTCAGGATTCATGCTGAGGCAGAACGACTCTGATGTGACGAGCATCCTTGCCACGGGGGAAAAGACAAGGCCACGCCCCTTGGCCGTTGCGGGCGGCGCGCGCAGGGGTTATCCGGTCCTCTGAACCGGAAAGTCAGCCCGTGACAGACACTGAGAAACGCAAGAACGGCCTCACCTATGCCGAGGCAGGCGTCGACATCGATGCCGGCAACCGCATGGTCGACATGATCAAGCCGCTGGTGCGCGCCACCGCGCGTCCCGGCGCCGATGCCGAGATCGGCGGATTCGGCGGCCTGTTCGACCTGAAGGCCGCGGGCTTCAAGGATCCGGTCCTGGTCGCCGCCAATGACGGCGTCGGCACCAAGATCAAGATCGCCATCGAGACGGGCAAGCACGACACGATCGGCATCGATCTCGTCGCCATGTGCGTCAACGACCTGGTGGTCCAGGGCGCCGAGCCGCTGTTCTTCCTCGACTATTTCGCGACCGGCAAACTCTCGCCGGAGGCTGCCGCCCAGGTGGTCAAGGGCATCGCGCTGGGCTGCAAGGAAGCGGGCTGCGCCCTGATCGGCGGCGAGACCGCCGAAATGCCGGGCCTCTATGCCGATGGCGACTATGATCTCGCCGGCTTCTCGGTGGGCGCTGCCGAACGCGGCACGCTCCTGCCGCGCGGCGACCTGAAGGTCGGCGATGTCGTGCTCGGACTTGCCTCCTCCGGCGTCCATTCCAACGGCTATTCGCTGGTGCGCAAGATCGTCGAGCTCTCGGGCCTTGCCTGGGACGCGCCGGCCCCGTTCAAGCCGGAGGTGAGCCTTGGCGAAGCGCTGCTGGAGCCGACCCGCATCTATGTGAAGAGCCTGATCGCAGCCCATCGCGCGACCGGCACGATCAAGGCGCTAGCGCACATCACCGGCGGCGGCTTTGTCGATAACATTCCGCGCGTCCTGCCCGAGGGCTTCGGCGTCGAGGTCGATCTCTCGGCCGTGCCAGTGCCGCCGGTCTTCGGCTGGCTCGCCAAGGTCGGCGGCTTGGAACAGTCGGAAATGGTCCGCACGTTCAACTGCGGCATCGGCATGGTGGCGGTGACGACCGCCGCCGATGCCGACCATCTGATCGCGACACTTCAGGCCTCGGGCGAAACGGTGGTGCGCCTCGGCCAGGTGACGGAAGCCGCCGCCGAGCCGCGCGTGACCTTCACCGGGGCTCTCTCGCTGTGAGCCGCAAGCGGGTTGCCGTCCTGATCTCGGGGCGCGGATCCAACATGGCCGCGCTGATCGAGGCGGCCAGGGCCGCGGATTATCCCGCCGAGATCGTGCTGGTCATCTCGAACATTCCGGGCGCCGGCGGCCTTGCCACGGCGGAGGCGAACGGCATCGCCGCCGTCACCGTCGACCAGAAGCCGTTCGGCCGCGACCGCGAGGCCTTCGAACGCGCAGTGCAGGCACATCTGGTCGAACACCGGATCGACATCGTCTGTCTCGCCGGTTTCATGCGCATCCTCACCCCCTGGCTGGTCGGCCAATGGGAATGGCGGATGATCAACATCCATCCCTCGCTCCTGCCGGCCTACAAGGGTCTCGATACCCATGCCCGCGCGATTGCCGACGGCGTGACGAAACATGGCGCGACCGTCCATTTCGTCACCGCCGAGCTCGATGCCGGCGACGTCATCCTCCAGGGCGAGGTTGACGTGGTTCCCGGCGACACGCCGGAGACGCTGGCTGCGCGTGTGCTCAAGGTCGAGCATGAGATCTATCCGCAGGCGCTGCGGATGATCGCGACAGAATACAAGCTGATCTAACCCGCGGCGCGCGGTGGGCCTCTCACTTCTGCAGCAGCAGTCGCTCCAGGGACGCCGGTTCGATCGTGTCGAGGAATTCGACCGCGAATCCTTCCGGGAAGTGCCGGCAGACGCGCGCGCGCAACCGTCCGACAATCAGCAACGTGCCGATCTCCGGTACGATATCGGCGGAGATGGCAGCCCCGGTCGCCGACATGTCCATGATCAGGCAGGACAGCACCCCACCATCGGCGAAGGTCAGCATGGAAAAGGGATCGCGCGGCACGACGCGGGCATGAAGCCTCATGTCGTGGGTGTCGTGGTTCTTGTGGTCCTCCATCCAGGCCAATTGCCCGAACAGGCGCTGGCGGGCGTCATCGGTCATGACCAGGCTCATGACGAAGCCGCCCTCGAGCACCCGGATGATGCGGCCCGACAGCTTGCCGAAGGCGGAGACATAGACGATGGCGCGATCGCCGACCGGTCCCTTGACCGGACAGGCGATCATCGCCGCCTTGCTCGACATGTTGATGACGCGGCAGCGGAACTCGCGGCGGCGGCCGGCCTCGTCGCGGCTGGAGGCCAGCGAATAGGTTCCAGGCAGGCTCATGATGACGCGGACTTCGGCGCGCCGCTCGACGCTGACGAAATCACCAATATCCGATCGTGGATCGTTGTCCCGATGCATTGGGGCGCCCGAGAACGATAGGTTTGTGCGAAACATGCGCCGATATGCCTGCCGGCAAAATAAAGGAGATTTAAGAGACTCGTCAAACTTGAATCTATTGCCTGGTTTTCTTGCAATCTTGTGTTTTCGTAACGTAAGGCTTTCGGCGATACAGTTCCCCAACGTCATCACAGGCCGGAACAGCACCCGAATACCATGACGCACGCGGGCGTCCGCCCCCCGGCCATGGCGGCGGGGCGCGTCATGTCATGGACTGGATCGTGCTGACGGGCGTGCCGCAGCCCGCCCTGAGGTCAGAGCGGGCGGATCCACGCCTTGTTGTCGTGGAAGGCGGCGCCACCGAAGGGCGCGACCGCATCGGCACTGGTCAACGTGTTGATCCCACGGCCGCCCTCATGGGCATCGTTCGGCCAGATACCCTCGGCGACCAGCGTACCGGCCCTGGTCTGCTCGGTGAGCTTGGCGTGGAGGATCACCGTGCCCCTGACATTGCCGAGTTCGACCTTCGCGCCGTCGGCAATGGCGAGACGGGCAGCATCAGCCGGATTGATCATCACCTCCGGGCGCCCTTCCCGCTTTTTGGAAGATGGCGTCTCGACGAAGGTGGAATTGAGGAAGGAGCGGGCCGGCGAGGTCGCGAGCTTGAAGGGATGTTCGGCATCCGGCTCCTCCGTCACCGCCCAGTGGTCCGGCAGGCCCGGCATGTCCTTCCACGGGCCGAGCGGCCCGATATTGGCGAAGGGCACTTTCGGCCAGTCCGGCTTGAACTTGAAGCGCTTGTCGCCATAGGCGAAGCCCTTGAGGTAGTGCGCCTCCTCGAAGCTCGGCTGGACATCGCGGAAATTGCCGGTGGCGAGCTCGTCGAAGGTGCCCCAGCCGGAATTCTGCAGCGTCCAGTCGATGATCTCGCGCTCGTTCATCGCGAAGCCCTCGTGCTCGGCGCCGAGGCGGCGGGCAAGATCGCAGATGAGATCATGGTTGGAGCGGCATTCGCCGGGCGGCTCGACCAGTTTCAGGCCGAGCATGATGTGCTGGTGGCCGCCGCCCTGGTACATGTCGTCATGTTCCATGAACTGGGTCGCCGGCAGGACCAGATCGGCCATTTTCGCCGTATCGGTCATGAACTGCTCGTGGACCACGGTGAACAGGTCCTCGCGGGCAAAGCCGCGGACCACCTTGGCCTGTTCGGGCGCGACATTCACCGGGTTGGTGTTCTGGATGAGCAGCGCGGTGACCGGCGGCCCGTCGGAACCATCGGGGCGGCGGAGCGCGTCCGGCTCGCCGACCAGGATCGGGCCAATGCGCGACTGGTCGAGCATGCGGATCCTGGGGTTGCGGATATCGAGCCCCTCGATCAGCGATTTCCGCCAATGATAGATCGCGCCATTGTTGTGGAAGGCGCCGCCGCCCTCGACTTTCCAGGAGCCGGTGACGGCCGCGATGCAGGAGGCCGCATGCATGTTGACTGCGCCGTTGCGCTGCCGGCCGAAGCCATAGCCGAGGCGCAGATAGGTGCGCTTGTTCTCGCCGACCAGTTTGGCGAAAGCCTCGATCTCCTCGACCGTCAGGCCGGTGATGGCGGCGGCCCAGGCGGGATCGCGGGATTGAAGATGTGATTCCAGTTCTTCCGGTACGTCTGTGAAATCGCGGAGATATTCCCGATCGGCGAAGCCATCGCGGAACAGCACATGCATGACCGCGCAGGCGAGCGCGCCGTCAGTGCCAGGGCGCACGACGAGGCCGAGATCGGCCTGTTTCAGCGTGTCGGTACGATAGAGGTCGATGACCACGATCTTGGCGCCGCGCTCCTTGCGGGCCTTCATGGCGTGGGTCATCACATTGACCTGGGTGGAGACGGGATTGGTGCCCCAGATCACCACGACATCGGACTTCGCCATCTCACGCGGATCGACGCCAGCGAGCCGTCCGGTCCCGGCGATGAAACCCGACCAGGCCATGTTCACGCAGATGGTGGAGAAGAAGCCGGAATAATTCTTGGCGTGGCGCAGCCGGTTGATGCCATCGCGCTGCACGAAGCCCATCGTGCCCGCGTAATAATAGGGCCAGACGGTCTCCGAGCCGTAGCGCTTCTCCGCCTCCAGGAACCGCTCGGCGGTCATGGCCAGCGCCTCGTCCCAGGAAATGCGCTGGAACTCGCCGGAGCCCTTCGGACCTTTTCGGATCAGCGGGTGCAGCAGGCGGTCAGGATGGTGGATGCGCTCGGCATAGCGGGCGACCTTGGCGCAGATGACGCCGGCCGTGTAGCTCTGGGCGGGATCGCCATGGACGCGGCCGATGGTCTTGCCGTCGATCACCTCCACCTGCAGCGAGCAGGCAGACGGGCAATCATGCGGGCAGGTCGAGGGGTGGCGCTCGATCTTCGGCTGGGCGTTCATGGCGGGGGACACTCCGTTCGTCCCCGATCCTATGCCAGAACTGTTCCAACGAAAAAGGCGGGCCGAAGCCCGCCTTTGCATGAAGCCGATTTCGTCGATGTCAGGCCGAGATGATCTCGTTCTCGGAGAAGAACTGGGCGATCTCGATCTTGGCGTTGTCGGCCGAGTCCGAACCGTGGACCGAGTTCTCGCCGACCGACAGGGCGAACAGCTTGCGGATGGTGCCCTCGGCGGCCTGGGCCGGGTTGGTGGCGCCCATGACTTCGCGGTACTTGGCGATGGCGTTCTCGCCTTCCAGCACCTGGACGACGACCGGGGCCGAGACCATGAAGTCGACGAGCTCGCCGAAGAACGGACGCTCGCTGTGAACGGCATAGAAGCGGCGCGCCTCGGGCAGCGACATGCGCATGCGCTTCTGGGCGACGATCTTGAGACCGGCCTTCTCGATGACGGCGTTGATCGCGCCGGTGAGGTTGCGGGTCGTTGCGTCAGGCTTGAGGATGGAGAACGTGCGCTCGATGGCCATCGGTTGAGGTCCTTGGATGCCGGTTGAAAGGGATGAGGTGGCGCGCTTCTACCAGCGCGCCACGCCGGTCGCAATCTCCCTGCCCGCGTCAGGACGCAGCGGAGCCGCGCGGCGTCAGTGACCCAACGTTACAGACATGAACCCCTGATGAAACGACGCATCAGAATGGGTTCAGCGCGCGGCGCCTAGCTTTGACCTCATGACGGACAGGCCCTCCCCGAGCCCCCCGCCGTCGAAGGAGACAGACAATGCGCAGACTGGTTCTCACAGCCCTTGCTGCCGTCGCCGGCCTCGGCGCCGTGGCGGCCGCCCCCTCCAAGGCCGACGCGCAGGTGGCGATCGGCTTCGGCATCGCCAGCCCGATGATCGCCGAGCCGGTGCAATATTACCCGCCGCCCTATCGTGGCGACTGGGGTCCCCGCCGGCACTGGGATGGCCCGCCTCCGGGCTTCTACCGCCCGCCGCCGCCGCGTTGGGGCCCGCCCCCGCCGCGCCATTGCTGGGTCGAACGCCGCTGGGTCGAAACGCCCTGGGGTCCGCGTCCCCGCCCGGTCCGCGTCTGCCGCTGACACGCCAATTCAGTAGTTGCGCGGGATAAACCTGGCCCCACCTTCGTTCCCGCGCTGACAGAGACGCGCCGCCCCGGACATCCGGGACGGCGCGTCGCTCGTTTCAGTGGTGGTGTGGACGCGACGGGATCAGGCTTCGAGCGTCTTGTTGCGGAACAGGAGACCAGCCACCGCGCCGGCAATCGTCGGCACGATCAGGAACATCCAGACCTGGGCGAGCGCCTGGCCGCCGACGAAGACAGCCGGGCCGAACGAGCGCGACGGATTGAGCGAATTGCCCGAGACTGGCACGAAGGCGAGGTGAAGCACGGCGAGCGTCAGGCCGATGGCCAGGCCCGCGACCGGCGTGGTGCCAGCCTTGGAGGTTGCGCCGAGGATGACCACGATGAACAGGAACGTGGCAATGAATTCGGCGAGCACGGCCGAGCTCAGCGAGAAGCTCGACCAGCCGGTCTGGCCGAGACCCGCGGCCGTGACGTCATAGCCGGTCACCTTGCCAGCCAGCATCACGTAGAGCAGGCCCGCGCCAACGATCGCGCCGAGGAACTGGGCGATGATGTAGCCGGGCACATCGGAGGCCGGCATGCGGCCGGCGACGAAGGCGGCGACCGTCACGGCCGGATTGATGTGGCAGCCCGAGATCGGGCCGATGCCATAGGCCATGGCCATGACCGTCAGGCCGAAGGCGAGCCCGATCGGCAGGATGGCGAGGCTGGCGAAGGGCTGGCCGGAGCCAAGCACGCCGCCGAGGCCTCCCATCGTGATCGCGCCGCAACCGACGATGACCAGCGCGGCCGAGCCGATGAACTCGGCGGTATATTTCTGCATGGATGTGCTCATGGCGTGGTCCTGTCGACGGCGCGGCTCTTGATACGGCCGCAGGGGGTTGAGAATGGGCCCGGCCGGAGCGGCATGGCCGTCAGCACCGGGGAATGGCTGTCGCGCACTTCGCTCATCGCAAGGCGGCGGGGCGGATCGGGACGGTGTCGCGGGCGATCTCCGCCCCATCGCGCACCAGGCGCAGGGCGACCGTGTTGGCAGCGCGGGCGATGCTCGGGAAATTGTAGTCGCTCGATTGCGGGCCTGCGGCACGCGACCGGCACGCAGGCGTGGTATCGCGCAGCACCGGCACATCAATTGAGAGGGTGTTGCGGACGACGCCGACGGGGCGCGCGCGTCCAAGCCGGATGCAGGGGTCGGGGACGTCGGTCTGGACCACCACATGCACCACGCCGGACTGCCAGCGGGCCTCGGCGCTTTTCAGGCGGACAGCCTCCTGAGCCTCTGCGGCGGCGGGCAGAAACGCCAGAACAACGGCAGCGAGGGAGCGGCGGAATCGCATGACGCTTTGTACCATCCCGGTTTGTGATTGGTAGCGTGACTTGCATCCCGCGGTCGCCTCGGCCAAAAGCCCTATATGCTCCAGATCAACGACCTTACTGTCCGGGTTGCCGGCCGTGTCCTCATTGACAAGGCCTCCGTCGCGCTGCCGCCGAATGCGCGCGTCGGCTTCCTCGGGCGCAACGGCACGGGGAAGACCACGCTCTTCAAGGTGATCACCGGCGACTATGGCGCCGACGAGGGCACGGTGAAGCTGCCGGCGCGCGCCAAGATCGGCGGTGTCGCCCAGGAAGCGCCCGGCGGACCCGAGACGCTGATCGACTTCGTGCTGAAGGCCGACAAGGAGCGCGCCGCGCTGCTCGCCGAAGCCGAAACCGCGACCGACCCCAACCGCATCGCCGAGGTGCAGACCAGGCTCGCTGATATCGACGCCCATTCGGCCCCTGCCCGTGCGGCGATCATTCTTGCCGGCCTCGGCTTCGACGCGGAGGCACAGGCGCGGCCCTGTTCGGATTTTTCCGGCGGCTGGCGGATGCGCGTGGCGCTGGCCGCGGTGCTGTTCGCCGAGCCCGACCTTCTGCTGCTCGACGAGCCGACCAACTATCTCGATCTCGAAGGCACGCTCTGGCTGCAGCAATATCTTGCGACCTACCCGCATTCGATCCTGCTGATCAGCCATGACCGCGACCTGCTCGATGCCTCGGTCGACTTCATCCTGCATCTCGACCAGCGCAAGCTGACGCTGTGGCGGGGTTCCTACTCGACCTTCGCCAAGTCGCGCGCCATCGAGATCGCGGTGCGCGAGAAGGCCGTGCGCAAGCAGGAGGACAAGCGCGCCGATCTGCAGGCCTTCGTCGACCGGTTCCGCGCCAAGGCCTCCAAGGCCCGCCAGGCCCAGTCGCGTCTGAAGATGCTGGAGAAGATGGATACGGTGACGGCCATCGTCGAAACCGATGTGCCGCCTTTCATCATCCCGCCGCCGGAGCGGAAGGCCTCGCCGCCGATCATCAATCTGGAGGGCGCCTCCGTCGGCTACGAGCCGGGCAAGCCGATCCTCACCCAACTTAGCCTCCGGATCGACGATGACGACCGCATCGGTCTGCTCGGATCCAACGGCAACGGCAAGTCGACCTTCCTGAAGCTCATTTCCGACCGGCTGAAGCCGATGGGCGGCCGCGTCGTGCGCGCCGAGAAGATGAAGATCGCCTATTTCGCCCAGCACCAGCTGGACGAGCTGAGGCCCCAGGAGAGCGTCTACCAGCACATGCGCCGGCTGATGCCGGATGCGCCGGAGGCCAAGGTGCGCTCGGCTGCCGCCCGCACCGGCTTCTCGTCCGACCGCGCCGACACCAAGGTCGCCTCGCTGTCCGGCGGCGAGAAGGCGCGCCTCCTGTTCGCGCTCGCGGTAGCCGAGGGCCCTCACCTTCTGATCCTCGACGAGCCGACCAACCATCTCGACATCGACAGCCGCGCGGCTCTCGTCGATGCGCTGAACGGCTATCCGGGCGCCGTGATGATCGTGTCGCATGATCGCCACCTCCTGGAGGCGACCGTCGACCGGCTCTGGCTGGTCAATGACGGCACGGTGAAGCCGTTCGACGGCGATCTCGACGATTACCGCAAGATCGTGCTGAGCGGGCCGGCTTCGCCCAACGCCAAGCCCGGCAAGGGCACGGGCAAGGCCGCCGAGAAGGCGGAAGCCAGTGCCGCCGCCGAGGCGGTCAGCGCAGCGAAGCCCGCCGCCCCTCGGCTCGACGCCAAGGGTCTTGCCCGCCGGATCGGCGAGATCGAGGCGCAGATGGCCAAGCTCAAGGCCGAGATCGACAAGATCGACCGCATCCTCGCCCAGCCCGGCTATTTCCAGGCGCATCCGAACAATGCGACCGAGGCCACCCGGATCCGGGCGGTCAAGGCCGACCAGTTGGCGAGCGCGGAAGAGGAATGGCTGGCGGTGAGCGAGGAACTGGAAGCGGTGGGGTGAGTCCGGGATGGGCACTCACCTCTCCCCGCAGGCGGGGATAGGTGAGCGTCACCATCGCGGACGCAATGCGAGACTGACCCTTTGTCTCAATCGAACCGTTTCGCCCAGACCAGCACCATGCCGACGGCCAGCACGAAGCCTGACGCACCGATCGCGATCATGACCGGCACATAGCCAGCCGCCTCGATGGCGACGCTCGCCGGCAGCGCGATCATGTAGATCGCGGCGAAGAAAGTGGCGTTGAACAGCGCAAGCGGCGTTGCCCGGCGCTCCGGGGGAATGCCATCGCAGATCCACGCCGACAGCACCGGAAAGCCGATGGAATGGCCGAGCCCGAACACGGCTCCGGCCAGCACCGCCATTGGGACCGATTGGGCGAAGGCCGCCATGATCATGCCGGCGCCGAGGATGACCGCGCCACCGGCGACGACCAGCCGACGGTCGACCCGCTCCAGCGGGCTGAGAAGACCGAGGCGCACGACGAAGATCGACAGGGTGAAGCTGGTGAAGAAGACGCCGATCGACATGCCGCGGTCGATCAGAACCGGCGCCATATAGGCCGCAACGAAGCCGAACATGCCGCCATAGACCACGGCCGCGATCATCGGCAGGACGATGCGTCCCGCCTTGAAGAGAGCCCGCATGCCGCCAACTTCCGGGCCGGCCTTCTCGACCTGGCGCAGCGTGAACAGCATGGGCAACGCGATGAGACCCGGCAGCGAGCCGATGAGGAAGAACACGCTCGGGCCGAATGTGTGGAAGATCGCCTCGGCCAGTACGGGGGCGAAGGCATAGGGCAGCGGCGCCATGGCCGAGAGAATGCCGAACAGCTGGATGAACCGCGCCTGCGTCAGACGCGTGGTGCCATAGGTCATGGTGGGCGCATGGAACAGCGCGAAGCCGCAGCCCTGGATCAGCCGCGAGGCAAGCGACCCCGCGAATGAATCGTGGGTGACATAGAGGCTCGCCAGACCGAAGGTCGTCAGCGCGCAGCCGAGCTTCATCGTCGCGATCAGCCCGATACGGTTGGCAACCGCGCCAGACAGGAAACTCATCACCACCAGCGGCACGCCATAGATCGCCAGCAGAATGCCGATATTGGCGTGGCTGAAGCCGACATGCTCCCAGATCACCGCCAGCAGCACGGCCTGCTGGTTGGTCATGGCGGTGAGGAACAGGATGATGCCGAGGCGGATGAATTCCGAGCGGGCGAGTGTGTCGATGAAGCCGCGGGTCGGCGGTTCGGGCGCGAGCGGCGGCGCGACCGGCTCGCTGCTCACGCCTTCTTCTCCCAGCGCCCGGTATCGCCCTGCTGCCAATAGGTGCAGGCATGGCCGCCGGCCTTGGCCTGGCGCCAGTCGTTGCGCGCGCGATCGACGGCGTCGGGATCATTGCCGTCGAACATCAGGACCACGCGCTGATAGCTGCCGGCATTGTCCGGCAGGCTCGCGCCATCGACGAGGAAGCGCACGGCGGCGTCGGTTGCGAGGTCGGCACGGCTGGTGACCAGGATCGGCTGGGTGCCGGCATCGGGCTCGCGGTCGGTGCCGTGCGGCAGGAAGCTCTCCTCGGCAAAGGTCCAGAGGAGGCTGTCCAGAGCCTCGACCCGCTCCTGCGATGTCGCCTCGATCGCCACCTTCCAGCCGCGTTCGTAGGAGCGCTCGACAAGCGTCGGCAGCACTTTCTCCAGCGGCTGGTTCAGCAGATGATAGAACAGGATTTCCGTCACGGGGGCGCCTCTCAGCCGATCATATGCCGAGAGACGCGTCCCGTGTCATGCCTTTGCGCACATGGCACGCAGCCGGAATTGCTGCGGTGCGGAAGGGCGTCGCCCGCCTCACTTCTCGTAATGGTCGGCCACCAGCCGGTCGAGCAGGCGCACGCCCCAGCCGCCGCCCCAGGAGCGGTTGAGATCGCCCTTGATGCTGTTCATCGCGGTGCCGGCGACATCGAGATGAGCCCAGGGCGTGGTGTCGACGAAGCGCTGAAGAAATTGCGCGGCCGTGATGGCCCCCGCCAGCCTGCCGCCGGAATTCTTCATGTCGGCGAACTGGCTGTCGATGATCTTGTCATATTCGGGCGTCAGCGGCATCCGCCAAACCTTCTCGCCGGTGGCAAGGCCGGCCTCGCCAAGGGCTGAGGCAAGCTTGTCGTCGTTGGAGAACAGGCCGGCATGCTCCTGGCCAAGCGCCACCATGATGGCGCCGGTCAGGGTTGCCAGGTTGATCATCATCTTCGGCTTGAAGTGCTCTTTCGCGTACCAGAGCACATCGGCGAGCACGAGACGGCCCTCGGCGTCGGTATTGATGATCTCGATGGTCTGGCCGGACATCGAGGTGACGATGTCGCCGGGGCGGTAGGCATTGCCGTCCGGCATGTTCTCGACGAGGCCGACCAGGCCCACGACATTGACCTTGGCCTTGCGGGCGGCCAGCGCATGCATGAGGCCGGTGACGGCGGCAGCGCCGCCCATGTCGCCCTTCATGTCCTGCATGCCTTCGCCCGGCTTGATCGAGATGCCGCCGGTGTCGAAGCAGACGCCCTTGCCGATGAAGGCGATCGGCGCCTCGCCGTCCTTGCCGCCATCCCAGCGCATGACCGCCATCTGGCTGTCGCGGCGCGAGCCCTGGCCAACCGCCAGCAGCGCGCCCATGCCGAGCTTCTTCATCTCCTTCTCGCCGAGGATCTCGACATCGACGCCAAGCTTGTCGAGGGCCTCGATACGCTTGGCGAATTCCGCCGGGAACAGCACATTCGGCGGCTCGTTGACCAGTTCGCGGGCGAGATCGACGCCATCGGCAATGGCCTCGCGGGTCTTGAAGGCCTTGCGGGCAGCCTTCTCGTCGCCGACCAGCAAGGTGATGGTGCGCTTCTTCGGGCCCTCGTCGCCGTCCTTCTTCTTGGTCTTGTAGCGGTCGAAGGCATAGAAGCGCAGGCGGATGCCGAGCGCGACCTCGGCCGCCTGATCGGGCGTCAGCGGCCCTTCGGCCGTGTCCAGCAGAACGGTTGCCTCGGAGATTGCGTCCGGCAGGCGGGCGGTGATCTGGCCGCCGAGCTTGACGATGTCGATGCCCTTCCAGTCGGCGGGCTTGCCGACCCCGGCCACGAGCACCCGGTCGGCCGCCACCTTGTCGGGCGCCAGGATGTCGAGGAACGACCCGCCCTTGCCCTTGAACCCGTCGGCCGCTGCAGCCTTGGCGAGCAGGTCCTTCGCTGGCGCAAGGAGCGCCGCCGCATTCTTTGACGGCTTCAGGTCCGACCCGACGAGGATGACGGCGAGGCCCGAGACCGGAGTGGCGAGGGGCTGGAAGGCGATCTTGATGGTGTCTGGCATGGTCCAAGCTTGGGCAAGGGACAGAATCGACGAAGCGACGTATGGTTTCACACTACAGCGGCGATGTGGCGGACGGGAGACGGTCCGTTGGGAATCGGCTCCGCCATCTTGCCGCCGCCATGATCGCCTTCTACGGCTGAATGTCGGAACAGGATCGCGCCCGCCGCGCTCCTCAGTGCATGCTTGCCGGGGATATCGGGCCGGGAATGGGATCGCTCGAACGCTACATCTTCCGGCAAGCGGCCGTTGCCTTCGCGGGCGGCCTGTTCGTGCTGACCCTGATCGTCTGGATCACCCAGGTTCTGCAGCGGCTCGATCTCGTCACCAATAGCGGCCAGACGATCCTGCTGTTCTTCCTGATGACCAGCCTCGGCATTCCCGTGCTGCTGGCGCTGATTGCCCCCATCGCCATGTTCATGGCCTGCGTGCAGACGCTGAACAAGCTGAACGGCGATTCCGAGCTGATCGTCATGTCGGCGGCCGGCGTGCCGCCGAGCCGGATCATGCGGCCCCTGATGATGCTGACGGTGATCGTGATGGTGGCGGTCGGCGCCCTGTCGCTGCACCTGACCCCCTCCTCCATCCGCTATTTCCGCCTGCTCCTGACCCAGGTCCAGGCGAACATGCTCACCGCTATCGTCAGGCCCGGCCAGTTCACCCAGGCCGAGCGAGGCCTGACCTTCCATATCCGCGACCGGGCGCCTGGCGGCGTGCTGCTCGGCATCGTGGTGTCGGACACGCGCGATGCCGCCGTCCACATGACCTATGTGGCCGAGCGCGGCCTGATCAGCGAGCAGCCGCAGGGCACGTTCTTCGTGCTGGAGAACGGCAATCTGCAGCGCCGCGACACCAAGACCGGGCAGGCGTCCATCGTGGTGTTCGAGCGCTACGCCTTCGACCTGTCGAAGCTGACGCAGACGGCGGAAACGATTTATAGACCATCTGAACGCTACACTTCCGAACTCATGAATCCGAACCCTGCCGATCCGATGTTCGAACGGTGGCAGGGGCGGTTTCGCCAGGAGCTGCACGACCGTTTCGCCGCGCCGCTCTACCCACTGGCTCTGATGTGTATTGCGTTCGCCATGCTGGGACATGCACGTACGACGCGGCAAAGCCGCGGCACCGCGGTTGCCGGCGCCATCACCGCCATGGTGGTGGTGCGCGGTCTGGGTTTCGCGGTCTCCGGCATGGTCGCGACGCGGCCCTGGGCCATTCCGCTCGTCTATGGCGTGCCGCTGATCGCCATCGTGCTGTTCGGCGCCATGGCGCTCGGCTGGGTCCGGCTGCGCGTGCCGCAATCGATCAGCCGCGCCTTCGGCGAGTTCACCGACCGGATGGCCGAGCGCTTCGCGGCCCGCTTTGCGGCGAACGGCGGCTCATGATCGTCTCCACCTTCCAGCGCTACATGACCCGGAAGTTCTCGGCCGCCGTCGCCGGCGCGTTTCTGGGGACGTTCGGCCTGGTCCTGGTGGTGGATTTCGTCGAACAGCTCCGGCGCGTCGAGGATTCCCGGCGCGCCCCGACCCAGCTCGTGGCCCTGCTGGCGCTCTACCGAGTGCCGGCTTTCGTCGAGCTGATCCTGCCCTTTGCCGTGCTGGTCGGCGCCATGCTGTGCTTCCTCGGCCTGTCGAGGAAGCTTGAACTGGTGGTGGCGCGCGCGGCCGGCCTCTCCGCCTGGCAATTCCTAGCGCCAGCCCTCGTGGTGGCGGGGCTGACCGGCGTGTTCGCGGCAACCGTCTACAATCCCGTCGCCTCGGACTTCCGGGAGCGCGGACTGCGCCTTGAATCGCAATTGTTCGGACGCGCCTATCTCGGCGAGTCCCGCACCGATTTCTGGCTCCGCCAGGCCATGCCCGGCGGCCAGGCCGTGATCAATGCGGCGGCGGCCACCGACCGCGGCCAGCGTCTCTCCGGCGTCAGCGTGCTGGTCTATGACGTCGACGGCCATTTCAAGGAACGGATCGACGCCGAGACCGCCGAACTCGGCAATGGCTATTGGGACCTCGCCAAGGCACGGGTGACACCGCTCGACCGTGAGCCAGAGACCCATGCGACCTATCGACTGGCGACCCAGCTCACAGCCGAGCAGGTGCGCCAGAGTTTCGTGATGCCGGAACAGGTGTCCTTCTGGGAACTGCCGCAATTCATTGAGATTGCCCGAAAATCGGGACTTCCCAGCGCCCGGTTCGAATTGCAGTACCAATTGCTGCTGGCGCGGCCGCTGCTTCTGGTCGCCATGGTGCTGGTTGCCGCTGCGGCAAGTCTGCGCTTCGCACGCCTTGGTGGACTGGGCCGGACGATTCTGGGTGGCGTGGTCGCCGGATTTTTGCTTTACGTGGGATCCGAACTTGCCGGGAACCTGGGGCGCTCCAATCTGGTGCCTCCCATGCTCGCGGCCTGGTCGCCCGCATTCATCGGTGCGTTAATGGGTTTCATGGTTCTATTGAAGCAGGAGGACGGTTGATGCTGAACGCACCAACCCGCCTGACCGGCTTCTCGGCCCGAATCGCCCGGTCCGTCACGGCCGCAGCCGTCAGCGCTTGTGCGCTGATCGTCGCGTCGGGCGGGCTCGCGCCCCTGCGCGCCCAGATTTCCGCTGATGGCCAGCCCGTGCCCCGCTCGGTTCTGATCGGCGACCCGACACAGGTCCTGCCGATCGAGCCGTCGCGCAATGCCGCGGGCATGCCGACGGTGTCGTCGCCAGCGACCGCTCCGACCTTTGCCTCGACGCCAAGCCGCAACGCGGCCATGCAGGTCAATGCCAACCAGCTGGTCTATGACGAGCGCACCCAGCGCGTGACGGCGCGTGGCCGGGTCCAGATCTATTATGATGGCCGGACCATCGAGGCCGACGAGGTCATCTACGACCGCACCGCCAACCGCGTGCGCGCCGTCGGCAATGTCCGGGTGACGGAGCCCTCGGGCAATATCGCCCACGCGCAGGAACTCGATTTCGATCAGAGCTTCCAGAACGGCTTTGTCCGTTCGTTGAACCTGGAAACGCCGGACCGGCGCTATATCGGCGCCGCGAACGTGACCCGCGAGGGTGGCGAGACCACGATCTTCGACCGCGCGGTCTACACGGCCTGCGAGGCCTGCCGCACGGATACGACGCGGCCCCCGTCCTGGCAGATCAAATCCAAGCGGATCATCCATCGCGAGAGCGAGCGGACGATCTATTTCGAGGAATCGCGCGTCGAGATCCTCGGCGTGCCGATCGCCTATGTGCCCTATATGTGGTCGCCCGACCCGACGGTCAGGAAGGCGTCCGGCTTCCTGTTCCCGACGATCTCGAGTTCGAACCGCACGGGCGCCGGCGTCGAGATCCCCTATTTCTGGAACATCCAGCCGAATTACGACCTGCTGATCTCGCCGCGCTATTATTCGCGCCAGGGCTTCATGCCGGTGGCCGAATGGCGGCATGGCTTCGAGAGCGGCTATTACACGCTGCGCGGCGCCGCGATCTGGCAGAAGGACCCTTCGGTCTTCTCCTATTCGGATGGCACTCCGGAAGTCGGCAACCGCACGTTCCGCGGGGTCCTGCAGTCAACCGGCATGTTCCGCATCACCGAGCGCTGGCAGATGGGCTGGGAGGTCAATATCCTCTCGGATGCCGCCTTCCTGCGCGATTATTCGTTGATGCTGCCGGGTCAGACGGAAGCCAATTCCAGGCTCTACCTGCGCGGCCAGGGTCCAAGAAGCTGGTTCGATCTGTCGACCACGCGCTATGTCGGCATCACCGCGACCGATGTGAACAACAAGGTCCTGCCGACGACCCATCCGGTCCTCGACTATTTCAAGGTGCTCGACCAGTCAGTGCTGGGTGGCGAGTTCTCGTGGCGTTCGAGCGTTGTCAGCCTGACGCGCGAATCCGCCGATGTGAGCGTGCGCGACCCGCGCGTGCCGATCACCTGCAACACGGCACTGGCGCCCAGCGCGTCGAATCTGACCCGCTCGAATTGCCTGGTGAATGGCATTGACGGCACCTATACGCGTGCATCGCTTGAGGTTGCCTGGCGCCGCCGGATCACCGATGCGCTCGGCCAGGTCTGGGAACCCTTCGTCTCGGTGCGCGGCGACGTCGCCGGCTACCAGCTGCGCAATGTCGGCAGCGTGCTCGGCTCGTTCACCAATCTCAGCAATGACGAGCGGGTTTTCACCCGCTTCATGCCGACGGTCGGGCTCACCTATCGCTATCCGTGGATCGCGGCGACCGAATACGGCACGACGACGGTGGAGCCGATTGTCCAGTTCATCGCCCGCCCGAGCGAGACGCTGATCGGCCGGCTGCCCAACGAGGACTCGCAGAGCCTGGTGTTCGACGACACCAACCTGTTCTCCTACAACAAGTTTTCTGGCTGGGACCGGATCGAGGGCGGCGGCCGCCTGAACTATGGCGCCAACATCACCCATCGCTTCGTCAACGGCTCGACGGTCAACGTGATGTTCGGCCAGTCGGTCAGCCTGTTCGGGCTGAACTCGTTCGCCTATGGCGATCCGACCGTCGCCGGTTCCTATGATCCGACGGGCGCCGGCGCCAATTCCGGCCTCGACAAGGCCCGCTCCGACTATGTTGCCCGGTTCACCTATCAGATGAACCCGAATTTCCGCTTCTCGGCACGCGGGCGCTTCGACGAGCGGACGCTGGCCGTGCAGCGCGGCGAGATCGAGGCGACCGGCCGGTTCGGCGCTTTCGCGCTTACCGGCACCTATGCCTATCTCGCCGAGCAGCCGATCCTCGGCTACCAGGTGCCGCGCAGCGGCATTGGCGCGGCCGTTTCGTACAACGTCTCGCAGAACTGGACGCTCTACGGCGCCGCCCGCTTCTCCTTCCAGCGCCAGAACCTGTCCGCGACCTATCTCGACCCGACGATCGCGATCGCCGAGCGCAACAAGATCGAAGGCGTGACTGTCGGCGTGAACTATCTCGACGACTGCTTCCAGTTCGGCTTCTTCTATTCGCGTGACTTCGCATCCACCGTCGTGACCTCGAGCGGCGCTTCGGAGACGCGCGATGTCCACCGCTTCATGTTCCGCTTCAATGTCCGTACCGTCGGCGAGATCGGCGTCTCGCAGAACGTGTCGAACTGGTTCAATCCGCCCGTGAACTGACCGCCCTGCCCTGATTGCGCCACCGTCTTGCGCAAGGGACGAGGCAGGATCATCCTCACCCGCCTGCTAGGAACGTCGCCCATGGACCTTTCGCGTCCCCTCATGACCGTCGCTGCCGCGCTGGGGTTGATGGTGATGACTGCCGCCGCCCCCGTCCGGGCGCAGGAGGGCAGTGTCGCCGTCGTCGTCAATGGCGTGCCGATCACGTCCTTCGATATCCCGCAGCGCCAGCGGCTGCTGCAATTGCGCGAAGGCCGGCCCTTCACCGCGGCCCAGGCGCTCGACGACCTGATCAACGACCGCGTCAAGTTCGCCGAGGCCCGGCGCTTCCGCGTCGAGGCCAATGAGGCCCAGGTCAATGCCGCCTATGCCCAGGTCGCCAGCCGCTCGGGCATCGATGTGCGCGCCTTCGACCAGGTTCTGCGCTCGCAGGGCATCGAGCCGCGCGTCTATCGCGGCAAGATCCGCGCCGATCTCTCCTGGTCGAACATTGTGGGCGCCCGTTTCGGCCGCACCATCTTCGTGACCGACACCCAGCTCGCCAATGCCATCTCGCGCCGTTCAACCGGCAATGCCCAGCTGATGGAATATAACCTGCGCCAGGTGATCCTGCTGGTGCCGCAGACCGCGGCGCCCGCCGTCGTCGCCCGCCGCATGGGTGAAGCCAATGCGCTGCGCGGGCGGTTCAGCAATTGCGTCGCCGATATCGACCAGGTCCGCACCATGTCGGACGCGGCCGTGCGCGACCCGATCCGCCGCACCTCGACCGATCTCAGCCCGGCCTTCCGCACCATTCTGGATCAGACCGCGATCGGCAAACTGACGCCGCCCTCCCGCACGCCGCAGGGCATCGAGATGGTGGCGGTGTGCTCCAAGCAGCCAGCAAGCTCCGACGACACCGCCACCCGCAACCAGGTACGCGAAGAGATCACCACGGCCGAGATGCGGCGCATCTCGAACGATTATCTCGCCCGCATCCGCCGAACCGCGGTGATCGAGTACAAGAACGGCCACCGGCCGCTCAACTGACATGCTGCCACTTGCCGTGACGATGGGCGAACCGGCCGGAATTGGGCCGGATATCGCGCTGATGGCCTGGCGCGACCGCGCCGCCAACAATCTGCCGCCCTTCTATCTGATCGGCGATCCAGACCTGATGGAGGCCCGCGCCGCGCGGCTCGGCATCGGTGTGCCCGTGGTGCCGGTGGAGGTTCACGAGGCCTTCGAGACCTTCCCCTATGGCCTTCCCGTCGTCGCAGTGTCGGGCAGCGCCGCCGACAGGCCCGGCGTGCCTGATCCGGCGACCGGCGGCCTCGTCATCGAATCCATCCGTTCGGGCGTCGAGGACGTGCGCATGGGCCGCGCGCGGGCGATCGTCACCAACCCCATCGCCAAGTCGGTGCTGGCCGCCGCGGGCTTTGCCCATCCCGGCCATACGGAATATCTCGGCGAACTCGCCCGCACCTTCCGCCAGGGCCCGTCGCGGCCGGTCATGCTGATCTGGAGCCGTGATCTCGCCGTGGTGCCGGTGACCATCCACATGCCGCTCGCGGAGGTGCCGCAGCGCCTGACAAAAGCGCTGATCGTCGACACCGCGGCCATCGTCGATCACGACATGCGGACGCGGTTCGGCATGGCCCGGCCGCGGCTGGCGATTTGCGGGCTCAATCCGCATGCCGGCGAGGACGGGCTGCTCGGTCACGAGGAGGACGATGTCATCCGCCCGGCCATCGCCGAGCTGAAGGCGCTGGGCATCGACGCCACCGGCCCGTATCCTGCCGACACGCTGTTCCATCCGGCAGCCCGCGCAACCTATGACGTGGCGCTCGGCATGTATCACGACCAGGTGCTGGTGCCGGTGAAGACGCTCGCCTTCGACACCGGCGTCAATGTCACGCTTGGCCTGCCCTTCGTGCGCACCTCGCCGGACCACGGCACGGCCTTCTCGCTGGCCGGGACCGGTCGCGCGCGACCGTCGAGCCTGATCGAGGCGATCGCGCTGGCCGGGCGGCTGACGGCGCCGGGGCCATGAGCGCGATCGACGACCTGCCGCCGCTGCGCGAGGTGATCGCCCGCCATGGGCTGATGGCGAAGAAGCAGCTCGGTCAGAACTTCCTGCTCGACCTCAACCTGACAAGCCGCATCGCGCGGGCCTCCGGGCCGCTGGAGGGCGTCACCGTTCTGGAGGTGGGTCCTGGCCCCGGCGGATTGACGCGGGCGCTGCTGGCCAATGGTGCGGCCCGCGTCGTCGCCATCGAGCGCGACCCGCGCTGCCTGCCGGCACTGGCCGAAATCGCGGCGCATTATCCCGGCCGTCTCGAAGTGATCGAAGGCGATGCACTGGAGGTCGATGCCGCCGCCATGCTTGGCCAGGGGCCGGCCCGGATCGTCGCCAACCTGCCCTACAATGTCGCGACACCCCTGCTCACCGGCTGGCTGACAACAGAGGCATGGCCGCCCTGGTTCCAGTCGCTGACGCTGATGTTCCAGAAGGAGGTGGCGCAGCGGATCGTGGCGCCCCCCGGCTCCGATCCCTATGGCAGGCTCGGCGTGCTCTGCGGCTGGCGGACGGAGGCGAAGATCGCCTTCGATGTCGGCCCCTCGGCCTTCGTGCCGCCGCCGAAGGTCACATCGTCGGTGGTTCACCTCGTGCCGCGTGCCGATCCCCTGCCCGCCAAGGTGAAGACCATGGAGCGGCTGACCGCTGCCGCGTTCGGGCAGCGCCGCAAGATGATCCGCCAGAGCCTGAAGGGCTTCGTGCGCGATCCCCTGCCGCTGATCGAGGCGGCGGGGCTCGATCCGACGGAGCGGGCCGAGAACCTGACGATCGCCGAGTTCGCGATGCTGGCGCGGCTTGCCGACCGGACAACCGGCCAAGAATAAGCTACCCGCCCGGACAGCCGCAGCCTTGCAGAGGCATGGGTTCAAAGTCACGGCACTGTCACATGCGGCGAGACGGACCTCGCTAGATTGCGGTCATGTTCGCCCCCACCGACACACCCGCTCCTAGCCTTCCAAGGATCCTCTTCGTGCTCGCCGTGACCCAGACGCTGGGTTGGGGCGTGTTGAGCCTGCTGCCGGTGATCGGTCGCGACCTTGCCGGCGATCTCTCCATGGCCTTGCCCAGCATATTCCTGGGAACCTCCGTCATGTATGTCGTCACCGCGCTCGCGGCACCGATGCTCGGCCAGGCGCTGATCCGTGCCGGCGCCCGCAGTGTGATGATGGCCGGCTTCGCGACAGGCGCCGGCGGGCTGACGGTCCTCGCCCTGGCCACAGGGCCTTTCGGCTTCTTTGCTGGCTGGCTGTTCCTTGGCCTGTTCAGCGCGGCATCGCTGACAACCTCGGCCTATGTCTATCTCAACGCGGTGGCCGGCAAGCGCGCCAAGAGCATGATCGGCTCGCTCATGCTGGTCACGGGCCTGGCCTCCAGCATCTTCTGGCCGCTGACCGCCTTTCTGTCGGCCCAGATCGGTTGGCGCGCGACGGTTGCGATCTATGCAATGAGCCTGGTGATTGTCGCGGTGCCCTTGCTGCAATTCGGTCTGCCACAAGCTGCGGCTGGCACCGACGCCAGCGCGCGCGCGCAGGCAGATCATCAGGCAAGGGCGCCAGGCGGGGCCTTCGGCTTCATCGTCGCCGCGATCATCTGCAATGGTTTCGTCACCGTCGGATTCGAAGCGGTGATCATCGAGACCCTGCGTGCAATGGGGATTGGCGCTGCGGAGGCGGTCGCCTTTGGGTCTGTCATCGGCATGCTGAAAGTGGGCGGCCGATTGCTGGACATCGCAGGCGGTGGCCGCTGGGACGGGCTGACAACCGGCGTGATCGCCGCGATCGTCATGCCGCTCGGGATCGTGCTCCTGCTTGCCGGTGGGGGCGCATATTGGTCCATCGGCCTGTTCGCGCTGCTGTTCGGCCTCGGCAGCGGGGCCTTTGCGGTTGCCCGCGCCACGATGCCCCTCGTGTTTTTCGACACGTCATCCTATGCGCTGGCCATGGCGCGGATCGCCCTGCCGCTGAACCTGATCTACGCGGCGGCGCCACCGCTGCTGTCGGCCTTGCTGACCCATGGCGGATCCTCCGCCGTTCTGATCTGCGCCCTGGCCTTCAGCCTGGTCGCGCTGGCCTTCCTGGCGGTGCTCGACAGGCGGCGGCGTCTCCGCAATGACGAGGCGATGTAGCCCCCTCACTTGCGCGCCAGCAGCCCCAGATCCCCGTTCTCCAGCACCCGGTCGAGGTCGCGGCCGAGTTCTGTGATCAAGGCATCGAGCTTGGGGCGGCGGCGCTGCTTCAGCCGCTCGGCATGAAGGATGGCGCGCAGCTCCATGAAGGCGCGGTCGAGGTCGTCATTGACCAGGATATAGTCGAAGTCGCTCCAGGCCTCGATCTCGGTGCGCGCCGTTTTCAGCCGTTTGAGGATCTGCTGGTCCTCGTCGCTGGCGCGGCGCTTCAGCCGGGAGATCTGCTCGGCAACGCTCGGCGGCAGAAGGAAGATCGTCGCCATGTCCTCGCGCACCATGGCGGAGAGCTGGCGGACGCCGGCGACATCGATGTCAAACAGCACGTCGTTGCCGGCCGACAGGGCCTGTTCCACGGCGGCCTTCGGCGTCCCGTAGAAATTGCCATGAACCTCGGCCCATTCCAGCAATTCGCCGGCATCGCGCATCTGGATGAAGCGCTCGGGCGAGATGAAGAAATAATGGACCTTGTCGATCTCGTCCGCCCGCTTCGGACGGGTGGTGACGGAGACCGACAGGGCGATCTCGGTCTCGGTCTGCAGGAGCTGGCGCGTCAGCGTCGACTTGCCGGCGCCCGAGGGCGAGGTGAGCACCAGCATGAGGCCGCGACGGGCCGTGACGGGATCGGCCATGGCCCTACTCCAGATTCTGGACCTGTTCGCGGAACTGCTCGACCACCGCCTTGAGCTCCAGACCAACCGCGGTCAGCGACACGTCGTTCGCCTTGGAACAGAGCGTGTTGGTCTCGCGGTTGAATTCCTGTGCCAGGAAATCGAGCTTGCGGCCAACCGGACCGCCCTGGGCGATCAGCTTGCGGGCCGCCGCCACATGGGCGTCGAGACGGTCGAGTTCCTCGCGGATATCGGCCTTGGAGGCCATCAGCAGCGCCTCCTGATGCAGGCGATCGGGGTCGAAGCCCTTGCCGGTCTCCATGAGGGCGGAGAGGCTTTCGAGGAGCTTGGCCTTGATCGCCTCGGGCTTGCGGCCGGGATTGGTCTCAGCCTGGTGCTTCAGGGCTGCGATCTCGTCGAGCCGTTCGATCAGAATGCGGGCGAGCGCGCTGCCCTCGGCCTGCCGCATGGCGACCAGACCTTCCAGCGCGAGGTCGAGACCATCGAGAATGGCCGTATGGAAGGCCGCGCGCTCTTCTTCGGTTTCTTCCGGCTCGACGATGTCGATGACGCCCCGGATATTGAGCAAGCCGTCGACACCCGGCGCGCGGGCATCGACCCGCTCGGCAATGATGCGGGCGGCCTCGATGACCTGGGCGAGCACGGCATCGTTGATCCGGACCTCGGAGGTCGCGCCCTCGCGCTTGACACTGGCGCTGGCAAAGATCGAACCGCGGGCGACCGCCTGGCCAATCTTCTGGCGGATGGCGGCCTCTGCCGCGTCCATGCCCGGCCCAAGACGCAGCTTGATGTCCAGCCCCTTGGAATTGACCGACTTGAGCTCCCAGGCCCAGACCGTCGACCCGACGACGCCCTCGGACCGCGCAAAGCCCGTCATGCTGGAGAGAGCCATGGATTCCCCTGAAGTTCGATCTTGAGCGACGGCGTTAGGGCGGCCAGCGCAGAAGGTCAAGCGGCCAGGCACATCGGCCGAGCGGGCTTTACGGCGCGAGGCCAAGATGAGACGAAGGGCGGCCATTCTCCCGCTGATCCCGGCCGATGACCTATTTCGTTCTCAAATACCTGCACGTCGTCGGTGCGATGGTCCTGCTTGGCACCGGCACCGGGATCGCCTTCTTCATGCTGATGGCCCATCGGAGCCGCGATGCCGCCTTCGTCGCGCGCACCGCCTCCGTCGTCGTTCTGGCCGACATGGTGTTCACCGCAAGCGCCGTGATCGCGCAGCCGGTGACCGGCTATCTGCTCGTGCGGGAACTGGGTCTGCCGCTCAGCGAGGCCTGGATTGCGGGGTCGCTGTTGCTCTATGGCGTTGCCGGCCTCGCCTGGCTGCCGGTGGTCTGGATCCAGATGCGTCTGCGCGATCTGGCCCGGGCTTCCGCCGCTTCGGGCGCGGATCTGCCGGCCGATTATCACCGCCTCTTCCGCTGGTGGCTGGTGCTCGGGCTGCCCGGCTTCGGTTCGGTGATGCTGATCATCTGGCTGATGATCGCCAAGCCGACCTGGTGACGGCCAAGGAGGTGACCCGCCATGCCTGACGCTCTGCCCACGATCGCCATCCTTGGCGCGTCCGGCCTGATCGGCCAGGCGCTGGCCGAGCATCTGATGCTGGAAGGATATCCCGTCGTGGCGATGGCGCGCCGGCTGACGCAGGCTCAGACCCATCGGTTTGGTGCGACGGCCATCGAGGCGCCGATCATGGCGCTCGATGCCTCCGGCCTCGCCCGCATCATCCGGGAGCGGCACATCGACATGGTCGTGAACTGCATCGGCGTGCTGCAGGACGGCCCCCGCGGCAAGACCGAAGCTGTCCATGTGGACTTCGTCCGGCGGCTGACCGAAGCGATGGCCCTGTCCGGCCGGGCGCCCTTGCTCCTGCACCTCTCCGTGCCCGGCGATCCCGACGACGACGCAACGGCCTTCAGCCGGACCAAGCGGGAGGCCGAGCGCGTGATCGCCGAAAGCGGCCTGCCCTTCGTCGTGCTGCGCCCGGGCTTCGTGATCGCTCCGGCGGCCTATGGCGGCAGCGCCTTGATCCGGGCGCTTGCGGCCCTGCCGCTGGACCTGCCCGCCTCCGAGGCGAGCCGGACCTTCGCGGCGACCGCCATCAGCGATATCGGCCGCACGGTGAGCATCGTAGCGCGCCGCTGGCAGACGGGTGAACGTCATTGGCGGGCCAGCTACGACGTGATGGAGCGCAATCCCACGAATGTCGGCGGCGTTGTCGCGGCGTTCCGGGCAAGGTTTGGCGGGCCTGCTCCCCGGCTCACACTGCCGGCTTTCCTGCTCGGGATTGGCGCAAGATTCGGCGATGCCGCAGCCCGTCTCGGCTGGGCACCGCCCGTGCGCAGCACGGCGCTGGCAGAGCTTCGCCGCGGCGTAGCCGGCGATCCCTCCGTCTGGAGTGCCGAGACCGGCATTGAGCCGCTGTCGCTCGACGAGGCTCTCAGGCGCGTGCCTGCCACCGTGCAGGAGGGATGGTTCGGCCGGCTCTATCTCGCCAAGGCGCTGATCTTCGGATCGCTCGCGCTGTTCTGGCTGGTCTCAGGGCTGGTGGCCCTGACCGTCAGCTTCGATGCGGCAAGCGCCATCCTCATGGCCCAGGGCATGCCGAAGCCGGCGGCCGACATGCTGACTGTGGCGACCAGTCTTGCCGATATTGCGATTGGCGGCGCGATCGCCTGGCGGCGCTGGAGCCGGGCCGGACTGATCGCCGGCATCGGCCTGACGGTCGGCTATCTCGCCGGCTCGGTGATGATTGCGCCGCAGCTCTGGCTCGATCCGGTCGGCAGCATGGTCAAGACCGTTCCGGCCGCCATGCTGATGCTGGTTGCGCTGGCGATCCTGGACGACCGGTAGCGGTCGCCCTCAGCGCTGGGGCGCTCCGGGCGCGACCGGTGCCGGCGGGGTCGCCGGCGGGACCGTCTCGGGATTGGCGCGCTCGCGTTCGATGCGGCGCCAGTTGGCGACGTTGCGGTTGTGCTGTTCCAGCGTCTCGGCGAAGGCGTGGCCGCCGGTGCCGTCGGCGACGAAATAGACATCGCGGTGGCGCAGCGGATTGACCACCGCCTCCATGGCCGCACGGCCCGGATTGGCGATCGGCGTCGGCGGCAGTCCGTCGATCTGGTAGGTGTTGTAAGGGGTCAGGCGCTGGATATCGGCCTGGCTGATGGCGCGGCCGAGCGAGCCCCGTCCGCCGACAATGCCATAGACGATGGTCGGATCGGACTGCAGACGGATGCGACGGTTCAGGCGGTTGACGAAGACGCCGGCGACGCGCGGCCGCTCGTCGGCCTTGCCGGTCTCCTTCTCGACGATGGAGGCCAGGATGACCATTTCCTCCGGCGAGCGGATCGGCAGGTCGCTCGCGCGGCGGTCCCAGATCTGCTGGACCGCGCGGGTCTGGAACGCCGCCATTTGGTCAACGATCTGCTGGCGGGTCGTGCCACGGGTGAACTTGTAGGTGTCCGGCATCAGCGAGCCCTCGCGCGGGATGCGCGCGACGTCGCCGGTCAGCACATCATTGTCACGCAGGCGGCCGAGGATCTGCTCGGAGGTCAGGCCTTCGGGGATGGTCACCCGGTATTCGATCGCCTTGCCTTCCAGCACGATCGCCATGGCCTCGGCGGTCGAGGTCCGGCGCGGGAACAGATATTCACCCCATTTGAGGTCACCGCGCACGCCGTAGAGCTGGACGGCACCGACGAAGACCAGCGACGACGAAATGACGCCGTTGCGCTCGAGAATCTCGGCGACCTGCTCGGCATTGGAGCCGCGCGGAATGAACACGGCGCGTTCCTGCTGCAGCGGTCCGGGCGACACGAAGGCGCGGCGGGCATAGAAGAAGCTCGTCATCGAGCCGACGAGGCCGACAAGCGCAATCGTCAGGATCAGGTTGCCGATGACAACCCACTGGTTGCGGGCATGACGGGAGGCAGGCGGCGCCGGCGGGGCTGCTTCCGGCTCAAGGGCTGCGCGCGGCGACTTGATGGCCGGGCGCGAACCGTTCGGCGGCTGGTTCTGACCGGGATAATCGCTCATGCGTCGGGGCTCTGACTCGTTGCTGTTCGCATCAGGTCACTGATGCGAAGCGATTGTGGCGAAAGGCGGTCAGCCCTCAAGCAGCGGCGCGGAAGATGAGGGATGCATTGGTGCCGCCAAAGCCGAACGAGTTGGACAGAACCGTCTCCACCGACCGCTTGCGCGCGGCATGAGGTACCAGATCGATGGCCGTCTCGACGCTTGGATTGTCGAGATTGAGGGTCGGCGGCACGATCTGATCGCGGATCGCCAGGACCGAGAAGATTGCCTCGACCGCACCGGCTGCGCCGAGCAGGTGGCCGATGGATGACTTGGTCGACGACATCGACACCTTGGAGGCGGCATTGCCGATGGCGCGCTCGACCGCGCCGAGTTCGATCGTGTCGGCCATGGTCGAGGTGCCGTGGGCGTTGATGTAATCGAGGTCGGACGCCGAGATGCCCGCGCGCTTGAGAGCCGCCAGCATGCAGCGATAGGCGCCGTCGCCATCCTCGGCGGGTGCCGTGATGTGGTGGGCGTCGCCAGACAGGCCATAGCCGATCACTTCGGCATAGATCTTGGCGCCACGAGCCTTGGCATGCTCGTAGGCCTCGAGCACCACGACACCGGCACCCTCGCCCATGACGAAACCGTCGCGGTCGCGATCATAGGGCCTGGAGGCGCGGGTCGGCTCCTCGTTGAAATCGGTGGAGAGCGCGCGGCAGGCGGCAAAGCCCGCGAGCGAGAGGCGGCTGACCGGCGATTCTGTGCCGCCGGCCACCATCACGTCGGCATCGCCAAAGGCGACCAGACGGGCGGCATCGCCAATGGCGTGGGCGCCGGTGGAACAGGCGGTGACAACCGCGTGGTTCGGGCCCTTCAGGCCATGCTCGATGGAGACATAGCCGCCGGCGAGATTGATCAGCCGGCCGGGAATGAAGAAGGGCGAGATGCGGCGCGGGCCCTTCTCGCGCAAAATGAGGGCCGCTTCGGCAATGCCATCGAGGCCGCCAATGCCGGAACCGATGAGAACGCCGGTATTGACCTGGTCCTCGCGGGAGGTGGGATGCCAGTTGGCATCGTCGAGCGCCTGCTTGGCCGCCGCCATCGCGAAGACGATGAACTGGTCGACCTTGCGCTGCTCCTTCGGCTCCATCCAGTCGTCGGGATTGAAGGTGCCGCCGGTGCCGTCGCCACGGGGAATCTGGCAGGCGATCTTGGCGGCAATGTCGGAAACGTCGAAATTGTCGACCTTGCTCGCGCCGCTACGGCCTTCGATCAGCCGCGACCAGGTGGTTTCCACGCCGCAGCCAAGCGGCGTCACCATCCCAAGCCCCGTCACCACCACCCGCCGCATCACCGCCTCATCCCATTCAAATCTTGCGTGCGAAAAGCCGGAGCTGCGTGATGCGCCCCGGCCCTTCTAACGTCGACTGTCGATGTCGCGAATGCGAAGATCAGGCGCTGGCGGCCTTCTCGAGGAACTTCACGGCGTCGCCCACCGTCAGGATGGTCTCGGCGGCATCGTCCGGGATTTCCACGCCGAACTCTTCCTCGAAGGCCATGACAAGTTCCACCGTGTCGAGGCTGTCGGCCCCGAGATCATCGATGAAGCTCGCGGCCGTAACCACCTTCTCGGCGTCGACGCCAAGCTGCTCAACGACGATCTTCTTCACGCGGTCAGCGATATCGCTCATTAGTTTATCCTCGTTCCATCCGACGATTGGGCACCGCCCTCGACGGACGCGGTGTCGGCATTTCAAAGTCTAGGGGGTGGCGAACCGCTTCGCCGTGAAATCTGGATCGCTCCGGGAAGCCCCTCGCCCGAACCGAAAGGCTCTCTAGCACAGGCCCCAAGCTTTGACTAGCGCGCCTGGGATTGTGCAAAAAAGCCTGTTAAATCATGGCCATGCCACCATTTACATGGAGGGTTTGACCCGTAACATAGGCTGCTTCCTCCGACACAAGATAGATGGTTGCAGCCGCAATTTCATCTGCCTTGCCGAGCCGGCCGGCCGGAACGCGCGTCAGGATCGTTTCCTTCTGCTTGTCGTTCAGCACATCGGTCATCGGCGTTTCGATGAAGCCGGGGGCCAGGCAGTTGACCGTCACGTTGCGCGAGGCGATCTCGGCGGCGAGCGATTTCGACATGCCGATGAGGCCTGCCTTGGCGGCGGCGTAATTGCCCTGGCCGGGATTGCCGGTGACGCCAACGATCGACGTGATCTGGACGATACGGCCCCAGCGCTTGCGCATCATCAGCTTGGACGCGGCGCGGGTCAGGCGAAAATTGGCGGTCAGATTGACCGCGATCACCTGGTCCCATTCCTCATCCTTCATGCGGATGAACAGGTTGTCGCGGGTGATGCCGGCATTGTTGACCAGGATATCGAGCCCGCCCATGGCCTTTTCGGCTGCGGGAACCAGCGCCTCGACCTCCTCAAGGGAGGTCAGGTTGGTCGGCAGGACATGGGCGCGCGAGCCAAGTTCGGCTGCCAGTTCCTCGAGCTTCTCGCGGCGCGTGCCGGAGAGCGCGACGGTCGCGCCCTGACCATGCAGCGCCTTGGCGATGGCGCCACCAATGCCGCCGGTGGCTCCGGTGACAAGCGCGGTCTTCCCAGTCAGATCGAACATGACGACGTCCTTTTCTCAGCCCTGGCGCGCGGTCTTGAACGCGGCGACATCCTCGGGCGTTCCGATGGCGATGCCGGCGGCGCCATCGGCGATGCGCTTGACGAGGCCGGACAATACCTTGCCGGCGCCGACTTCATAGAATGTCGTGACGCCGAGGCCGGCCATGGCAGCGACGCATTCGCGCCAGCGCACGGTGCCCGTCACCTGGGCGACCAGGCTCTTGACGATGTCGTCCGGCGCGGAGATCGGGGCCGCCAGGACATTGGCGACCACGGGCACGACGGGTGCCCTGACCGTGACCTTGGCGAGCGCCTCGGCCATGGCGTCAGCGGCCGGCTGCATCAGGGCACAATGGAACGGCGCGGAGACCGGCAGCAGGATCGCGCGCTTGGCGCCCTTTGCCTTGGCGATCTCGCAGGCGCGCTCGACCGCAGCCTTGTGGCCGGAGACCACCACCTGGCCGCCACCATTGTCATTGGCGGCCTGGCAGACCTCGCCCTGGGCCGCCTCGGCCGCGACCGCCACTGCCGCCTCGTAGTCGAGGCCAAGAAGCGCCGCCATGGCGCCGGTGCCGACCGGCGTTGCCGCCTGCATGGCCTTGCCGCGAATGCGCAGAAGCCGGGCAGCATCTGAAATGGAGAAAGTGCCGGCGGCTGCGAGAGCCGAATATTCGCCGAGCGAGTGGCCCGCGACGAAAGCCGCGTCACGGCCGATATCGAAGCCCGCCTCGGCTTCCAGCACGCGCACTACCGCGAGGGAGACCGCCATCAGGGCCGGCTGGGCGTTCTCGGTGAGCGTCAGTGTCTCGATCGGTCCGTCCCACATGATCGCGGACAGCTTTTCCGAGAGCGCCGCATCGACCTCGTCGAATACGGCGCGGGCCTGCGGGAAGGCTTCGGCCAAGGCCTTGCCCATGCCGACAGCCTGGGACCCCTGGCCGGGAAAGGTGAGTGCGATTGACATGGCGTTCCCCGCAAACGTCTCGATCTCAAGAGTTGCGGGGGATTGGAGGGATGCGCCCCAAGAGTCAAGCGCAAGACGGCGCTGAGCCGCAAACTCGATGTTAGCTCACGCGCCCGCTCCGCCCTCAGAATGCACCTCCGCCGACACATCCCGGATCAGGCTGCGTAGCCAGGTCAACAGGCGATCGCCCGAGCGCAGATGCGACCAGACGATCGTTACCGTCATGGCCGTTTCCGGCAGCGGCGGCTCGCGCAGGACGAGGCCGAAGGCATCGGCCATGCGGGACGCGAAGGCGTGGGACAGCGTCGTCACCAGATCGGTCGCCGCCACTGTCGCCAGCGCGGCCGCGAAGTGCGGCGTCACCATCGCGATCCGCCGGCTGACACCCGACGCGGCCAGGGTCGCATCGAGCTCCGACTGGCCATCGCCGAGAATCGCAATGCTGGCATGGTCCGCCGCCGCATAATCAGCAATTGTCAGAGGCCTTTCGGCCAACGGGTGGCCGCGCCGCATGATCAGCGCCAGCCGGTCATGAGCAACCACCTCGCTGCGAGCGCCGGGCGGCAAGGGTGTCGTCGACAGAGCGAAGGCGAGGTCGAGGGTGCCAGCTTCCATACGCTGGACCATATCGGTCGAATAGGACACCTGCCGCAGGTCGATGCCGGGCGCCTCACGGGCGAGCCGCGCCATAAGCGCCGGCAGGATCAGGATCGCCTGGGAATCGGAACAGGCGATGCGAAACATCCGCCGCTCACCGGCCGGATCGAAGTCGGGCTGCCGGAACAGGCCCCGCACGTCGCCAAGAGCCGCTGCCAGGGCCGGCCGCAATTGCTGGGATCGTGGCGTCAGAACGAAGCCGGCGCCGGTGCGCACCAGCAACGGATCGTCGAGCAGATGGCGAAGCCGCGCCAGCGCGCGGCTCATGGCCGGCTGGCTCAGGCCAACCTCGGCTGCGGCATGGGTGACATTGCGCAGCCGCAGCAAGGCCTCCAGCGGCGGCAGGAGATTGAGGTCGACACCGGCTAAATTCACTTCACGCATGGTGACGATGATAACAATGCATTTTCGTCATGACCAGCCTCGCCTTACAGGTCATCCATCGCAAGTTTGGAGGACGACATGAGCGAACAGATCGTGGTGTTTGGTTATGGGCCGGTTGGTAAGGCCGCCGTCGAGCGGTTGCACGCACAGGGACGGCAGGTCCGCGTCGCCCAGCGCAGCCGACCGGCCGAACTGCCTGACGGCGTCGATTTCGTGGCCTGCGACGTGCTGCAGGCCGGACAGGTGATGCGCATCGTGGCCGGCGCCGATCAGGTCGTGGTGACGATCGGCTTCGCCTATGATGGAGAGGTCTGGCGCCAGTCATGGCCGCTGGCCATGTCAAACCTGCTGGCAGCCTGCGAGGTGGCGGGAGCCCGCATGGTCTTCCTCGACAATCTCTACATGTACGGGCCGCAGGATACGCCGCTGCGCGAGGACACGCCGCTCACCAGCTTCGGCGCCAAGCCGGCGGTGCGGGCAGAGATCACGCGGCAATGGATGGCGGCTGCCACCGCGGGTCGGGTGCGCGTGGCCGCATTGCGGGCGCCCGACTTCTATGGGCCGGGCGTCGGCCTGTCCCATATCGGCGATGTCGGCTTCGGTGCGATCGCGCGGGGCAAGCGTGCCTTTCTCATCGCGCCGCCGGACATGCCGCACGATTTTGCCTATGTGCCGGATGTCGGCCGCGCCATCGTCAGCCTGCTGGACGCCACCGACGATGCCTTCGGACAGGTGTGGCACATGCCGTCGGCGCCGACGCTGACACCGCGCCAGATCCTGGAGATCGGGGCACGCGCCATCGGCATGACCCCGAAGATCAGCGCCCTGCCCTTGTGGCTGCTGCCCGCGATCGGCCTTTTCGTGCCGCTTCTGCGCGGAATGGTCGAGATGCGCTTCCAGTGGGACCGGCCCTATCATGTCGATGCGGCCAAGTTCAAAGCGCGGTTCTGGTCGGATGTCACGCCGTTCGAGGTGGGAGCCGCCGCAACCGCCCGGGCCTTCAAGGCCGCGGCTGCCGGCAAAGGCAGCGTCACCCCTTGAAACCCCGGCATTTTCGCGTATAAGCCGCGCTTCGCTTCGGTCGGCTGGTGGCTGAACGGACGGCAAGGTCCGCCTTGCAGGCATTGTTATGGTGCCGTCGTCCGGTGTCTCCGCCTTCGAGAATACTGTCGGGCCTGTCCAGGGCTTGAGGGGCTTCGCGCCGACGAGAAGCGGTACTCGAACCGGAGACAGGCCGAATGCCTCTCTATGAACATGTGTTCCTGGCGCGCCAGGACGTCACTGCCCAGCAGGCGGAAGCGCTTGCCACGCAGTACAAGGAAGTGATCGAGGCCAATGGCGGCTCGGTTCCCAAGGTCGAGCCCTGGGGTCTGAAGTCCATTGCCTTCCGCGTCCGCAAGAACCGCAAGGCTCATTACACGCTGATGAACATCGACGCTCCCTCGGCCGCCGTGCTGGAGATGGAACGCCAGATGTCGATCAACGAAGACATCCTGCGCTTCATGACCGTTCGCGTCGAAGAGCTCGAGGAAGCCCCGTCGGCCATGCTGCAGAAGCGCGACCGTGATGATCGCGGCGAGCGCGGCTTCGGCGATCGTGACCGCGGCTTCGGTGGCGGCGGTGGCCGTGACCGCGGCTTCGGTGGTGGCGGTGGTGGTGGCGGCGCTCCGCGCCGGTTCCGTGACCGTGACGGCGCCGATGTCGAGCCGGTTGTCGACGCTATCGCGACGGAGGAGTGACCATGACTGCCGCATCCGCTTCCGGTGGCGCCCGTCGCCCCTTCTTCCGCCGTCGCAAGACCTGCCCGTTCTCCGGCCCGAATGCGCCGAAGATCGACTACAAGGACGTGCGCCTGCTGCAGCGTTACATTTCCGAGCGCGGCAAGATCGTGCCGTCGCGCATCACGGCGGTCTCCGCCAAGAAGCAGCGCGAGCTCGCCCAGGCGATCAAGCGCGCCCGCTTCCTCGGCCTGCTGCCCTACGTGATCAAGTGATCTGACGACGGGCGGAGCCGCCAGCCGGTTCCGCCCATCGCATCTTCGACGTGCAGTGCCTTTTGATCGTCGGCCGTGCCGGGATGACCCGCCGCGGCTGAAGCTGGGGAATGAGCCCCTAACCCTCTGACACGAGCGGGACAGCTGACGATGGGACCGACCCTCGCCATCGCCTTCGGCGCCGGACTGGCGTCCGCCCTCCTCTTCGCGACGCTTGCGTCGGGGAGTGCGATCGCGCTCGTCCTGTTCTATTTCGCCGCCCTCCCCGTCCTGATCGCCGGCCTCGGCTGGGGCCATTATGCGGGCGCCTTCGCCGGCACGATCGGCGCATTGGCGCTGTCGATCGCGATGCGCTCGCAGCTTGGCGTCTTCTTCTTCCTGTCGGTCGGCTTGCCCGCCTGGATCCTGTCCTACCTGACGGTGGCGACGCTGCCGGCCCGGTCCGACGATGACCAGCCATACCGCTGGTCCGAGCCCGGCACGATCCTCAGCGTCATCGGGCTCGGCGCGGTGCTGCTGACGCTTTTCGGTATCGTCGTTCTGTTCGGGTTCGATTTCGACGCCTACCAGGCGTCGCTGCGCCAGTCGGTCGATCGCGCGCTCGCGGCAATGGCGCTGCCGGCCAGCGACGGGCAGAGGATGCTCGGCGCCTTCATGGCCGTCGCCCTGCCGATCGCGGCGGCGATCATCTGGACCTTTGTCACGACCCTCAATCTCTATGTCGCCGCCAAGATCGTGCGTGCCTCAGGCCGCCTGCCCCGCCCCTGGCCGGATCTGGCGAGCCTTCGCCTTCCGAAGGCCGCCGCCGGCGCGATGCTGTTCGGCTCGCTCCTCTCGTTCCTGTCGGGAATGCCCGGACATGTCGGGGTGATCGTGCTGTCGGTCGGGCTCGCCATCTTCGCACTGGCTGGATTTGCGCTCGCCCACGACATGACGCGCGGCTGGGGCATGCGCGGCTTCGCGCTCGGCCTCCTTTATGCGCTGACCTTCGTGATCGGCTGGCCGATGATCTTCGTCGCCATGGCCGGCCTTGCCGACACCCTTTTCGACCTTCGGTCGCGGCGCAGCGCGCCGCCGCCAAGCCTTTAGAACCACCTTCAGACACACTCTAGGAGAAGACCAATGGAAGTGATCCTGCTCGAACGCGTCGCCAAGCTTGGCCACATGGGCGAAGTCGTCAACGTCAAGGCGGGCTATGCCCGTAACTTCCTGCTGACCCGCGGCAAGGCGCTGCGCGCCACCGAAGCCAACCGCAAGAAGTTCGAGACGATGAAGGCCCAGCTCGAGGCCCGCAATCTCGAGCTGAAGTCGGAAGCCGAGGCCGTTGCCGCGCGCCTCGACGGCACGTCCTATGTGCTGATCCGCCAGGCTGGCGAAACCGGCCACCTCTATGGTTCGGTTTCGGCCCGCGATCTCGCCGACGCGATCACCGCCGCCGGCATCTCGGTCGCCCGCTCGCAGGTCGACCTGACCACGCCGATCAAGGCCATCGGCCTTCACCATGTGACCGTCGTGCTGCATCCGGAAGTCGAAGCCAAGGTGACCGTCAACGTCGCCCGCTCGACCGGCGAGGCCGAGCGCCAGGTGCAGGGCGAGGACCTGACCCAGCGCGCCGAGGAACCGACCTTCGAGACGTTCAATCCGGAAGAGTTCGGCGGCGAGAGCGACGAGGGCTGAGCCCTCGTCACCTTGGAGAGATCAACAAAAACGCCCGGCCAATCGGCCGGGCGTTTTCATGTGGGACGAAGCGAATGAGGGGCGGCGAGCGCCCCTCTTCGAGGCTTCAGTAGCGAGCCATGATCGGAGCTGCCACCGGCGGCGCACCGAACAGGTAGCTGACGCCGACGCGCACAGCGTGGCTCTCGACCTTGTTGGCGATGTCGGAGGAGTTGGCGTTGATCGAGCAGGCGTCAGCCGAGAAGCAGTTGCGCGAGCCGTAGTTGGAATAGCGATATTCCATCCGCACCGACCAATTGTAGCTCAGCTTGTGCTCGAAGCCGGCGCCGACCGTCCAGCCGATGCGGGTCGAGTTGAACTTGACCACGTGCTGGGCTCCGTTGCCCTGGCAGGAGTCGATGACGGTGCAGTACTTGAAGTTGGCGATGGCGACGCCGCCGGTCATGTAGAACAGCGTGGCGTGGTGCACGAAGCCGAAGCGCGCGCGGATCGACGTCTGCCAGTTCGACTGGATGCGCTGCTGGTAGAAGTTGCCGGCGCCGAAGTCCGGATTGCCCGCGTACCAGGATGACGACAAGGCGTTCATCGGACCTTCGATGTCGGCTTCGATGCCGAGCAGCACCGAGTTGAACAGCCGCTGATAGCCAGCGTGCAGGCCGTAGCTGAAGCCGGTCTTGGCGTAATCGTAGTTGAAGTCATAGCGCAGCGTGCCATTGCCATCGGCCAGCGGGCCGTTGGTGGCGTTGCTGTGAGAGCCGGAATTGTGGATGGTCTGCAGGCCGATCTGGCCACCGACATAGGCACCTGACCACATGTCCGGCGCGTAGGCAGGCGCCACAACTTCCGAACCACGCAGCACGGCGCCGCCGAGATCGGCGGCCTGAACGCTACTGAACGATGCGAAGGCCGCCAGGGCGGCCACGGGAAGTGCGATACGCTTGAACATTGGAGGGGCGCCCCTTTTACGAATGGTTCACCGCACTTGCGGGATCACATAAGGGATCGCACGTTAGTGTTAACGTTCGGTTGCCAAGGAAATGCCCAAATGCGCCATTTTCCAGCTGTGAATTGGCGGCGTTTACATCGGCAACGCTTCAATCCGGGACAGCGTTGCTTGGTCAGGTGTTCCCGGCCTGACATCCGGCATCGCCCGGCTCCTGGGGATTGGGGGGCGACTACGGGTGTGACCGGGAGTCAATGGCCAATGGGCTCCAGCGCCAGGTCTTTTCGTGGGCTGTGAGAATCGAGCACAAGAGTATGATCAAGGGTGGAGGCGACTGTTTTTGAAGCGCCCCGACTGCCGATTGCCGCCCCGGCCTGCTAGACCAATCGCCCCGAACCCATTCGTCCGGTCGAAAGCCTGTCATGTCCGCCCTGCCCGCCCTGCGCCCCATCGGCTCCGCCGACCTGCCGTTCCGCCAGGCTCCGCACAATATCGAGGCCGAGCAGGCCTTGCTGGGCGCTGTCCTGGTCAATAACGAGGCGTTCTACCGGGTTTCGGACTTTCTCGAGCCGCCGCACTTCTTCGACCCCCTGCACCAAAAGATCTACGATATCGGCTCGCAGCTGATCCGCTCGGGCAAGCTCGCCACGCCGGTGACGCTCAAGACCTTCCTCGACCCGACGCTCGACATCGGCGGCATGACGGTCGCCCAGTATCTGGCGCGGCTGGCGGCGGAGGCGACCACTGTCATCAATGCCGAGGATTACGGCCGCTCGATCTATGACCTGGCGATCCGGCGCAACCTGATCCAGATCGGCGAGGGCATGGTCAATGTCGCCTATGACGCGCCGGTGGACATGCCACCCCGGGTGCAGATCGAGGAGGCCGAGCGCAATCTCTTCGCCATCGCCGAGACCGGGCGATATGACGGCGGCTTCCAGCGCTTCACCGATGCCGTCACCCGCGCCATCGACATGGCGGGCCAAGCCTATCAGCGCGACGGCAAGCTCTCCGGCATCTCGACTGGGCTGCGCGATCTCGACAAGACGCTCGGCGGCATGCAGCCCTCCGATCTCGTGATCCTCGCGGGCCGCCCGGCCATGGGCAAGACCGCGCTCGCCACCAACATCGCCTTCAATATCGCCAAGGCCTACAAGTTCGATCTTGAGCCTGACGGCACCAACAAGACCGTCAATGGCGGCATTGTCGGCTTCTTCTCGCTCGAAATGAGCTCCGACCAGCTCGCGACCCGTATCGTGGCCGAGCAGGCGCAGATTTCGTCCTACAAGATCCGCCGCGGCGACATCCAGGAGGAGGAATTCTACCGGCTGACGGAAGCCGCCCGCGAGATCCAGCAGATCCCGTTCTATATCGACGATACCGGCGGCATCTCGATTGCCCAGCTCACCGCGCGTGCACGGCGGCTGAAGCGCCAACGCGGGCTCGACTTCATGGTGGTCGACTATCTCCAGCTGCTGTCGGGCTCGTCGAAGAACAACCAGAACCGCGTGCAGGAGCTGACCGAGATCACTACGGGCCTCAAGGCGTTGGCGAAAGAGCTGAACGTGCCGATCCTGGCGCTCTCCCAGCTCTCCCGTCAGGTGGAAAGCCGCGACGACAAGCGCCCACAGCTGTCCGATCTTCGTGAATCCGGTTCGATCGAGCAGGACGCCGACGCCGTGATGTTCGTGTTTCGCGAGGAATATTACCTGCAGAGCCGCGAGCCGAAGCCCGGCACGGAAGAGCACATCAAGTGGCGCGATGAGATGGCCCGTGTGCATGGCAAGGCCGAAGTGATCATCGGCAAGCAGCGCCACGGCCCGACCGGCACAGTCACGCTGCAATTCGAGGCCAATGTCACCCGGTTCTCGGACCTCGCCGAGGACGAACGCCTGCCGGAACGGTTTGAATAGCATCATGACCATTGCCGCCAGCGAAGCCGGAGCCCGGCTGACGATCGACCTCGCCGCCATCGCCCGCAATTACCGGCGGATCGCGGGGATGACGACCGGCGCCGAATGCGCAGCGGTGGTGAAGGCCGATGCCTATGGCACCGGCATCGAGACCACCGGCCCGGCGCTCGCTGCTGCCGGCGCACGGACCTTCTTCGTTGCTCATCCGAGCGAGGCCAGGCGCCTGCGCCAGGTCTGCCCTGAGGCGGTGATCTACATCCTGAACGGTCTGTTCGAGGGTGCGCTCGACCTCTATGCCAGCCTGAACATCCGTCCGGTGCTGGGCAGCCGGGACGAGATCGAGGCCTTCTCGGCCTTCTGCCGTACGGTCCGCAGGCGGCTGCCTGCAGCCATCCACGTCGACACCGGCATGAGCCGGCTGGGCCTCGACCTCGCCGAGGCGGCATTGCTCGCCGAGCCAGGTCCGCAGAACCTCGATTTCGAGCCGGCGCTGGTGATGACCCATCTCGCCTGCGCCGACGAGCCCGGCCATATCCTGACCCCGAAGCAGATCGACCGGTTTTCACAGGTTCGCGGTCTTTACCCCGGTGTTCCGGGTTCGCTCGCCAATTCGGCTGGCTGCACGCTCGGCGCCGCCGCCCGCCACGATCTCGTGCGCCCGGGCATCGCGCTCTATGGCGGCCGCTTTCGCGCCGACCGCGAGCCGTTGGAGGGCGTGGTGACGCTGGCGGCCCCGGTCATCCAGGTGCGCGAAGTGCGGGCTGGCGAGACGATCGGCTATGGCGCGACATGGAGCGCCCCGCATCTGTCGCGCATAGCCATTGTCTCGGTTGGCTATGCCGACGGCTATCTGCGCGGCGCGGGCTCCACCGATCGGAAATCCGGCGCTTCCGCCAGGGTCAACGGCGTCGTCTGCCCGCTGGCCGGCCGGGTATCCATGGACCTTCTGGCGATCGATGTGACCGAAGCCGGGCTGATCCGGCGCGGCGATCTGGCGACCCTGATCGGCGACGGAATCACCGTCGACGATATCGCGGAGGCCGCCGGCACGATCGGCTACGAGATCCTGACCGGACTCGGACGGCGCTACCATCGGGTTGTCGCGCACTGAGTCCCTTCCGACTTCACCTTCGCCGGAGACTGACGTGTTGAAGCGCTTCCTTCTCGCCGCCATGACCTGCCTGTCGGGACTTGTCGCCTTACCCGCCCTCGCCCAGACAGGCCCCAGCTTCCGCTGCACGCCCGACCTGGTCGGCGCGGAATATGTCATCTGCGCCAATCCCTCGCTGCATGGGCTGGACCGCTCGGTTGCGGCGGCCTATCGGGCGGCCGGTGGCCGGGCGCAGGCAGTCGCAGGGCAATCGCTGCGGGACAGCCAGCGGGCATGGATCGAGACCCGCAATTCCTGCACCATGGTGACCAGCCGCCGGTCAG